>JBBRAQ010000011.1:0-112668 GCA_038206635.1 Candidatus Nanopelagicales bacterium | reverse complement strand
CCACGCCTTCCCCGGGATGCCGGGTCCAGGTCGACCGGACCCACGCCCACCACCTCCGCGAACGAGAACACGGCCGCGACACCTCCCTGGCCGACCCGGTCCCGCTCTGCCTCCGCCACCACCACGTCGTCCACGACGACGCATGGGTCATCACCCCACCGGCCGACACCAGCCCAGGAACGACCGGGTACTGGGAGCTCACCCCACCCGACCGACAAACCCAGCACTGACCAGCACGGCCCAGCGCGCCGCACCGCAACCGGCTCGCCCCGCGGGCTCGGTTCCCGAGGCGCGCCGCATCCGGCATTCGCGCTACGCAGTCAGACACGTCCTCATCAAGGCGGGGCACGCGGGGTGCGACGATCGCGATGGCCGTGTGCCGTGCCGCCTTGGCTCGCGACGTCGTGGTCTCCGGGGTGAGCCGGTGGTGCCCTCACCCCTGGTTACGCTCCGGGTGGGCCGCTGGTCTGATCGGTGACTTGCAGGTCGCCGACCCCGGCCGATGGGGAACCTTGGGTGTCGACCTGCTCGTCGCGACCCGGGAGCGATTGGCGGACCGTGTGGTCATGCAGATCGTGGTCGTGTGCCGCGAGCACGACCAACGCAGACGAGACGCGCTCACACGGGCGGGGCTGTCTCTCGCGTCGGAGTGGTAGGTCCAGCCCGTCGAGCGCGGCTAGCGGCCGTCTGCGGGAAGCAGTTCTCTGATGTCGGACGCGATGTCCTCTGGCTTGGTGGTGGAGCCGTAGCGCGTCACCGTGGTGCCGTCGGGTGCGACCAGGAACTTGGTGAAGTTCCACTTGATCGCCGCCCCGAAGGCTCCACCTGCCCGCTCCTTGAGGAACGCGAACACCGGGTGGGTGTTCTTGCCGTTGACGTCGACCTTGGCCGACAGCGGGAAGGTGACGCCGTAGTTGACCGAGCAGAACTCCTCGATCTGGGCGTCGTCGCCCGGCTCCTGGTGGGCGAACTGGTCGCAGGGGAACCCCAGGACGATCAGGCCCTGCGGCCCGAGATCCGCGTGGAGCTTCTGCAAGCCGTCGTACTGCGGGGTGAACCCGCACTTGCTGGCGGTGTTCACGATGAGCACGGGCTTGCCGGCGTAGTCGGCGAGGCCGACCGGGTTGCCGTGGTTGTCGGTGAAGGACAGGTCGCTCAGGGTCGCATCGGTCACCTTGTCATCCTTGCCGGTCCGGCGCCGCCCGCAACTCCGGTCACGAGAACGGCCGCTACTCCTCCGGGGCGACGATGCTCGCGACGCGACCGCGTTGCGCCCAGATGACACAGCCGATCACGACGCACGCCGCGGCGATGGTGCCCGGGGTCACGGCCTCACCCAGCAGCAACGCCGACCAGAGCAGCGTGAGCAGTGCCTGCACCTGCTGCACCTGGCCGCCGTAGGCGACGCCTGCCATCGCAAGACCGCGATACCACGCGAAGAAGGCGAGGTAGACCGACGACAGCCCTAGGCCGAACAGGCACGCCCACTGCATCGCGGTCGTGTCATAGGACCCGCTCGTCGAATGCCACAGGATCGCCGAGACCGGCAGCGTGACGGGCAGGGCGAGCACAACGACCCACGAGATGACCTGCCAGCCCGGCATCACCTTCGTCACCTGTGCGCCGAGCACGTAGCACGAGGAGGAGAACAGCACTGCGCCGACGATGAGGAGGTCGGCGACAAGGTCGCCACCCTCGGCTCCGCCGCGACTCAGCGCGAAGGCCACCAGCGCCGCGGTGCCCGCGCACGCGGCCACCCAGAACTGTCGTGACACGCGTTCACCGGTGCGCAGCACAGCGATCAGGGCGGTCGTGAGGGGCATGAACGCGGCGATCACCGCCGCGTGCGCCGACGTCGTGCGCTGCAGGGCGAGAGCCAGCAGGACGGGCCAGCCGAAGACGGCCCCGATCATCGTGTAGATCAAGGGCGTGAGGTGCTCGCGCGCGGGGAACGGCACACGTCGCGCGAGCAGGAACGCCGACGCCAACGTACCTGCGATCAGCGCCCGCCCGGTCGCGGTGAGGAACGGGTCGAACCCTTGCAGCGCGACCTTCGTCATCGGCAGCGAGAACGAGAAGAGCAGCACTCCTAGGAAGGCCCAGGCCAGGCCCCGACGAACCTCCGCCGCGGCGTGCGACGACGCCATCGCCGGCTCCGTCGAGGCCATCCCGGAACCGTACCCGCACGGCGACCGCCCCGGGGCGACCGCCGTGCGACGCGCGAGCCGGGGTCAGACGATCGCGGCCGCTGCGATCTCCTCGTCCGTGGCGAGGTCCTTGCGGGTCTTGCTGCCCATCGCCCAGAACGCGACGCCGGACAGGACGAACACCGCGAGCGGGACGAGCTCCACGAGGAAGTAGGTCCACTGCTCGCCCGCCTCCCACGCCGAGGGCCGGTAGTCCTCGCCGAACCAGTCCCAGCCCAGGCCGGGGAAGAACAGCTGAACGGTCGCGAACAGGATGAGGAGCGTGAGCCAGATCGACAGGAACATCGCCCAGGGCGCCCGATAGCCGCGCTTCACGCCAGGGAACTTGTGCCGCAGCACGGCGAGCGCGGGGAAGATCCCGAGGTAGCTCACGAGCGTGGTGGAGATGGCCAGGCCGAGCACCGTGGTGAACAGCTTCTCGGCGTTGCCACCGGTGATCTGGTGCGCGCCGATGAGGACGAGCGTCGAGAGGATGCCGCTGAAGACGTTGACCCGGACCGGCGTTCCGAACCTGGCCGAGATGACGCCGAGGTAGCGGGGGCCGGCGCCGTCGAAGGCGGACACGGCGAGGGCGCGGTCGGATCCCATGATCCAGGCGACGCCGGACGTGAGCAGCGAAAGGATGAACAGGAGTGCGCAGAGGTCACCGATGACGGTGCCTGCGCCGGTGAGCGTGACGGTCCCGTCGTTCGCTGCGTTGCCGCCGTAGACGGTGAAGACCGACTTCATGGCGTCGATGAAGCCGCCGAGGTTGGTGACCTGGTCGGTAGGGAGCACGAGCAGGATGCCGAGGATCGGCACGCCGTAGAGGATGACGGCCGCGACCGCGCTGCCGGCGATCGCGAACGGGACGTCCTTCTGTGGGTCGGTCATCTCATCGCCGGCACTGCTCGGCAATTCGAAGCCGACGAACTGGAACATCAGCACCGGCACCAGCAGGACGAGGCCGCTCAGCTGCGGGGAGAAGGCACTTCCGCCGAAGCCGCGCAGGCCGTTCTGGACCGCGTACACGATCACCGAGACGCTGAAGAAGCCGAGGAGGAGGAACCGCGAGTAGGCGCCGATCGACGGGATCCACTTGCCGACCTGGAACGACAGGATCGCGGCAAGGACACCGACCCAGACGAAGATCAGGGTGAAGATGTAGAAGGGGACGGTCTCGAGCTCGGGCTTGTCGAGGAAGAACGTCGCGAAGACCGCCGCCGCGCTGACCGCCAGTGTGCCGCCGAGCCACACCGGGTTCGTGACCCAGTAGAGGAAGTTGTTGACGGCGCCGGCGAGACGTCCGAACGCGAGCCGAGTCCAGACGTAGGGGCCGCCCTCCTCCGGGAACGCCGTCCCGAGCTCGGCGAACAGCAGCGCCGAGGGGATGAAGAAGACGACCGCCATGATCATCATCCAGCTGAACGCCGAGGCGCCGCTGGCCGCCACGGTGCCGATCGTGTCGACCCCGACGAGCGTGCAGATGAGGAAGAACAGAATGTCGAAGCGACCGAAGTGCTTCCGGAGCTTTGCCTTCTCTACGAGCTCGGCCTCGGTGACCTCATAGGGCAGCGGCGAGTGCTGAATGGACATGGGTTCCTCCGCGAAGGACCGGGTCCACGACGGCACCGGTGACCGGCGAAGCGTAGGCAGTCACGCGTCGTTCAGGAAGCCGAACGGCCCGATTCGCCCCTGGTGCGGACCAACATCACCAGCCGGACATCACCGTGTGGCAGCTGGCCCCGCACCCGGACAGGACGCACAGCCGCACTCCCGTCAGGACGTCGACGGCTCCGGCGTGCCCGCTGCCGCACCGGAGGCGGTCTCGGCGTGCACCCACCGCGTGACCTTGCGCTCGGCGACGAAGGACAGGAACGGGATCATGCCGCTGACGATCATGAAGAACAGGCGCCCGACCGACCACCGCATGCGGAAGCCGAGGTCGAGGCCGAGCAGGGCGTAGATCATGAAGAGGAACCCGTGCAGCTGGGCCACGAGCTGGTCGTCGCCCGTCTGGAACGCGTACTTGGCGATGATCGCGACACAGAACACGAGCAGCGTGACGCCGACGATGAACGCCATCACGCGGTAGCGCACGAGCGCACCACGCACGGAGGCGGCGGTGGGGGCAGCGGGCACGTCAGACGACCTCTCGAGCAGGAACTACGGGCACGTCAGTACACCTCACGCACCGGGGACGCCGCAGGCTGGGTCGGTGCGTCCGGCACCTCGCGCAGGTCGTCGCGGAGAATGCGCACCCAGAAGAACACGACGAACCCCGCGAACAGGATCCACTGGAGCGCGTAGGAGGCGTTCTGCAGCCGGATCGCGCCGGTGGAGTCCCCGGTGATCGGCGGCAGCACGGCGGCGGTCGAGACGGCGGCGGCAGGCGACTGGGACTCCAGCGCGATCCAGCCGCCGACCGCCGGATACGGCAGCACCAGCCCGGACGCGGTGAGGCGTTCGGTCTGGCCGGCCGGCAACGTCGCGGACGTGCCCGGGTCGCCCTCGAACGGCTGCGCCACGCCCGTCACGGTGACGACGCCCGCCGTCACGTCGGAGACGGCGGGGTCCTGCGCGCTGCTCACGGTGGCCCGGGCGACTGCGACCGCCTCGCCCGTCGCCGGCTGCAGCGGCGTCACGACCCAGTAGAACGTCGCGCCGTGGGCGACGAGCACCTGGTGGGCGGCGTCGTACGTGCCGGTCACGGAGACCCTCGTGCCGTACGCCGACGCCGCCAGCGGGGCGCCGGCGACGAAGACGTCGGAGGCCGCGACGGCGGGGCGGTCGACGCGGTCACGCTGGGCCCGCTGCCACTGCCACAGCGACAGGGCGGCGAACGCCACGATGAGCACGAGCATGCCGACCGTCAGCCCGATCCACTTGCGCGTCGTCAGCATCCGGAGCACGGCCCCACGGTATCCGGCGCGGCGGGGACCGACGGATCGGCGTCGGTGGGCGGCCAGGGCCAGCCGGTCGACGGGTGCGGCAGACGGGGGTGCGGGCCACCGCCGCGGACCGGCCGGCGCGCAACGTCGTACGGGTACGGCGGCCGGCTCGGGCATGCTGGTGCCGTGCCCGGCGACCTGAGGATCCGCGGCTCGGTCGTCGTTCGCGAGGCCGAGCTCTCGTGGCGTTTCTCCCGGTCGTCGGGGCCGGGCGGTCAGGGAGTCAACACGACCGACAGCCGGGTCGAGCTCAGCCTCGACGTCGCCCGGACCGGCGCGCTCTCGCCGATGCTCCGCGAGCGCGCCCTGGGGCACCTCGCCGACCGTCTCGTGGACGGCGTCCTCACGGTGTCGGCGTCCGAGCAGCGCAGCCAGTACCAGAACCGGCTCTCGGCCGAGCAGAAGCTCGTCGCCGTGCTCGGCGAGGCCATCGCTCCCCCGCCACGACCTCGCGTCGCGACGCGGCCGAGCGCCCGGGCCCGACGACGCCGGGTCGATGACAAGAAGCGCCGCGGCACCATCAAGAAGCTCCGTCGCGGCGACCCCGACTGACCGCGGCCGCCAGTCGTCGCGTCACACCCCGACGGCCTCGTGCACCGGCTCGGGGTCGGCGAGGCTGTCCGCGTCGTCACGACGACGCCGGGGCACGACCCCCTCGAGGGCGAGCACCAGCAGCCACGACACGACAAGGCCCGCGATGATCAGTGCGACGTAGCGCGTCAGTGGGCTGCCGCCCGTGAGCGCACCGGGGCGCGGGGCCACGGTCCAGCTCGTGGTGACCACGGCGTCGGTCATCCCCGGCCGCGTCACGACGACGTCCAGGGACGTGGGCCCGGACTCGGCGATCTCGACCGATGTCGCCCAGAGCCCGTCCTGGCCGCGGAGCATCGTGCGGGCGACGCCGTCGCCGATCGCGACGGTCACTCCGGTGACCGCTGCCGGAGCGGGACGACGAGTGTCGTCGACGCGGACGACGACGAACCGGGTGCCCGGGGTGTTGGGGTCGATCTGCGCGGTGACCAGGAGGTCGTCGGCCGAGGCGGAGACCGGCGCGGTGTCGGCCGTCCAGGTCGGGGCGGGCTGGAACCGCGCTGACGCGGGGGGCGGTTGGGCGGCCACGAACACCCCAACGACCGAGACTGCGAGCAGCAGACCAGCCTCGATCCGGACCGAGCCGGCGCGACCGGACCGCAGCCGCTCCCGGGTGAGGAGGGCCAGCCCGAGGACCGGGAGCACCAGCGCTGCCTTGACCACCAGGCCCCAGCCGTAGGTCGAGCCCAGCAGGCCCCCGACGGACGGGACGAGCGCGTTGCTCAGGAGCAGGCCGCTCACGAGCGCGACGAGGAACGTGGACGTGCCGACGACGGAGGTCCGGCGCAGCACGGTGGTGCGCACGTCGGTGTCGGCGCCGCGCACGGTGATCGCGGCGGCGGCCACGGTGCCGACCCAGGCTGCGGTGGTCACGACGTGGAGCACGGCGATCATGGTCATGAGGTCGCCTTGCGCGGCGGCGTGGCCCACCAGCGCCAGCGGTGCCAGCGCGACCACGAGCCCGGTGCAGGCGAGCCAGGTCCTCGCCCGCACACCGGCCGGGCCGCGTCGCGCGGTCCAGGTGAGGAGCGCGGCGCCGACGGTGCCGGCGACGGCCACGACAAGTCCGTTGCCCTGGTGCCACAGGACCCCGATGAGGACCGACGACACCATGGCCACGGTCCCGAGGATCGCGGCGTAGCGACGACCGGATCCGAGCCTGAGGGGTGCGAGCACGAGGAGGCCGAACGCGATGCCGGCGGCGAGGAGCAGGGCTCCTTGGAGGACCCCGCGTACGTAGTCGGCGAGGGCGTCGGTGCTGACGGCGCCGTCGTCGGCTGCCGAGGCGGCGACATCGGTGCGCACGCCGAAGACGACCTGCGAGGAGCCGGTGTGACCGTCCACGGTGGAGCGCGCGGTGAACGTCATCCGGTAGAGGCCCGGGGGCAGCTCACCCGTCACCGGTACGGCGATGGTCTGGTGGCCGACCGTGTCGCGCGACGTCTCATGGGCAGCACCGAGAGCCGTGACGGGCCCGTGCGGGCCCGACAGCGACAGCACCACCGAGGCGAGGTCCGCCGGCTCGGACACCGTGACGAGCAGCTCGCGCGGACTCGCCTCCATCCGCTGACCGGCGGTCGGGGAGCTGGAGATGACCTGGGAGTGGGCGGACGCCGGAGCGATGGGCAGGACGGCGAACCCGAGGACCGCGAAGGCGGCCCCCAGGATCGCCCAGACCCTGCGGCTGACGCGGCTCACGACACCGGCACGTCGTTCAGCGTCGTGCCGTTGATGGTGACGTCGATGTGGTCACCCGGGACCACGACCTTCCCCTTGTTGTAGTACAGGAGGAAGTAGGTTCCGGCCGGCCGCATGGTGTGTCCGTGACGCATGGCGGCGGTGTCCTGCAGGGTGTCCCCGCTCGCCGCGTCGGTGAGGAGCGGGGTCTTGGAGACGTCGCCCTCCACGATCGAGGCCTTGGCGGGGTCGAGGACCTGGTAGGTCAGCTCCACGATCCCGCCACTGCCCACGACATGCGCGGCCAGCACGCGGATGCCGCTGGCGGCCTCCACCTGCCGGTCGACCGGCGTCGGGCCGCCCGACCCGGTCGCCGAGGCGTCCTGGCGGGCGAGCACCGATGCCGCGAAGAGCGCGCTGGTGAGCAGCGTGACGGCCGCGCCCAGCGCGACCACCCGCGAGCGGCCGAGAGTCGTTCCAGTCATGATGGTTCTCGTTTCTCGAAGGGTGGTTCTAGGCCAGGAAGACGGTGTCGAACAGGAAGCGTCCGTTGGCGTTCGCAGCCGAAGTCACGATGCCCAGGGCGAATCTGGACACCGTCGACGCCGACGTGTCGAGGCCGATGATCGCTCCGCGACTGACGCCGTTGACCCGCAGGGTCAGGGAGCCGTTCGTCGCGGACGACCAGTCGACGACCAGGTCGAAGCGCGGTGCCCCCGGGACCGTCCGCCACGAGGTGGACCTGAGCCCACCGGCCGTGGCCATGACGATCCTGAACTGCTGCACCGAGGTCCGGGTGGCGCGCCGGTACTCCACCTGGAACGCCGTCGTACCAGCGGTGTCGGCCGCCGAGAGCACCGTCACCCCCCTGACCACGCAGGGGCCAGTCCGGCTGACGCACCCCGTTCGCGAGGTACCCGTGGCCATCGAGAAGCGGGTCTCCAGGACAGTCACCGGCCCTGGAAGAACAGGCGTGACGGGGGTCGGCACGCTGCTCCGGTAGTAGCCGGCCCGGTTGCCGGCGACCGAGAGGCTCTGTGTGCCGGCGATCGGACGCGGACCTCCACCGCCGTTGGCCAGCTGGACCGCTCCGGTGCTCCCGCCGGTCCAGCTCGCTGACCCGAGCTGGTTGGGCTCGAAGCCGTTGATGAACAGGACCCGCACAGCCGAGGTCCGCAGCACGGACGTCGTCACCGCCGTGGCCCAGTTGCCCGCGACGTCCTTGGTACGAACCGTGAACACGAGGTTGCGAGGCGTCAGGATGTTCGCCCGGACGAGGTCGAACGTGCCGGTGCCGGTGGCGGCCAGCGGGCCGAGGGGCCCGGGTGTCGGTGTGATCGTGAGCCGCGCCGCCTTGCCGAGGCCGGGATCGGCACCGGTGAAGAACTCCGCGTAGGAGATCCCGGATGCGTCGTCGGTGAGCGAGACGTCCACCGTGACGAACCTGTTGCTCGGGTAGGTGGTGCCCTGAGAGGCCGACGCGGAGACCACGACCGGCTTCACCCGGTCGAGGAGGAGCTGGTTCGTCTCCGAGGCGAGGGAACCGTCGCTGCGGTTGCCGGCCGCGTCGGTCCCGACCACGACGATCGGGATCGGGCCGTCGGTCTTCCTGACGGCCGCCACCCAGGCGAGCGGCATGTCAGCGGCCCACCTGCCACCACCGAGCGGCGAGAAGTAGAGGCTGTTCGCGGTACCGGTGTCCTTCACCGACGTGACGTAGCCCTCGACCGTCGTGACGGCGCTCGAGACGCCCCCGGAGACCGGGTCTGCCACGGTCGCCGTGACCGTGATGTAGCCGGGCTTGTTGGGGCTGCCCACGAGCCCGTTGGTGCCGTTCGGGTTCAGCAGCACCTGCGTGGTGACCGGGGCGTGCCGGTCGACGACGAGCGCCGTGCCCACCGGGGTGCCCCACTGGCCGAGGTCGTCACGGCCTTGGACCCAGAGCGTGTGGGCGCCTTCGTCGAGCCCGGCGATCTGCTCCTTGGTCATGGTGCCGTCGACGGACGCGACGCTGCGAGGGCCGTTGGTGCTCAGGTCGACCTTCGCGAACGTGCCCACGGCCGGGTCGGTCGCGGAGTCGTTGACCCAGTAGCGGGCGCCCGTGTTCCCACTACCGAGAACGGCGCTGGGGCCTCCAGCCCGGCCACCACCGGTGTCCCGCTCGTCGAGCGTGGCGGAGATGTCGAGGCTCTCGGGGACCGCGATCGTCAGGCCACTGGTGGCGTCGACCACGGGGGCGCCGTTGTGCATCTGGACGAGCTGCCCGTTGACGTGGGAGTCCGAGAGCACCAGACCGGTGACCGCGGGACCGTCCTTGTCGATCCGGACCTTGATGCTGGAGTAGGGACCCCAGACGCTGTTGCTGGCCTCGCCGCGCACCCACATGGTGTGGAGCCCGCTCGTGAGCCCGTCGAACGCGGCCCCCGAGAGCGTCCACGAGCCGTTGACGTTCGGGCCGGTGGCGTCGAATCCGGTGATGGTGACGGGGTTCGTCGGTGACGGGGTGAGGCTGTCGACGTAGAGCTCCGCGCTGGTCACGTCACCGCCACCGCCCTTCGCGGTGTCGAAGTTGGCCGACATGACGAGCGGGCGGGTGCTGTTCCCCGGCTGTCCCGCGGCGGCGAACCCCGAGACGAGGGGACCGGTCGGGCGCACTCCCGTGCCGCCGTTGTCGATGAAGGTCAGCGCACCGCCCATCGCCGGGGTGTTGGGCGAGGAGTAGACGACGGGTGTGATGCCGGGTGCTGTGACGATCGTCCGCTCGGTGCCGTTGCGCAGCACACCGGGGGTGTCATAGATCGCGTACCGGCTGTCGGTCGCGGGCATGGTCAGCGTGGCATCGAGCGTGTCGCCGGTCGCGATGAGCCGGCCCGACACGTTCAGGGTCGCGGGAAGCGGACGGGAGCCCTTGGCGAAGACGGCCATGCGGGTCCCGAGGATGGTCGGGCTCTTCTCGAGGATCGAGCCGTTGACCACACGCAGGAGCAGCGAGTGCCCGTGGTTGGTGAAGATGTCCGGGGTCTGCGGGTAGGCCAGGCCGTTGACGAGGTGGTAGTCGGGCTTGTAGTCCCGCATCGAGAAGCCGGTCGGGTTCGCGGCGAGGTTGTGGTCGATGTCGGTGTAGACGATCAGGGCCTCGTCGTTGACCACGGTCTCCGCGTCGTCATAGGGGCCCGCCGAGGTCGGGGAGATCCCGGTCGACGGCGTCCCCGGAGTCGGACGGACGATGAGGGCTCCGACGAGACCCATGGCGACCTGTCGCGAGCCGTCGGCGTTGAGGCCGGCCTGGTAGACGTAGGTGCCGGCTCGCTGGGGCGTGAACGTGAAGCTGTCAGTGCTGTGCGGGGCGACCGTGCTGGTGCCGAAGTGCACGTCGTCCAGCTGGGGGATCGAGAGCCCGACCGCCTGTGCGACCGGGAGCTCGTTGTGGATCGTGATCGTCATCTCGACACCCACGGCGCCGACCAGCACCGCGGAGCCAGCACCCACGGGCGCCGGGCTGAGCGGCGTGGGAGCGACGTCGGCCGCGTCCTTCGCGAACTTCCACACAGCCAGCGCGCTGCCGTTCACCGTCACCGACCCCTGGCGGGCCCAGAGCTCGCAGGAGGTCGACGCCGGAGCCGGATCGGCATCCGGGACGGTGACGCAGTCGCCCGCGAGGGGGTTCTTGTCCGGGCCGGTGAGGGCCGCCCTGGAGGAGGCCCGGACCACGGTGGCGTGCACCGTGGTCGCGTGAGCGGCGGTGAGGATCCGGGCGGCCGAGGGCGCGACGGTGCTGGGGGCCGCGAGTGCCGACACGGCAGGAGCCGCCACTGCGACACCGGACGTGACGAGCAGTGCGGCACCGAGGCCGAGGCTGACGGCGGAGCGCACAGGGCGCGTGTTTCGGGGGTCCATGACGAGTTCCTCGCTCAGCAGCCGGCGGCTGGGTCGATACGGATGAGGGTCATCTGGCCACCGAAGGACGCACCGAAGTTGGTGGCGAACTGCAGGGCGTGGTTGTGGGCCATGTGGTAGTACTCCCCGCACTGGTTGAGAGAGGTGATGCCCGCGGGCAGCTCGCCCACCTTCCCCAGGTAGGGGCTCATCGCATACCAGGTCGATGCCGACGTGAGCACATCCTGGTAAGGGCTGATCTGAACCGGCACCGGGTTGGTGATCGGGTCATAGCCCTCCACGTTCTCCCAGGTGAAGAGCGCGTCCGCCGTGCGGTTGGCCCCGATGTCGACGAGGAACTTGCCGTAGGAGCTGTCCGGGCCGCCGATGGTGTCCAGCGGCTGACCGTCCTCCGCGATGACCCGCTCGGTGTTGCCGTGCGGGTGGAACGCCGCGTCGACCGGCATCACGTTGATGTAGCGGACCAGGGCCGGCTTCGTGTCGCCACCGAGTCCTGGGGCCGTGTGCTCCCGGACGTGCACCATGGATCCATAGGGCTGGTTGGGCATCCAGGAGGCGTTGTTGGGGCTGACCGTGTCGGGGGAGCTACGTCCGTTGAGCAGGAAGTAGTGCGCCTGGTAGGTGCTCCAGTCGAAGGCCTTGTGCTGCTCCACGGCCAGGTGAAGCTCGGGATCGATCTGGGAGAGGATGTGGATGAACTCCCGCCGGGGCTGGCCCGCTGCGGTCGGCTGGAAGGACGAACGCGGGTCCTGGTAGGCCTGGAACGGGGCGTTCCTCGGATAGACGATGAGGGCTCCGTAGAGGCCCATCTCGACCTGCTTCACCGGATCGGTGCCGCTCTCATAGAGATACGTGCCGGGCTTGTCGGCGGTGAAGGTGTAGGTCACCTGCCCGTTGTTCTTGGTGGCGACGGGCGCCAGCGAGCTGACGCGTCCGGTGGAGTCTGCCTGCGGGAGGGACGGCACGCCGTCCGCCATGACGTTCTCCTGGCCGGGGAACACCAGGGAGGTGTCCTCATCCAGGGTGTTGGTCAGGGTCACCGAGACCGAGTCGCCCTCGGTGACGCACAGCACAGGACCGGGAAGCTGGAAGGTGTGGGTGCTGGTCGAGAAGCCCCACGTGAACACGACGTTGCCGTCCGGCATCGAGATGTGACCGGTCCCGGTCGCGATGTCGAAGTTCGGCGCTCCGGGCTCGCACAGGATGCCCTCGGACTGGTCGGACGCAGCGGCCACGCTGGACGTGGACGTCGCCACCAGCGCGGTCGCGACGACGGCCAGTCCGGCCGCAAAGGCTGTTGCTCGGGTCAGGTTCATCGGGGTCACACCGCCGTCTGGGGGCCGAGGGTCCCGGCCGGGTGGACGACGAGGTGGGTCAGCATGCCGCCGTACCCGCTCCCGCCGGTGTTGGACATGTTCATGAAGTTGCGGTCATAGACCAGGTAGGTGCCCACGGCAGGGGCGTCGAAGATGACGTCGCGTGACTCACCAGGACCGATGTCGATCGAGTTCGTGAAGTAGGTGTTGTCGGTGCCGGGAACGGCTGCGACCGCCGGGCTGGTACCGGTCGCGGCGACCGCCGGGATCCCGTCCTCCCCCCGGAGCGGTGTGGCATCGGCACCGACGACGTGGAGCGGGATCCCGTCCACTGTGATGGTGTGGCGAACCGACCCGAGGTGAGCGACTCGGAGAAGAACCTTCTCGTGGACCTCGACATCGATCCGGGCGGTCTGCGGCTGGTACTTCAGACGCGCACCGTCGCTGCCGACCTCGTAGTCCAGCATCGGGTCGAAGCTGTCGGCGATGGTGTCGGGGAAAGCGCGGCCGTTGAACAGCGCGAAGCCCGCGTCGTAGGTCGACCAGTCGCTGATCTGGATGTGAGCGTCGCGGAAGTGGTCCTCCGGCATGTTCTCCGTCAGGAAGATCGGGAACTCCCGGTCGTAGCGCGTCGCCTCGTCGTTGAACACATAGCGCAGGAGCTTGCGGCCCGGATACACCGGATCCGTCTGGTCGATCTGCTGGGCACCGCTCGCGTCATAGTTCATCAGGGGCCGCACGAACAGCAGTCCGGTCATGCCCATCTGCACGTGCTCCACGTCCTCGAAGTGGCAGTGGTACATGTACGTCCCGGCGTCGTGCGGGCGGTAGAGGTAGGTGATCGACTTCCCGATCGGCACCGACGCCGACATCTCCGGGACGCCGTCGAAGATCGGGATGGCGTTGTTGAACCCGTGCCAGTGCATCGTGTGGCCGTCCACGAGGTCGGGACGCTGCGAGAGCCCGAGGTTGGTCAGGGTGACCCGCACCTCGCTGCCCTGGTCGAAGCTCAGCACCGGCGCGGAGATCTGGGCCTTGCCCCGCTCCCCGATGACGACGGCGTCGGACGCGCCCGTCAGGTCCCGGAACCCGAAGACGTACATGTTGAACGGCTCGGGTGCCAGCGTGTCCGGCCAGTAGCCGGGCACCTTCTTCGCCAGCTTCGGCATGGAGACCCAGCCGTCGGTGGCTGCGAGGTGCACCTCCCGGCGGTACGTCGGCTGCCAGCCGGCGTCCGCGACGGCGCGCACCGCGCGCGTCCCCGCGACGCCGGCGATGCCGACGCCGGCCGCGCCCAGGACCCCCGCCCGCAACACATTGCGACGCGAGATGAGCGGGGACCGCGTCCCTGCTGCTGTGGTCTCGTCGTTCACTGTGACTCCCTGGTCGGTCGGGGCGTGCCGGTTGCTCTCGGTGGGTCCGTGCCTCGCGTCGTCGACGGTCATCGGGCGTGTCCCCTCAACCGCACGGCCACCTTGATGACGGGCCACGTGGCCCCGGTGGGCACTGCGGACACGTAGTAGGTGCGACCCGAGACGAGGCCGCGCACTGTGCAGGCGCCGATGGCGGCGGTTGCCTTGCAGGTGGTGAGGACCCGGTTGCTGGTCCTGGACGGGTAGATCCGGACGGTGTAGCTCGTCGACCGAGCGATCAAAGCCCTCGGCGGCGTCCAGGCGACCGTCATGGTGCCCTTCGGCCCCGGCGTGTAGACGACCGTGAGCAGTCCCCTTCGCAGAGTGGGCTGCACGGGTGCGGACCGACCCGACGGCGGACCCGTGAGGAACGAGACGTTGGTGGCGGAGACGCGCACGGTGTACCCCTGCGGGCTCCCGCCGCCGGTCAGCCTGGGAAGTCCGGTGAAGGAGCAGGACATCGTGGCCGCGGGGGTCGTGCAGGTCGCCGCGGCGCTGTTCGTCCCCGCGTAGTACAACGTCGCGGTGTAGGTCGCGATGGGGGCACCGCCGTTGCTCGCAGGAACACCCCACGAGGCATCGAGAGCACCTGCAGCACCGCCCAGCTTCAGCGTGACTGCGGAGGGCACACTCGGTGCTGCCGCCGGGATCCCGAGAACACGGACGCTCTCGGTGGAGCCAGCCGTGTTCGTGGCAGTCACCCCGATGTAGTACTGCGACCCGCGGACCAGACCCGTGATGCGGCAGGGCTGCACCTGGGTCGTGCAGGTCGAGCCGAGGGACGGGCTGCCCGTGGCGCCGGTGTAGGCCCGCACGACGTAGTTCACCGGGACCCCACCGGTCAGACCGGGCGCCCAGGTCACGTTCAGCGACGTGGCACTGGTGGTCAGGCCGGCGACCCGGGAGATCGTCGGCGGTTCCGGCATGGCCGGGTTGGGGATGCCGGTCGCACGAGGCGAGCTTGTCGCGGTCAGGCCGCCGCCGAAGTCAGCGGTGACGTCGACGTAGTAGGTCACGCCGTTCTCCAGACCGACCACGCTCGTGGCGGTGCAGGCCGTCGCCGGCGCGTTCGCGCCCACCCTGGCCTTCGTGCACAAGACCACCGGCGACGTGCCGCCCGTCGACGACGACCACACGCTGGCCGTGTAGGACAGGACTGGAGAGACCGACGCGGGTGCCGACCACGAGATGTTCAGCCCGTGGTTGGACGCGGTGGCCACGACGTTGGTCGGAGCGATCGGGTGGGGAGTGCCGGCGGTCCGGGGGGAGCTGGCGGACGAGCTGCCGACCGCGTTGCTCGCGATGACGTCGGCGAAGTACGTCGTCCCGTTCGTCAGGCCTCCGAGGGTGCAGCTGGTCGTCCCGGACGGGACCACGCAGCCGCCTTGGTAGGTGCCGGTGGCGTCCGCTGCGCTCCACAGCTGAACGGTGTAGCCGGTGACGGCCGGCGACACGACGGCGGGTGCCGTCCAACCGACGGTGAGGCTGTGGTTGTCGGGGGTCACGGTCACGGCCGTGGGTGCCGACGGGGACGGGAAGGGCGACGCGAAGAACTCGAGCGCACCGGCGTCCGGAGTCGGCCCACCCGCGGAGACCGACCGGGCGAACCCGGTCAGGTCGAGGGCCGGGGCACCGACTGCCGTCCCGAGATCGACAGCCGCCGACGTGGCGTCGCCGAGGGCGTAGCTGGAGACAGCTGCGTTCCACGGGGACTGGGTCATGTCCGTGATGACGGTCTGGCGGAAGGCCGTGAACGACCGGCGAGCGTCGGCGTGCACGCTCACGGTGAAAGGAGTGACGAAGTTCGGGTTCCCGCTGGTATTGCCACCACCCGGGACGATGGCGGTCGTCGCGCTGTCGGTGATCACCGAGTTGCGCAGCGCGACCGGGGCCGTGGTGTCGGTGGACCCGATGTCGATGACGTTGGCGTCGGTGTTGCCGATGCCCACGATCGTCTGGCCGTCGAACGTGCCGGCCCGGTTGTCCCAGAACACGTTGTTGAACGCGACCGGGTCGGTGGAGATCGGGTTGGGCCGGCCGAGCGCGACGAGGAACGCCCCCAGCTGCTGGCTCAGACCCGAGGTCGCGAGACCGGCGGCGGCAGGCGAGCCGTCGCTGGTGACCGCGGTCGCCGTCGTCACGTTCCCGGCGACGGTGTTGTTGTCGATGGTGACGCTGGTGGCCTCGTTGAGGGCGATGCCGCCACCCTCGTGGGCGCTGACGTTGTTGACGATCTCGTTGTTCTCGATCGTGATGGCGCGGACGCCGGCGTTGAGGAGGCGGATGCCGCCACCGTCGTCGTTGGAGAGGTTCTGGTCGATCCGGTTGGAGTCGACCGTGACGTCACCAGCGCCGCCGGAGAGCTTGTCCGGGGTCGGAGGCACCTCACCGGCGACGAGGATGCCGCCGCCCTCGTCGTAGCTCTCGTTGAACCACACCCGGTTGTGATCGATGCGGCTCAGACGGCTGAAGCCGTAGTGGGAGATGCCGCCGCCGTACTCCGCGCTGAAGTTGCCGCACACGTCGTTGTAGGCGACGCGGTAGCCGACAGTGCCGGAGAAGAGACCGACACCACCGCCGAGGTTGGCACCGCCGTTGTTCGTGACGGAGTTGTGCGCCACCACGAGCTTGTTGTTGACCAAGCGGTAACCCGTCGAAGCCGTGGTCGGGTCTGCGTCGGTGAGGGCGGTACCGCTGGCCGAGATGCCGATGTTGCCGTTGGCGTAGGGCGTTCCGACCCGGATACCTCCGGCGTAGGAGCCGGAGTTGCCGTCGATCTTGTTGTTGGACACGACGAGCCCGTCGGTCCCGCCGTGCACGTAGACACCACCGCCCTGGGTCACGACGGCACCCGTGCCGCCGTAGGGGGTCTGAGCACCTCCGGTGAGGATGTTGATGTTGGTCGGAGTGGTCGACTGGATGCCACCGGTGATGGTGAAGCCGTCGAGAGCCGGTGAGGTGCCGCTCTTCTTGTAGTCGCCGTTGCGGTCACCCGCATATGCGGCGGACACGACCGTGACGGCCGCGGAGTCCGGCAGCGGGATGTCGGAGTTGCTGTACGCCAAGGTGCTGACGACGCCGAGCCAGTGGGTCCCGCTGACCTGGCCCTCCTGGAAGTTCGACCCGTCGATGACCGAGCCCAGGACGTAGGAGCCGTCGGACTTGAAGCCGCCGGGGCCGACACCCTGCACCCGGACACCCGAGTGCACGACGAGGTTCTCGTAGTAGGCACCGTTGGGGTTGGGCAGGATCGGGTTGTCGGTCGGAGCCTGCGGATACGCGACGACGAGCACGTCCGCGGTGTGCGTCGGGGAACTCGTCTCGAGCGCCGCGGCCCGGTCGATCGCAGCCTGCAGCGGGTGACCGATGTACGCCGGTGCCACCGGGTTCGCGTCCCAGAAGGCCGGGTCAGTGGTGGTGACGTCGTACGTCCTGGTCGGCGAGCTCGGACCGACCGTGATGACGGTCGGCCGGTAGCTGCCACCGATCACGTGCAGCGTGATTCCGGACGTCGAGACCTTCCCGCCGTCGGCGCGCACGAGCAGCTCGCGCGGGCCGGGGGCGAACCCCGGACCGGCAGCCGGCACCGAGACCGTGATCGAGTCTCCCTTGGGGTCCCAGTCGGTCACCGTGAGCGGGGTCGCCTTCGTCGGGTCGGCCGCCGGGTCGTGCGGAGCCCCGAGGAGCACCGCACCGTGGCTGCCCTGCGCAGCTCCGAAGTCGCGTCCGGTGATCGTCACTGAGGTGACCGCACCGGTCTTGGTGACCGGGTCGTTGACCGCGAACAGCTGCGGCTCACCGGTCGGGACGAGGCACTTCACCGCGGTCATCTGACCGTTGTAGGTCTGTGCCGCCGTGAGGGTCGGTGCGGTGTCGGTCACGGTCCAGAGACCGGGCCAGGCCTGGAAGTTGGTCGCGATCGTGCGGTAGCGCGAGTCATACGTCGGGTTGAGGTGTCCCGCCGTGCCCGGATCGTTGCCCACGAAGCGGTACATCCCCGGGGAGACGCCCGTCGGGGACGGGTTGTTGATGCGGGTCGTCGAGGGCTCGAGGGCCTCGTAGAAGCCGTTCGGGTCCGCGATGGCGGTGTCGACGAGGTTGCCGGCCCAGTCATAGATGCCGGTGGGCGCCTTCTGGAGGCCCTCGACCTCGCCGTACTGGATCTTCGTCGGGTCGCTCGACACTCCGAGGTCGTTGAGGATCAGGCCCCAGAAGTGCGCCGCCAGCGGGACATCGGTGAACAGCTCGAAGTTGGTGGCCTGCTGGGTCGCGTCGACGACGTTGACCAGCTTGTCGGCGCAGAGCGGACGCTCGGTGCCGTCGTAGGGGCTGCCACCACCGGCGATCAGGTCCGGGTTGGTGACCGTCACCAGGTGGTTGGGGCCGGCGCAGGTCGCCAGCACCCCGAGCCCGACCTTGGTCCCGTTGCACAGCGGCTTCGTGGAGTCGGGAGCGCAGTCCGCGCCAGCGCCGGGGACGACCCCGGTCGGGGTCGCGATTCCTTCCTGCGGCGTCATGTCGTCACCGCCGAAGATGTTGACGTCCTCCTCCTTGGTGACCTTGTACATCGGGTTGCCGAGAGCGTCCTGAGGGATGTCGACCGACACGATGTAGTCATCCGCTGTGAGGATCTCGTCCGGGAAGATGTAGGGCAGGTTGACGGCGGAGAGGTCCGCACCCTCACCGGTCGCGCCGAGCTCCTGGATCCGGCTGCCGTCCAGCGGCGCGTAGAGCGCGAGGGGGGCACCGTTGAAGACCGGCACGCAGTGGGTCAGGGGGTACTCGCCCGAGGACGTGATGGTCGCCATCTGCTCCGGTGAGCAGGGGGACGTCGTCGTGGGGTCGTAGAGGTTGAGTCTCGAGGTGCCGAAGCCGTAGTTGCCGTTGACGTCCTGGGAGCTCGCCCCCGGCGTCGGGTCCGACGGCTTGGCCATGAAGCCGGCCAGCGGCGCCTCGACGCAGTCGGTGTGCACGACGGGGTTGCTGCCGGGCACGGTCGCCGACGGGTCGGCCAGCACCTGCTCGCCGGTGAGGATGGCGCCCGTACGGTCGCGTGCCACGCAGGCCTGCGGACGCTTGTAGGACTCGCTCGTGTAGGTGTCGGCGAGCTCCGGACCGTGGACGAGCGCCTTGGTCGTGGTGTCCCTCACCAGCTCGCCGGTGACTGAGTCACGCTTGGCCGCGAACAGGTGGACCGGGATGCCCTGGATGCCGGGCTGCCACGACTCGGTCGCCGCGTCGGCGGGGTCGGTCTCGTTGCGGGTGGTGCCGTAGGTGACCGTGCCGACGATGCCGCCGGTCTCACCGGTCGCGTACGGCTGGACGGCCCAGTCGACCTTGCCGCACAGCCCGATGACAGGCAGCACCGAGACGTCGACTGCGCCACCGAGGTAGGTGGTCGCCTTCTTCTCGTTGCACGCCTGGATGGTCATTCCGGTCGCCTTGTAGCGAAGGTCGGAGTGCTCGAGGATCGTGAAGCGCGAGAGAGGGTAGGACTGCTTGATGTCGTAGTTGCCGTTCGCGTCGGTGTTGATGCTGTTGGTGAACTGGTCGAAGGGCGTGTTGTCGCGCTCGCGGAACGTCACGTTGGTGCGGACGACGCCCTGCTCGCCAGCGTCACGACGACCGTTGCCGTTGGTGTCCACGAACACCGAGCCCGTGATGTGGGTGAACCAGCCACCGAGGTAGGTGACCCCCGCGTTGATCACCTCGTCGTTGGTCACGGTGACGTTGAACGTCTCGAGGATGTGGTTGATGGGCGAGTCCCAGACGGTGACCATGTAGCTGCCGTCAGCGAGATGCGGCACCGTGTAGGTGCCGTCGGCGTTCCCCGTGCCGGCCCACACGACCTGGTCACCCACGTCGAGACCGCTCACGGCGATGAGCGGCTTGGAGATGGGGCCGCAGTCCTGCGTGCCGTTGGCACCGGGAACCGAGTTGGGCACGTAACCACCGCCGACGGAGGCGATGTACGTGCAGCCCTCGTGCACCGAGCCGGTGATCCCGCCCGTGGTGCCCACGGCGCTGTCGGCCGAGGGGTCCGGAGCGTCGGCGAACGTGTCGGCGAGGACGGTCGGGGTGAAGTCGAATCCGGTCCAGGGCTGTGCCACGTCGGGCTCCGGCGGCACGAAGCCGAACTGAACCTCGGGGACGAGCTCCCCACCGGCAGTCGTCTCGGTGCCGTAGCCGGTGTCACCGGCCATGACCCACCAGTCATGGTCCTGGGCGCCTTCCAGGGTGGTCGTCTGGAGCCAGTTGCGCTTGTCGGCGGGCTGGCGGATGACGATGCCGTACCGGCCCGGCGCCATGTTCGGGATGACGATGTCGCCCTGCCCGTCCGAGACGCACTGGCCGGTGCTCGTCGGATCGATCAGCGGTGCACCGTCGGACCCCACGCGGATCTTGCCGGCGTCGACGGCGCTCGCGGCGGGGACGTGCAGGTACTGAGTGCAGATGGGGTTGCCGTAGTAGTCGGTGGAGACGTCGCCGAGCATGTCGTTGAGGTAGGCCCGGAAGCCGGCGATCCCGGTCTCGGCGTCGATCTCATAGACGCCGTCCGCGGGGACGGTGTCCTGGAAGATGCGCACCCGGACCGTCGCGAGCGGCAACGGGTACTTCAGCAGCGAGACGGCGAGCGGACCTGAGAGCGGGAGGGTGAAGTGCGCGCCGCCGATCTCATACCCGTCGGCCTTGATCGAGATGAGGAAGCGGCACGGCTGCCCCGCGGGGCAGGTCGCGGCCAGCTTGGCGAGCAGCACGTCGCCGTTGGCGATGGTGGTCTCGTTGCCCGAGGCCACGATCGGGTCACCCGTGTTGGACGTACGGGTCCCGGGCCACTGGCAGTTGTTCGGGTAGGCCGGATCGTGCGGGCCAGGCAGAGCCTTGGGCGGCAGGCAGTGGTACGTCGTGTCGTCGGGGTTGCCCGTCGTCTCACGCTGGATCAGGAAGTCGTACTTCGTGACATCGGTGAGGGGGTCGCCCTTGGTCAGGGTGCCGTCGTTGACGCCCGAGAAGAAGTCGAGCGACAGGCTCACCGGATCGGCGGCCGCGGGAGCGACCACGGCGGTCGAGGTCACGGCCACCAGGCCGAGGAGCAGCGCACCGGCGCTCAGGAGGGCGGTCACCCGCGAGCGCACGGCCCGCCCAGGTGCCGAGGTGAGCCTGTCGGCCACCACAGGAAGGCTGGTCACGATGCACGCCCGATCTGCGCCATGCGGCGCTCGCTTGCCGGCCACGAGAGGGAGCCGGCGGCTCCGGTGGGCAGGGAGGGCCGACCGAGGACAGCGCCGGGAGCAGCCGGCAGCAGACCAGCTGCGCTGTTACACCGAGTGACCATCGTTCGTTTCCCTTCCCTTACTTGCCGGGACGCGGATCTTCCGCCCCGGTCCGTGAGTCCGAGGACTCCGAGGTCAGAGAAACAGGTACGCAGAGTCACGCCATAGCCCCAAAGTGCGGGGTGTTGTGTCCGAGACACCCCACATTTGGGGGAGTCCTTCGATCTGACCTGGGCAAATGGTGAGGAATCCTCGAGATGCACCTACTCACAGTGACCACGTCACCCGAACGGCGCAGAGCGTCGAACGGGTCTACCCCTCGTCCGAATAGCGATCGTTCGGAGCCGATCGTGCGAGTCGAACGTCACGGAGAGCAACTATCTTGATCGCTCACGGACCAGCAAGTCGCTCTCGGGGGCGATCGGTGTGCAGCCGCGCACGACCAACACGAGCGAGGTATCCATGTCCCCACCCCGCGGGCTCTCCCGGGCCGAGCACCCCCTGCGCGTGCTGGTCATCGACAGCCACCGGCTCTTCGCCGAGCTGCTCTCCGCGGTGCTCGCCACCCAGCCCGACCTGACGTGCGCGGCGCGGGCGTTCTCCGTAGCCGAGGGCCGGGCCGCGTTCCTCGTGCACGCTCCCGACGTCGTCGTCGTCGAGGTCGACGTCGCCGGCCACGACGGGATCGGCCTCGCGGCGACCCTGCTCGCCGAGGACCCCCTGCTCCGCGTCGTGATGGTCACCGGCGATCCACAGGTCGGGACTCTTCGCGCCGCGGCCAGGGCTGGGGTCTGCGCCTACGTCTCGAAGGCCGAACCGCTCGAGGACGTCCTGGGGGCGATCCGCTCGAGCCGGCTCGGCACCTTGCGCGCCCCTGCCGATCTCGTCGTGGCGGCGACGTTTCCCGACGACGCCCAGCCCGACCACGGCTTCGACCTCTCCCCCCGGCTCCACGAGGTGCTGGCGCTGCTCAGCGACGGGCTCACCGTGCAGGAGATCTCCCGTCGCCTCGGCCTCTCGATCCACACGACGCGCGGCTATGTGAAGTCGCTCCTGGCGCGGCTGGAGGCGCACTCGCAGCTCGAGGCCGTCGCGATCGCCAAGCGAAGCGGGCTCATGCCCACCGCGGTCTAGTCCGCACCGCCGTCTCGTCCGCACCGCCGTCTCGTCCGCACCGCCGTCTCGCGCGCACCGCCGTGCAGTCCTCCCGCCGTCCGCTCCCCGCGCCACCACCTCGAAGGAGAGACCGTGACCAACCCGACTCGTCGCACCTCTGGGGCGGTGTGGCGCACTGTCGTCGTCATGCTGGTGAGCGCGCTGCTGGCGATCCCCGCCATCCTGCTGGGCGCCGGCCCCGCCTCGGCCCACACCAGGCTCGTGTCGAGCAACCCTGCGAACGGAGCCTCGTTGAGCGCCGCGCCCGCTCAGGTGGTGCTCACCTTCGACGAGGTACCAACCGTGACGTCGCTACGGGCACAGAACACCGACGGGGATCTCGTGCCGCTCGGCGCGCCGGTGCAGTCGGGCTCGACCGTCTCGGTGTCGTGGCCGGCAGGGAGCGCCCCGGGCCTCTTCCGCCTCGTGTACTCGCTGGTCTCCGACGACGGCGACCCCGTCGAGGGGACCCTGATCTTCAGCTACGCCGCGAGCGGTACCCCCGCCGCCGCGCAGGCGGCCGCCGCTGCTGGCGGCACCGGGACGACCGACGCGTCGTCCTCGATGCAGCTGGCGTGGCTCGCCCTCGCCGGCCTGCTCGTCGGGGCGTCCGGCGCGCTCGTCGTGGTGACGCGACGCCGGGCGCGACCAGGGTCGCTCGACGCACGCGAGCTCGACACGACACGCCACCGCGTCCGCACCGACGTCTAACGCACGTCCTCAGCCGGAGGTCGTGTCGCCGCTGGCCTGCTCGCTGCCGGCGCCCGGAGCCGGCTCCGGCGCAGGTCGCTCGGCTGAGGGTGCGACGTCGCCGTTGACGGTGTCCTCGTCGAAGTCCACGCGCTTGAGCTGGGTGTTCATGCTGCGCCAGATGATGTAGACCGCGACGGCGAGGAACACCAGGAACAGGAAGCCGAGCAGGCCCGGGCTGACGATGCTGTCGTCGGGGACGTTGCTCGAGGGGCTCGGGGACGGCGAGGCCGCCGCCGGGACGAGCAGGAGGGCGAAGTGGGACACGGGTTCCTCGATCAGGCGGAGACGGACTCGGCGGGCACGCGGAGGCCGGCGAACAGGTCGGTCTCGACGTCGCCCACGCGGGCGTCGGGGACGAGCGACCGGGCGAGCTGGTAGTCCTCGGTGGGCCAGACGCGTCGCTGGGAGTCCGTCGGCAGCGTGAACCACCGCCCGTCGGGGTCGACCTGAGTGGCGTGCGCCTTCAGCGCGGCGTCGCGGGCCTCGAAGAAGTCGCCGCACGGCACCATCGTGGTGAGCCGCGCCTCGTCCTCGGGCTTGTCCTCCCAGTTGGCCAGCCAGTCGCCGAACGGCGACTCGATGCCCTCGGCAGTGCACGCGTCGTGCAGCGCGACGAGCCGGCTCTTGTGGAAGGTCAGGTGGTAGTAGAGCTTGCTCGGCTGCCACGGCTCGCCGGTGCCGGGGAACTGGCCCGGGTCACCCGCGGCCTCGAAGGCTCGTATCGACACCTCGTGGGTGCGGATGTGGTCGGGGTGCGGGTAGCCACCGTTCTCGTCGTACGTCGTCATCACGTGCGGCCGGAACTCTCGCACCAGTCGCACGAGGGGCCCGGTCGCCTCCTCGAGCGGGAGGAGCGCGAAGCAGCCCTCCGGCAGCGGTGGCGTGACGCCGTCCTCGCCCGCCTCGGGCAGGCCGGAGTCCTCGAAGCCGAGCCAGACCTGCTCGACGCCGAGGATGCGCGCGGCCTCGGCCATCTCCGCGCGGCGCACGGCCGGGAGGTCGGCGAGCACCGCCGGGTCGTGCGCCAGCGCAGGGTTCAGCACGTCTCCGCGCTCGCCACCGGTGCAGGTGACGACGAGGACCTCGACGCCCTCGCTGACGTAGCGGGCCATGCTGGCGGCGCCCTTGCTCGACTCGTCGTCGGGGTGGGCGTGGACGGCCATGAGGCGCAGCGGCTCGCCGCGACGCGGCAGGTCGGCCTCGGCGGGCAGGGTCACGGTCGGCTCCAGGGGTGGTGAGACACTGCAGTCTCCCAGAACACCCCGGCGGCGCACGCCACCGACGTCCGCCACCGCGGCGTCGATCCGTTCGCGACCGGTCCGGGGCAGCCGCACCCTCGCACGGGTCGGCGCCCGACCCGACAGGAGGACCCCGACGTGCCCGCCGACACGCTGACCCCCCAGATGACCGCGCGGTACGGCATCGGCCGCACCTCGCGCGGGCTCGTCGTCGGGAACGTCGCCGTCGTGGCCGTCTTCCTCGCCGTCGTCGGCGTCATCACCTGGCGGATGGCGACACCGGGTGTGCAGAGCTCGCTGCTCCGGTTCGCCGTCGTGAGCGACTCCCGGGTCGACGTCACCTTCGACGTCCGCCGCGACACCCTGTCCGACACGGTGTGCGTGCTGCGCGCGCAGAGCGTGACCCACGCCGATGTCGGCTACGCCACCGTGACCATCGCGGCCGGCCGTGAGTACCTGCAGACGAGGTACCCGCTCGCGACCAGCTCGCGCGCCACCACGGCCGACGTGCTCGGCTGCTCGGCGGGCTCGGCGCCAAGGGTGGACCCGCCCCAGTTCGTCCCCGGCACGACCAACCCGCCCCAGGTCCCGACCGTCGACGGCTCCTGACCGCCCCGGCCCCCGGCGGACGTACCCTGGGGACCGCGGGTCGCACGCCAGCCCGCTCCTCGCCCGTCCCCCACCACCGAAGGCCTTGACATCGTGGCTGACCCCGTTACCACCGAGACCTGGCTCACCCAGGAGGCGTTCGACAAGCTCCAGGAGGAGCTCGCCGAACGTTCGGGAACGCGCCGTGCCGACATCGTCAAGCGGATCGCGTCGGCCCGCGAGGAGGGTGACCTCAAGGAGAACGGCGGCTACCACGCCGCCAAGGAGGAGCAGGGCAAGAACGAGGCCCGCGTGCGCGTGCTGCGCCATCTGCTCGAGAACGCCAAGATCGGCAAGCCCGAGGTCGCCGAGGGCCTCGTGGCTCAGGGGCAGGTCGTCACCGTGCGCTTCCCGGAGTACGACGAGACCGAGCGGTTCCTGCTCGGCAGCCGCGAGGAGACCGCAACGGCGTCGATCGACGTCTACTCCCCCACGTCCCCGCTGGGCCGGGCCGTGCTCGGGCAGTCCGTGGGCGGCACCGTCGAGTACGCGATGCCCAACGGCAAGACCATGCACGTCGAGATCGTGTCCGCCGAGACCTACACCGGCTGACCGGACGTACGCCGCGGCGTCAGGCGGTGGTGCGCCGGTACGTCCGCACCGCCAGCGTCGCGAAGACCGCGATGGTGAGGACGCACGAGATGAGCGTGTAGAGCCCGGCGTGCTGCAGCGACCAGGCGCTCGACGGGAGACCGGTCGGGTTGCCGAAGAGCTCTCGGCAGGCGAGCACGAGCGAGGACACCGGGTTCCACTCGGCGATGGTCTCGATGACCGGGGGCATCCCGGTGATCGGCACGAACGCGTTGGACAGGAACGTCAGCGGGAACAGCCAGATCAGCCCCGCGGTGCTCGCCGTCTCGGGGTTGGGCATGTGCAGCCCGACCCATGACCCGACCCACGCCACGGTGTAGGCGAACAGGAGCAGGAGCAGGTAGGCCTCGATCGCCTGCACCGCGCCGTTGTGGATGCGCCAGCCGACGACGTAACCGGTGATCGACAGGACGACCAGCACGAGCACCTGCCGCAGAGCGTCCGCAGCCGTGCGCCCGAAGAGCACCGCGGACGCCGCCATCGGGAGAGACCGGAACCGGTCGATGATCCCCTTGTGCATGTCCTCGGCGAGGCCGACGGTCGACGCGGCGGCCGCGAAGGCGACCGTCTGGCCGAAGATGCCGGGCACGAGGTACTCGCGATAGGCCGCGGCGCCAGCGCCCGACGGGGAGCCGGGCACCGGGATCGCCCCGCCGAAGACGTAGGCGAACATGATCACGAAGATCACCGGCTGGACGAGGGAGAAGAAGACACTCTCCGGTACGCGCAGGGTCTGGATCAGGTTGCGCTTGGTGACGACGAGGCCGTCGTGGACGAGCCAGCCGAACAACGGCCGCTTCATCGTCGGAGCGGCGTGGTGCGCGGTGACGGCGGACATGTCAGGCCTCCTTCGGGCCGCGACCGCGGCCCTTGGTCGCGGTGGAGCCGGAGTCAGGTGCCTCCTGGGCCCCGTGGCCGGTGAGGGAGAGGAACACGTCGTCGAGGGTCGGACGCCGCAGCACGAGATCGTCGACCGTGACGCCGGCGGAGTCGAGGGCGCGGACGGCCTCGACGAGCACGGTCGACCCGCCCGACACCGGCGCGGTGACCCGGCGGCTGTCGGCGTCGACGGACGCCGCACCGTCGGACACCGAGGACAGCGCGGCAGCGGCGGCGGCGAGGTCAGAGCCCTGGTGCACCGCGATCTCGACGCGGTCGCCGCCGAACTGGGTCTTGAGCTGGTCGCTCGTGCCCTTCGCGATCACGTGCCCGCGGTCGATGACGACGATCTCCTCCGCGAGCTGGTCGGCCTCCTCGAGGTACTGGGTCGTCAGCAGCACCGTCGTGCCGTCGGCGACGAGGTCACCGATGGCCCCCCACACCTGCAGCCGCGATCGCGGATCGAGTCCGGTCGTGGGCTCGTCGAGGAACAGGATCGTCGGCCGTCCGACGAGGCTCGCGGAGAGGTCGAGCCGACGTCGCATCCCACCGCTGTAGGTCTTGGCCGGGCGGTCGGCGGCGTCGGTGAGGTCGAAACGCTCGAGCAGCTCCTCGGCCCGCTGACGCACGTAGGCCTTGGGCAGGTGGTAGAGCCGCCCGACCATGTCGAGGTTCTCCCGGCCCGTGAGGTACTCATCGACGGCGGCGTACTGCCCGGTGAGCCCGATCGACCGGCGTACGGCGTCGGGGTGCTTCGCGACATCGATGCCCGCGACCCTGGCGCGGCCGGCGTCGGCCTTGAGCAGCGTCGTGAGGATGCGCACGACGGTCGTCTTGCCGGCGCCGTTGGGGCCGAGGAGCCCGAGCACCGTGCCGTGCGGCACGACCAGATCGAGGCCGTCGACGGCACGCACGTTGCCGAAGTGCTTGACGAGGCCCTCCGCGACGATCGCGTTGTCCCCGGGTGGATGGGTCATGGCGGCAGCCTTCCGGATCACGGGTGACGGTGCACGGGGGAATCGGTCCGGGCCGTGCAGGCGCGGGGCCAGGCGGGTGGTGAGGATCCTGAGGGATCGCTCAGTCGAGGAGGAGTGCCTCGGCCTCCTCGACCGAGATGCGACCGGCCGCGAGGTCGGCGAGAACCTTGTCCCGGTCGGCCTTGCGGCCGGCCGCGGCCGGGTCCTCGAGGCCGAGCCGGGCGAGCAGGTCGGCGAAGCGCTGGCGGGTCGTGGGGTAGGAGACGCCGAGGTGCTTCTCCAGCTCGCGCATGTTGCCGCGGCTCACGAGGAACACCCTCAGCATCTCGGTGTCCTCCTCGGACAGGCCGCAGTAGGCGCACATCCGAAACTCCCCCGAGATCCCGGTGCCGCACGACGGACAGCCGCAGCCGGTGACGACGAGGTGGGCGGAGCAGACCGGGCAGTCGCGGGGCGCCCGGTGCTCGGGCGTTGCCTGGGGGCTCATGACGCGACCACCGACGCCGAGCCCATCCGGACCGTGAGGAGGAACGGGTGCGTACCGGCGCCGACCGTGAGGGTGTCGCGCGCCGAGCCGTCGCCTCCCGACGTCCCGTTCCGGTCGGCGACCTTGAGCGAGCCCATCTCTGCGGTCGCGGCGAGCACGACGTCGGAGCCGGCGGTGAGGCGGAGGTCGAGGCTGCCGAGCTCGCACGCCAGGGCGCTCGGGCCGGTGATGGCGCCCACGAAGCTCACCGCGCCCATCGACACGGTGCCGTGCAGCGGGCCGCGGTGGTCACGGACCTTCACCGACGAGCCGACGCCGGAGAGGGTGAGATCGGCGTGCAGGCCCGTCAGGTCCACGCTGCAGGCCGTCGCGTCGACGGTGAGCGGGAGGTCGGGGTTGACGCGGACGGTGACCCGCTCGCCGCGGCCGCCGGTCCACGTCGTGGGAATCCAGCCGAGGAGCCGGGGCGGCGGCTCGACCTGGTAGCCGTCGGATCTCGGGGCGTCGATGACGAGGGCGGAGCCGTTTCGACGAACCGAGTGGGGGCCGACGGCTACCGCGGTGTCGACCGAGGGATCGGCGAGGACGACGAGCTTCACACCACCGGCGTGGATCGTCAGGGACGTGACGTTGGCGGGGTCGAGTGCCTCGATCTCGCGGCGGTCGACGGTGGGGGCCATGGGGTCCTCGTCGAGGATTCGCGCTGCCTCGGCCGGGTCGAGATCACCGGCCGCGACGCGCGCGAGGAGGTCGCGCAGTGCTGAGGAGGGGTCGGAACTGGTCATGGACGCGACTGTAAAGCGATGTTTCGATTATAGCAATGGGAAATACCAGAAAGTGAACGCTGGGACCCGGGCGGGGTACCGGTCGAGGCGTGGCTGCAACCTGGCCGGCCGCGGAATCAGGCGACCGTGACGTGGTATCCGCCCGCGGCCAGCCGCTCGAGCATCGTGTCGCGGTGGCCGGGCCCCCGCGTCTCGACCTGCACGACGATCTCGACCTCGTGCAGGTCCAGGCGCGGATCGATGCGCGCGTGCTCGACCTCCACGACGTTGGCGTCGGCGTCGGCCAAGGCCTGGAGCAGGCCGGCGAGCGAGCCCGGCCGGTCGGGGACACGGACGCGCAGCGTGCTGTAGCGGCCGCCCGCCGCGAGGCCGTGGCGGATCACGCGCAGGAGCAGGAGCGGGTCGACGTTGCCGCCGGAGACGACGATGACCACCGGCGGTTCGAAGGACGCCGGGTCGTCGAGCACCGCAGCCAGCGCGGCGGCACCGGCCGGCTCCACGACGAGCTTGCTGCGCTCGAGCGTCAGGACGAGGGCCCGCGCCATCGCCTCGTCGTCGACCACCCGGATCTCATCGACGTACTCCTGCACGAGGGCAAAGGGGACGTCCCCGGGTCGGCCGACGGCGATGCCGTCGGCCATGGTCGACATGGAGGCGAGCGCGATGGGGTGGCCCTGCGCGAGCGACTCGGGGTAGGCCGCAGCACCCGCCGCCTGCACCCCGACGATGCGGACGTCGGGCCGCACTCCCTTGATGGCGACGGCGATCCCGGCGAGGAGACCACCACCACCGGTGCAGACGACGACCGTCTTGACGTCGGGCCGCTGCTCGAGGATCTCGAGCCCCACCGTGCCCTGCCCGGCCACGATGTCGACGTGGTCGAACGGGTGGATGAGCACCGCGCCGGTGTCGGCCTCGAACTCCCGCGCCGCGACGAGGCACTCGTCGATGGACGTGCCGACGAAGCGGATGTCGGCGCCGTAGCCGCGGGTGGCCGACACCTTCGGCAGCGGGGCGCCGTTCGGCATGAAGACCGTGGCCCGCACCCCCAGCATCGACGCCGCGAGCGCGACGCCCTGGGCGTGGTTGCCGGCGCTGGCCGCGACCACGCCGCGGGCCCGCTCAGCCTCGGTCAGGCGGGCGAGGCGCGTGTAGGCCCCACGGATCTTGAACGAGCCCGCCCGCTGGAGGTTCTCGCACTTGAGCACCACCGGGCCGCCGACCTTGTCGGCGAGCCAGCGCGCCGAGCGCATCGGCGTCTCGCGCGCCACACCACGAAGCAGCGCGCGCGCAGCCTGGACATCCGCACCAGTCACCGAGTCGACCACCCCCGCAGTGTGTCGGACGACGGGGCCGTTGGCGGCGTACGCGCCGGTTCACCCGAGGCGAACACAGAACGTCGTGCCGGGCTCGCCTGCGAGGCGTAGAACTGCAGGCATGAGCACCGACCGCACGATGAGCGCCCGGGAGGCGGCGGCAGTCGCCGCTGCTCGGCGTACGCCGCATCCTGACGCGCCGACCCCAGCACCGTCGTCCCTCACGCGCGTCGGACGCCCGGACGGTCCCTCCGGTGCGGCCGTCGTGCTGGCCCTCCTGCGGGGCCGCGAGTCGGCCAACACGATCTTCGAGGCCGCCGCCCGCGCCCACGGGCCCGTGACGCATCTACGGATGGCCGGTGACCACGTCTACATCGTCTCCGACCCCGAGCTGGTCACCGACGTCTTCCTCACCCATGCACGCGATGTCATGAAGGGCCGTGGTCTCCAGGCTGCCCGGCCGCTGCTCGGCAACGGCCTCCTCACCAGCGAGGGCGAGTTCCACCTGAGGCAGCGACGTCTCGCGCAGCCCGCGTTCCACCGGCAGCGCATCGAGTCCTACGCCGGTCAGATGGTCGTCGAGGCCGAGCGGCACTCGGGCGGCTGGGTCGACGGCAAGCGCATCGACATGGTCGAGGAGATGACGTCACTGACCTTCGCCATCGTCGGACGCACGCTGTTCGGGACCGACCTCACCGGCGACGCCCGCACCTTCGGCGACACCCTCGCCGAGCTGCTGTCGGGCTTCGGGCAGCTCTCGGCCCTCGGCAACGAGCACATCGTCCGAGCCCTGCCCCAGGGCCGGCGCCTCCTCTCCCGGGTACAGGACCTCGACGCCGTGGTGCAGCGGATCATCGACGAGCACCGCGTCGAGGTCGACGGCGGGATCGAGCGCAACGACCTGCTGTCGTGGATGATCCAGGCGCGCGACGACGAGTCCGCGGATGCCTACGGCGAGTCCATGACGGACTCGCAGCTGCGCGACGAGGTCATGACGATGGTGCTCGCCGGTCACGAGACGACCGCCATGGCGATGTCCTGGGCGTGGTGGCTGCTGTCGACGCACCCGGGCGTCGCCGACCTGCTCCACGACGAGCTCGTGCAGGTGCTGGGCCAGGACGACGGCGACCTGCGCCCGCCGTCCTACGCCGACCTGCCGACGCTGACCTGGGCGCGCGCGGTCGTCTCCGAGACGATCCGGCTCTACCCACCGGCGTGGATCATGGGACGCCGCCTGCTCACCGACCTTCGCGTCGGTGGGTGGGACGTGCCCTCCGGCTCGATCGTGCTGGGCTCACCCTGGATCCTCCACCGAGACCCGCGGTTCTGGGACAGCGCGACCAGCTTCCGGCCCGAGCGCTGGCTCGACGCCGAGGGCCGCTACGACGAGTCCGCTCCCGGGCAGCCGCGCGGCGCGTGGATCCCGTTCGGCTTCGGCAACCGCCGGTGCATCGGCGAGCAGTTCGCGTGGACCGAGGCTGTGCTCCTTCTCGCCACCCTCGCCTCGCGCTGGCGCCCCGAGCTCGTTCCCGGCTCCGTCGTCGAGACGCAGGCGGCCGTCACGCTCCGGCCCCGTCACGGTCTGCCCATGACGCTGCACCGCCGGGGCTGAGGCTCGGGCGACATGGAGCTCTCGCTGGCTGACCTCGTGCTGCGGCGCCCGGTCGAGGAGGACGCCACGGACGCTCTGGCGCTGTGCACCGACCCCGACGTCGCACGGTGGAACGCCGTCCCCGACGTCCTCGACCTCCAGACGGCGGCGGCGTGGTGCCGGCGTGGCGGCGACTGGTCCGACGGCCGGCACGCGACGTGGCACGCGATCGACCGCACGAGCGGGCGACTGCTCGCCAACTGCTCGCTCTACGCCATCGACGCCGACGACGCCACCGCCCGGATCGGCTACCGCGTCGCGCCCTGGGCGCGCGATCGCGGTGTCGGACGGATCGTGGTCGACGCCGTGACCCGCTGGGGGTTCGCGGAGAGGTCGCTCGCGCGCGTCCAGCTCGAGCACTGCGTCGACAACGTGGCCTCCTGCCGCGTCGCGATGGCCGCGGGCTTCGTGCTCGAGGGGCTCCTGCGGTCCTCCTACGTCGACGCTTCGGGCAACCGTCACGACGACCACGTGCACGGCCGCCTCGTCACCGACCCGGCGCCGGAGCTCGCGGTCCGCCCACCGATGCTCTGACTGCTGGTCCACCGAGCACCGCCCGGCACTCCCGTGCCTCGAGCACTCAGGCGGGGACGTCGTCGAGCACCAGCGCCGCGGCGCCGGACAGCCCGGCGAGCGGCCCGGTAGCGGCCGGGACGATCCGGCACCGACGGACGAACCCCATGCCGGCGTGCTCGTCGAACGCCTCCCGCAGCGGCGCGAAGAAGAGCTCGCCGGACTGGGAGATGCCACCGCCGATGGACACGACCTCGAGGTCGAGCAGCGCCGCCGCCGACGCAATGCCCACTCCGACCGCACGACCGGCGCGGACGAACGCCTCTCGGCAGGCGCCGTCCCCACCGCGCGCCCCCTCGGCCACCGCGACGCCGGTGCCATCGCCCGTCCAGCCGTGCCCGACGGCGAACGCCGCGATCGCGGGGCCACGGGCGATCGCCTCGAGGCAGCCACGGCCGCCGCACGAGCAATCGGGACCAGCAGGGTCGACGACCAGGTGCCCGATGTGGCCGGCGTTGCCGCTCGCGCCGTCGACCCGACGCCCGGCCAGCACCAGTCCGCCGCCGACCCCGGTCGAGACGACCATGCCCAGGACGTTGTCGGCGCCACGCCCGGCGCCCCAGCGGTGTTCCGCGACGGCGAGCGCGACGGCGTCGTTGTGGATCGCGGCCGGGCGTCCCGCGGCGTAGGCCCCGCGCATCCGGTCCAGCAGCGGGAAGTCCCGCCAGCCCGGGATGTTCACCGGCGACACGAGGCCCGCGGGCCACCTCATCGGTCCGCCGCACCCGATGCCGACAGCGTCGTACGCCGGCGAGCCTGCCCGGGCGAGCAGCCCGTCGACCAGCCGGACGATGGCTCCCCACAGCACCTCGGCGTCGAGGGTGACCGGTGTGGCGACCCGGTCGTGGAGGAGCACGGAACCATCGGGCCCGACGAGGCCGGCGGCCAGCTTCGTACCGCCCACGTCGAGGGCAAGAACGGAGTTCACGCCCCGATCTGACCACACCGGTGGCGGTTCACCGCTGCGACCGACCGAGAACGGCCGAGTCGGTGGTCGGCTGGCCGGTGACGCCGGTCAGGCCTTGGCAGGCTGGTCGAGGGCGGCCGCCAGCTGCCCCAGCACCTGCTCGACGGCCGGGACCGCGGCCCCCGTGATGCTGCCGTCCGCGACGAAGGTCGCGACCTGGTCGGTCAGGGCGCCGAGCCGATCCTTGGCGGCGCGACCCTTGCCCTTGTCGCGGGTGGTCGCGAGGTCGTCGAGCAGCGAGTTGAGCCGGCTGCCCGCCTCCCGGTCGATCAGTCCGGCGGCGAGCCCCTGCGCGATGACCTGACGCATCGCTGCCACAGCCTCCGCTGGGGACGCGGCGTCCGGCACCGTGATCACGGCGGACGCCGACGGGGTCCGCGACGGCGGGGTCGGGACCGGCGTCGACCGCATCGCGGAGGGCGACGCGCCGGCCGGGGACGCGCCGGCCCCGGCACTCGTCGCTGGGGCGCGTCCCACCAGGAACGCGACGAGCACTGCGAGAAGCGCGAGCACTCCGAGGGCTGCCGCAAGCAGGACCGGACGCGCGCCTCGCGCGCGCGTTCGGGTCGTGCCGTCGATGACTGCCGTGGGCGGATCGGTGCCCAGGACCCTCGTCGGTGCCTCCGGCCCGAGGACGGCGGGGAGCACCACCGGCTCGAGGACGAGGGTGGGAACCGCCGGGGTTGCGGCGGTGACGGGGCCGTGCAGCGTGGTGAGAAGGGCTGCGCGTGCCGCCTCCGCACCGGCCGGACGATCCGACGGCTCCTTGGCCAGCATCCGGAGCACGACGTCGTCGAGCTCTGGGGGAACCTCCGGCCGCATCGTCGACGGCGGCGGCGGGACGTCGTGCGCGTGCCGGTACAAGAGCCCCATGGGGCTCTCGGCCGCGAACGGCGGGACACCCGTGAGCATCTCGAACAGGACGCACCCGACCGCGTAGAGGTCCGACTGCGGGCCGGCGCTGCCGCCGACGGCCTGCTCGGGCGAGATGTAGGCCGCCGTTCCGATCATCGTCGCCGTCTGCGTCAGCGGATCCTCGCCGTCCGCCCGGGCGATCCCGAAGTCGATGACGCGAGTCCTGCCGTCGTCGGCCAGGAAGATGTTGCCCGGCTTGATATCCCGGTGGACGACCCCGGCCCGGTGGGTGACGGCCAGGACCTCGCAGATGTCGACCGCGATCTGGACGGCGTGGTCGATGCGCAGCCGGCCCTCCGCGGCCAGCACCTGACCCAGCGTCCGACCGTCGACACGTTCCATGACGATGAACGCCGTCCCCGCATCGACCCCCGCGTCGAACACGGTGACGAGGCCGGGGTGGGACAGGCCGCTCACGTGCAGGGCCTCCCGCGTGAACCGCTCGAGGAACACGGGGTCGTTCGCGAAGTCCTCCCGCAGGACCTTCACGGCCACGCTGCGGTCGAGCTTCTCGTCGTGGGCCTCGACGACGGTCGCCAGGCCGCCGGAGCCCAGGCGCGAGCCCAGACGGTAGCGGCCGGCGAGCACGCGTCCGGCGCCTGAGGTGGCCGGCGCCTGGTCGGGTTTCGTGGCCGTTACCTCCGAGTCGCTCGCGCCCACGCGCCGACGGGGCGTGTCGCCGACGCGGTGCCCGGTGACGATGCCCGGACCTGCACCGTACGTCACTCGGCCACGGGGCCGGGCGTCGGCGGGACCCCGCCCGGTCCCTGACGCGGCAGAGTACGGACGCGACAGGTTCCGCAGAGGTCAGGAGCCGAAGGCGAGGACGGTGGCGGTGAAGCCGTGGAGGTGGTTGCGTCCGCCGACGGGGCCGATCTCGCCGGCGGCGAAGAAGCCCGCGACGTTCTCGACGCCGAGACCACCCCGAACGGCGGCCACGTCGTGGTCGGGCGAGGGGAACATCGCTCCGCCGCGGGAGTTGCACGAGAACAGCAGTGCACCGGCGAGCGGCTCGATCCCGATCCGCCGGCGGAACGCCGACAGCACCTCGGCAAGGTCCTCGTGCGCGGCTGTCGCGTCACGCAGCAGGAACTGCACGGTCGATCCGACCCCGACGACGTCGCCGGTCGTGATGGACCCGCTGGCGTGGTCGGCACCGGCGATCCCGCGCACCAGGAAGTCACCGGCGCCGTGCTCGTCGACGTACTCGTCCATGACGATGCCCAGGTGCAGCCCGCGCAGGGCGAGGGGCTGCTCCTCGACGGGGAGCATCGAGACGGCGTCCTTGGCCTGGACGAGCGCGGGCAGGCCGGCGAGCTCGAGGAGGGTGCTGCCGTCGGCACGGGTGACCGTCATCGGCTTGCCGATCGGGCGGCAGCCCTGCGACACGAGGGCATGGACGGAGACGTCGCCTCCGAGGATGACGCCGACGGCACCGCGCTGATGGACGATCCCGTCGACGAGGAGCCGGGTCTCACCGGCCTGTGCCGCGCCGCTCGCGAGGCCGCCCACGATCGGTAGCCCTTGCAGCGACTCGTGCGAGTGCTCGACGAACCCGTCGATGGGGAACGACCACGGGTCGGCCAGCAGGACTCCGACGACGTCGTCGTCCCGGCGCTGCGGCAGGCCCAGCACAGCGATGGTGTCCGACGTGCGCAGCACCTCGAGGTGGAAGGCACGGATCGACACCGCGGGCAGGCTTGCCAGCCACACCGAGACGCCGCCGACGCCCTCGACCCCGCGCCCCGCCGCGATGACGCCGTGAGCGGTGCAGCCGACGGTCGTGTGGGCGCCGATCCTCCGTGAGGCGTGATCGAGAGCCTCGTCCGTCTCCTCGGGTGTCCCGCCGGAGACGAACACGCAGGCCAGGTCGGGCCGGACGCCCCCCAACGGGAGGAGCGCGGAAGCGATCGCCTGGTCGGCGGCCACCAGCAGGTTGCCACCGAGGGCGAGCCCGTCGCCGATCCGCGTGGGGAGGTTCATAGGTGCATGGTGGCGCACCCGGGCCATGTCGCACCGGCCGCGGTGCCCCGTATGGGTGCACGCCGGGCGAACCCGCGGCAGGCGCAGGGGTGGTGCCGAGGGATCGCGCCCGGGTCGATCCCGACGTACGGTCGGTCTGTGAACGCTCATCGCATCCCCGACGCCCCCGCCGACCTCCCCCGCACGCTGGGAGCCCTGCGTGCCTCCGGCCACGAGTACCGCACCGTCAAGGACGAGCTGCGCGACAACCTCGTCGCCGCCCTGCGCGCCGGGACGGACCCGTTCCCCGGCGTCGTCGGCATCGAGGACACCGTCCGCCCCCAGCTCGAGCGCGCGCTCCTCGCCGGCCACGACCTCGTCCTCCTCGGCGAGCGCGGGCAGGGCAAGACACGCCTGCTGCGCACCCTCGTCGGCCTGCTGGACGAGTGGACGCCGGTGATCGAGGGCAGCGAGCTGCACGAGCACCCCTACGAGCCGGTCAGCGTCTGGGCGCGGCGCGTCGTCGCAGAGCACGGCGACGCGACGTCCGTCGGCTGGATGCACCGCAGCGAGCGGTACGGCGAGAAGCTCGCGACCCCTGACACGAGCGTCGGCGACCTCATCGGCGACGTCGACCCGGTCAAGGTCGCCGAGGGCCGCACGCTCGGCGACCCCGAGACGGTGCACTACGGCCTCGTCCCGCGCACCAATCGCGGCATCTTCGCGATCAACGAGCTGCCCGACCTCGCCGAGCGCATCCAGGTGTCGCTGCTCAACGTGCTCGAGGAGCGCGACATCCAGGTGCGCGGCTACGCGCTCCGCCTGCCGCTGGACCTCCTGCTCGTCGCGAGCGCCAACCCCGAGGACTACACCAACCGCGGCCGGATCATCACCCCGCTCAAGGACCGCTTCGGCGCCGAGATCCGGACGCACTACCCGCTTCGACTCTCCGACGAGATCGGCCTGGTACGCCAGGAGGCCGACCTCCGTGCCGTCGTCCCCCAGCACCTGATCGAGGTCGTCTCGCGGTTCACCCGGCTCGTCCGCGAGTCCCCCGCCGTCGACTCCCGTTCCGGGGTGTCCGCTCGCTTCGCCGTCGCGGCCGCCGAATCCCTTGCGGCGTCAGCACTCCGCCGGGCGGCAATCACCGGTGAGCCGAACGCCGTGGCCCGGGTCGGCGACCTTCCGGCGATCGTCCCGACCCTGCGCGGCAAGGTGGAGTTCGAGGTGAGCGAGGAGGGGCGCGAGGACGACGTGCTGCAGCACCTGCTCAAGCGCGCCGTCGCCGAGACCTTCCGTGCCCGGCTCGGCGGCGTCGACCTCACGGCCCTGATCGCTCGCTTCGACGAGGGCGACACGATCGAGGTGGGCGACCTCGTCACGAGCGAGGAGGTCCTGCGCCACGTCGGCCCGCTCGAGGGGCTCGGCCGTCTCGTCGCCGCCCTCGAGGGTGACGACGCCGCCGCCGAGTCGCCGGGCGTCGTCGCCGCGTGCGTCGAGACGGCCCTCGAGGGTCTCTACCTCACACGCCGCATCTCCAAGGACGACGTCCCTGGTGGTGGCCGCTCGGTCTACGGCGGGGCGTGAGCCGTGCCGCTGCTCTCAGGAGGTGCGCTCGACCGTGACGGCAGTGCCGTACGCCGCAACCTCGTTCATCATGTCCGCGATCTCGCCGGTGTCGAAGCGCATCGCGAGCACGGCGTTGCCGCCGACCTGGTGGGCTGCGAACCGCAGCCGTTCGACCGCCTCGAGGCGGCTGTCGGACAGCAGTGCGGTGTAGCCCTTGACCTCACCCCCGAACATCGTGCGAAAGCCCGCGCCCATGTTGGAGAAGGCGTTACGGGCGCGCACGGTGATGCCGAAGACCTCGCCGTGCACCGCGGTGACGCGGTAGCCGGGCAGGTCGTTGGTCGTCACGACCAGGATCGGCGGTCCGCTGTACATCGCCGGACCGCCGCCGACGGCAAGGTCCGGCTGCTCGGAGATCGACGCCTTCACCCGGTCGGTCCAGGCCGCGCCGTCCCACCAGCGCAGCTGGGTGGCGTTCTGGGGGTTCGCATACCAGCCGGCCGGTGTCTCATTCGTCGTGGTCATGGCATCAGCGTAGGAGCGGGGCGGGCCGGATGACCCTCTACCGCTACGGCGCCTTCGACGACGGCCCGGATCCGCTGGCACCCCCGTACGACGCCGGACGTGCTGTCGACGAGCTCGGTGAGCGGGTCCTGGACGGGTCCGGCGTCCGAGACGCCCTCCGCGACCTCATGAAGCGCGGCGCCGACGGGCTCCGAGGCCTCGACGACCTGATGCGCAAGGTGCAGCAGCGACGCAGATCCCTCGAGCGGTCCGGGCGCATGGACGGCATGCTCGAACGGGCCCGCGAGCTGCTCGACCGCGCCGTCGAGGCGGAGCGCCAGGCACTGTTCCCGGACCCGTCGGACGATGCCCGCTTCCGCGAGGCACAGCTCGACACCCTGCCGAGCGCGACGGCGCCGGCGGTCCGCGAGCTCGCCGACTACGAGTGGCGGTCGCCGGAGGCGAGGGCGGCGTATGAGGAGCTGCGCGAGATGCTGCGCAGCGAGGTGCTCGACCAGCAGTTCCGCGGGATCAAGCAGGCGCTGTCGGACCCCGCCGGCTCGGAGTCGCGCCAGGCCCTCAAGGACATGATGGCTGATCTCAACCAGCTGCTCGAGACGCACTCACGGGGCGAGGACACCCCGGAGGACTTCGCCGCCTTCATGGCCAAGCACGGTGAGTTCTTCCCCGACTCCCCCGAGACGGTGGAGGAGCTCCTCGACCAGCTCGCCCGCCAGGCTGCGGCGATGCAGCGGATGCTCGAGTCGATGACTCCCGAGCAGCGCCAAGAGCTCTCCGACCTCATGGAGCAGGCGCTCGGCGACCTCGACCTCGCCGCCGAGATGGGCCGCCTCAACGACAACCTGCGCGCGATGCGCCCCGACCTCGCCTGGTCGGGACGACAGCGGATGCGCGGTGACGAGCCGTTGAGTCTCGGTGACGCCACCGAGGCGCTGGCCGAACTCGCCGACCTCGACGCGCTCGGTGAGGCCATGGGGCAGGACTACCCCGGTGCCTCCCTCGAGGACGTCGACGAGGAAGCCGTCGCGCGCGCCCTCGGCCGCCAGGCCGTCGACGACCTGCGCAAGCTGCAGCAGGTCGAGCGCGAGCTCGAGCGGCAGGGCTACCTCACCCGTTCCGGCGGCGAGACGCAGCTGACGGCCAAGGCGATCCGGCGCATCGGCCAGACCGCGCTGCGCCGCGTCTTCGCCTCCTTGGAGACGGGTCACCGCGGCGACCACGACGTCCACGACGCCGGCGCCGCGGGCGAGCTCACCGGCACGACGCGGGAGTGGAGGTTCGGCGACGAGCAGCCGCTGGACGTCGTGAGGACGGTGTCGAACGCCGTACGGCGTCGCATGATCGACCGCGACAGCCCCCTGCTGCAGCCGGAGGACTTCGAGATCCGCGAGACGGAGCGCCGCACCCGCGCGGCCGTGGTGCTGCTGGTCGACCAGTCGTTCTCGATGGTCATGAACGACACGTGGCGCACGGCCAAGACGACGGCGTTGGCGCTGCACGCGCTCGCCACGACGCAGTTCCCGCTCGACGCCGTCGAGATCATCGCGTTCGCCAACCTCGCGCGCCGGATCAAGCCGCACGAGCTCCCCGACCTCGATGCCAACGAGGTGCAGGGCACCAACCTGCAGCACGCGCTCATGCTCGCCGGACGCTTCCTCGACAAGCACCCCGACGCCGAGCCGGTGGTCCTCATCGTCACCGACGGCGAGCCCACGGCCCACCTCGATCGCGACGGCGAGTGGTGGTTCTCCTGGCCCCCCGGCCCGGAGACGATCGCGCTGACCCTCGCCGAGGTCGACAAGATGACACGCCGTGGCGTGCCGCTGTCGTTCTTCCGCCTCGGGGACGACCCGCGCCTGGCCCAGTTCCTCGACGACGTCGCCCGCCGCAACGGAGGGCGCGTGCTCGCACCCGAGGGCGACCGGCTCGGCGACTACGTCGTGAGCGACTACCTCAAGCGCCGCAGCGGTCGACGCCGCGCGGGCTAGTCGCTCATCCGTCGCCGCCACGGTGCAGCCGGCCGCACCACCGTCGTGCGGCGTGCGTCCTCGGCGCCGTCGGGAGCACCCCTTCCTGCCTGAGAGGATGTCGCCCATGCCCTCTGCCCGGTGCCGCTCGTGAGCGTTCGACAACGCCTGTCGACGCGGCTGGGGCAGACGGCGCTGTTCGAGGGCTTGCCGCGAGAGGTCGGCATCCTGTCGAGCGTGGCGTTCTGCGTCGCCCTCGGGTTCGGCATCGTCGGCCCTGCGATCCCCATCTTCGCCAACGAGTTCGGGGTGTCGGCGTTCTGGGCGAGCGCCGTCATCAGCGTCTTCGCCGCCATGAGGTTGGTGGGCGCGCTCCCGGCCGGATGGCTCGTCGACCGGGTGGGCGAGCGGATCACCCTGGCCACCGGGCTCACGATCGTCGCGGTGTCCTCGGCGTTCGCCGGGCTCTCGACGTCGTACACCCAGCTGCTCGTGCTGCGCGGGATCGGCGGGTTCGGCTCGGCGATGTTCACCGTGTCCGCCCTCGCGCTGCTGCTGCGCACCGTCGGGCCCGAGCAGCGCGGACGCGCCGCCAGCGCGTTCCAGGGCGGGTTCCTCCTGGGCGGTGTCATGGGCCCGGCCGTCGGCGGCATCGTCCTGGGCATCTCGATCCGGCTACCGTTCTTCGTCTACGCCGTGACCCTCGGCGCAGCCGTCGTCGTCGTCGTGACCATGCTCGCCCGGGCCGAGCTGCGCGACCGCCCCGAGGTCCGGGCCGCCGCCGCGGCCGAGGCACAACCTGGATGGCAGCTGCTCCGCGAGGCGCTGCGCAACCGCGCCTACGTCACGGCGCTCGCCGTCAACCTGGGCAACGGCTTCGCCTCCTTCGGCCTGCGCTCGGCGCTCGTCCCGCTGTTCGTCGTGAACTCCCTCGGCCTGGACAAGGCCTGGGCCGGCTACGGCGCGCTCGCGTCCGCGGCGGTGCAGGCACCGTTCCTGGTGCGGGCCGGACGCACCGCGGACACGCGCGGCCGGCGTATCGCGCTGATGCTGGGCACGTCGATCACGGCCATCGGCTTTCTCGGGCTCGCCGTCACCGGGAGCCTCTGGGCCTACCTCGCTGCGATGGGCGTGCTCGGGGCCGGAGCCGCCTTCATGGGTGCCGGCCCGGCCGCAGTCGTCGGCGACATCACCCACGGGCGGCGCGAGGGGCCGGTCGTGGCGACCTTCCAGATGATGAGCGACGTCGGAGCCATCGCAGGACCCCTCATCGCTGGTGCGATCGTCGTGGCGACCGGGTCCTACGAGACGGGATTCCTCGTCGGCGTCGGCGTCCTCACCGTCACGTTCCTGATGTCCTTGACCATGCCGGAGACACTGCGCAAGGCCGTTGCCGTGGAGACCCCCGTGGCGACCGACGACGGAACCGGGCAGACTCCGGCCTCATGAGCGGAACCCAGGACGAGCTCGCCGGCAACCTCGACTACTGGGAGAAGGCGGCAGCCACCCACGGCACGACGGACGATGACACCTTCTACCACCTCGACGTGGTGGTAGCCGGCGGCACGCTGATGACCGTGATGGAGCAAGAGGCCGTGGCGCGCGCGACCGGCGCCCCCCTCGAGGACGCGCTCGCGAACCTCCGCGGCCTCGACGTCCTCTACCTGCAGAGCCACATCGGTCCCGACGGTGTCGTCATGGCGCGGGCGGGGGCACGGGTCACCTGCGCCGACTTCTCGGCCACGGCGCTGAGCCGTGTCCGAGCGCTCGCCGCCGAGGTCGGCGTCGAGGTCGACACCGTCGAGTGCGACTCGCGGGCGATCCCCGAGTCGCTGCACGGCCGCTTCGACCTCGTCTACGTCACCATCGGCGCGATCTGCTGGATCGACGACCTCGACCTGTGGATGCGGCAGGTGGCCTTGGCCCTGCGTCCGGGCGGCCGCCTCGTCATGGTCGAGATCCACCCGCTCTACTGCATGATCGATGAACGCGAGCCGGAGCTCGTCGTCAACTTCCGCTACGGCGGCGGCACCGGGCTCACCGAGACCGACATCGGCACGTACGCCGACCCCACGAGCACCCTCGAGGCGACGACGACCTGCTACGCCCACTCGATCGGCGACACCGTGACGGGCGCGGTCCGTGCCGGGCTGCGCGTCGACCTGCTCGAGGAGCACACAGCGGTGGCCTTCGACGGCCGCGGCGACGACGTCGTCCGGCTCGAGGGCGACGGGCTGCGACGCCTCCGGCTCGGGCGGGGGACGAACCCGGGCGACCCGGCCGAGCCGCTCCCCGTGATGTTCACCCTCCTCGCCACCCGCCTCTGATCCGAGTCACTGACGAAAGTGCGTGAGACGGTGGCCAGTTTCCAGCACCTGCGTCAGTGACTCGGATCCGGGCGGCAGGATGACGGCATGACCGCCCGACCCCTCGACGAGCTCGTCGACCCTGGCTGGGCGCGCGCCCTCGCGCCGGTCGCTGCCGACATCGCCCGGATGGGCGACTTCCTGCGCGCCGAGGTCGCGGCCGGGCGCGGCTACCTCCCGGCCGGAGAGAACGTGCTGCGCGCGCTCAGCCGCCCGCTCGAGGACGTCGAGGTCCTCGTCGTCGGCCAGGACCCCTACCCGACGCCCGGTCACGCGATGGGCCTGTCGTTCTCGGTCAGCCCCGACCTGCGCCCCGTCCCCCGCAGCCTGGCGAACATCTTCCGCGAGCTCGTCGAGGACACCGGGGTGGCGCCGCCGTCCAACGGCGACCTCTCGCCCTGGGCGGACCGCGGCGTCCTGCTGCTCAACAGAGTCCTGACGGTGGAGCCGGGCCGGGCCGGTTCCCATCGCGGCAAGGGCTGGGAAGCCGTCACGGAGCGGGCCATCCGCGCGCTCGTGGCCCGCGACCGTCCCCTCGTGGCGATCCTGTGGGGACGCGACGCGCAGAACCTCGCGCCGATGCTGGGCACGACGCCGATCGTGGCGAGCCCGCACCCCAGCCCACTGTCGGCGAGCGGCGGCTTCTTCGGGTCCCGCCCCTTCAGCCGGACCAACCAGCTCCTGGCAGCACAGGGAGGGAGCCCGATCGACTGGTCGCTGCCGTAGCCAGCCCGCTGGGTCAGGCGTACGCCGGCGCCACTCGCTGCCACGGGATGAGCTGCTCGAGGCTCGATGCCAGCGAGAGGAGCATCGCCTCGCGATCGGGCCGGGCCACGAGCTGCACCGACAGCGGCGTGCCGGTGACGGGGTGCACCCCGGCCGGCACGGCCATCGCCGGGAAGCCCGCGACGTTCCAGGGTGCGGAGAACGGCGCATAGCGCACGTTGGCGGCCATCGTGGTGGCCCAGCTGGTGTCACCCCAGCGTCGCGCCTCGAGCGGCGGCTGCGCGAGGACCGGCGTCATCAGGACGTCGAACGTCGTGAGCAGCTCGCCGGCGCGCTGCCGCCACGCGTCGCGCGGCCCCTCCTTGATCAGGCCCCGGTCGATCACCTGGCGGCCGATGGCGGCGTGGCTGCGGACCCGGTCCTCGAGGAGCGCGGGATCGAGGTGCTCGGCGTCGCCGGCGGTGCCGGCGAACCACCGCAGCAGGCCAGCCGTTGCCGCCGAGGTCGGATAGGTCGGGTCGTGCCGCGACACGTCGTGCCCGGCGTGCAGAAGCGCTGCAGCGCAGGCGAAGAGCGCCTTCACGTGGTCACGGTCGACGGTGACGCCGGGCACCGGCGGACGCGTCGACACGGCGATGCGCAGGGACGGCCCGTCGGCGGCGTCGCCCACGGTCGCGAGCGACGGCTGCCCGGCGAGCACCGACAGCATGAGGGCGACGTCGGCGACGGTCGTGGCGAGCGCGCCGTTCTCCGAGAGGCCGTACCAGTCGGTCTCGCCGAGGTCGCACGGCACGACGCCCTGGCCGGGCTTGATGCCGACGAGGCCCGAGCAGGCCGCGGGGATCCGCACCGAGCCCATGCCGTCATTGCCGTGAGCCACGGGCACGATGCCGGCCGCCACAGCGGCGGCGGACCCGCCAGAGGAACCGCCGGGCGTCCGGCCCATCGCCCACGGGTTCCTCGTGATGCCGTACACGGAGTCGGTGGCGCCGAAGACGCACAGCTCGGGCACCCGCGTGATGCCGACGACGACCGCGCCGGCCTCGCGCAGGCGGCGTACGACCTCGTGGTCGGCGGGCTGCGGGTGGGCCTCCGTGGCGGCGGACCCGACGCGCATCGGCTCGCCCTCGACCGGCACGTTGTCCTTGATGGCCACCGGGACGCCGGCGAGCGGCAGCAACGCCGAGCTCGCGAGCCGGACGTCGACGGCCTCGGCCTCCCGCAGTGCCGCCTCTCGACGGACCACCTGGAACGCGCCGATGTCGGCGTCGCGCTCGGCGATGCGCGCCAGCGCCTGGCAGGTCGCGTCGAGGGCAGTGATGCGTCCCTCGCGGACGCCCGCGGAGACCGCTGTCGCGGTCCACTCGTGCAGAGGGCTCGTCGGGTCGATGGTCATGCGCTGATCCCACCACGTCGGACGCGGCGGCGCTGCCCCTCCGCCGGTGCGGGCGGCGACGGCATCAGCTACCGGCCGGGCGAGGGGCGCTGCCGTGCGGCCGTTCGCTGAGCTGAGCTGAGCTCTGCTCCGCTCCGCTCCGCTCTGCTCTGCTACGGCTCTGCTCTGTTCCGCTCTGCTCTGCTCTGCTGCGGCTCAGGCCTGGTGCTCGGTCCAGGTCGCGCCGTCCCAGTAGCGCTGGCCGCCGGGGCGGGAGGGGTCGGGGTACCAGCCGGCCGCCGGGGTGGCAGCCGCAGCGGGCGGGGCCACCGAGACCGGGGCCAGGGGAGCCTGCGCCACGGGGGCCTGCGCCACGGGCGGCTGAGCCACCGGCAGGCCGGTCGGGTATGGCTGCGCGGCATGGCTGGGGTCCACCGCGAGCTTCCGTGAGGAGGAGCGCCGCACGATGCCGACGATGAGGACGATCAGCCCGATGACGCCGAGCAGGACGCCGACGACGATCAGCCCGATCCAGCGCAGGGTGCCGGCCAGGGCCGTCAGCGACGGCGCCAGTGCGACGGTGGTGCCCTCGGTGGACACCTCGACGGTGTAGGTCCCGGTCGTCGGCGGGTCGAACGTCGCCACCACCAGGAACGTGTCGGACCCCGACTGGGTCGTCTGAGTCGTGAGGCCCGGCTCGCGCACGACGACCGAGTTCCCGTCCGGCCCGGTCACGGTGACGTCGCCGGTGCGCACGCTCCCGAGGTAGGGGTCGCCGGACGTTCCCGAGCCGGAGCTCGTGACCTCGTAGATGGCGTAGGTGGTGCCGGCGTTCAGGACGCGGTTGAAGCTCGTCGGCGTGGCGGACGGCGACCCGATCTCCGAGACGAGGCTGGACGCCGCCGACGCCACACCGATGATTCCCCCGACGACGGCGAGAAGGCCGGCGACGAGCAGCACGACGCCGGTGAGGATCGCACCCTTGCCCTTGCGCTTCGGCGCTACCGCGGGCGTGGACGACCAGTCCTGTGCCATGTCTGCTCCCAGATCGAAGGATGTCGGTCCCCACTATGCCGCTCCCGGGTGCACGACGGCATCACCCCGCCCTCCTGGCACCCCCGCCCTCCTGCCCTTGTGGGCGGGACGAGGGGTCTAGGCGATGCTGAGCAGCGCGTCGCACAGGAGGACGGCGGCGGCGCCTGCGTGGTCCTCGACGAGCAGGCCGGCGGCGGCCATGACGTAGCGCTGGTCGACGGTGAGCCGGGGCGCGCTCGGCAGCCGCCAGCCCCCTGCGTTGTCGCTCAGCACCGGCTCGAGCATGTCGCGCAGGGCCGCCCGGTCGGCGTGGCGGAAGACGCCACCGCTCGCGATGACCACCGCGACCTTGGAGAGGTCGCGACCCGGGGTGCGGCCGTCGACGGTCTCCGACGGCCGGGCGTGCCGGCGCAGCGCGACGGTCAGGGCGAGCTTCGCCAGCTGCGCGTCGGTGGCCCGGTCGGCGTCCGTGCGGGGCAGCCAGGCGGGGTCGTCGTGCCGAACCCGGGCCGCGGCGTCGACCGCGTCGTGCTCCGGCCCCGGGGCGACGAGCTTCTCGGCGAGCGCGGCGTCGGCCACGCCGGTCGCGCTCCAGCGCATGCCGAGGTCTCCTTCGACGGTGCGACCGCGCCACATGACCTCGACGACCTCGCGGCGCAGCGAGGACTCCTCGGCGTCAGGTGTGAGGGCGGAGTAGACGTCGGTCGTGGCGCCGCCGACGTCGACGAGCAGGACGTCGCCCACCCCGGAGTCGGCGAGCAGCTCGACCCCGGCGAGAACGAGGTCCGGCGTGGCGCCGCGGACGAGCCGCTCGAACCGGTGCCCGCGGGTGAGCCCCTTGCCTCCGATGACGTGGCGGACGAAGACGTCGCGGATCGCGGCGCGTGCCGGGTGCGGGTCCAGGACGCCGATACGCGGCAGCACGTTGGCGCAGGCGACGACGGTCCGCCTGCGCCGCACGAAGACGTCGACCACCTCGCCTCGCACGTCTGCATTCCCGGCGACGACGTAGGGGACTCTCGGCCCGGACACCGCAAGCCGGGATGCGTTGTGCCGCAGAACATCGGCGTCGCCACCGTCAGTGCCGCCGACGAGCAGGACGACGTCGGGACGGGCCGCCTTCAGGGCGTCGAGACCATCACCGTCGAGCGCTCCGCTGGAGACGTGCACGACCTTCGCACCGGCGGAGAGCCCGACCCGCGACCCGGCCTCCGCGGTCACCACGCGTTCGTAGCCGACGACGGCGAGGCGCAGGCCGCCACCGGCCGAGGAGCACACACGGACGTCCATCGGCGCGCCACCGGCTTCGGCCACGACGCGCGCCACCGCGTCGTCGAGCCCGGTCAGGACATCGAGACCTGGGCCGACCGTCGTGGGTACGGCGGACGTCGCGAGCAGCCGGCCGGCGTCGGACCCGGACACGACGACCGCCGCCGCCTTGGTGAACGTCGATCCCGTGTCGACGCAGACGACGTACCGCTGGCTCACCCCAGCGCCTGCACCAGGTCGGCGACGAGGTCGTCGACGTTCTCGATGCCGACCGACAGCCGCACGAGGTCGGCGGGCACCTCGAGCTCGGACCCGGCGACGGACGCGTGCGTCATGCGGCCCGGGTGCTCGATGAGCGACTCGACGCCGCCGAGGGACTCCCCGAGGGTGAACAGCTTGGCGCGGTTGCAGACGTCGACGGCTGCCTGCTCGCCGCCGGCCACGCGGAAGCTCACCATGCCGCCGAAGTCGCGCATCTGCTTGACCGCGACGTCGTGGCCGTCGTGTCCCTCGAGCCCGGGGTAGAAGATCTCGACGACCTTCGAGTGGGTGAGCAGGACCTCGACGACGGCCTTGGCGTTGACGCAGTGCCGGTCCATGCGGACAGCGAGGGTCTTGATGCCGCGCAGGGTGAGCCAGGAGTCGAACGGCCCGGCGACCGCGCCCATCGCGTTCTGGTGGTAGGCGAGGCGCTGGCAGAGCTCGGGGTCGGCGGCGACGAGGGCGCCGCCGATCACGTCGCTGTGGCCACCGAGGTACTTGGTGGTCGAGTGGACCACGACGTCGGCGCCGAGCAGCAGCGGCTGCTGGAGGTAGGGCGAGGCGAAGGTGTTGTCGACGACGAGCAGGGCTCCGGCGGCGTGCGCGACCTCGGCGAGGGCGGCGATGTCGGCGACGCGAAGGAGCGGGTTGGTCGGCGTCTCGACCCACACGAGGGTGGTGCGGCCGGGCTGCACCGCGGCGGCGACGGCGTCGACGTCGGTGAGCCGCGCGGGGGTGTGCTCGACACCCCAGCGCTCGAGCACCTGGGCGAAGAGCCGGTACGTGCCGCCGTAGGCGTCATCGGGGATGACGACGTGCGCGCCGGGCGAGCAGACGGTGCGCAGCAGGGTGTCCTCGGCCGCCAGGCCCGAGGCGAACGCCATGCCGCGTGTGGTGCCGGCGGCGGCACCGCGCGGGTCCTCCAGAGCGGCAAGGCACTCCTGCAGCGCGTCGCGGGTCGGGTTGCCCGAGCGGGAGTACTCATAGCCACCGCGGAGCCCCCCGACGCCGTCCTGCGCGTACGTCGACACCTGATAGATCGGCGGGACCACGGCGCCCGTGGTGGGGTCGGGCTCCTGTCCGGCGTGGATGGCTAGCGTCTCGAACCCGGGGTCGTTGCTCACGCGGTCAGGGTAGCCCGGCCGGGGCGGTGCGCAGCCCGCCGAGGCGACGATCCTCGCGGCGACGCTCCGAGAATGCCCTGGCCTTCGCGCGGTTCCCGCAGATCGCCATGATGCACCAGTGCCGCCGGTGGCTCGGGTCGAAGAAGAGCCAGCCGCAGCCATGGCCCGCGCACTGCCCCACGTGCGCGACGTCACCGCTCGCGAGCACGTCGTAGGCCGCAAGGGCGGCACGGTGCACGGGGAGCCGGAGCCCCGACCGGCCGGCGTCGCCGCCGTCCGGCGTCACCCGTCCGTCGTCGCGGGCCACCAGCCGGGAGCCAGCCAGTGCCCGCGCGGCCGCCGCCCGGACGACGTCGAGGTGCCCGGGGTCGGACGGCTCGTCACGCCAGTGCGCCGTGGCCACGGCGTACCAGGACTCCCGCAGCTCGATCGCCGACGCCAGGACGGTCGCGGCCCGACGGGGGTGATCTCTCGCGTCGGCCCGCAGCCGCCGGGTCTCCGCCGGATCCAGGAGGCCGACGTCGCCGGCCCAGACCGCGAGGGCGTCGTAGGACACGAGGTACTCGCGCGGTGTCTCACCGCCCCATCCGGCCCTCGTGTTCGCGAGCTCGAGGGCGACGTGGCCCGAGACAGCATCCGGGACGAGCTGACCCGAGACCCGATGGTTCGCCATGTCAGCTCCCGCTCGCCGTCATCCCTCGCTACACTAACCGCTTCATGGTATCGAATGGTTAGTGCTATCGGGAGGTGTCGTGGGTGTCGTCGGCCAGCTCACCTGGGCGCGCCTGCGCGACCGTCCCTCACGCTGGCTGTTCCTGGTCGTCGGCGTAGCACTGGCTCTGGCGCTCCCGGTGTTCTCCCTCGCCACGGGCCGCGTCGTCGCCGGGCGAGCGCTGTCGCACGCGATCGAGCAGCTCCCCGTCGGCGACCGCACCGTCATCGCGTCCTACGGCGGCAGCGCCGATCCGGCGGTACAGCAGCATGACGACACGCTCGTGCGCGACGGGCTCGTCCGGCTCACCTCGATGCCCGTCGTCCACCAGATGCTCTTCGGCGAGCTCGCCGACCACGCCGGGGGCACCTACCGCCTCGCCGCGACGGAGGGCCTCGCCCACTCGGTGCGTCTGACGTCGGGACGACTCCCCTCGTCGTGCACGCCGACCCGCTGCGAGGTCGTGCTCACGGGGGCAACGACCCCGCCCTCCCTCGATGCCTCGCTCGGGCTCGTCGTGGTCGGGGCCGGGGTACGCACCGATGCCCTCCTGCTGCCGGGGACATTCGACCCAGGCCCGGCCGCACACCTCCTGCTCGGCGCGGATCCCGATGCACTGCAACGGCTCACGTCGCTCGAGCAGTTCCCGCGGGGCAGCGGCTGGGTGGCAGCGCTCGACCCGCAGCGCATCACCTCGCTCGGTGTCCCGGCGTACGCCGACCTCTCGCGGCAGGTGTCCGACGATCTGGCGCTGTCGATCCGTGCCCTCGTCCTGTCCGTGCCGGACGACGCACTGCTGCGCGAGGACGCACGAGCCTCGGCGTCCCAGGGGCGCTTCGCCCTGCTCGGCGGCGCCACGGCCGTGCTCGTGCTGGGCTTCGTGCTCGTCGCGGCAGCCGGGCTGCGGCGCGAGCACCGGGAGGTGGCCGGGCTGCTCCGGCGTCGCGGTGCCTCGTCGGCGACGGTGCTCGAGTTCGCCTGCCTCGGCGTCGGCATCGCGGTCGCGGCAGGGGCGGCACTAGGCGCGATCCTCGGGTGGGCGGTCGCGTGGGCCCTGGCCGGCGCGCAGCCCCTGCACCCTCCGGCGGCCGCCCTCGCGACGTCATCGCTGCTCGGCGCCCTCCCCGTCCTGGTGCTGCTCTCCGTAGCCGCCATCGCGCTCACGACGGCCGTCCTCATGTGGCCCTCCGCCCACGTCGGCACGGCCTGGCACGTCGTCGAGCTGCTCGCGTTCCTCAGCCTCGGCGCGGCCGCGCTGGCCGGGGCACGCGGCGCGGTCGGCGCCGCGAACGTCGGTGGTGACCCGCTCGCCGTCGCGCTGCCCGTGCTCGCCCTGGTCGCTGCCGGCCTCCTCGCGGCGCGGCTGTGGCTCCCCGGCGCCGCGTTCGTGAGCCGGCACCTCCCCCCGACGGCGGTGGCGGCTCGGCTCGCCGCAGCGAGCGGCGTCCACCGCCCGCTCCGCACGGTGGTCACCGTCGGGTTCGTGACCGCCGCGGTCGGCACGGTCGTCTTCGCCGGCGCCTACCGCGCGACCCTCCAGGCCGGCAGCGCCGACACGGCCGCCTTCGACGTGCCGACCGACGTTCGGCTCACGATCGGCCCGGACGCATCGGACCCCGTCGACCTCCAGTCTCGCGATCCCCTGCCCGGTAACGCTTTCCCGGTTCTTCGAGCTGTCGCAGGGGTACGGACGTCGGCGACGAGCGGCGACGGCGTGCAGCTCCTGGGCGTCGGCCCGACTGCACTCTCGAGCGTCTCGCGTTGGGACCGCACCGTTGGTGCGTCGGATGCGACCTCCGTCGCAGCGCTGCTCGCTGCCGCGCCCACACCCGCCGGCATCGCACTCGCGGATGACGCCACGAGCGTCACGATCCCCGTGCTGTCCTGGGTCCGGAGCGGTCCAGGCGGCGTCGATGTCACGGCGTGGGTGAGCACCGCCGACGGCCGCGAACGCGGTGTCGCGCTCAGCCTTAGGGGCCTTGCGCTCACCGGGTCGCTCCCGGCGATGGGACCAGGCCGCACCCTCACCGCGCTGACACTGCGCGAGAACGTCGTCGACGCCACCCGTCGCCTGCACCGCGTCGGCGAGGGGGGCACCGTCCTCGCCGCGCTCGCTGGGCGCGTCACGCTCGGCCGGCCCTCGACGTCGACGACCCCCGGGCCGGCGGCCACGACCTCCTGGTCGGCCTGGTCCTCCCGCACGTCCGATGTCGGGGCGAGCACAGGCACCCTGCGGATCGGCTACGAGCTCACCGGCGCACTCGTCGTCGTGCGTCCCGGGCTCGCGACCCGTGCGCCGGTCCGCGTGCTGGCAGACGCCGAGACGGCGTCGCGCGGATCGTCGTTGCGCCTCGATCTCGGCGGCGGCGACGCCGTGGCAGCGCAGCTGTCCGGAGTCCTGCCCCGCTTCCCGACGACGGGCCCGAGGTTCCTCGTGGCGGACCGAGCCTCGTTGTCGGCCGCCCTCGACGACCACGACCCGGGGTCCGGCGCGCCGCGTGAGCTGTGGGCCGACGCCGGTGGCGACCCCGTCACCGCGGAGCACCTCGCCTCCGCGGTGACCGCCGCGCCCTTCGACCGCACAGTGGTGACGACCCAGGCAGCACGTCGAACGGCCCTCGAGTCCGACGCCGTCGCGCAGGGGGCCGGCTGGCTGCTCCTCGTCGCGGCTGCCGTGGCCCTCCTCGTCGCGGCGGTGTCACTGGTGCTCCTGGTGACCGGGGAGCGCCGCGACGACGACGGTCAGCTGCTCGCGCACGAGGCGGACGGCGTCGCCACCTCCACGCTGCGCCGCAGCCTCTGGTGGCGCGCGGTGGCAGCCGCCGTCCCCGGTCTGCTCGCGGGCACTGCGGCGGGTCTCGCACTCACTCGCGCGGTGTCGTCGCTCGTGGCGCTGTCCGCCGGCGGGGCTGCGCCGACTCCGCCGCTGCTGCCCGCGGTAGGTCCGGCGTGGAGCGGGCTGGTCCTCCTCGTCGGCCTCGCCGTCGCTCTCCTGGTGTGCGCGCTCGTGGCGAGCCGGACGCTCCGGGCCGCCTGGCCAGGACGACCCGGCCAGGACCTCCGGTGACGGCCGCCCCCGGCGCGGCGCGGGATGGCGCTCGTGACACCCCGGACGGGCCGGCCGTCGACGTCCACGACCTCTTCTGCCTCTACGCCGCCCCAACCGGGTCCGTCGCCGCGCTGCGCGGGCTGTCGTTGCACGTCCCTGCCGGCGAGCGGCTGGTCGTCCACGGCCCCAACGGTTCCGGCAAGTCGACCCTCCTCGCCGTGCTCGCGGCGGAGGTGGCTCCGAGCGCGGGCTCGGTGCGCGTCGCGGGAATCGACCTCGCCGGGGCGGACGACGCCACGCGCACGGCGTTGCGACGAGACCTGCTCGGGCTCATCGACCAGCGTGCCCGCCGGTCGCTCCGTCCCGAGCTCGACGTCCTGGACAACGTCGCCCTCCAGCTGCGCATCGCCGGACAGGGCCGGGTGCAGGCACGGGCGGCCGCGCGCGAAGCCCTCGAGCGTCTCGACCTCGCCGCGCTCTCCGGACGCCGACCCGCGACCCTCTCCGGCGGCGAGGCCCAGCGGGTCGCGGTTGCCGCAGCGCTCGCCCACCGGCCCCAGGTCGTCCTCGCCGACGAGCCCACCGGCGAGCTCGACGCCGCCGCCGCGGACCAGGTCTACGACGTCCTCGCCGCAGCGGTAGCCGACCTCGGCGCCACGCTCGTGCTCGTCACGCACGACCCGCAAGCCACACGGATCGCCGATCGCGTCGTCCGCATCAGGGACGGGCGCCTCTCCGAGCAGTGGGACCCCGCAACGCCGCACTCCGAGACGCTCGTCGTCGACGACCGCGGCTGGGTGCGGCTGCCCGACGCGCTGCGCCACGCCGCAGGGGCGCAGGCCGGCGCGGTCGCCGTCGCTACCGTCGACGGCGTGCTGCTGCGCGGCACTGGCGGCCCGCGCACGCAGGAGCGAACCGCCGAGTCGTCTGCCCGGGTCGCGGGCGAGGTCGTCGCCCGGCTGTCCCGGGTCACGGTGCGCTACGCCGCGACCACGGTGCTCGACGCCGTCGACCTCGACGTCCACAGCCGCTGTCTCACCGTCGTCTCGGGCCGGTCGGGCTCGGGGAAGTCGACGCTGCTGCGGGCCCTCACCGGGCTCGCACCGATCGACTCCGGCGACGTCGAGCTGCTTGGACGACGGCTCGCGGGCCTCGACCGCGACGGACGAGCAGCCGTGCGCCGGGCCGGGATCGCCGTCGCCGCACAGGGTGGATCCCTCGTCGAGACCCTGCTCGTGCGCGACAACCTCACCCTCGCCCGCTCGGCCCGGGGGCTCGACGTCGACACCGTGCTCGTCGACGAACTGTGCGACCAGCTCGGCCTCACCCCACTCAGCCGTCGCCCCGTGTCCTCCCTGTCGGGCGGGGAGCGGCAGCGTGTCGCCGTCGCACGCTCGCTCGTCGTCGAACCGCTGCTCGCTGTCCTGGACGAGCCGACCAACCAGCTCGACGAGAGCAACGCCGAGACCGTGGCACGGGTGCTGCAGGAGGCGGCGCGGCGGGGGTGCGCAGTCGTCGTCGCGAGTCACGACCCGGTGCTCCTTGCGGTGGCCGACGACGTGGTCGACCTCGCCGGCGAGCTCGATCAGACGAGCTGATCCATCAGGTGGTCGCTGCGTCCGGCGCGACCCTGCGACGCCGCATCCGCGTCGGCGTCGGCGTCGGCCACGTTGAACGTGCCGATCGTGCCGCGCATGGACTCGGCCAGCGCGGCGAGCTCCTGCGCCGAGGCCTCCGCCTGGCGTGAGCCGACGGCGTACTGACGTGACGCGTCGGACACCTGACCCATCGCGAGGACGACCTGGTCGGACGCCGACCGCTGCTGCTGGGTCGCGATCGAGATCTCCCGTGTGGCCGTGGTGGTCTCATCGACCATCCCGGCGATGCGGTCGAGCACGGATGCGGCCTCGTGCGCGACGACACGCGCGCGATCCACCTCGCGCTGCCCCTCCTCTGCGACGAGCACGGTCGCACCAGCCTCCGTGGCGATACGGGTGACCAGGCCCTGGATCTGCGTGGTCGAGGCTCGAGCCCGCTCGGCGAGGCGGCGCACCTCGGCTGCGACCACGGCGAAGCCGGAGCCGTGCTCGCCGGCGCGCGCGGCCTCGATGGCGGCGTTGAGGGCGAGGAGGTTCGTCCGCTCGGAGAGGTCGTCGATGACAGTGAGGATGCGGCCGATCTCGCGGCCCGTGTCGCCGAGGGTGATGGCGCGCTCGGTGATGACGTCGACGCGACCGGCGACGGCGTCCATGGCGTCGACGGACGAGGCGACCGCGTCGCGGCCCTCCTCGGTGAGCCGCAGGGTGTCGCCAGCGGCTCGCGCGACCTGCTCGGAGGTCAGGGCGATCTGCGCCGCCGTGGCGGCGAGCTCCTCGATGGTCGCCGTCGTCTCGGCCACGACGCTGTTCTGCTCAGCTGCGGCGGTCGCCTGCTGCGCGGCGCCCGCACTCAGCTCGACGCTCGCCTCGGCCAGGGCGGCGCCGTACTCCTGAGCCTGCCCGACGAGTCCGCGAAGGCGCCCGATGGTGGAGTCGAACGACGACGCCATCTCACGCAGCTCACCCTGGTCGAACCGGTCGACGGGGAGCTGCGCGGCCAGATCGCCTTGTGCCACACGGGAGAGCGCCACGGACATCTCACCGAGCCGGTCCTCGAGACGGCGCGCGGCAGCGATCGCGGACGACCGCCGGCGACGCACCTGTCCGGCCCAGAGGACGGCGCCCACGAGGCCGAGGACGAGCAGCACGACACCGAGACCGGCGAGCAGCAGCGTCACGACGTTCTGAGCGGCGAGGCCGGACATGAGAGCCGGCTGGGAGATGCCGACGACCCAGTCGAGGCTGACCGTCCCGGGGAGCCCCGAGTCATACGCCGTCCGCTCCCAGGCGGTGACGTCGGCGGCGGTGCTCGCCAGGCCGCCGCTGGAGCTCGCGAGGTCGATGCCCATGGCCATCTCGGCGTCACCGGCGGCCTTGAACGTCGCTGTGGACCCGGCCGGAAGCTGCCGCGACGCCGAGGAGCGCAGCGCCGCGACCGGCGACTCGATCTCCAGGACGCCGACGGAGGAACCGGCGGGGCCGAGGGCGATCGACGTCGTGATGACGTCACCGGGCAAGGTGAGCGAGGCGTGCGGGTCACTCGTGAACGCCTTGCCCGGACCGAGCGAGAGAGTCTGGGCGAACCACGGCGATCCGACGGCGTTGCGCAGGAGCCCGGTGGTCTCGCTGACACCTGCCTGCTGGGAAGCGGAGTCGGCGACGCGCAGCACCTCGCGGCCCGTCGCGGTCCGCAGCCGGGCGATCTCGACGAGCCCCGGCCGCAGCGCCGTGAGTGCCTGGAGCGGGCGCCGCGCCTGAGCCACCTGTGCGGCCGTGGGGGTAGTGCCCGACGTCAGGACGGCCGTGAGCACGGGGTCCCGCCCGGCGATGAGAGCGGCGAGGCGCACGGCGTCGACCTCGCGGGCGACCCGGGCCGCGGACTCGCGGGCCGAGGCGCTCAAGGTCGCCGCCTGCTGGGACTCGGCCTCGTTCACCGCCGACTGGGTCGTCACGGCCATGACGCTCGCGGCACTGATGAGCACGAGCGAGGAGGCCAGGGTGACCGGCACGACCCACCGCAGCGGCGTACGCCGACGGCTCGGGCGAGCGGACGACGTGCCGCTAGTCGCTCGCCGGCCCGCGGGTACGGGCACGTCGACGGCCCGCTCGACCTCGCGGTCGGCGTGCGTCACTGACGACGACGTGCTCATGGATGTGCTCCCTGGTGAGGTCCTTCGCTCAGGCATCGACACACCAGGGCCCGAGTTGAGCCGAACGGGCGAGCCGACGGACGTCACCTGCCCGTAAGGAGTCCAGGGAAGGGCTGGTGGCCGGCGGCGGTTACACCTCGTGCGGGCTCGCGGTTGCAGTGATCGGCGCCCCCCGAGAGGCTGGTACCCATGTTCTCCTCCCTGTTCGGCTCCTCGCACAAGTCGCGGATGGTCACGCCCGACGACGCTCTCCTGGGTCGTGGCACTCGTCCGTTCACCGTTCCGACCACGCACGAGGTGCTCGGAACGCCACTCGAGGGTCCGTTCCCCGACGGCTTCGAGTCGATGTTCATCGGCCTCGGCTGCTTCTGGGGTGCCGAGAAGCGCTTCTGGCGGGTCCCCGGCGTCTACACGACCGCCGTCGGCTACCAGGGCGGGATCACCCCGAACCCGACGTACGACGAGGTCTGCACCGGGCGCACCGGCCACGCCGAGAACGTCCTCGTCGTGTACGACCCCGCGAAGGTCTCGACGTATGACCTGCTCAAGGTCTTCTGGGAGAACCACGATCCGACACAGGGCTACCGCCAGGGCAACGACGTCGGCACGCAGTACCGCTCGGCTCTCTACTGGACGACCGAGGAGCAGGCCGCGCTCGCTCAACGAACGCGAGACGCCTACGACAAGGTCCTGCAGACGCGCGGCTTCGACCCCATCACCACCGAGGTCGCCTCCGCCGAGGGGCTGCCGTTCTGGTACGCCGAGGCACCCCACCAGCAGTACCTCTACAAGAACCCGCGCGGCTACGACTGCCACGCGGAGACGGGAATCTCCCTCCCGCCGCTGTAGCTCGGCCTCCAGCCCAGCTGGTCCCGATGGCCGTCGCCCACTACGGCGGCGGCTATCGGCGCGATCGGGTGACCACCGCAAGCGTCTGACTGGCTCCTCGACGGGATCGAGATCGCCTCGGGTTCTGTCGACGAGGACGACAGCTGGGCGAGCTACGCCGGCGACGGCTTCCGGTTGCTCCGAGGCCCGACGGACGAGGACGACCAAGAGCCATCACCTGCGCTCCGGAACAATCCCCCGGAAAGCTCTACTCTCCCTTGACCTTTGCGGGAGATGAGCTGTCTGTGGGGTCAGCTGGTAGTGCCCGATGTGTTCGACACCGCCCTCGGGTCCCGGAAGCCGGGGTGCGCGCCTCGCGCACCTGGTCGCCCGGTTCGACGCCGCTGCGGCGGCCCTGGCGGCCGAGCTCGCTCAGGGTCCGTTGTCGGACGTCCCCGCGGCGGCGTTGCCCGAGCTGGCGGCTGCGGTGCACCGGTACGCCGCAGTGGTGGCAGGACCGGGCGCGGACGGTCCTCTACGTCGGGCGTGACCTCCGGACCGTTCCCCCGAGGCTGCGCCGCGCCGTCGAAGCCCGCGACGAGCACTGTGGCTTCCCCGGCTGCCGGGTCCACGTCGACCGGACCCGCACCCACCGCGTCCGCGAACGGGAGCACGGCCGCGACACCTCCCTGGCCAACCTGGTCCTGCTCTGCCTCCGCCCACACCACGTCGTCCACAACCCCACCGTGCCTGAACCGCAGATCGTGTCAGCACGTGCGATCCTGCCTACCCCGCTCGGTCTGGATCGCAAGCGGGCCAAGGCTGACGGAGGGTGGTGGCTCACTTACCCGCCTGGGTTTCCCTTCGGCTGGGGGCATTGCTGAGCCGAGGCGACCTGCACGACCGCCAACGCGTTGCGCGCGAGCAGAACGCTGAGGACCTCGACCGGGACCTGCGAAACCACAGCGTGCGCACGTCGCGCGGAATCGGCTGAAGTCGCGCGCGGTCTGGCTCGGCGACTGGTGAGAGGGCACCATCGCTCCTATGACGATGCATTGGACGCTGGGCTGCGACGCCACCGACCCGCACCGGTTGGCTGCCTTCTGGGCGCTCGCCCTCGGCTACGTCCCCGAGCCCGGCTACGACGAGCCAGATGGAGCCTCGATCGTGGACCCGGACGGCCTGCGCCCCGCAATCAGCTGGCTCCGGGTTCCCGAAGGCAAGACTGGCAAGAACCGGGTGCACATCGACCTTCGGGTCGCCGGAGAGCCACCGTGGGACATGACCGAGCGGGAAGTACTCATCCGGGCCAAGTCCGCTGAGCTGGTCGCGGCCGGGGCCGACGTGGTGCGCGAGCAGACCTCGGACGGGATCGTGAGCCAGATCGTGATGGCGGACCCCGAGGGCAACGAGTTCTGTGTCGCCTGACGGCTCAGGAGCCGCCGGACGTGGCGTTGTTGGCGTTCCCGTTGCCCGACACCGGCGCGACCGGGGGGTTGTAGGTGGCACGGGGCTTGGTGGTCGTGCGGGCGGGCAGGGCACCGGCCCAGTCGGGGCCGACGGTCAGGACGAGCACCTCACCGGTGCCGGACGCCGACGACGCGGACACGCCGGTCGAGGCGACGAGGGTGCGCAGCGCACCGGCCTGCTCCGGCGGGTAGACGATCGAGGTCGCACCGACGGGTGACGACGGCGCGTTGCCGATCCCGACGACGTCGAACCCGGCAGCGCTCAGCTGGCTCGCGACGGCGTGCGCCGCGCCGGGGATGCCCGTGCCGTTGAGCACCTGCACCTGGACCTTGTCGGGCGCGACGACGCGAGGCGCCACGACGACCGGGCCGTCGTCGGACTCAGACTGGGCCTGGGTCGCGGAGACGGGCGTCTTGACGGCGGCGGTCTTGTAGTGCGTTCCGGCCGCCAGACCGACGCCGAGCACCCCGGCACCGACGGCACCGACGACAGCCGTGCCCGCGGTGAGCACCGTCACGCGGGACAGCAACGCATCCCGGTTCTCGGAGGTCCAGGGGCGGGGGTTCATGACTGCTCCGGTGGGTGGTCTGTCAGCGACGGGCGGATCGACCGGCGGGGGGCAGGGGAAACGATCCACCCGTTCTTGGCCGACGCCCACTCTGGCCCGAGGGTCTGTGCGGGCCGTATGCCCAACCTGGGTGGACGCTGAGAAGTGCCCCGCTCCGTCAGCCCACCTGGCTCTCCCACCAGCACGGACGGGGCGGGCATCACACCTCACGATCTGCGTCGGCGGGCCCGTCGCGCGGACACCGAGGTCCCCAGGAGGTAGGAAGGGGACGGCGTCATGACCTCTCGCCGTGGCACTGGACGCCTCGACCAGCCTGCGCCGCCCAGACGGCGCACCCCCGACGACGCGCGCCCCGTGGACGACTACCGCTAGGGAGCCCGGTCCATGCCGTTCCCGTCGACATCACGCGGCCGCCGGGCCATCGTCGTGCTCGCGCTCCTTCAGTCGTCGCTCGCCCTGGTCTCCCTCAGCTACGCGATTGCGCCTCCCGTCGCCGGACGGGCCCCCTCCGTGGACGTCGCCCTCGGCGCCACGACGCTCGGGCTGGCGTTGTTCACGGTGTCCGCCGTCCCGCGGCTGGGCATGTCGGGGTTGCACACCAGCCTCGTCGCCTTCACCGTCGTGGTCGCTCTCATGGTGGCCACCCGGCTCACACCGCAGGGTCAGGTGGCCGTCGCCTACGCGCTCGTGCTGGAGACCCTGTACGTCGCGTTCTTCACCTCGCCGAGGTCGACGCACGCGCACCTCGTGGTGATGTCGTGCGCCTTCCTCGCTGCCGTCACCTACGACCCCGAGGGGCTCAATCCGCTCTACGTCGTGATCCCGCTGGCGACGATGGCGATGACCGGCGTCGTCGTGTCGCGCCTCGTGTCCGACCAACGGACGGTCCTGCGCCACCAGGTGCGGCTCGCCGACCACGACCCGCTCACCGGCCTCCTCAACCGCCGGGGGATCAGGACGGAGGCAGAGATCGTGCGCTCCCTCGCCGAACGGGGCGGCCGGGCGACGACGGTCAGCATCATCGACCTCGACGACTTCAAGGCCTACAACGACACCTCGGGTCACGCCGCGGGCGACGCGCTCCTCACCAACCTGGCCCACGACTGGCAGTCGGTGCTGCGTCGCAGCGACCTCCTCGCGCGCATCGGAGGTGACGAGTTCCTGCTCGTCGCACCGCACACCGACGGGGAAGGGACAGCGGCCCTCGTGGCCCGTATGCATGCTGCGAACCCGAGCCCCTGGAGCTCGGGTACGACCCTGTGGGCGACGGAGGAGAACCTCGAGGCCGCGACGGCCCGAGCCGACGCCGGCCTCTACCTGCGCAAGCGGACGTCCAAGCTCACGCGATCGGCCCGAGCCCGCCGAGTGCGTGGCACCGGCGACGCACGGGGGTGAGGTCGGGCACCGGACCTACCGGCTCCGAGGACGTGACCAGGTTCGTCACGTCGCGTCGCGCGGACCGTGAAGGCGCAGGGCCTCGGCCCTGACGACGTCCGGCTCGGGCACACCGTCGAGGAAGACCTCGTGCAGCTCGAGGGCGAGCACCGCGAGCTGGGTCGCCGTCACCGGTGCGACGCCGTCGGGCAGCAGCCCCGGGTGGTCCTGGAGGTGCACCGCCGCGGCACGCACCGCACCGTGGTGCGCGGTGTCAGCCTCGGTCGGGTGGTCGAAGCGCCAGAGCCGCGCACGTTCGGCGACGTGCTGCTTGGTGGGGTCGGTGTCCTCGACTCCGGCCGCGGGGAACACCCGGCAGTCATATGTCCGGCAGGTGCGCGGCCGGTGCGCGTAGATCGTGCACCGGCCCTCGACGAGCATCGGGCAGTTGCCCCGCTCGTCGTAGCCGAGCAGCGTGTGGCCGGGCGGCAGACCAGGTGCCGGGAACAGCAGCGCGACCGGGATGTGGGCCAGGGCCTCGGTCTCGTCGGGGCCGAGGTGGATGAACTGCGACGCCGTGCAGCACGCGGTGCAGGCGCCGCACGGGACGTCGGACGTCCCCTCGCCGCCGATCGCCGTTCGGATCTCGCCGAGCCACGTCGTGAACTGGCCCGCGGAGATCCCGCGGGCACCACCGTCAACGGTGCCCTCGTCCACGCTAGTCCGACGCCCGGCTACTTCTTGCGGTTCTGGTCGATGTAGGCGGCCGCGCTGCCGAGCTCGGCCGCAGGGATCTCGTTGCCGTCGAGCAGGACTGCGGGAGTTCCCGGGACACCGGCGTCGCGGAACGCCCCGGCGGAGTTGGCAGCCCAGCCGAGGTACGTGTGCGGCGGGACGCAGGCCGCGAAGGAGTCATACGCCGCCCCGCTCAGGCCGGCGTCCTTACCGAAGGCGATCAGCTGGTCGTCGGTGTAGCCGGCACCCTCGGTGGTGGGCTGGTTGGCGAATACGACGTTGTGGTATCTCTCGCCGACCCCGGCGTTGATCGCACAGCCCCACGCGCTGGTCGCACGCGCCGAGGAGAGGTTCGACGCCGGGTAGTTGGCGTCGATGAACGACGCCGGGCGGTAGACGAGGTAGATCTTGCCGTCGGCCGCGAGCTTCTGCAGGGCTGCACCCTGAGCCGACTCGAACTGCGCGCAGATGGGGCACTGGAAGTCCTCCCACACCTGCACCGTGGACTTCGTCGCCGCGAGGGTGCCGTAGGGGACGCCGTAGGCCTCGGTCGAGGTGGACGCAAGCACCGTCGTGGGCAGGGCCGCCTTCGGGTCGACCGACGGCACGGTGACGGTCGCCGAGCTCGAGGAGTTCTGATTCGCCGCGAACACCGCGCCGCCGATGATGAGGCCGATCACCAGGACGAGGCCCAAGCCGATGCCGATGTTGGTGCGCCGGCGACGTCGGTTCTCCTCGGCCACTGCCGCGGCGCGCGCTTCCGCCGCCTTCTCCCGCGTCGTACGGGCGCTGTCGGCCATGGGATCCCCCTGCACTCGAGTTACCGCCTGATCGTAGTTGGCGCCGCCTCAGGACGGGCTCTCGACGGCCCCTCGCGACGCTCCCTGGTGCGCCGTACCCGGCCTACCGCGCCTGGCCTACCGCGCCTGGCCTTCCGCGCCCGGCCCACCTGCCCGTCAGGAGACGATGCTCGGCCCTTGCGACCGCCCGCCGAGCCGGTCGGCGTCCAGGACAGCCTTCACGGCGGCCTCGGGGAGCCCTTGGGCCCTCATCGCCCGGGTGAGGTGGGTGAGGTAGCGGTCCGACGGCCGGACGTAGTTGGCGATCGGCACGACGCGGTAGGTCACGGCGTCGACCGGCCCGTCCGGCATGACCACGCTCACGTGCGCCTTCTCCAGCAGTGCGGCGTCGCCCTCGAACGTGTCGAGCACCGCGAAGGCCGCCTCGGGCCCTTCATAGAGCAGGCCCCACAGCGCGGAGTCCGGGTCCTCGCGGGCGTTGAGGACGCCACCGCCCCACTCACGGTCGCGGATCGTGAACTCGAGCCCGAACCGCTCGACGTGACCGGGTCCGACGACGACCGCCTCGGGCACGCGCGCGGCCATCCGCCCGGGATCGATGTTGGCGCCGTAAGCGAAGTACCGAAGCATGCGCGCAGGCTAGTACCGGACGGCCTCGGGCGGGACGGGTTCCGCCGCAGCGTGACCGGCCGGGACGGCGCGGCTCAAGCGCGCCGGAAGTCCATGAGCGACAGGGCGGCAAGCGAGGTCGCATCGGCGATGTCGCCGCACCGCACCATCTCCGGCAGCTCCTCGTCGGTGACGAAGCGGTGCACCATGTCCTGCTCGGACTGCTCGCGGTCGGGCACGCCCTCCGTCAGGTCGCCGGCCAGCCACACGTCGAACTCCTGGGTGCTGTAACCGGGCGCCTGCACCAGCCGTCCGAGATGCTCCCAGACCGAGGCCGCCAACCCGGTCTCCTCCGCGAGCTCGCGCTGCGCGAGCCCCAGCGGCTCGCCCGTGACGCCGGGCGGCCAGCCCCCGGCGGGGAACTCCCAGACCCGGCGGCCCACCGCGATCCGGTGCTGCTGCACCATCCACCAGCCGCCCTCGCCGCGCGGGAGCACCACGGCGAAGTCCGGCTTCACGACGATCCCGAACACCGCAGGAGTCCCGTCGGTCAGCAGGACGTCGTCCTCGCGCACCGTCATCCACGGGTTGTCGTAGACGACTCGCGTGCCGATGCGACGGATCTCCATGACGGCCCGTCAGCGGGTGAGGTAGCCGAGCAGGTCCTGGCGGGTGACGACGCCGCTGGGCAGGCCGTCGTCGACCACGATGGCCGCGTCGGCCTTCTCGAGCGCGGCCACCGCCGCTGCCACGGGCTCGCCGGCGCCGATCATCGGCAGGCCCGGGCTCATGTGCCGCTCGACCGGGTCGGCCAGCTCGGCCCGACCCGCGAAGAGAGCGTCGAGCAGGTCGCGCTCGACGACCGAGCCGACGACTTCGGCCGTCTTGACCGGGGGCTCGGCGCGGACGACGGGCATCTGGGAGACGCCGTACTCGCGCAGGATGTCGATGGCCTCGCGGACGGTCTCCTGCGGGTGCGTGTGCACGAGCTGCGGCAGCTTCTCCGACTTCGACCGCAGGACGTCGCCGACGGTGCGGTCGGTCGAGGTCTGGAGGAAGCCGTAGTCGGCCATCCACTCGTCGTTGAACACCTTGGAGAGGTAGCCGCGACCGCCGTCGGGGAGCAGGACGACGATGATGTCGTCCTTCGAGGCGCGCGACGCGACCTCGAGCGCGGCCTGCACCGCCATCCCGCACGAGCCACCGACGAGCAGGCCTTCCTCGCGGGCGAGGCGGCGCGTCACGAGGAAGGAGTCGCGGTCGGACACCGCCACGATCTCGTCGCACACGGTGGGGTCGTAGGCCCCGGGCCAGAAGTCCTCGCCCACGCCCTCGACGAGGTACGGCCGGCCGGTACCGCCGCTGTAGACCGAGCCGACGGGGTCGGCGCCGATGACACGCACGCGACCGCCGCTGACCTCCTTGAGATAGCGCCCGGTGCCGCTGACCGTTCCGCCCGTGCCGACGCCGGCGACGAAGTGGGTGATCCGCCCGTCGGTCTGGTCCCAGAGCTCGGGACCGGTGGTCTCATAGTGCGACCGGGCGTTGTTGGGGTTGGAGTACTGGTCGGGCTTCCACGCGCCGGGCGTCTCGCGCACGAGCCGGTCGGACACGGAGTAGTACGAGCGAGGGTCCTCGGGGTCGACGGCGGTGGGGCAGACCACGACCTCCGCGCCGTAGGCCCGCATGACGTTCTGCTTGTCGGCGCTCACCTTGTCGGGGCACACGAAGATGCAGTGGTAGCCGCGGATCTGGGCGACGAGGGCGAGGCCCACCCCGGTGTTGCCGCTCGTCGGCTCGACGATCGTGCCACCGGGCTTGAGCTCACCGGATGCCTCGGCCGCCTCGATCATGCGGGTGGCGATGCGGTCCTTCACCGACCCGCCCGGGTTGAGGTACTCGACCTTGGCGAGCACGGTGGGCGCGTCGGGCCCGAGGTGCGCGGTGAGGGCGTGGAGCCGGACGAGCGGGGTGTTGCCGATGAGCTCCACCACATTGTCGAAGACCTGCATGTGGCGACCCTAACCGTCCGGGTGGTCTCGCCCGAACGTGTGCGCACGGCTCCGGTCCGCGGGGGAGGATGGGGTCATGACCCCGGGCCTCCCAGCGCTGCCGATCCGCGACGAGCGGGTCCGCCGCATCGCTGTGGCGGCCGCCAAGGGCGGTGGCGGGCTGCTCGGCGTCGGCACCGCGCTGACAGGCGCCACGATCGGACTCGTAGCCGTGCAGATCAGGATGGCCAAGCGGGCCATCGGTCCTCGCCGGAGCGTCCCGCCGTACGCTGACGGGCGCTACTCGCCGCCCGGCGTCGACCACCTTCGCGGGACGTCCCTCCGGCTCACCGTGCTCGGCGACTCCGGCGCCGCTGGCCTCGGTGCCGACGGCGCGAGCAGCACGCCTGGCGCGATCCTCGCCACCGAGCTCGCCGCGGCGTCCGGGCGCCAGGTCGTCCTCACCAACGCCGCCGTCGTCGGCGCCCGGAGCTCCGACCTCGCGGCGCAGGTCGACCGGGTCCTGCACCAGCGCCCGCACGTCGCGATGATCATGATCGGCGCGAACGACGTCACTCACCTCGTGCGCCCGCAGGAGTCCGTCCGGCTGCTCGCCGAGGCCGTCACGAGGCTCCGCGAGGTCGGCACCGAGGTGGTGGTGGGCACCTGCCCGGACCTCGGCACCGTGCGCCCGTTCGCCCCGCCGCTGCGCCAGGTCGCCCGCCGGATGTCCCGCGAGCTGGCTGGCGCTCAGGCGATCGCCGTACGCGCGGCCGGCGGCCGTCCCGTGCCGCTCGCGGTGATCCTTCACGACGTCTTCGACAGCGACCCGGGCCGCTTCTTCTCGGCCGACCGGTTCCACCCCTCGGCCGAGGGGTACGCGGCGTGCGCCCACGCGATGCTGCCGGAAGTTCTTGCCGCAGTTGGTATCCCGACCGACGGGAGCATTCCCGCCCTGCCCTCGGCCTGACGCGGTAGGACGGCCCTCAGAGCCTGCGGCGTAGGTCGAGCACAAGCTCCGCGGCCGCGACCAGCTCCGCGTCGGGGTCCACGCCCTCTGCGACGTCCACCCTTGCGCCGAGTCCGGCGACCGCGTCGAGCAGGTCGTGGCCGCAGACCGCGAGCTGGTCGCCCACGGCGGAGTCGGCCAGCGTCGGGAGAGCACGCCGCGGCCGCCGTTCGAGGTCGGCGGCACGGTCGGCAAGGACCTGCGCCACGCCCCTGGCCGCCGAGGAACGGGTCGGCTCGGGGGCGAAGGAGGCGCCGAGCCGAGCCAGGCCGAGGGTGCGCAGCCGGTCGACCGTGCGGCTCAGATCGGCCCCGAATCGTTCAGCTGGGGTCCGGAGGCTGTCCACGGGGCACGAGCCTAGGGAAGTTGCCACGAATGCGTCGGTTGACCAGCCATGAGCAGCCCCGGCGGGGCTACGGTTGGGGCGCACAACAGCCTCGAGCACCAGGGAGACGCCGATGATCCGTCACTCAGAGCAGACCCACCAGCAGCTCGTCGAGCGTCTTCCGTCCGCCACCGGTCGCGATCTCAAGGACTGGATGCGCGCGCTCGACGATGGCCCGGCGTTCTCCCGGTTCGACGAGAAGGTCAACTGGCTGAGAGACGAGCACGGCCTATCACACGGGTTCGCGACGGCGATCGTCCACGAGTCCGACATGGCCCGCGCCCACCGCAAGCTGGGCTAGGTCCTCTCCCCTGCACGACAGGACCCCCGCGCCGTGCCGGCCCGGGGGTCCTGTCGCGTGCCGCGCGGCGCTGCGGGAGCCGTCTCCCGCGGCTGCGGTTATCATCGAATCTAGGTACACCCGCCGGCGGAGGCCGCCGTGCGGCCCGGAAGTTCGTCGTGCCGTGGGCGCTCTCCTCACCAGCCTGCCACTGGTCCTGAGGCGCCCACCGGTCACGGTGGATGCACACTGATGAGGGAGTCCACGTGGCAAACCTGATGCTGGCCGAGGTGCAGAAGTCACTGAGCCAGAACGCCCCCGCCCAGGAGAAGCTCGCCCTCCCCGACGTGATCGTCACGACCACGGCCTGCCTCGCCGTCTCGGTGCTGTTCTCGGTGCCGGGCTGGATCTACCTCTCAGGCAGCATCGCGCTCTACCTCGGGCTGCTCGTCGTCTCGATGTTCCTGGGCGTCTATGTCGCCCGCCGCGCCCCGGTGAGCCCAGCGCTCGCGCTCGGCTACAGCGCGGTGCTGGGCCTGATCGTCGGCGCCTTCTCCCACCTCGCCACCCTTCAGACCAACGACAACTTCGCGCTCATCACCCAGGCGATCCTCGGCACCGTCGCCGGTGCCGTCGGCATGCTCCTGGTCTACGCGACTCCCTTCGGCCGCAAGGCGTCCCGCTCGGTCAGGCTGTTCGCAGGTCTGGCCATCGGCTATCTCGTGATCTCGCTGCTCTCCATCGTCGCCTCGCTGTTCGGAGTCGGCGGCGGCTGGGGCTTCTACGGAGTCGGCCCGCTCGGGCTGGTCCTGTGCGCGATCGGCGTCGCCATGGCGTGCTGGTCACTCCTGATCGACATCGGCCGCGCCGATACCGCGATCGCCACCGGCGCGCCGCGCTCCTACTCGTGGTCGTTGGGCATGGCCCTCGCGTCTTCGATCATCTGGGTCTACCTCGAGATCCTGCGCCTGCTCTCGATCCTCAACCGCTGACACACGACGAAGGGACGCGACGGGCAGCTGCCCGTCGCGTCCCTTCGTCGTGTCACCGTCACTCGCTCGTGCCCCCGGCTGGGTTCGAACCTGCACTGTCGCTGGTTTAAGCAGCGTGCCTCTGCCAGTTGGGCTACGGGGGCCCGTACGTCGCTGGGGGCCAGTCTCTCGCGCGGGAGGCCGCCCGGGCACGTCCCACCCGGGCCGCTGACCCTGCGTGTCGGCCGCTGCCCCTGCCCGCGGGTGGCAGGATCGGGTTTGACGGAGCATCGCCCCGGCGCAACACTGGTGAGGCAAGCAGAAGGGGAGTACCCCCTCGCTGCCGTGTCGTCATCACGACGCCCACCTCTCGAGGCGGGCGTCCGGCACGGTGGGTCGCACCGATACGGGTGCGGCGGCGGGAGACCTTCGACATCGGATGGGCGCTGAGCGCCCTCGAGTCGGAGGTGAGCCGTGAATGTCCCGCTCCCTGACGTCGTCAGTCGTCACGGCGTCAGTCCTCAGTCCTCATTCCTCATTCCTCATTGCCCTGATGCTCCCCGTCGGCACGATCCCGGCGATGTTCCGCCGTGACGCAGGAGCCGTGCCTGGTCCTGCCCCCGCACCTTCGGAATCCTCCGGTCATCGCTCAGCAGCGACCCCGACCCGTCCCTCACCACGACGCCCGTCCCCACGACGTCTGTCCCCACCACACACGTCCCCACCACACCAGGAGGAACACCATGACCGCTGCCAGCGCACCCCGCCGGCCGTCTGCTCGCCGCGCCTCGACCATCCGCGCCCTCAAGGAAGCCCAGGCCCTGGAGAGCATGAGCGCCATCGTGCTGACGCCGGACGGCCATGCGCTGATGACCGAGCGCCTGCACCAGTTGCGCGACGTGACGCTCGCCCAGCTCGTCCCACTGCTCGCCGAGCGCGACCGGGACGAGCGGGACACCGCTGAGTACGAGCGGCTGCTCACCGAGGTGCTGTCGCTGGAGAGCACTCTGGCCAGCTCGATCATCGCTCCGGCGGCCGACGCCGGCTGCGTCCAGCTCGGGAGCCGGGTGTTCATCGAGATGCCCGACGGTGAGCGGCTGTGGGTGCGCCCGGTGCACCCTGTCGAGGCGTCCCTCGACGGGGAGCGGATCTCGGCGACGTCCCCGCTCTCCCAGGCCCTCATGGGGGTCTCCGCCGGCGATTCGGTGGTCGTCGACGGCCCGACGGAGGCGTGGCGGTGCCTCGTGGTCGACGTGGGATCGGTAGGGGACCAGCTGGCCGCGTCTCGCCCCTGACGGGCGCGGCTCCCGCTCGGTGCGTCCCGGGCGTGGGCTACCGGCGTTCGGGCGGGCGTTCGCCGGTGGCCGCGGCGGTGAACTCACGGAAGGGCTCGTGGGTGCTCCACAGGCTGGTGACATCGCGCTTGAACAGGAACGCGATGGTCCAGTCCGCGACGACCGACACCTTGCGGCGCGTCGTGGGCACCTTGCTCATGTGGTAGGTCCGGTGCAGGAACCAGGCCGGGAATCCCTTGATCTTGATGCCGTAGACCTGGGCCACGCCCTTGTACAGACCGAGCGACGCGACCGAGCCGTTGTGCTTGTGCTTGTACTCGGTGGGCTCGAAGCCGCGCATGACCGCGATGACGTTGTCGGCGATGACCTTGGCCTGGCGCACGGCGTGCTGCGCCGACGGCGAGCAGTAGCCGCCGGGGTTGGTGAGGTCGGGAACCGCGGTGCAGTCGCCGGCGCCCCACGCGTCGAGGAGCCCCTCGACCCGCAGGTCGGTGCGGCAGATCAGCCGCCCCCGCTCGTCGAGTGGCAGATCCGTCGACGCCAGAAGGGGATTCGGGCGGACACCGGCCGTCCACACGACCGTGTCGGCGAGCATCCTCGATCCGTCGGAGAGCTCGACCCGACCCTCGACCGTCGACTCGAGGCGGGTGTCGAGCTTGATGTCGATGCCCCGCTCGCGCAGCTGCTCGACCGTCCACACGCCCATCTCCTCGCCCACCTCGGGGAGGATGCGTCCGGTCGCCTCGACCAGCACGAACCGCAGGTCGTCGGGGGTGATGTTGCGCATGTAGCGCGTGGCGTAGCGAGCGAGGTCCTCGGACTCCGCGATCGCCTCGACGCCGGCATAGCCACCGCCGACGAACACGAAGGTGAGGTTGCGCTCGCGGATCTCGGGATCGGTCGCGGTCTCGGCGATGTCGAGGCACTCCAGGACGCGGTTGCGCAGCTGGATTGCCTCCTCGACGTTCTTGAACCCGGAGGCCCACTCGGCCAGACCGGGGATCGGGAGCGTCCGGGCGACCGAGCCCACGGCCATCACCAGGATGTCATAGGGCACCTCGTAGGGAGCACCCTCCAGCGGCTGCACCGTGGCGACCTTGCGCGCGTGCTCGACGACGGTGACCCAGCCGGTGATGACCTCGGCGTCGCGCAGGGTCTGGCGGAGCGGGACGACGGTGTGCCGTGGCTGGATCGAGCCGGCACCGGCTTCAGGCAGGAACGGCTGGTAGGTCATGTAGGAACGCGGGTCGACGACGGTGACCGTCGCCTCGTCCTTCTGCAGCTTGGTGCTCAGGCGGAGCGCGGTGTAGAGCCCGACGTAGCCGCCTCCGACGACGAGGATCCTCGGGCGGGACGGTGTCGCTGACGCAGTCATGTGTCCAGGTTAGGCACTCCTCACCCAACTCGCCGCCCCAATCCGGCGACAGGCGCCGACCCCGCGCACCGAAGGGGCGCGAGGGGTCGGGCGTCGTGCTCGGGTGTCGCTCAGGCAGGCAGTGCCGCCTCGATCGCGGTGACGACCGTCACGTCGTCGGGCTCGACCTTCGGGCCGAAACGGCCGACGACGTCGCCCTCCGGGGAGACGAGCCACTTCTCGAAGTTCCAGCGGACGTCGCCGGTGTGGCCCTCGGCGTCGGTGGCCGCGGTGAGCACGTCGAACAGCGGGCTGCGGCCCTCGCCGTTGACGTCGATCTTGTCGGTCATCGGGAAGGTGATGCCGTAGGTCGTCGAGCAGAACTCGGCGATCTCCTCGTTGCTGCCCGGCTCCTGGCCCAGGAACTGGTTGCACGGGGTGCCCAGCACCGTCAGGCCCCGGTCGGCGTACTTCGTGGCCAGCGTCTCGAGGGCGGCGTACTGCGGCGTAAGGCCGCACTTGCTCGCGACGTTCACGACGAGCACGGCCCGGCCGGCGTACTCACCGAAGGTGGTCTCGCGACCGTCGAGCAAGACGAGGGGGATGTCGTTGAGGGTGGTCATGACTCCACCCTCGCACGGCTCGGGGCTCCCGGCCCCCGCGGGACATCCGCGCCGGGACGTCAGGATGCCGACGCTGCGACGCTCCAGGCGATGCCGTCGAGGATGTCGTGCTCGGAGACCAGGACCTCGGGGAGGCCGGTCGTCTCGAGGATCCGTCGCAGCACGAGGATCCCGGCGTTGAGGACGTCGACGCGGCCGGGATGGATCACGGCGAAACGGCTGCGTTCCGCATGCGACATCGCGAGCAGGCGGTCGGACCACTCGGCGACGGTCGAGGCCGGTAGGCGCACGCCGTGCACACGGTCGGCGTCGTACTCCGTGAGGCCGAGTGCGAGGGCCGCGAGGGTCGTGACCGAGCCGGCCAGGCCGACGAGGGTCCGCGCCTCGCGCATCGGTACGACGTCGGCGGCGCGGGCGATCGCCGCGTCGGCGTCCGCCACGAGAGCCGCGATCTGAGCGGGTGCCGGCGGATCGGTCGTGAGGTGGCGCTCGGTGAGCCGCACGCAGCCGACGTCGACGCTGAGCGCCGCGGTCGGCTCGGTGGTGCCCAGGACGAACTCCGTCGAGCCGCCCCCGATGTCGACGACGAGGTAGGGCGGATCGGCGCCGACCAGGCCGAGAGTGGCTCCGGTGAAGGAGAATCGCGCCTCCTCGTCGCCGGTCGCGACCTCCGGCTCGACGCCGATGCGCTGCAGGACGCCGGCCACGAACTCGGCGCGGTTCTCGGCGTCGCGCGAGGCCGACGTGGCGATGAACCGCACGTGCTCGACCCCGAGCTCGCGGATCGTGCCGCCGTAGCGCTCGCACACCGCGAAGGTGCGCTCGAGGGCGTCCGGCGCGAGGCGCCCGGTGCGGTCGACGTCCTGCCCGAGACGCACGATCTCCATCTGCCGGTGCAGGTCGACGAGCGTGCCCCCGACGACGTCGACGTCGGCGACGAGCAGACGCAGGGAGTTGGTACCGCAGTCGATCGCGGCCACCCGCTCGGTCACGCCGACTCCTGATGCGTGCACGACCCCGACGCGCCCCAGTCCGGCAGCATCGCGAGCGCCTCGTCGCCGAACGGGTTGACGCCTGGGCCAGCGACGAGGGAGTGACCGACGAGGGCGTGCAGGCACTTCACCCGCGACGGCATCCCTCCCGCGGTGATGCCGTCGATCTCCTCGACGTGCTCGATCGCCTCGCGGCTTGCGAGATAGGCCTCGTGCGCGGCTAGGTAGGCAGCCGCGAGGTCGGGGTCGGTCGCGAGACGGTCCGCCATCCTTCGCATCGCTCCGCCCGCCTCGAGCGTGCCGATCAGCCCGGTGGCACGCGGACAAGTGAGGTAGTAGAGCGTCGGGAACGGCGTGCCGTCGGGCAGCCGCGGCTCGGTCTCCACGACGTCGGGGTCGCCGCACGAGCAGCGGTGCGCGACGCCGCGGACGCCGCGCGGGTCGCGTCCGAGCTGGCGGCGTACGGCGTCGAGATCGGCCGGACCGGCCGAACCGGTCATCGCGTGGTCGGTCATCGCGTTGTCGTCATCGCGGCGCGTTCGACCGCACCGGGATCGGGGCCGGGCCGGCCGGCGTGCCCGCCTGATCAGCCGTCTGCACCGAGGACCACAACGAGGAGTACCAGGCCGTGGTGGTGACGGCCGGCTTCACGGCGTTCGGCGCCGGGGCCTCGGACGGGTCGAGGACGACGTAGCCGACCTCGCCCGGGAGAACGTAGTGCAGCCGCTCACGGACCAGCGACGTGACGTACGCCGGGTCCTGGAGTCGCTCCTGCCGCACCGTGAGCCCGTCGACCCGAGCCTGGGCAGCGACGTTCTCGGAGTGGAGGGCGGTGATCTCGGCGCGCTGGTGGAGCAGTTCGCGGGTGGGGACGGCGAGGGTGAACACGAGCAGCGCCAGAACCCCCGCCAGCACGACGGCGCGACCGGTGAGACTCGGTCGGTCGCGCACGGCTGCGGCCGCGGACCGTAGGCGACCCGGGCGATTCGCCGGGTCGGACGACGACGCGACCGGGAACGGCTTCGCCGGACGCGTCGAGGAGCCGCGGCGCGCCGTCCGGCGCTCCGCGGCCCGCTGCGACGGTCCGGTCATGCTGATCGGCTCAGCCGCGGAAGCGCGGGAAGGCGGCGCGGCCGGCGTACCGGGCGGCGTCGTCGAGCTCTTCCTCGATGCGCAGGAGCTGGTTGTACTTCGCGACCCGCTCGGACCGGGCCGGGGCGCCGGTCTTGATCTGGCCGCAGTCGGTCGCGACGGCGAGGTCGGCGATCGTGACGTCCTCGGTCTCGCCGGAACGGTGGCTCATCATGCAGCGGTAGCCGTTGCGGTGGGCCATGGCGACGGCATCGAGGGTCTCGGTGAGCGTGCCGATCTGGTTGACCTTCACCAGGAGGGAGTTGGCGGTGCCGGACTCGATCCCGCGGGCGAGACGTTCGGGGTTGGTGACGAACAGGTCGTCGCCGACGATCTGCACCTGCGAGCCGATGGCGTCGGTGAGGGTCTTCCAGCCCTCCCAGTCGTCCTCGTTGAGCGGGTCCTCGATCGAGACCAGCGGGTAGTCCGCGACGAGCGCGGCGTAGTAGGCCGACATCTCCTCGGCCGTCTTCGCCGACTTCTCGAAGGTGTAGACGCCGTCGCTGTAGAACTCGCTGGCCGCGACGTCGAGCGCGAGCCCGAAGTCGGTTCCGAGGGTGAAGCCGGCGGAGTCGATCGCCTTGGCGATGAGGTCGAGGGCAGCACGGTTGCTCGGGAGGTCGGGGGCGAAGCCGCCCTCGTCGCCGAGGCCGGTGGAGAGGCCCTCCTTCTTCAGGACCGCCTTGAGCGCGTGGTAGACCTCGGCGCCCCAACGCAGCGCCTCGCGGAAGCTCTCCGCGCCGATCGGCGCGATCATGAACTCCTGGATGTCGACGTCGCTGTCGGCGTGCGACCCGCCGTTGAGGATGTTCATCATCGGAACGGGCAGCAGGTGGGCGTTGGGGCCGCCGACGTAACGGAAGAGCGGGAGCCCGGCGGAGTCGGCGGCGGCCTTCGCGACGGCGAGAGAGACACCGAGGATCGCGTTCGCGCCGAGGCGCTCCTTGTTGGGGGTGCCGTCGAGGTCGATCATCACCTGGTCGATGAGACGCTGCTCCGCGGCATCGAAGCCGAGGACCTCGGGGGCGATCTCGTCCTCGATCGCGAGGACGGCGCGCTCGACACCCTTGCCGCCGTATCGGTCGCCGCCGTCGCGCAGCTCGACCGCCTCGAAGGCGCCGGTGGAGGCACCGGAGGGCACCGCGGCACGGGCCACCGTGCCGTCGTCGAGGCCGACCTCGACCTCCACAGTCGGGTTCCCCCGTGAGTCGAGGATCTCGCGTGCGATGACTGCGTCGATGCTTGCCACAGGGCACTCCGAAGGTGTGGTGCGAACAGGGATTTCTTGCCCGAGCCTATCGGCCGGGTCCTGCCGAGGGCCGCACCGGCGTGCGCGCGGGCGGTTCGGGGGGCACTCTGGTGCCACCATGTCGCTACACCAGCTCCCCAGCGCCGCGCAGCCCGGCGAGGGTCTCGCCGCCGCCACAGGCGCTCGCGGCGTCCAGGGGGCTGGCGGCGCTGACGGCGGGGCCACTGCGCCGGAGATCCCGCGCACCGGCATCCGCAGCGGTTTCACCCCGATGGACTCCCTCGACCAGGAGACGCCTGATCCCGGCTACTTCGGGCCGGAGAGCATCTCCTGGCGACTCCACCACGACCCCGCGTCCATCGTGGGCGGCGTCCGCGCCCTCGCGTTCCAGTCGCTGCACCCCGAGGTGATGCTCGGCTTCGCCGGGGTCACCGACGCGCGCGAGGACGCCTGGGGCCGCCTCAGCCGCACCGGTCGCTACGTCAACGCGATCACCTACGGCACGGTCGCGGAGGCCGAGACAGCGGCCGCCCGGGTCCGACGCATCCACGGTGCCCTCGGCCTGGACCGTCCCGACTGGCTGCTGTGGGTGCACTGTGGCGCGGTCGACTCCTGGCTCGTCGGCCACCGCCGATCCGGCGCCCCGCTCACCGACGCCGAGGCCGACCGCTACGTCGAGGAGCAGGTCGTCGCCGCGAGGCTCATCGGCGCCACGGAGGACGACGTCCCGCGCACCGTCGCCGGGCTCGCGGCGTACATGGAGCGGATGCGGCCGATGCTCGAGGTGACTCCCGAGGCGCGGGACGCCGTGCGGGGGCTGTTGTGGCCGCCGATGACCCCGCGCGTCGAGTTCCTCACCCCCGCACGCCCGGCGTGGACCCTGCTCTCGCTCACCGGCGTCGCCCTCATGCCTCGCTGGGCACGGCGGATGTTCGCCCTCCCGGGATTGCCGACGACCGACCTCCAGGCCGCCCTCAGCGCGCGAGCGCTGCGGGCGACGCTCCTGGCCGTGCCCGACGAGCGCCGTACCAACCCCCACCTCGCGGCTGCCCGCCTGCGGCTTGCCAGCTCCCCGGGGCGCGTCGACGGCTGAGCTCGGCGGCCACTGAGTGCGCGCCACCGGGCGCGACAGCTAGGCCGGCGGACCGCTCCCCCACCGGCTCGACGCCGAGACCTACCCCGGTGCCCGGACTCAGGTGAACGGCGTCGTCTCCCTGGCCCCCGACGGATGTCTGCTGCTCGACGCCGGCGGCACGAAGCGTCTGGCGGTGTGGCTGCGCTCGGCGACGCAGGCAACCGACGACGGAGGGGTCGTCCTGCTGCCCGACGGCCGGAGGATCAACCCGGGGGACCGGGTGATCGCGAGTGCCGCGGTGCTCCCGGTGGCGAAGCTGGCCAGTTGGCCCGACGGCCACTGGGGGACCAATGTGACGTCCTGCGTCCCCAGGGCCCCCCATGTCGTCATCCTGGACAGCGTGATGGTGCCGGCGAAGCGCTCGCCACCCTCGGCCTCGACGTCGCCGACGACCGCTCAGGGACACACCAAGGTCGGACCCGCGAGGATCGGGGCGTCGGGGTCGATGCCCGGGAGCTCCGCGAGCAGCTGGTCGGCCCAGGCGGTCAGACCGGCGATGTCGATCCCGTACGGCGGAGCCGTGGCGTAGCCGGCGATGTGGTCGCACCCGCGACGGAGCACGGTGGCCGCGCCGGTGGTGTTCCCACGACGAGCGTGGGTGAGCCCGACCGCGATCTGGGCCAGGCCCTGCCAGAGCGGGCGCTCCCACGCTGGCGACGTCTTCCAGGCGCTCTCGAGCACCTCGTGGGCCTGGAAGGGGAGACCCGCGTCCAGCAGTCGCTGCGCCTCGACCAGTGCCGCCTCCGGCGTGAGGTCGAGCTCGTCGGGCAGCGGCGGTACACCGGCCGAGCCGTAGGCCAACGGCCGACCGAGCGCGTCGCGTGGACGGGAGCTGCGTGGCTGGCCTCCGACGTCACGGTCGCGGTGGCTCCCCGGTCCGGCAGCGCCGCTCGGATCAGTCGCGCCCGCACCGTCCTGGCTCATCCGCCGATTGTCACAGTCCCGCGTGCGATGTGCCCGGCCGGTCAGGGCTGGTGTTGTCGGCTTCCGCACCCCGGAATTTGCAGGAAGTGAGGTTCGTGAATTAACGTTCGTGCTGGGGAGTACTTCACCAATCGCGTCTCGTCAGTACGGCGGCCCCTGTGCCGCCCGGGGCGCAGCCCGGTTCGCCGGGTGAAGGAGACCAGGCTCGCGACGGCATGCCGTCGGACTGGAGGTTCCTGGTGGACGTCTCACTGGTCGCTTGGGGCGCGGTGCTCGTCGCCATCCTCACGATGCTCACTGTCGACCTGTTCCTGCACCGTGACGCGCACGAGATCCCCGTGCGCGAGGCGGCCACCTGGACCGCGATCTGGGTCGCCATCGGCGTGCTCGCCGGCGGCGTCATCTGGACGGTCTACGGCGCCGAATTCGGCCAGCAGTACTTCGCCGGATACGTGATCGAGAAGTCCCTCGCCATCGACAACGTGTTCGTCTGGGCGATCATCTTCAGCTTCTTCGCCGTACCGCGGCAGTACCAGCACCGAGTCCTGTTCCTCGGCGTCGTCGGCGCACTCGTGTTCCGCGCGATCTTCATCGCGGCCGGTTCGGCGCTGATCGCGTCCTTCGCCTGGATCCTCTACGTGTTCGCCGCCTTCCTCGTGTGGACCGGCTGGAAGATGTGGCGCAGCCGCGACCAGCACGTCGATCCGTCGAAGTCGAAGTTCGTCTCCTGGTGGCGTCGCCGAGTCCCGTCGACCGAGGGCTTCCACGGCCAGAAGCTGTGGGTCCGCGACAACGGCAAGCTGCTCGCCACCCCGCTGCTGCTCGTGCTGGTGATGATCGAGGTCACCGACATCATCTTCGCCGTCGACTCGATCCCCGCGGTGTTCGCGGTGACGAGCGAGCCGTTCCTCGTGTTCGCATCGAACGCCTTCGCGATCCTCGGCCTGCGTGCGATGTACTTCCTGCTCGCCGACCTCATGCACCGCTTCGTGTATCTCAAGGCCGGGCTGTCGTTCGTCCTGATCTGGGTCGGACTCAAGATGTTCCTCATCGTGGACATCGTGAAGATCCCCACCTGGGTGTCCCTCCTGGTGGTGACGTCGATCATCACCGGCTCCATCGTGCTGAGCCTGCGCGCGACGCGCGGTCAGGACCCCGTCGCCGTCGAGAACAGCACCGACGACGCCGGCTCGGCCCCTTTGGGGCGTGAGTGACCGCCTCTGCTGCGTCGGTCGATGCCGGTCGACGGGTCGGGCAGCTCGCCCGGCTCGTCGACTCGTCCCGCTTCAACCTCGCGATCGCTGGCGTCATCGTCGCGAACGCCGTGGTCCTCGGGCTCGAGACGTACCCCGAGGTCATGACGTCCCACAGCAGCATCCTCGTGCTGCTCAACGAGGTCTTCTTCCTGGTCTTCGTCATCGAGCTCGCCCTGCGCATCGCGTCCTACGGACGTCGCCCCCAGGACTTCCTGAGCAGCGGCTGGAACATCTTCGACCTCGTCGTGATCGGCGCTGTCCTCCTACCCGGAGTGCGCGAGCAAGCACAGCTGCTGCGACTGCTTCGGCTCGCCCGCATCGTGCGCCTGGTCCGGTTCCTGCCGGACGCGCGCATGCTGGTTCTCACCGTCATCAAGTCGATCCCATCCGTCGCCAGCATGGTCGTGCTCACCGTCCTGCTGCTGTTCGTCTACGGCATGGTCGGGTGGTCCCTGTTCGGTGCCGCGCTACCGGAGGACTGGGGCACGATCGGCCGGTCGATGCTCACCCTCTTCGTCCTGCTCACGCTCGAGAACTTCCCTACGTACCTCGCCGAGGCCGAGCCCGTCAGCGTCTTCGCCATCCCGTTCTTCGTGTCCTACGTGCTGCTTGCGGCCTTCATCGTGTTCAACCTGCTCATCGGCGTCGTCATCAGCTCGATGGAGAAGGCGCGCGAGGAGGAGGCCAAGGCCGAGCAGCACGACGACGCCGAGCTGCTTGAGCGCCTCAATGACGTGCAGCAGTCGCTCGCCCGCCTCGAGCGCGACCTGCGCGAGCGCGGGCGGGCGCCCGACGCCGCCGCACGGTGATCGGCGACCCCCGTCATGGCGACCGCCGTGCCCGAGATGCCCGCCCCGCACTCAGAGGTCGAGCAGGGCGCGCAGGTGCCGTGGCGGCGGAGTTCCGTGGGCCAGGACCACGTCGTGCACACGCCGGTCGCCCCACGACGGGTGTGCAGCACGTAGGTCGCCGATCACGTCGTTGAGGGCGATGTAGCCGACGTAGTACGTCGAGAGCTGGGTCGAGGACAGCAGTGCGCGACGCCACTTGCCGACGGCCTCGCCCTCCTCCTGGTGCCCGCGCACCATCATCAGCCGCATCCCCTCATCCTCAGTCATCCCGCGAGTGTGCACGCGCACGTCGAGGATCGCGTTGATGGTCATTCGCAGCTGCATCTTCAGCTGTTGCAGGCGGATCGCGAGGGCGGCACGGTCGCGTGAGCCTGTAGCGCCGTGTGCCTGAACGGGCGCGTACCCTCGGTCGACCATGAGCTGCTCGGCGTACACAGCCCAGCCCTCGGCGAACGGACCGCTGCGGAACGCTGAACGCACGCGATTGCCCGACTGCAGCCGGCGGCTGTGGCCGAGCTGGAGGACGTGCCCGGGGATGCCCTCGTGGATCGAGAGGTTCGACAGCATGTGGGCGTTGTACTCGCGGTAGAACGACGCGACCCGGACGGCGTCCCAGTCCGACGGGGTGGGCGAGACGGCGAAGAACGTCGTGAGTGGCGTCGTCTCGAGCGGGCCAGGCGGGTCGCAGTAGGCCACGGCGACGCCACGATGGATCTCGGGCATCTCCACGATCTCGACCGGGTCATCGTGGACGGTCACCAGGTCGTTCTCCACGACAAAGGCACGGGCCATCTCGAAAGCACTGCGGCACAGGGGAAGAACGCTGCCATCGTCGACGACGCCGTCGGCGGCGACAGCGGCCAGGGCGCGGCGCACCAGGGCCGCCGCGTCGTCCGGCGGCGGCACTGCCTCGCCGAGGTACTCGGCGGCAGAGCGGGCGATGTCTCCTTCGATCCGCGCGAGGTCGTTCTCGGCCCGGTGCAGGACGTCGTCAGGGGCGAGCTGCGCGTCCAGCGTCGACCAGAGCTTCGCCGCGAACTTCTCCCCTCCCAGCCGTGGGTCGCGCGTCGTGAGGTCGGAGTCGAGCCGGTCCTGCAGCCAGCCGACATGTGCGTCGAGGGCTCCGAGGGCAGCCTCACGCAACGGCTCGATGCGAGGACGCATCGATGGTGCGTGGTCGAGAGCAGCGTCGATCTCCCTGCGCAGCAGGGCCTGCGTGCCGCCGAACTGCCCGATGGCCGTCTCCGCGTGAACGCGTGGCATCGACGTGAGCGAACGCCGCGCCGTCTCCAGCGACTCGGGGATGGCAACGAGGCGTCCTGCCACGGAGGCCAAACGTTCCTCGACGGGAGCGAAGTCGCGCGCGAGGAGCAGGTAGATCGCCGTGCCAGGATTGGCGACCAGCGGGTTCCAGGTGTGCGTGGCGAGCTTGTCGAGGAGGAATCGCTCGCCGGTCAGCCGCGCCCGCAGGATCTCGAGGTCGACCAGCGACGACGTCCCTAGGGCGAGGTCATCGACCTGGTCGATCGCGCCGAGCGCGTGGTCGAGAGTGGTGAGGCTCTCCTCGATGCCCTCTTCGCTGAGGTCGGGGAGCCGGTCGTCGAACCGGTGGTCGCCGAGTCCCGTCGCGACGGTGGGGTCGCGCGCGAGCCAGCCGTCGATGATGTGGTCGGCCAGCGCCGCGAAGTTCGCCTCGGCGTCGCTGCTCGGGTCTCCGAAGTCCCAGTTCTCAGTCACGGTTCGACGCTACTCGGATCCGGGTCGACCACCCACCCGGCACGCATCCCGTCAGGGAGTCCGAGCGCCCGCTGCAGTCACTCCGGCAGCCCCTCGGCAGAGCGCACCTGCGCGCGATGACGGCGGATCGCGTCCCGCAGCGACTGCTCCGCATCGATGCCGCCGTCGGCGAACCGCTGGGCCAGTGCGAGCAACAGCTCCCCGACAGCGCCGTCGACGTCGTCGAAGGCACGGTCAGCCGCATCGAGGACCTCGCGCGGCAGCCACTCCAGACCCAGCACCCTCGACGAGCGACGCAGGACCTTGCTCGCGAGGACGAGGGCGGGCAGGGCCGCGGGAATCCCGTCGGTGACCGACTCGCGGCCCTTCTCGGTCGCCTTGAGCTCCGCCCAGTTGAGCTCGACCTGCTCGGCGGTGTGTCCCTGTCCCGCGGTGTCGCCGTACACGTGCGGGTGACGGCTGACGAGCTTCGCGACGATCCCGTCGGCGACGTCGTCGATCGACCACGGCGAGTCGTGCTCCTCGGCGATTCGCGCGTGGAAGACCACCTGAAGCAGCAGGTCGCCGAGCTCCTCGCGGAGTGCGACGTCGCCGCCGGCCTCGATCGCCTCGACGGTCTCGTAGGCCTCCTCGACGAGGTACTCCACCAGAGACTCGTGCGTCTGATCGGCGTCCCACGGGCACCCACCGGGCGACCGCAGCCGGTCCATGACCTCGACGAGGTCGAGCAGGCGCGCACCAGGAAGGTCCCACGAGCCGGCGACGACGTCGACCGTGACTGGCGCCGCACCCGGCGCGGCGATCAGGTCGGCGACCGCCTCGACGAGCCCGGGGTCGCCGTCGCGCGAGAGGACTCGCACCACTGTGCCCGGGCGGGAGGCCTGGGAGATCAGATCGGCGGCCGCGAGATCGGCCGACGCCGACGGGTCGACCACCGAGACGACCACGCCGGCCGCCCCGAGTGCGGCGACCAGCGCCGGGTCGCTGCGCGGGGCGAGGACGGTGTCAGCGTCGTGCAGGACCGACCAGGCAGCCCACGCGAGCAGGCCGGGCGCGACACGGTGCGAGGTCGCCAGCAGGACGAGTCGACCGGTCACGGGAGCGGCTCAGGAGGCGGACGGCGCCGGGACCGGGGCCGACGCACCGGGGTCGTTGGGGACGAGTGAGGGGCCGGTCTGCGGCACCGTGAGGTCGCCCTGGCTCGGCACCACTGCCGACTGCGCGTAGTCCCACGTGCCGAAGCGCGGGGCGATCACAACGCCGAACTCCTTGCCGAGCTTGGCGAGGTACTCGTTGTTCTTGGCGGTCGTGGTCGCGGGGTCTGCGCCCGGTGCGAGCTTCGCGCCGAGCGCACGCTGGATGAGCAGGTCGCGGAAGTACTGCGTGATCTCGCTCGCGGGGATCCCCGCCTTGGTCACGCCGTCCTGGTCGAGCTTGGCGCGGTCGCCCGAGTAGCTGGTCGTGACCACCTGGTTGATGAAGGTGTCGACGTCGCCCTGGGTGACGACCAGCCCCTCGCGGAGGACTGCCTGCTCGAGCAGGAGGTGCCTGGTCTCGCGGCTGAGGGTCGCGAGGGTGGTGGCGCGCTCGTCGAAGGTGGCCTGCGAGGCCGCAGCAGCCTGCGTGCGGATCTCGTTCACGACAGTGGCGACGTCGGCGTCCGACACGGACTCCGAGCCGACGACGGAGGCGGCACCGGCCTGCGTGGTGCCGCACCCGGCGAGCGTGAGGACCCCGAGGGTCACGACGACGGCGGTACGACGCAGACGGGTGGAGCTCACGGGGGTGCCTCTCGGGTCATCGGGCTGTCACCGGCTCGAGCAGCGCCACGGCCAGCAGGCCGTGCAGCCAGTCGAGCAGAGCGATGTCGCGGACCGGCTGACCGCCCACGCGGGCGGTCATCGGGCGCGGCACCAAGATCGTACGTGTCGCCGGCTTGATCAGGGTGCCTGGGTAGAGGCGCGTGAGTCGCATCGCCCGGGAATCGGGCAGCTCGACGGGTGTGAGCCGCAGGAAGTTCCCCTGTGCCACGACCTCGGTGACGCCCGCACGACGTGCGTGGATGCGGAACCGGGCCACAGCCAGGAGGTTGGCGACGGGCTCGGGGAGCTGTCCGTAGCGGTCGGTGAGCTCCTCGATCACGGCGTCGACGTCAGCATCGGTCGTTGCTGCTGCCATCCGCTTGTAGGCCTCGAGACGCAGCCGTTCCTCGGCGACGTACTCGTGCGGGATGTGCGCGTCGATCGGGATCTCGACCTTGACATCGAGCTGCTCCTCGACGGTGCCGCCCTGGCGGTACTCGGCCACCGCCTCGCCGACGAGACGCACATAGAGGTCGAACCCGACATCGGCGATGTGGCCGCTCTGCTCACCTCCGAGCAGGTTACCTGCGCCGCGGATCTCGAGGTCCTTCATGGCCACCGCCATGCCCGAGCCGAGGTCGGTGTTGGCCGCGATCGTCGAGAGCCGGTCGTGCGCGGTCTCGGTGAGCGGCTTCTCCGGGGGGTAGAGGAAGTAGGCGTAGCCCCGCTCGCGGCTTCGCCCCACACGGCCGCGCAGCTGATGGAGCTGGGAGAGCCCGAACATGTCCGCGCGATCGAGGATGAGGGTGTTGGCGTTGGGGATGTCGAGGCCGCTCTCGACGATCGTCGTGGAGACCAGGACGTCGAACTCCTTCTCCCAGAAGTCGACGATGACCTGCTCGAGGGTGTGCTCGTTCATCTGCCCGTGGGCTACCCGGATCCGCGCATCGGGAACGAGCTCCCGCAGCTTGGAGGCGACCCGGTCGATGGACTCGACGCGGTTGTGCACGAAGAACACCTGACCGTCGCGCAGCATCTCTCGGCGGATCGCGGCGGCTACCTGCTTCTCGTCGTAGGGGCCGACGAAGGTGAGCACCGGGTGGCGCTCCTCGGGCGGCGTCTGGATCGTCGACATCTCGCGGATGCCCGTGACGGCCATCTCGAGCGTCCGCGGTATCGGGGTCGCCGACATCGTGAGGAAGTCGACGTCCATCCGCATCGCCTTGAGGTGCTCCTTGTGCTCCACGCCGAAACGCTGCTCCTCGTCGACGATCACCAGGCCGAGGTCCTTGAACGCGACCTCGGAGCTGAAGAGCCGGTGCGTTCCGATGATGACGTCGAGCGTGCCGTCGGCGATGCCCGCGATGACGGCCCGCACCTCCTTGTCGGTCTGGAAGCGCGAGAGCGCGGCAACCTTCACGGGGAACGGGGCGTACCGCTCGGAGAACGTCGAGAAGTGCTGCTGCACGAGGAGAGTCGTCGGGACCAGGATCGCGACCTGCTTGCCGTCCTGCACCGCCTTGAAGGCCGCGCGCACGGCGATCTCGGTCTTGCCGTAGCCGACGTCGCCGCAGATGAGCCGGTCCATGGGGATGACGTTCTCCATGTCGGCCTTGACCTCGTCGATGCATGAGAGCTGGTCGGGAGTCTCGTTGTAGGGGAATGCGTCCTCGAGCTCGCGCTGCCACACGGTGTCGGCGCCGAAGGCGTACCCGCGACTGGACATGCGCGCGGCGTAGAGACGGATGAGCTCGCCGGCGATCTGGCGCACGGCCTTGCGGGCCTTGGCCTTGGTCTTGGTCCAGTCCGCGCCGCCGAGGCGGTGCATGCTCGGCGACTCGCCGCCGACATAGCGGGTGACCTGGTCGAGCTGGTCGGTCGGGACGTAGAGCCGGTCGCCGGGCTGGCCGCGCTTGGCGGCGGCGTACTCCAGCACGAGGTACTCCCGCGTCGCCCCCGCCACCGTGCGCTGCACCATCTCGACGTAGCGCCCGACACCGTGCTGCTCGTGCACGACGAAGTCGCCGGCCTTGAGCTGGAGGGGATCGATCGTCTGCCGACGACGCGTCGGCATCCGGCGTGTGTCCCTCGTCGTCGACTTCTGGCCGACGAGGTCGGTCTCGGTGAGGACCGCGAGCCGCAGCGACGCCGCCACGAAGCCGTGCTCGAGCCCGCCGGTGACGACCGAGACGACGCCCGGCTCGGGGCCGGCGCCGAGGCCGTCGACCAGACGGACAGCGAGGCCCTCGCCCTTGACCGACTCGGCGACGCGCTCAGCCGTCCCGTGGCCCGCGGTGACCAGGACCACCGCCCAGCCTGCGCCGATCCACTCCCCCACCTGGTCGAAGGCGCGCGAGGTCTCACCGCGGTAGGCCTCGGCCGGTCGCACGTCGAGGGAGACCCGGTCGATCGCGTCGGGGTCGAGCATGCCGACGTCGGCGAGGTCGTCCTCGTCGTCCATCTCGCCACCGAACGGCGACATGCCCCACCACGGGATGCTCCGGCTCAGGGCTGCGCCGCGGACGTCGGCGACCGACCGGTACGCCGCCTCGCGCAGGTCGATGGGGGTCACGTTGCCGGCGGCGGCGTTGTGCCAGGACGCCTCGAGGAACTCCTCGCTCGTCGCCACGAGGTCGTGGGCGCGGGTCCGTACCCGCTCGGGGTCACAGACCACGACGACAGATCCCTGTGGCAGCAGGTCGACGAGCAGCTCCATCCCGTCGGCGAGCACGGGGGCGAGCGCCTCCATGCCCTCGACGGCCGTGCCGTCGGCGAGCTTGTCGAGCAGGTCGAGCAGCTCGGGGTGCACGAGCGACAGCGCACGGGCCCGGGCGCGCACCTCATCGGTGAGCAGCAGCTCGCGGCACGGGGGCGCCCAGAGGCCGTGCTCGGCGACCTCGAGGGACCGCTGGTCGACGACCCGGAAGTACCGGATCTCCTCGACCGTGTCGCCCCAGAACTCCAGTCGGATCGGGTGCTCCTCGGTGGGCGGGAAGACGTCGAGGATCCCTCCGCGCACGGCGAACTGCCCGCGTTTGTCGACCAGGTCGGTGCGGATGTACGCCGCGCCGGACAGACGCCGGACGAGGTGGTCCATCGAGACGTCGTCGCCCTGCGCCACAGCCACCGGCTCGAGGTCGCCGAGGCCCTTCACGAGCGGCTGCAGGACGGCGCGGACCGGGGCCACGACGACGCGCACCGAGCCGTGGTCGCCGTTGTCGGGGTGAGCGAGCCGGCGCAGCACCCCGAGGCGGCGGCCGACAGTGTCGCTCGACGGGCTCAGGCGCTCGTGCGGGAGCGTCTCCCAGGCGGGGAACTCCGCGACGGCGTGCTCGGGCAGCAGGCTCGACAGCGCCGCGACGAGGTCCTCCGCCTCGCGCGCGGTGGCGGTGACGGCCAGCACCGGGCGGTCACCGGCCGAGGGATCGCCGAGCGCGGCCACGACGAGTGGGTACAGCGACGACGGTGCCGTGACCTCCAGCGCCTCCGTCGCCTGCGCCGTGCCCGTGAGCCGGACGCGACGTACGGCGTCGGCGACGGCGGGCTCGGCGACGATCGCGTCGACCAGACCGTGAAGCGTGGGTGACATGCCCTGGTGTCTCTCTGACTGCTCGGCGTACGCGGCACCTGAGCCGGCGCCGGGAGGCGCACGACGACAGTCCCGCGCCTCCGAAGAGGGCGGGGTGGGCTGGTGCCGGTACCGAGGTTACGTCCGTCCGGGCGCCGACGCGAAACGCCGACGAGGACGTCGGGGCTGGCGGCACCAGCGGCGGTCATCCCGGCTGGGAACGCCGGCGCCGCGCCGCGGGGCACGGCAGCATGGGGTCCATGAGCGACGTCGCCTTCAAGGACCTCTGTCTCGACGCCTCCGACCCCCGCGCCCTCGCCACCTTCTGGGCCGCCGTACTCGGACGCGAGGCCACGAGCACTGATGACGGCGGCTGGCGCGTGCTGCCTCCCGAGTGCGGCGGGGACGAGCTCGGGATCTGGGTGGACCCCGTCCCCGAGCCGCGCACCGGCAAGACCCGCGTCCACCTCGATCTCAGGCTCGCGGAAGCCGACCCGTCACCGCTGCTCGAGGCGGGGGCGAGGATCGTGCGCGAGCCGGACGGCGAGGTCCACTGGTGGGTGCTGGCGGACCCGGACGGCTCGACGTTCTGCGCGATGCCCCCGGCGAACCCGGAGTGGGGCATCCCCACGGTGGACCGGCCGACACCCTTCGAGCTCGTCGTCGACTCGCGCGAACCACGGGCGCAGGCTCAGTGGTGGGCGGCCCGCACCGGCGGCGCGGCGGGCACGCGCGCGGGCACGACCGCCTGGTGGGTCGAAGGCGCAGCCGGATTCCCCTGGTACTACTGGGTCTTCGCCGAAGTTCCCGAGCCCCGGACGGTCAAGAACCGCCTGCACTGGGACGTCGTGCTCCGCGACGCGGACGTCACATCCCTCGTTGCCGCAGGCGCCACGGTGCTGCGCGAGCGCGGCGACGGCCACGACGACACGGACTGGTGGGTGCTCGCCGACCCCGAGGGCAACGAGTTCTGCGCGTTCCTCCCCAGCAGCTGAGTCTCCCGGGCGGGCGGGTCTCCCCGAGGGGGGAGTATCCCTGAGGCGACGCCGTCAGCCGGAGCCGACGCGCTACATCCGCAGGTAGGAGGCGCCGTTCAGGTCCAGGATCGCGCCGGACGCCCACTGCGCCTGGGAGGACGCGAGGTAGACGACGGCGTCGGCTACCTCCTCCGGCGCTGCCACGCGGTTGAACGGGCTGTCACCGCGGATCGCCTCGCCGCCGTCGCCCGCGAGGTAGTCGTTGGCCATGTCCGTCGCGACGAAGCCCGGTGCCACCGTGGTGACCGAGACCCCGGAGGATCCGAGCGCCTTCGCGAGCGACTGCCCGAACGCCGCGATGGCCGCCTTGCTGGCGCCGTACGCCGGGCTGTTCGGCTCTCCGCGGAATGCGCCACGCGACCCCACGTTCACGATGCGCGCCGAGCCGTCGCGCGGCATGTGACGCAGGGCGCACCATGACGCGTTCGCCGCGCCCACGAGGTTCACGCCGAGCGTGTCCGACCACGCCTGCTGCCACTCCTCGTAGGTGACCTCGTCGATCCGGTGCGGGGAGAAGACGCCGGCGTTGTTGACCAGGACGTCGAGCCCGCCGAGCGAGGCCGCCGCGTCGTCGACCATGGCCTTCACGGCGTCAGCGTCGCGGAGGTCTCCCTGCACGACGACGTGGCCCGACCCCGGTAGCGACGCGAGGAGGGACTCGGCGGCGTCGCGGTTCGCGCTGCAGTGGATCGCGACGGAGTCCCCGAGCTGCGCGAACGCCCGGCAGATCGCCGCGCCGATCCCGCGTGAGCCACCCGTGACGAGGACGCGACGTGCCGAGGTCACCGAAGTCATGCGCGCAGTCTGCCTGAGCGACGGGCCGTCAGTGCAGCCTGACGGCCCAGCGCACGGATTCCGCGACGCACGGCACGGCCATGACGATGCCCGGCTGGACCAGCGACGGACGGTTGAACACGAGCTCGGACCCATCGGGAGAGGAGCACCACAGGCCGCGGTGCCGGGCGACGACCAGCGGCGCAGCGAGGTCCCAGTCGAAGAAGCCGCTGTCGTGCAGATAGACCTCGGCCCGGCCCGAGTACAGCTCGGCTGCCTTCGCCCCGACGGACCCGACCTCGACCACCTCGACGCCGTGGTCGCCCGCACCGTCGGCGCCGAGCCTCGCCGTGAGCCGCGCGACGACCTCGTCGAGCTCGGCCGGGCGCCGCGAGCGCGACACCACGACGCGCACCGGACGGTCGCGCGGCAGCTCGGCCGGTTGCGGCACGCTGTCGAGGACCGAGAAGGTGCGTCCGGACGCGGGAAGGTCGACCGTGCCGGCCGTGAGGGTCTCGCCCCCCTCCTCGTCGCGCTCCCAGAGCGCGATGTGCACGGCGAAGTCGTCGCGTCCCTGCCCGAACTCCCACGTGCCGTCGAGCGGGTCGACGATCCACACGCGGTCGGCGGTGAGCCGGACGGCGTCATCGACGCCCTCCTCCGAGAGCAGGGTGTCGTTCGGTCGCGCGTGGGCGAGGCGTTCGGCGATCAGCAGGTGGGCCTCACGATCCGCGGTGTCACGGAGGTCGCGCGATCCCTCGCGGTCGGCCGGGTCGAGATGGGCGAAGGACTCGCGGACCTGCAGCAGCAGCACGCCGGCCTCGCGGGCGATGGCACGGGAGAGCTCGGCGTCGGTGGCGTGCAACGAGCTGTCCCGGGTCATCGCGGGCTCATGAGTTGAACCGGTTCTGGGCGCGCTCGAGACCCTCGACCACGAGCAACTCCACCGCGTCCGCGGCGTCGGAGACGAGCATCGGGAGCTCCTTGCGCTCCACCGAGGACCAGGGCTTGAGCACGAAGTCGACCGGCTCCTGGCGCCCGGGTGGGCGACCGATGCCCACGCGGACGCGGTAGAAGTCGCCCGACCCGGTCGAGCGCCGGATGGATTTGAGCCCGTTGTGCCCGTTGTCGCCACCGCCGAGCTTGAGACGGAGGGTCGCGAAGGCAATGTCGAGCTCGTCGTGGATGACCACGAGATGGTCGAGCGGCACCTTGTAGAAATCGAGCAGCCCCGTCACCGGACCGCCCGACTCGTTCATGTAGGACATCGGCTTCGCGAGCACGGCGCGGTGCCCGTGCAGCCGCTCCTCGGCGACGTGGGCACGCGCGCGCTTGTGGGTCGCGAACTTCCCGCGGACGCGCTCGGCCAGCTCCTCGACGACGAGGAACCCGACGTTGTGCCGGGTGCCCGCGTAGTCGGGCCCGGGGTTGCCCAGGCCCACGACGAGCCAGGGTGCGGTGTCAGTGCTCACGGGGTGATCCTCGCGTACCGGAGCCGTGGACGCGGTGACCCCCCGGGTCCGGGCGCGGGCCGGAGCACCGTCGGGCACGGGAACGCACTCACAGGCTGCCCCGGCCCCACCGGCCCGATACCCCGCGGGGTGTGTCTGGCGCGTCACACCGCCCCCATCGACGCGCATCGGGAGTCACGCCGGGCAGAAGATTGACGGCGTAGGAGCCGAACGACCACATGCGCCGGACCGACGCCGAGGCAGCACCCTGCTACCCGGCCGCGATCAGGTGCCAGGTCAAGGAGTCGAGATGAAGAACCTGATCATCCTCGGCGGTGGAACCGCCGGGACGATGGCCGCCAACAAGTTGCGGCGCAAGCTCGATCGGGTCGACTGGCAGATCACCGTGATCGACCGGGACGACAACCACCAGTACCAGCCCGGCTACATCTTCATCCCCTTCGGGACGTACCAGGCCGACGAGGTCACCAAGTCCCGTCGCAAGTACCTCGCCGACGACATCCCGCTGGTCTACGGAGACATCGACCGGGTCGATCCCGAGCAGCGCACGGTGTCCCTCACGAACGGGACGGTGCTGCCGTACGACCAGCTCGTCATCGCCACCGGCGTCACGCCACGGCCGGACCAGACACCCGGGCTCGACGACGAGAATGCCTGGTACTCCACGATCTTCGACTTCTACACCTACGAGGGGTGCGTCGCCCTCGGGAAGAAGCTGGAGAGCTGGAACGGTGGTCGGCTCGTCCTCAACATCGTCGACATGCCCATCAAGTGCCCTGTGGCACCGCTGGAGTTCGTATTCCTCGCCGACTCCTTCTTCACCGAGCGCGGTATGCGCGACAAGGTCGAGATCGTCTACGTGACACCGCTTCCCGGCGCCTTCACCAAGCCAATCGCCTCGAAGCGGTTCGGCGGGATGTTCGACGAGCGAAAGATCTCCCTCGAGTCCGACTTCATGATCGAGCGCGTCGACCCGGACGCGAGGGTGCTCGTCTCCTACGACGAGCGCGAGGTCCCCTACGACCTGCTCGTGACCGTGGCGCTCAACATGGGTGCCGACTTCGTCGCACGCTCCGGCCTCGGTAACGAGCTCAACCTCGTGCCCGTCGACAAGTTCACCCTGCTGTCGAAGAAGTACGACACGATCTTCGCTCTCGGCGACGCGAACGACATCCCGGCGTCCAAGGCCGGCTCCGTCGCGCACTTCGAGGTCGACATGTTCATCGACAACTTCCTCGAGCACATCGCCGGGCGCCCGATGCCGAACAAGTTCGACGGCCACGCCAACTGCTTCATCGAGACCGGCTTCGGCAAGGCGATGCTCATCGACTTCAACTACGACACGGAGCCGATGCCCGGCAAGTTCCCGCTCCCCGGCGTCGGTCCGCTCAGTCTGCTCAAGGAGACCAAGGCCAACCATCTGGGCAAGCTCGCCTTCAGGTGGACCTATTGGAACGTCCTCATGCCGGGCCGTCCCCTGCCGATCGGCGCAGAGATGTCCATGGTGGGCAAGGACGTGCCACCGAAGCCTGGCCCCTTCTCCGCCGCCCCGAAGTCCCCCGTGTCCTGACCGGCACATCCCACCTCACCGAACTCCAGGAGCCAGAGATGCCTGTCACGACCATCGAGGGCCACGACATCCACGTCGACGACGAGGGATTCATGACCGTCTACGACGAGTGGGACGAGACGCTCGGTGCCGCCCTCGCCGCAGTCATCGGCGTCGAGATGACCGAGGAGCACTGGAAGGCAGTCCGCTTCCTGCGCGAGGACTTCAAGTCCGAGGGCCACACCCCCACGCTCCGACGGGTCTCCACCGTCGGTGGCTTCGACACCAAGGGCCTCTTCACGCTGTTCCCGAAGAAGCCGGCCAAGAAGATGGCGTACATCGCGGGCCTGCCCAAGCCCGCCGGATGCGTCTGAGCGCCACCTGCCCGACCCCACCGACAGCACACCCAGCTCCCCAGAAGGACGTGACTCCCATGACCGCAACCCAACCCGCGATCGTCCCCAACTTCGACGACGAGGAGGAGACGGGTCGCACGCTGGCGATCATCTGCTCCAAGGGCAACCTCGACATGGCCTACCCCGGGCTGATCCTGGCCAACGCCGCACTCGGCGAGGGCGTGAGGGTGCACCTGTTCTTCACGTTCTGGGGCTTCGACATGATCATCAAGACCCGCATGAACGAGCTGAAGTTCAGCCCCAATGGCAACACCGCCATGCACATGCCGATGGGTGACGTCCGCATCCCACAGGCGCTCGCCCCTCTGCCCGGCATGCAGCCGATGGCCACCCACATGCTCAAGAAGCAGATCGCAGACCTCGGCGTGCCCGAGGTGCCGGCTTTCCTCGAGCACATCGTCGCCAGCGGCGGGCACCTGCACGCCTGCCGGATGAGCGCCGACATGAACAAGGTGACGATGGAGGACCTCTGCGACGGCGTCGAGGACATCATCAACGCCGCCGAGTTCATCGAGCTGACCGCGGGGGCGCAGATGCTCTTCATCTAGGTATCAGCACCTCGATGAAGGTCCGCCCCTCGGCTCCTACGGCTGCCTGCCCGGCGGCAGGCGCGGTCGGCCGATGAGAACACGATGGAGCCCGCCCCCGAAGGGACGGGCTCCATCGTCGTGCTCGCGGTGCATGCGACGTCGTGGACGCCGCAGGAGGAGCGGATCAGGCGTCGTCGCCCTCGGTCTCGCCCTCGGCCTCGGCGTCGGTGCCGGAGTCGCCCTCGACATCGAGGTCGTCCTCGGGACCGGCGTGGCGCAGGGCCTCGGCCTCTGCCTCGTGGGCTGCCTCGGCAGCGGCCTCGGCCGCGATGCCGGCCTTGACTCGCTCGGCGGCCTCGGCCTTGGTGATGAGCACGAGGTCGAGGTGCTCGATGACGCGCTTGACCGGGTCACGCTGCACGTCGCGCGGGGCCACGAGCTGCTTGGTGCCCTCGAACTCGACCTCGAGCACGAGGCCAGGGTGGCGCAACGCGAGGGTGAGCTCGTGGTTGGGGAGCGCCACGTGGCGAAGCTCCTGGCCCTGGCCGTAGATGACGGCAGGCACGAGGCCTGCGCGACGGCTGCGGCGCGCGGCGCCCTTGCCGAAGTCCGAACGCGATTCGGCCTTGATGCTGACCTGAGCCACTACTACTCCTCGTACGTCGATCGTCCTGTCGCCCGCGTGAGTTCGCGCAACAGCGATGCAAGTCCCGGAAGTGCTGCAACGCATCACCGGATGGATAGGGGTGCCGCGCCTCTCGGCGGGGCGGTCGGCGCCTCAGCGAGGATCGGCGGGCGCGCAGCAACCGCGCGGTCCGCGTCGATCACGACGCGCCATGAGCTGTCCGGGCCGCACGCGGCCCTCGCGCCTCATGGCGCACCCTCGCCGGGGAGCCTGCCGAGTCTAAGCCGTCCCGCCGCCAACCCCAAACCGCCCACCCCACCCAAGATCACAACCCAAGGAGACAGAACGCAGTTCACCTGCGGAATCCTTCCCTTAGGGCAGGATTCCGCAGGTGAACTGCGTTCTGTCTCCCGAATTCGCGATCTTGCGACGTTGACGAGCCGGGCACGGGCGCAGCGCGGGCACCGGCGGCTGGCAAGGCGCGGGTGCCCGAGGGCGGGTCGGCATCGCACGACACAGCGCTGGACGAAGCGGCCCGGTGGAGCGACCGTGACCACAGGCGGGAGGCTAGACGCGATCGCCCTCGAACATGCTCGTCACGGAGCCATCGGTGAAGACCTCCTGGATGGCGCGGCCGATAAGCGGGGCGACCGGCAGGACGGTGAGCTTGGCGAAGCGACGGTCCTCGGGGATCGGGAGGGTGTCGGTGACCACGACCTCGCGCACCCGGCTGTCGTTGAAGCGCTGCGCGGCGGGACCGGACAGGATGCCGTGCGTCGCGGCGACGATGACATCCTTCGCGCCGTTCTCGAACAGGGCATCGACCGCCTTCACGATGGTTCCGCCCGTGTCGATCATGTCGTCGATGACGACGCAGATGCGGCCCTTGACGTCACCGACGACCTCCTGGACCTTGGCCTCGTTAGGGACGTCGGGGTCCCGGCGCTTGTGGATGATGGCCAGCGGGGCACCGAGCAGGTCAGTCCAGCGCTCGGCGACGCGGACCCGGCCGGCGTCAGGTGAGACGACCGTGATGAGGCTGCGATCCTCGACGGTCTCTGCGACGTACTTCACCAGCAGCGGCAGCGCGAAGAGGTGGTCGACGGGGCCGTCGAAGAAGCCCTGGATCTGTGCGGTGTGGAGGTCGACGGCCATGAGACGGTCGGCGCCGGCAGCCTGGAACAGGTCGGCGATGAGGCGAGCGGAGATGGGCTCACGACCTCGGTGCTTCTTGTCCTGGCGGGCGTAGCCGTAGAAGGGCATGACCACGGTGATGCGCTTGGCCGACGCGCGCTTGAGCGCGTCAACCATGAGCAGCTGCTCCATGATCCACTTGTTGATCGGCTCGCAGTGGCTCTGCAGCACGAAGGCGTCGCAGCCACGTACTGACTCCTCGAATCGCACGAAGATCTCGCCGTTGGCGAAGTCGTAGGCCTGGGTGTCGACGAGGTCGACGCCGACCTCCTTGGCGACATCGAGGGCCAACCCCGGGTGTGATCGTCCCGCGACGAGGACGAGTCGCTTCTGGCTGGGCTGGACGATACGGGTCACTGCGTCTGCTCCTCGTGCGTGGCCGTGCCCGTCTCGGCGGCTGCCGACCCGGAAACCTGGTGTGCGGCACGGGCAGCCGCGGCCGCCACAGCCGCTGCGGACCCGGGACGCTTGCGCGAGACCCAGCCCTCGACGTTGCGCTGCCGCGCTCGCCCCACGGCCATGGCGCCGGGCGGGACGTCGTCGGTGATGACGGAGCCGGCCGCGGTGTAGGCGCCGTCGCCGATCGTCACCGGCGCGACGAGCATCGAGTCGCTGCCGATGCGGACGTGGTCGCCGATCGTCGTGCGGTGCTTGGCGACGCCGTCGTAGTTCACGACGATGGTGGCGGCGCCGATGTTGGAGCCCTCACCGATCTCCACGTCGCCGACATAGGACAGGTGCGGCACCTTGGAACCGGCGCCGACGACAGCGTTCTTGGCCTCGACGTAGGCACCGAGCTTCGCCTTGGCAGCAAGACGGGTGCCGGGGCGGATGTAGGTGAACGGGCCGACGGTGGCACCAGGTCCGATCTCGGCGCCGCTGCCCTGCGTGCGCACCACCGACGCGCCCTCGAGGACGACGACGTCGGTGAGCGAGGTGTCGGGCCCGACCAGGGCGCCGGTGGCGATGCTCGTTCGGCCGTGGAGGCTGGTGTTGCGCTCGATGCGGCAGTCGCGCTCGAGGACGACGTCGGCATCGATCCAGGTGGTCGCCGGGTCGACGATGGTGACCCCGGCCCGCATCCAGGCGGTGTTGACGCGGTCGCGCAGCAGCACGCCGGCCTCCGACAGCTGCGCGCGGTCGTTGACGCCGAGGATCTCGTGGGCGTCCGTCGCGGCCAGCGCGGCTACGGCCAGGCCAGCCGCCACATGGAGGCCGAGGACGTCGGTGAGGTACTCCTCGCCCTGCACGTTGTCGGTCCTCAGACGTCCGAGCGCATCGCGAAGCGCCGCGAGGTCGTAGGCGTAGACACCGCTGTTGATCTCGCGCACCTGGCGCTGGGCGTCGTCGGCGTCCCTCTGCTCGACGATGTTGGTGACGTGGCCGCTGGAGGGGTCTCGCAGGATGCGGCCGTAGCCGGTCGGATCCTCGACGATCGCGGTGAGCACGGTGGAGGCGGCGTCCTCGCTGGCATGGACATCGAGGAGGCGGCGCAGCGTCTCGCCGGTCAGCAGCGGGGTGTCGCCGGCCAGGACGAGAACCGGACCCGGGCCCGTGAGCGTGACGCCGGCGGTGGCGAGCCCCTCGAGGGCGACGCGCACGGCGTGCCCTGTGCCGTTCTGCTGCTCCTGGACGACCGTGACCGCCGAGGGTGCGACCTCGGCGAGATGGGCGATCACGGCGTCCCGGCCGTGGCCCACGACGACGACGAGGTGCTCGGGGTCGAGGGAGTCGACGGCGGCCAGGACGTGCCCGAGGAGCGTGCGGCCACCCACGCTGTGGAGGACCTTCGGGGTCGCCGAACGCATTCGGGTGCCTTCGCCGGCGGCAAGGACGATGACGGCGGACGGGCGAGGGCTGCTCACGAGGGCTGCTGCTCTCCGGGTGGCGGCGGGCACGGCGCGATCACGATACCTCCCGTTCATCCGAGCGTGAGGTGGGGCGTCCGCTTCGTCGGCTCCCGGGGCAGGAATCGAACCTGCGTCGTACCCGCATTCAAAGTGCGGTCGCCCCTGCCAGCAGAGCAACCCGGGAAGGTGCTGGGTCCAGGGTAGGGCGCCACCTCGGGGCCGGCGGCATACGCACCGGACGGCCGTGTTTGACAAAGTTACGGTCGCGTAGGTTACGGTTGCGTAGCCACGAGGAAAAGACCCCGAAGGAGTCCCGTGACCACCCCCTCCGATCTCTCGCTCACCCCGGCCGAACTAGCCGAGGAGCAGTCCCTCACCGGGCAGGCGTACTCCGCCGCCCGCCCGGATTCGAGCGCCCCCATGTTCACCGGCGCGGACCGCCAGACCCTGACCGAGCGGCTCACCGTCGGCGCGTTCGTCGGCGTCCCCCTGCTCGCCGTCGTCCTCGCGATCCCCGTCGCCTGGGGCTGGGGTCTGGGCTGGTCCGACGTGGTCCTCGGCGCTCTCTTCTTCGCGATCGCCGCGCACGGCATCACCATCGGCTTCCACCGGGCGTTCACGCACGGCTCGTTCAAGCCCAACCGTCCGCTGAAGATCGCGATCGCGATCGCCGGCAGCCTCGCGATCGAAGGCCCCGTGGCCCGCTGGGTCGCCGACCACCGCAAGCACCACGCCTTCAGCGACGCCGAGGGCGACCCGCACTCACCGTGGCGCTACGGCGAATCGACGCGTGGTCTGGTCAAGGGCTTCCTGTTCGCCCACGCCGGGTGGCTCTTCGACGTCGAGCAGACCCCGATCCAGAAGTACGCCCCGGACCTGCTCAAGGACGAGGACATCCGGCGGATCTCGCGACTGTTCCCGCTGTGGGTCGCGATCAGCCTGCTCGCCCCGCCGGTGCTCGGCGGCCTGCTCACCTGGTCCTGGCACGGCGCCCTCACGGCGTTCTTCTGGGCCTCGCTGGTGCGCATCGCGCTCGTGCACCACGTCACGTGGTCGATCAACTCCGTGTGCCATGTCTGGGGCCGGCACCCGTTCAAGACCCGCGACCGTTCCGGAAACGTCGCGTGGCTCGCGATCCTCTCCGGGGGCGAGTCCTGGCACAACCTTCACCACAGCGACCCGACGTGTGCCCGGCACGGGGTGCTCCCTGGCCAGATCGACACGAGCGCACGTCTCATCGAGCTCTTCGAGTGGCGCGGGTGGGCCACCGACGTCCGCTGGCCGCGCACGGAGCGGCTCCGCTCACGTCTCGTGGATCCCGAGGCGACCCCCATCTCGCGGCGAGCCACGTGACTCCTGGCCCTCCGGCGTCCGCCGGTCCCGTCGGTCACGGCATCATGGCCACCGTGACCGACGACAAGGGCGATGACGAGACGATCACGGCTACGGCCGTCCCCGAACGACGAGCTCGCTCCGAGCGAGTGCGGATGAGTGGTCGCGAACGGCGCGAACAGCTCGTCGACGTCGGCCGCAAGCTCTTCGGCGAGAAGGGCTTCGAGGCGGTGACTATCGAGGAGATTGCTGCCAAGGCCAGCGTCTCCAAGCCGGTGGTCTACGAGCACTTCGGCAGCAAGGACGGCCTCTACGCCGTCATCGTCGACCGGGAGATGAACATCCTGCTCGGCATGGTCAGCGACTCCCTCACCGCCGACAACCCCCGCGCCCTCCTCGAGCAGGCTGCCCGCGCGCTGTTCGACTACATCGAGGAGCGCAGCGACGGCTTCCGCGTCCTCGTCCGCGACTCGCCTGTGGCCCAGAACACCGGCAACTTCGCCTCGCTCCTGCGCGACGTCGCCAGCCAGGTGGAGGTGCGGCTCGCGCGCGAGTTCGACCGCAAGGGCTTCCCGTCGAAGTTCGCGCCGATGTATGCCAACATGCTCGTCGGCATGGTTGCGCTCACCGGTCAATGGTGGCTCGACGTCCGCAAGCCCAAGAAGGACGAGGTCGTCGCGCACGTGGTCAACCTCGCGTGGAACGGCATCGTCGGGCTGGAGAAGAAGCCGCAGCTGTTCACCGAACGAGGGTCTTCCTGAACACTCCGGCGCTCCGCACGGCGCGCCTCTCCCTCGAACCGCTGCGCGTCGGGCACGCGGAGGAGATGGTCTACCTGCTCGCCGACCGCGCCCTGTACGCCTACTACGACGATGAGCCCTCGCCCTCCCTCGAAGATCTGCGCGAGCGGTACGCGCAACAGACCCGCGGCGTCTCCGCCGACGGGGCGCAGCAGTGGCACAACTGGATCCTGCGCATCGACGCCACCGGAGAGCCGGCCGGGTTCGTCCAGGCCACGGTGACCGCACCGGTAGCCGAGCTCGCCTGGGTCGTCGGGGCGGCGTACCAACGGACCGGCGTCGCCACCGAGGCCGCGACCGCCGTCCGCGACGCCCTCCTGAGCGGTGCGACGGGGATGCGGATCGACATCCTGATTGCCCACATCGCCCCCGGCCACGCAGCCTCCGAGGCTCTAGCCACCCGCCTCGGCCTCACCCCCACACCCACCACAGTCGAAGCAGAGATCCGCTGGCAGCTGGGTTGAGCGGGATGAAGGTGGCCTTCGGTGCTAAGAGCGCAACAATCCAGGCCTTCATTGCGGCGGCGTGACGTGCAGCGGACTGTCCGCCACGGCGAGGTCCGAGATATCTCGATGTCGAGAGATCCTGGGTAGTCTCCAGTCATGACGCTGAGCCCTGAGGACGAGGTCGATGTCCTCGTCGAGGCCTGGCGACGCGAGCGACCCGACCTCGACGTCGGTCCGCTGGAGGTGCTCTCCCGGGTCAGCCGACTCTCACGCCACCTCGATCTTGCCCGCCGGGAGGCGTTCGCGGCGCACGACCTCGAGCCGTGGGAATTCGACGTACTCGCCGCGCTCCGACGCGAAGGCCCCCCGTACGCACTGTCCCCCGGTCGACTGCTGCAGGTCACGCTCGTCACGAGCGGCACCATGACCAACCGGATCGACCGCCTCGCCGCAAAGGGATTGGTCAGCCGTGTGCCCGACCCGAACGACGGCCGTGGGGTTCAGGTGGTGCTCACCGACAGCGGCCTCACTGGAGTCGACGACGCCCTCACCGACTTGCTCGCCCACGAGCACGGAATCCTGTCCGCCTTGTCGCCGTCCGACCGCTCGCGTCTCGCCGATCTTCTGCGCCGCCTCACCCTGCCCTTCGACAAGGCCACGGACTGAGCAGCGGTCATCTCGCGGCCTGGGCGCGCCGGCGGTAGCTCCCCCGAGGGAGGACCTCCAGTCGCGGCGTCAGGCGTGACGCATCACGTGAAGGCCCGGATTGTTGCGCTCTTAGCACCGAAGGTGGCCTTCATCGCTACCAGCACCTACTCGAGGTTGGCTGCTACTTCTAGCCAGCGGTCTTCGAGCTCGTCGCGTTCGGTGAGTATGGCGCGGAGCTCGCCGTCGAGCGCCTGGACCGTCGCGTGGTCGGTGGCCGAGTCGGCCATCGCCGCGTGGAGCCGGGCCTCCTCGGCCAACAGCTTCTGGGTCCGGCGCTCGATCTTCGTGAGCTCCTTGCGCGAGGCGCGTGCGTCGCCGCCCGACAGCCGGCCGGAGTCGGCCCCCGACCCGACCGACCCGACCGACCCGCCTGGGGCGGACGACGCGCGCGCGCGGGACGCCGACGGGCCGGCGGGCATCGCGCGACGCCGTTCGAGGTACTCCTCCACGCCGCCGGGGAGGTGGCGCAGCGCGCCGTCGCCGAGAAGCGCGTACAGGGTGTCGGTCGTACGTTCGAGGAAGTACCGGTCGTGGCTCACCACGATCAGGGTGCCCGGCCAGGTATCGAGGAGATCCTCGAGGACGGTGAGCATCTCGACGTCGAGGTCGTTCGTCGGCTCGTCGAGCAGCAGGACGTTGGGGCCACCGACGAGGAGACGCAGCATCTGCAGACGCCGCTGCTCCCCGCCTGAGAGGTCTCCGAGGCGGGTGACGAGCTTGTCGCCCGTGAAGCCGAAGTTCTCGAGCAGCTGCTGCGCGGTGAGAGTGCGTCCCTTACCCAGCTCGACGTACTCCGCCTCGCGCTTCAGCGACTCCAGGACGCGTTCGGCAGGGTCGATCTCGGCCAGCGCCTGGGACAGGTGCGCGACCGACACCGTCTGGCCCACACGGATCGTGCCGGCTCGGACATCGGGTGCGTGAGCGGTGTCGAGGACGCCGTCGTGCGCGGCGTTCAGGAGCCGCAGCAGCGTCGTCTTGCCGGCGCCGTTGGGGCCGAGGAGTCCGACGCGGTCACCCGGGCCGAGGTGCCAGGTCTGGGCTTCGAGAACCGTGTCGGCACCGGGAGCCGGTGCGAGCGTGATGCCCTCGAGGTCGTAGACCTGCTTGCCCAGGCGCGCTGTCGCAAACTTCTCCAGGGCGAGCCGGTCGCGCGGCGGCGGCTCGTCGGCGATGAGGTCGTTCGCCGCGTCGATGCGGAACTTCGGCTTGGTGGTGCGGGCCGGCGCTCCGCGGCGCAGCCAGGCAAGCTCCTTGCGCAGCAGGTTCTGCCGGCGCTCCTCGCTCGACGCCGCCTGCCGCGACCGCTCCGCCTTCGCCAGCACGAATGCCGCGTATCCGCCGTCGTAGCGCTGCACCGAGCCGTCGACGACCTCCCACGTGTCGGTCGCGACGGCATCGAGGAACCACCGGTCGTGGGTGACGGCGACGAGCGAGCCGCGGCGGGGTGCGAGGTGGGCTGCGAGCCAGGACACGGCCTCGACGTCGAGATGGTTGGTGGGCTCGTCGAGAACGAGGAGGTCGGGGTCCTGGACGAGGAGGTGGGCGAGCGCGGCGCGGCGTCGCTCACCACCGGACATCGTGCTGACGGCGGTGTCGAGGCCCTCGGAGTACGCCGCTGCGCGCACGCCGCCGAGAAGTCCGTCGAGGACGTCACGCACCCGCGCGTCGCCGGCCCACACGTGATCGGGGCGGTCGCCGACGACGACCTCACGCAGAGTCGAGGCGGGGTCGAGGTCGTCGGTCTGGGCCAGCAGCCCGATCGTGAGCCCGCCCACGCGGATGACGCGCCCGGAGTCCGCGGGCTCGATGCCGGTGAGCACGCGGACGAGCGTCGTCTTGCCGCCGCCGTTGCGCCCGACGACGCCGATACGCGCGCCCTCGGTGACCCCGACCGTGACGCCGGAGAGGAGGGTGCGGGTGCCGAGGGACTTGCCGACGTTCTCGAGTGCGACGTAGGTGACCGGTGCCATCAGTGCTCGACCCGTTGGTCGACGACGCGTGCACCCGGCACGGGTCCCATGGCGCGTTTGACCGTGCGGCACACGCCCGATGCGGTGAACGCGACGGCGAGGTCGACGGCATGCTCGTCGTCGCGAGCGAGGAACGCGCACGTCGGGCCGCTACCGGACACGACTCCCCCGAGGGCGCCGTACTCCTCACCGATGCTCAGCACCTGGGCCAGGTGCGGGCGCAGCGAGACCGCAGCGCCCTGAAGGTCGTTGTGCAGCGAACGACCGAGCGCCGCGGCGTCACCCGCGCGCAGCGCCGCCATCAGCTCAGCCGGGACGACGGGATCGGGGATCGGCACGACGCCAGCCCGGATCCGGTCGAACTCGCGGTAGACCAGCGGGGTCGAGAGGCCCTGCTCGGCGAGGACGAAGACCCAGTGGTAGGTGCCGCGCACGAGGGCGGTCGTGAGCCGCGTGCCGCGGTCGGAGCCGATCGCGGTGCCACCGGCGAGTGCGAAGGGGACGTCGCTTCCGAGGGTCGCGCCGATGTCGAGGAGGTGGTCGCGGCCGAGGCCGAGATCGAAGAGGGCGTCGATGGCGACCAGGGCGGCCGCGGCGTCGGCGCTCCCGCCAGCCATGCCCCCGGCCACCGGGATGCCCTTGCGGATCGTGACGGAGACGTCGAGTGACCCTCCGTAGGTCTCGAGGGCGCGCACGGCCCGGACGGCCAGGTTGGTGTCGTCGAGCGGGACGACGCCGGCACCCTCGCCCTCGATGACCAGCTGCACGCCCGATCCGGTGCGCAGCGGCGTCGCCACGAGGTCGTCGTAGACGCCGACGGCGTGGAACACCGTCGCCAAGCCGTGGTAGCCGTCCCGGCGCAGCGGACCGACCCCGAGCGCGAGATTCACCTTCGCGGGGGCACGGACGGTCACGGACGCGAGCACACCTCAACCCTATGCGGCAGCGCGCGAGGTCGCGGACCACGTGGCGGCGGGCCGGGCCGGAGACGGCACGCCGGCGAGGACGAGCGGCTCGCGCGACTCCACCGCTCGACGCCAGTCGTCCGGGGTCCGGGTCAGGCGATGCGGAGGAGGGGAAGGTGATCGATCGCGTGGGCGGGGTCATAGACGAAGCCGAGGACGAACCAGGCCGCCACCCCCGTCACAATGACGCCGGTCAGGGCAGCCATCGCGACCCGATGACCGTGCCAGGAGGTCTCCCACAGGTAGGGCACCGGGCTGGCGAGGAGGAACAGGAACACCGGGTAGACGAAGAAGTCCTGCCGGGCCTTGGACGGGGAGTGGACCAGCGTCCAGGCCCACGTGTCGAGCTGGTCGCTGTGGTAAAGCCACGCTGATCGCGACGGCGAGGAGGAACACCGCGGTGAGCCACCAGCGGCGCTCGGCCAGGGGGGCGGAGTCCCGCCAGGGCTGGTGGGCCGGTCAGGTCGGGATGATCGGTCGCGTACAGGCCGCGCATGAACGCGAACGACACCGCGATCGAGGGAAGGGCCACGAGGTCGCCCCAGAAGAAGACGGCGCTGTGTTGACCCGGCAGCCACATCTGTCGGCCTTCGAACCACCACGCCAGTACTTGGACCGGAACCCAGGAGATGAGGATGAAGGTGACGGCGGCCCACACGGGGTGCGTGCGGTACACGCGCGCCAGGTATCCGAACGCCAGCACGCTGCCCAGCGCGGCGACGACGGTCACGACAGCCTCGCTGCCGGTGACCGGGACGAAGTCCTGGATTGGCCGCATGCTCTCCGCCGCGCGTCGTGCCGGGTCTCACCGACGGGTGCCGCACGCAACGGCGAACTCGTCGCCGCAACGCTGCGTCTGCCCGGGTATCGACATCCGGGGCAGAGGTCCCGAGCCGGATCACCCGGTCGCACCAGCCGGCGACCCACAGTCCGAGAGGGGGCGGTCGGACGGCGGCGGGTCAGGCCGGACGGACCGCTGCGAGGCGGGCGAAGTCCGCGACGGCGAGCATCTCCCCGCGTGCGGACGGGTCGATCCCGGCCGCACGGAGCGCCTGCTCGGCCAGCGCCGGGGACCCGGCCCAGCCGGACAGCGCAGCGCGCAGGGTCTTGCGGCGCTGCGCGAACGCGGCGTCGATGACGGTGAAGACCTCGGCGCGGCTCGCGGTGGTCTCCGGCGGCGTGGTCCGGGTGAGCGCGACGAGGCCGCTGTCGACGTTGGGCGCCGGCCAGAACACGGTCCGACCGACCGACCCGGCGCGGACGACGTCGCCGTACCACCGCGCCTTCACGCTCGGCACGCCGTAGGTTCGGCTGCCCGGGCCGGCTGCGAGCCGGTCGGCGACCTCGGCCTGCACGAGAACGAGCACGCGGCGGATCGAGGGGAACACCTCGAGCAGGTGCAGCAGCACCGGCACGGACACGTTGTACGGCAGGTTGGCCACGAGCGCCGTGGGCTCGGCGCCGGGCAAGTCACGGACGGCGAGGGCGTCGGCGTGCACGACCTCGAGGCGCTCGAGCAGGTCCGGACGCCGCGACGCCACCGTCGGGGCGAGGGCTCTCGCGAGCACGGCGTCGATCTCGACGGCGACGACCCGCGCGACGTGCGGCAGCAGGGCGAGGGTGAGGCTGCCGAGGCCCGGCCCCACTTCGACCACGACGTCGTCCTCGCGGAGGTCTGCGGTACGCACGATGCGCCGCACGGTGTTGCCGTCGATGACGAAGTTCTGCCCACGCTGCTTCGTGGGCCGTACGCCGAGACGCTCGGCGATCTCGCGCACGTCGCTCGCACCGAGCAGGCCGTCCGGGTCGCTCACGGCGCGACGCCGCGGGTGAGCCGCACCGCGAAGCGCTCGGTCAGCGATCCGTCGGGCTCGGCGAGGGCGGCGACGACGACGCGTGCGGCCCGCTGCGCCGCGTCGAGATCGGCCTCGTCGATGCGCTCCCAGATCGCGCGGGCACCCGCAGACCACGTCCACGCCAGCCAGTGGTCGACGTCGGTGTAGTGGTTGACGTGCTCGACGGTCACGGTGTCGACGTCGATGAACCCCGCCTCGCGTAGCAGGTCCTCGACGGACTCGTCGGTGGCGAAGTGGGCGCGCGACGCCGGGTGCGCGGGCGGTGCGTCGGCCGGCCAGAACGGCCGCACCGCCGCCTCCACGACCTTCCACCGTTCGTCGGGGGGGCCGAAGCTCGAGAGCGCGAACACGCCTCCCGGCGCCAGGACCGCGCGGATCCGTCCGGCCGTGGCATCAGGCTCGGGCAGGAAGAACAGCACGAACGACGCGGTGACGGCGTCCCACCCACCAGCACGCACCGGCGGGTGATCGGCGTCGCCGAGAGTGACCGTGACCTGGGTGAGGCCGTGGGCGGCGGCGTCGGCCGAGGTGCGCTCGACCATGCCGCGAGCGAGGTCGACGCCGCGTGCCTCGCCGTCCGGGCCGACTGCCGCGGCGGCGGCGAAGAGCGCCGCACCACGGCCCGTGCCGAGGTCGAGGACGGACTGTCCGGGCCGGAGCATGACCCGTGCGACGAGGGCCGCGGCGAGCGGCGCGAAGAAGTCGACGCCGACCGCGTCGTAGGTCTCGGAGGCGCGGTGAAAGATCCCGGAGAAGTGCTGCTTCTGTGGGTGGAGGTCCGGCGAAGGTGCGTCGCTCACGCCGTCACCACGGCCCGAAGACGCGCTGCGCGTTGTCCCAGAGCGCCGTGCCCATGGTGTCCTCGTCGACGCCGGCGGACTCGGCCATCACGCGCACGGTGAGGGGCACGAGGTAGGACGCGTTGGGACGGCCGCGGTAGGGCATCGGGGTGAGGTAGGGGGCGTCGGTCTCGACCAGCAGGCGGTCGAGCGGCGCTACCGCCACGGCCTCGCGAAGCGCGCCGGCGTTCTTGAACGTCACGGTGCCGGCGAAGGAGAGGTACCAGCCGCGCTCGACGCAGTAGCGCGCCATGTCGGCGTCGCCGGAATAGCAGTGGAACACCACGACGTCGGGTGCACCCTCGCTCTCCAGCACGCGGATGACGTCATCGTGGGCGTCGCGGTCGTGGATGACGACCGGCTTGCCGAGCGACTTCGCGATGTCGATGTGCCGGCGGAACGACTCCTCCTGGACGGCCCGACCCTCCTCGCCGGTGCGGAACCGGTCCAGGCCGGTCTCGCCCACGGCGCGGACCTGAGGCAGCGCCGCGAGCAGGGCGATCTCGTCGTAGGCGTCCTCGAGTGCGTGCTGCCCCTGGGCCGCCGCGATGCGCGGAGACTCGTTGGGGTGCAGGGCGACCGTCGCCACGATGTGCGGGTGCTCGTCGGCGGCGCGCACCGACCACCGGGCACTCGCGAGGTCGCAGCCGACCTGGACGATGCGCGCGACGCCGACGGACGCTGCCCGGGCAACGGCGTCGTCGACGCCGAGCCACGGTGCGCCGACATCGCCGTCGTGGATGTCGAGGTGGCAGTGCGTGTCGATGACCGGCGTCGTCAGCGGCTCGGGCAGCGGCGGGCGCTCCCGGTCGCGCGAGTGCCCGGACTCGCTGGTCGCGGCACGGGAACGCACCGGCTCGTCCGTGGTCGACATCAGCGCACCCTCGCCATCAGCCTGTCGTCTCCTCGAGCCGCGGGAAGAGGATCGCTCCCTTGGTGACCGTCGTGCCCGCCGGCAGCTGCCCCCAGCGCCCGGCGTCGGTGACGATCTGCGCACCGATCGGCCCGAGCGCGACGTCGGCCCCGAGCTGTTCCCACAACGACGTCGTGGCCTTCGGCATCACGGCGTGGTGCAGGACCGCGATCGCACGCAGCGCCTCGCAGATCGTGTAGAGCACGGTCGAGAGCCGCTCGGCGTTGGCATCGTCCTTGGACAGCACCCACGGTGCCTGCTCGGTGACGTAGAGGTTGACGGCGTCGACGAACGACCGCACCGCCCCGATCGCCGTGGCGAAGTCCAGGCGCAGCATGGCGTCGTCGGCGGTCGAGACCGTCTCGGCGAGGAGCTCCTGAAGCGACGTCTCCGCCTCGGCGTACGCGGTGGCCTCGGGCAGCACGCCGTCGCGGTACTTCACGACCATGGCCGGGGCGCGCGATGCGAGGTTTCCCAAGCCGTTGGCGAGCTCGGAGGTGTAGCGCGCGCTCATGTCCTCCCAGGAGAACGAGCCGTCGGAGCCGAACTGGATCGAGCGCAGGAAGTAGTAGCGGAAGGCGTCCGAGCCGAAGTGGTCGATGATCTGGCTCGGTGCGATGCCGGTGAGCTTGGTCTTGCTCATCTTCTCGCCACCGACGAGCAGCCAGCCGTGCGCGAAGACCTTGCCCGGGAGCGGCAGCCCTGCAGCCATCAGCATGGCCGGCCAGTAGACGGCGTGGAAGCGCAGGATGTCCTTGCCCACAAGGTGGACGTCGGCGGGCCAGGTCGCCGCGAACTGTTGCGCCTCAGGCGTTCCCGGCTCGGCGCCGTAGCCGATCGCGGTGACGTAGTTGAGGAGCGCATCGAACCAGACGTAGACGACCTGCTTGTCGTCCCACGGCAGCGGGATCCCCCACGCGACACTCGACCGCGACATCGAGATGTCGGTGAGCCCCTGCCTGATGAAGGAGATGACCTCGTTGTGCGCGCTCTGCGGCTCGACGGCGAGAGGGTTCTTCTCGTAGTGCTCGAGGAGGCGGTCCTGGAAGGCCGAGAGGCGGAAGAACCAGTTGTCCTCGCGGAGCTGCTCGACCGGGCGTCCGTGGACGGGGCAGACCTTCTGTCCGAGGTACTCGCCCTCGCCGTCGAGGAGGTCGCCGAGGAGCTTGAACTCCTCGCAACCCACGCAGTAGGGACCCTCGTACGGTGCGGAGTAGACGTGGCCGTTCTCCCGCACCGACTCCCAGAACTTCTGGACGCCCTCACGGTGACGGCCAGAGGTGGTGCGGAGGAAGTCGTCGTTGACGGCGTCGATCGTCTCGAGCACCGGCTGCCAGGACTCCGAGACGAGACGATCGACCCACGCCTGCGGGGTGACGCCGCCGGTCTCGGCCGCGCGCTCCACCTTCGTACCGTGCTCGTCGACGCCGGTGAGGAACCAGACGCCCTCACCACGCTGACGGTGCCATCGGGTGAGGACGTCGCCGGCCGTGGTCGTGTACGCGTGCCCGATGTGGGGGGCGTCGTTGACGTAGTAGATCGGCGTCGTGAGATAGAAGGCCTTGGTGTCTGACACGCGTCAATCCTAGGGGCGGGGGGGCAGCGCGTTCTCGCGCGTTCCGGCCGCACGCTCGCCCGAGGCCTTCTTCGCCGCCACGACCGCGTCGTACACGGCCTTGCGGTCCAGCCCGTACGCCGCCGCCACCGCGGCCAGCGCGGCCTTGCGCGGGTCGCCGCCGTCGACTGTCATGACCGGCTGCGCACCCGCCGGCGCACCTGCGACGACGATCGTGATCTCACCGCGCAGGCCGTCGGCCGCCCAGACTGCTAGCTCGCCGAGGGGTGCGCGACGCACCTCCTCATAGGTCTTGGTCAGCTCGCGGCACACGGCTCCCGGACGGTCCGCGCCGAACACCTCGGCCATCGCCGAGAGCGTCTCGGCGATGCGGTGCGGCGCCTCGAAGAAGACGAGGGTCCGCGGGTCTGCGGCGAGAGGTGCCAGTGCGCGCATCCGCTCGCCCGCCTTGCGCGGCAGGAACCCCTCGAACGCGAAACGGTCGACGGGCAGCGCGGACAGGGCGAGGGCCGTGAGCACCGCACTCGGTCCTGGTACGGCGGTGACAGCGATGCCGGCCTCGACCGCCGCCGCCACGAGGCGATAGCCGGGGTCGCTGACGCTCGGCATGCCGGCGTCAGTGACGAGCACGACACGTTGACCCGCCTCGAGGGCGGCGACGAGCTCGGGCAGCCGCTGGCGCTCGACGGCGTCGTAGTAGGACACGATGCGGCCGCCGAGCGTGATGCCGAGGTCCGACGCGAGGCGCCGGGTGCGGCGGGTGTCCTCGGCCGCGACGATGCCGGCACCCGTCAGCTCGGAGCGCAGTCTCGGGGAGGCATCGGCCGGGTCGCCGATCGGGGTGCCCGCGATGACGAGCACGCCAGGACTCTCGCGGTCGGCCACGGGTGTCAGCCTCCCACGTCTCTATGCTGTGCGGGTGACGGCGACCCTGGAGCACCGGCCCCCTGCTGCCGCGCGCGGAGGGCGTCGCGCGGAGTCCGAGCTGGCGTCACGCCTGGCACCCCCGATGCCGTCGGACGGCCGGACGTCCTGGCTGGTCACCATCGGCGTCACCGCGCTCGCCGGCTGGCTGCGCCTCGCAGACCTCGCCCGCCCGCACGCCGTCGTGTTCGACGAGACCTACTACATGAAGGACGCGCTCTCCCTTCTCCGCTACGGCGTCGAGCGCAACTTCGTCGAGAAAGCGAACGACAAGATCCTCGCGAGCGACGGCAACTGGCGCACCATCGACGTCTTCGGCACCGGGCCGTCCTTCGTCGTGCACCCGCCCGTCGGCAAGTGGACCATCGCCGTGGGCGAGTACTTCTTCGGGCTGACGCCGTTCGGCTGGCGCATCATCATGGCGCTGCTGGGGACCCTCGCCGTCCTCCTGACCGTCCGGATCGGCCGTCGTCTCGCGCGGTCCACGCTGATCGGCGGGGCGGCGGGATTCCTCCTTGCCATCGACGGCATGGCGATCTCGATGTCGCGCACCGCGCTCCTCGACGGCACCCTGATGTTCTGGGTCCTCGTCGCGTTCGGCTGCCTCCTCCTCGACCGCGACCGCGCTCGTAGTCGGCTCGCCGAGTCGGTCCGCCGGTTCCGCGACGACCGTTCCGCACTGGTCGGCCTCGGCGCCGGCATCGGTCCGGGCACCGGGCTGCGACCCTGGCGCTGGGCCGCGGGGCTCGCCCTCGGGATGGCCTGCGCGACGAAGTGGTCGGGCATCTGGTTCGTCGTCGCCTTCGGCCTCATGACGGTCATCTGGGACATCGGCATGCGCCGGGTCATCGGCGTCCGCACGCCGCAAGCGATCCTGGGTGCCGGGTTGGAGGGGATCCTCGCCGCCGTCTCGATCGTCGGTACCGTCCTCGTCGTCTACGTCGTTTCCTGGAGCGGCTGGCTGCTCACCACCGGTGGCTACGACCGGCAGTGGGCCGACACCGTGCCCGCCGCGGCTGGCTTCGGCGCGGTCCCCGACGGGCTGAGGTCGCTGCTGCACTACCACGCCGAGATGCTCAACTTCCACACGCACCTGACGTCGCCGCACTCCTACCAGAGCAACGCGTGGAGCTGGCTGCTGCAGACCAGGCCGACGAGCTTCTACTACGAGTCGCGCGACCTCGGAGCAGACGGGTGCACGGCCGCGAAGTGTTCGACCGAGGTGCTCGCACTGGGCAACCCGTTCATCTGGTGGATGGCGACGGCGGCGCTGTTCCACCAGTCGTGGCGCTGGTTCGCCCGCCGTGACTGGCGCTCGGGGGCGGTGGTGCTCGCGGTGCTCGCCGGCTGGCTCCCGTGGCTCGGCTTCCAGGGCCGCACGATCTTCACCTTCTACGCCGTCGCCTTCGTGCCGTTCCTGTGCCTGGCGCTCGCCATGATGCTCGGCTCGATCCTCGGTCCGGCCGACGCCGACCCACGACGCCGCACCATTGGCGCGACCGCCGTCGGAGTCCTGGTCCTGTTCGCCCTCGCCGCGTCGTGGTTCTTCTATCCCGTCTGGACCGCCGAGGTCCTGCCCTACAACGCCTGGCAGATCCGCATGTGGTTCGGCACCTGGGTCTAGCACCCAACCCCAACCCCAACGAGCACCACGCCACGAACGCCACGCAACGAGCTGCCGTGTTCTTCCCTTAGGGAAGAACACGGCAGCTCAACTACGTTCTGGCTCCCGAAATCGCGATCTTGGTCGTGCTCGGCCGCCGCCGGCGGTCGCTCAGGCGTCGTTGAGGACCTGGTACATGACGTGGTCCTGCCACCGGCCGCCGACGTTGAGGTACGCCGGCGCCATCCCGAAGCGCACGAACCCGTGGCGGCTCAGGACGACCTGCGACGCCGCGTTGTCCAGCAGCGTCTCCGCCTGGATGCGGTGCAGCCCCAGCTCCTCGAACGCGACCCGCTTGACCGCGCCCATCGCGGCGGTCGCGAGACCCCGACCGTTGTCGACGGCGCCGACCCAGTAGCCGACGCTGCATGAGAGGAACGGGCCGCGCACGATGCCGTTGAGGGTCATGCGACCGACGATGCGACCGCCGTCGTCGGCATCGACGATGACGTGCGGCAGGGTCCAGCCCTGAGCGTGGCGGTCGAGTGCCTCGAGGATCCCCGCCCGATGGCCCTCGCTCGTGTACCAGTTCTCGCTGCGGCTCGGCTCCCACGGTGCGAGGAAGCCCCGGTTCGTCCGGGCGAGCCCCGCCAGTGCCTCGGCGTCGTCAGGTGTGACGAGCCGGGTCGGGGCCACCTGTCCATCGTGTCAGCGCGAGCCGCAGTGGAGCACCTCCGTCGGAGGCCGGCACGAGCGGCGCAGTGGACATGCACCAACGCCACAGCATCACGATTCCGGGAGCCAGAACGCAGTTGAACTGCCGTGTCCTTCCCTAAGGGAAGGAACGGCGAGTTGGGGTGCGGCCTAGGGGGTTGGTGGTGGTTCGTCGCCTTGGGGCTGGGTCACGGGCAGTCGCCCGGTGTACAGCAGCGACAGCAAGGCCAGCAGTGCGAGCACCCCGAGTGCGGCGTCCATGCCCTCGATGCGCGCGGCGCGGTTGTCCGCGACCACGCCCGCCGTGACGTCGGCCGAGACACCGGCCTTGGCGAGCGCCTCCTCCAGCGACGTGTCGGACAGGAACGGGACGCCGGACGCGAGCTCCGTGCTCGACTGGGCCTTCACGCCGGCGGGGATCTGGGGGTTGTTCTGGATCCCCGCGATGAGCGACGTCGTGAGCACGGAGATCAGGATCGAGCCGGCGAGCGCTGTGCCGATCGAGGCGCCGAGGTTCGTCGCGGTGTTCTGCAGACCGCCGACCTCGCCGCTCTGTGACGTCGGGACCGACGACACCGTGACGGCGCCGAGCTGCGAGGCGAGCGACCCGATCCCGAGGCCCACCAGGATCATCGGCACTGCGACCGCTCCGGCCGCGGAGTCGATGTCGATGTTGACGAGCAGCGCCAGGATCCCTGCGAGCATGAGCAGGATCCCCACCCGGACGACGCGGCGCGGCGAGACCGAGGGCCACACCTTGGGGATCCCGGCCGCCGACACCAGCAGGGCCAAGGACAGCGGCATCACCCGCACGCCAGTCTCGATGGCGGAGAGCTCGAGCACGACCGAGAGGTAGAGCGGGACGATGAAGAAGACGCCCGCCTGGAGCATGAACTGGAAGAAGAACATGATGAGTCCGCCGTTGAGCTGACGAACTCCGAGCATCTCCGGCCGCAGCAGCGGCTCGTTGCCGCGCCTGATCTGGCGTTGCTCCCAGACGAGGAAGAGCCATACGACGAACAGCCCGGCGGCGACGAGCCAGAAGGTCGGGGACAGCCCGACGATCGAAGCCGCTCCCTGTTTGGGGGTGATCCAGCCCCACTCGCTCGAGCGCAGGACGCCGAACACGGCCATGCCGAGCCCCAGGACCGAGAGGACGGTGCCGACGACGTCGAGCCGCGCCTTCGATTCCGCCGGCACGTCGGCGATCCGCCGTGACAGGACAAGGATCCCGAGCACGACGATGACCTCGGCGTAGAACACGAGCCGCCACGAGGCGTACGTCGTCGCCAGGCCGCCGATGAGCGGGCCAGCGGCCACCGCGATGGCACCGGCCGCGGCGAGCAGGCCGTACGCCCTCGGCCGCTCGGACGGCGCGAAGTTTCCGGCCACCAGGGCGACGACGGCCGGCATGATCAGCGCCGCCCCGACGCCCTCGAGGAAGGACCAGCCGATGATCAGCACGGTCAGGTTCGGGGCCAGGCCGGTGACGAAGGAGCCCGCGCCGTAGATGACGCAGCCGATGGCGAAGGCGCGGCGGCGCCCGATGAGCGAACCGATCTTCCCGCCGGTGATCATCAGCGTCGCCATCACGAGCGTGTAGAGGGTGATGGCCGTCTGGATCCCTGTGATGGTGGTGTCCAGGTCGCTCGCGACGGTGGCCATCGAGACGTTCATGACCGAGCTGTCGAGCGTCATGAGGAACTGCGCCGCGGCGAGCGTGATGAGGACGCCACCCGCCGCCTTGGCGGCCGCGTTCTCCGTGTCCTGGCTGGTCATCCCGAGCCCCCGTCGGTGGTGCTGCGTCGTCGTGAGCGACTCGACCTTAGAGGAGCCGAGCCGTGGAAGGGAGACGGACGCAACCGTGAGTCACGGAGCCGATGACGGGAGACCCACCTCGAAGACGCAGCCTGCGTCGCGGTTGACGACAGTGACCGTGCCACCGAGGGCGTCGACGATGCCGCGCACGACTGCCAGCCCGAGCCCGGCACCCGAGTCGGTGCCCGGGCTCCGGGCGGCCGACCCGCGCCAGCCCGCGTCGAAGACGCGGGACAGGTCCTCGACCGGGATGCCGCCGCACGAGTCGCTGACGCGAACCGTCGTCACCCCTGGCCCGGACATCGCGACGACGTGCACCGACCCCTCGTGCGGCGTGTATCGGACGGCGTTCACCACCAGGTTGGTCAGGGCACGGGAGAGGCCGGGCTCGTCGACGTAGGCGGTGACGTCCTCGCCGCACTCGCCGGTCAGCCGGATGCCGCGCTGGTCCGCGAGCGCAGCAGCGCTCGCGATCGTGTCGGACACCAGGTCGCGCAGACGCACCTCCTCGAGGTCGAGGTGGAGCTGCCCCGATTGCAGTCGGGAGAGGGCGAGCAGGTCGTCGACCATTCCCGCGAGGCGGTCGACCTCCTCGCGGATGCGGCGGTGGTACGCCGCCGGATCGGGGGCGACGTCGTCCTCGAGCGCCTCGGCCATGGCCCGGATGCCTCCGAGCGGGGTGCGCAGGTCGTGCGACACCCACGCGACCATCTCTCGACGCCGCGCCTCGACCTCCGCGTCACGTTGGCGGGCCATCACCTCGCGCTCCGCCGTGCCCTGGAGGGCCGACGTGCGCCTGGCCAGCATGACGCCGACGACGAGCGCCACCGGCACCGTGGCCAGGAGCACGGTCCAGACCACGGCGAGGTTGCCGCCCTCGAGCACCATCGACCTCGCGCCGGCCACGATCCCGGCGCCGACCGCCAGCACGACCGTGACGGGGGTGAGCACCGCCGCAAGCGCCGGCGACCGACGCGCCACGACGGTGACGACGACGGCGCTCAGCAGGCCGACGAAGGCGGCCGCGAGCGCAGCCTGGAGCGCGAGCGACCAGTCGAGAGTCACTGGCCGCTCTCACCGTAGGTCCGGGCCAGCGCGTCGCCTCTGGAGTCGGGCGCCGGGTCCCACCGGTAGCCCACGCCCCACACCGTGACGAGGCGGCGCGGCTCGGCCGGATCGGCTTCGATCTTCTCCCGCACGCGTCGCACGTGGACGGTCACGGTCGACTGGTCGCCGAACTCCCAGCCCCACACATCGCGCATCAGATCCTCGCGGCGAAGCGCCCGACCCGGATGGGCCATGAGGTAGGCTAGAAGGTCAAACTCCCTTGTGGTCAAAGAGATCTCGCGGCCGGCAAGGCTCACGCTCCGGGCATCCGTGTCGAGGCGAAGGTCGCCGTCGGCGACGACCGGCTCGACGCCGAGGGCCGTCTGCACCTCCGAGCGCCGCAGTACCGACCGTACGCGCAGGGCGAGCTCGCGCGGGCTGAACGGCTTGACGATGTAGTCATCGGCGCCCACGCCCAGGCCAATAATGCGGTCGTTCTCCTCGCTTTTGGCGGTCAGCATAATCACCGGGGTGCGCCGCTCGCTCTGGAGCCGCCGGCAGACCTCCAGCCCCGACAGCTTCGGCAGCATCAGGTCGAGCACCACCAGATCGGGCGGGTGCTGGCGGGCCAGGCGCAGCGCCTCTTCGCCATCGCTGGCCTCGACCACCGTGTGGCCTTCGCGACGGAGATAGAGGCCGACAACTTCGCGGATATTTGGCTCATCATCAACGACAAGAATGGTGGTCATCGCGGGCGCTCCTTGCTGCGGCACGGCGGATTGGGGTCGGTGCTGTACGATCATTGTACCCGATAGCGCCGAGCTTTCGGCCCTAGCAGCTAGCAGC
>JBBRAQ010000010.1:0-112768 GCA_038206635.1 Candidatus Nanopelagicales bacterium | reverse complement strand
GTTCCAGTTCGGCATGGCGTGGAGTGACTACTCCCGCTTCGTCGGCGACATCTTCGGTGCCCCGCTCGCGGTCGAGGGGCTCGCGTCGTTCTTCCTCGAGTCGACGTTCCTGGGGCTGTGGATCTTCGGCTGGGACCGCCTCCCCCGTGGCCTGCACCTCGCCACGATCTGGGCCGCGGCGTTCGGCACGATGCTCTCCGCGTACTTCATCCTCGCGGCGAACTCCTTCATGCAGCACCCGACCGGCTACGTCTACAACCCGGTGACCAAGCGGGCCGAGCTCGTGGACTTCGGCGCGGTGCTGTTCCAGAACACGACGGTGGCGACGTTCTTCCACGTCATCCTGTCCGCGTTCCTGGTGTCCGGTGTCATGGTCGTGGCGGTCAGCCTCCTGGTCATGATGTCCGGCAAGTCGGTCGACGCCATGCGCAAGACCGTGACCCTCGGCGTCATCACCACCGTGATCGCCGGCCTCGGTGTGATGTATACCGGCGACGTGCAGGCCAAGATCATGGTCAAGCAGCAGCCGATGAAGATGGCGGCCGCCGAGGCGGTCTACAAGACGGCCGAGAACGTCCCGTTCAGCCTCGTCACGGTCGGCCCGCTCGACGGCAGCCAGGCCGACTGGTCACTCGACATCCCCGGTCTCACCTCCTTCCTGGCGACCGGCAGCTGGACCGGCCCCGACAGCACCGTGCAGGGGATCAACGACCTGCAGGCCTCCTCGGCCGAGAAGTTCGGCGAGGGCAACTACGCCCCCTACGTCCCGCTGGTCTTCTGGGCCTTCCGCGGCATGATCGGGCTCGGCGCCCTGGGCATCCTGTTCGCGCTCTACGTCTGGTGGCGCACCCGCAAGGGCAACCTGCCGAGCTCGCGCTGGATGAAGCGCACGGCCATCGTCGCGACCCTCTTCCCGCTCCTGGGGATCTCGGCCGGATGGATCTTCACCGAGATGGGTCGCCAACCCTGGATCGTCTTCGGGCTGATGAAGACCTCGGCCGGCGTCTCGCCGACCGTGGGCTCCACCACGCTCTGGATCTCGATCATCACCTTCACGCTGCTGTACGGCATCCTCGCTGTCATCGAGGTCGGACTCATCGTCCGGGCCGTCAAGATCGGACCGCCTGAGACCGTCGAGCTCGGCAATGCCGACGACGCCAACAGCGGACAACTCCTCACCATCTCGTACTGACGGACTAGGAGAGACCTGACATGTCCTGGGAGACACTCCAGATCATCTGGTTCGTCCTCATCGCCGTCCTCTGGGTCGGCTACTTCGTCCTCGAAGGATTCGACTTCGGGGTCGGCGTCCTGCTGCGCGTCGTGGCGAAGGACGACGCCGAGCGTCGCGCCGTCATCACGACCCTCGGTCCGGTATGGGACGGCAACGAGGTGTGGCTGCTCGTCGCGGGTGGCGCGACCTTCGCCGCCTTCCCCGAGTGGTACGCGACGCTGTTCAGCGGCTTCTACCTGGCGCTGCTGCTCATCCTCGTTGCCCTCATCGTTCGAGGTGTCGCCTTCGAGTACCGCAGCAAGCGGTCCTCGACGACCTGGCGCAACCGGTGGGACTGGGCGATCGCGATCAGTTCCTTCCTGCCCGCCCTGCTCTGGGGCGTCGCGTTCGCCAACATCGCCAAGGGCACCCCGCTCGAGCTCGACGCGAACCAGAACAGCCAGTACGTCGGGTCGTTCTGGGACCTGCTGAACCCCTTCTCGCTGCTCGGTGGCCTCACGACGCTCGCGCTGTTCGTCACGCACGGCGCTGTGTTCCTGGCCCTGAAGACCGATGGCGAGATCCGGGTGCGGGCCAACAAGATCGCCGGCCAGGTGGGCCTGCTGGCCGCCGTGCTCGCGGTGGCGTTCGGCCTCTGGGCCCAGCTGGCCTACAGCCAGAACACCTACAGCTGGCTCCCGCTGGTCATCGCGGTGGTCTCCTGGCTCGGGGCGCTCGCGGCCAACCGGCTCGGTCGCGAGGGCTGGGCGTTCCTCTGCTCGGCCATCACCCAGGGCGGCGTCGTGATCTTCCTGTTCGCCGCGCTGTACCCCTACGTCATGCCGAGCTCGATCCAGCCCGCGGCGTCGCTCACGATCACCAACGCCTCGAGCACGTCCTACACGCTCACGGTGATGACCTGGGTGGCCCTGATCATGACCCCGGTCGTGCTCGTCTACCAGTCCTGGAGCTACTGGGTCTTCCGCAAGCGCATCAGCGCGAGCCAGATCGCGGACCCCGGCCACGGGTCCCTGGATCTGCCGCACGAGATCTCCGTCTAACCTGACGGGATGTCACGTCCGCTCGACCCACGGCTGCTGCGGTACGCCCGAGGTGTCCGCACCCTGCTGATCGGGTCGATCGGCGTGGCCTCGGGAACTGCTCTCCTCGTCGTCGCCCAGGCATTCTGCCTGGGCGACGTCGTGTCCCGGGTCTTCCTCGACGGCGCGACCTTCGCCGACGTCCGTCCCGTCATCGTCACGCTCGCACTTGTCATCCTGGGCCGAGTGGCGCTGGCCACGCTCGGCGAGACGCTCGCGCAGCGCGCCGCCACGCGGACGTCGGCGCAGCTGCGGGCCGCCCTGCTCGGGCACGTCGTGCGGCTCGGCCCCGTCTGGCTCTCCGGCGAGCGCCGCGGCCAGATCGCGACGCTCGCGACCCGTGGTGTCGACTCGGTCGAGCCCTACGTCGCGCGCTACCTGCCGGCGCTCGTCGTCGCGGTAATCGTGCCGCTCGTCGTGGGGGTCGCGATCCTCACCCAGGACTTCGTCGCCGCGGTCATCGTGGCGGTGACCGCACCCCTGATCCCCGTGTTCATGATCCTCGTCGGCAGCTACACACAGTCGGCCACGGCCAAGCAGTGGTCGACCCTCAGCGTGCTGTCGGGGCACTTCCTCGACGTCGTCGCGGGGCTCCCGACGCTCAAGGCATTCGGCCGCGAGACCGCGCAGTCCGAGCGGATGGCCGCGATCGACGCCCGCTACCGCAAGGCGACGCTCGGAGTGCTGCGCATCTCCTTCCTGTCCTCCTTCGTCCTCGAGCTGCTGGCCACGGTGTCCGTGGCGGTGGTCGCGGTGTCGGTCGGGCTGCGGCTCGTCGACGGCAACATCGACCTGCGCACCGGCCTCGTCGTCCTCATCCTGGCCCCCGAGGTCTACCTCCCGATCCGTGCCGTCGGCGCGCAGTTCCACTCCGCCGCCGACGGTATCGACGCGGCGGAGCAGGTCTTCGAGGTGCTCGCCGTCGAGCCGTCGGTGTCCGGCACGCGCACCGACGTGCCCGCCGGCGACGTGTTCGTCGACGGCGTGTCCGTGACCTACTCCGGCACCGACGTCGTGGCACTGTCGCCGCTGTCGCTGACGGCCCGGGCCGGCCGGGTGACGGCGGTCGTGGGGCCCTCCGGCGTCGGGAAGTCCACCCTGCTCGCCGTGCTCCAGGGGTTCGTCGCGCCGACGTCGGGTGCGGTGCGGATCGGCGGTGTCGACGTCGCCACGCTCGACGTCGACGCCTGGCGCGGTCAGCTGGCCGTCGTCGCCCAGGACCCCTCGCTCGTGGGCCCCTCGGTCGCCGACGACGTCCGGCTGCGCCGTCCCTCCGCGAGCGACGCCGACGTCGACGCCGCCCTGCGCGCGGCCGGTCTCGACCCCGCCTCGTTGCCCGACGGCGCGGCGACCCGCGTCGGCGACCTCGCCTCCGACGTCTCGGCGGGTCAGCGTCGGCGCGTCGCACTGGCGCGCGTGATGCTCGCCCCCGCGCCGCTCGTGCTGCTCGACGAGCCGACGGCCGGCCTCGACGTCTCGGCCGAGTCCGACGTGGTGTCGGCGATCCGGCGGCTGGCCGATGCCGGGTCCGCGGTCATCGTCGTCGCGCACCGCCCCTCCCTCGTGGCGGGCGCGGACGACGTCGTCACCCTCGTCCCGCAGGTGGTGGGCGCGTGACCACCGCCGCCCCGACCGGCCTCGACCCGACGCGCCGTGGCCGAGGCGCCTCGCCCGTGCGGCGCCTCGTGCCCTGGATCGCCACCGAGCGCCGCCGGCTCGCCCTCGCGGTCCTGCTCGGCTCGCTGGCGATCGGCTGCGGTGTGGGCCTGCTCGCGACCAGCGCGTGGCTGATCTCCAGCGCGGCGTTGCGCCCGCAGATCCTCGAGCTCGGGGTCGCGATCGTGGCCGTCCGCGCGTTCGGGGTGTTCCGTGGTGTCTTCCGCTACTTCGAGCGGCTCGTGTCGCACGACGCGGCATTCCGCGCCCTCTCCCGGCTGCGCCTGGCCGTCTACGACCGGCTCGCCGTGGTGGCTCCCGCCGGGGTCCCTGCCTACCGCCGGGGTGACCTGCTCGAGCGGCTCGTGCGCGATGTCGACGCCACGCAGGACCTCCCGCTCCGGGTGCTGGTTCCCTACGCTTCCGGCGCGATCGTGGCGCTGGCGTCGGTCGTCCTCGCCTTCGCCGTCCTCCCCGTCGCGGGGCTCGTGCTCGCGGTGTCGCTGCTGCTCGCGGCCACGGTGGTCCCCTGGATCACCTCGCGTGCCGCGGCCGACGCCGAGCGCCTCTGTGCCCCCGAGCGCGGCGAGCTCAACGGCGACGTGCTGACCCTGCTCGACGGCGTCGCCGACCTCACCATGTCGGGCGCCGCACCCGGGTGGCTCGACCGGCTCGCCTCCGACGACCGTCGCATCGGCGACCTCGCCCGGCGCAGCGCCCGGGCGACCGGTCTGGCCTCGGGGCTCGGCGTCCTGCTCTCGGGAGGCGCCGTCGTCGCCATGCTCGTCGTGGCGATCCCCGCGGTGCGCTCCGGCGCCCTGATCGGCGTCAACCTCGCGGTGCTCGCGCTGCTGCCGCTCGCGACGTACGAGGCGGTCGTGGCGATGCCGATCGCGGCCCTCGCTCTGGGGCGCGTCCGCGGTTCGGCGCAGCGCGTCGTCGAGGTGCTCGACGCCGTCGACCCCGTCCCTGACCCGGTCTCGCCCGTCGCGCCGCCCGAGGGTGTCGTCGGGGTGGCTCTCGACGGGGTCAGCGCCGGCTGGCCCGGTGGTGACGACGTCCTCGTCGACCTCGATCTCGCCGTGGTCGCCGGTACCCGGATCGGGGTCGTGGGGCCGTCGGGGATCGGCAAGTCCACGCTGCTCGCGGTGCTCGCCGGGTTCCTGCCCTACGCCGGCTCGATCCGCCTCGGCGACGTCGAGCTGCGCGAGATGAGCGGGCACGACGTCCGCCACGTCGTGGGCTGGTGCCCGCAGCTGCCGCACGTGTTCGACACGAGTGTCGTCGAGAACGTCCGCCTCGCCCGCCCCGAGGCGACCGACGACGAGGTGCGCGTCGCACTCGACGCCGTCGGCCTCGGGCCGTGGCTCGACGCCGCACCGCACGGCATCCACACCCCGGTGGGCGACCACGGCGCCCTCGTGTCCGCCGGCCAGCGCCAGCGCCTCGGCGTCGCGCGCGTGCTCATCGGTGGGCACCCGGTCGTCCTGCTCGACGAGCCCACCGAGCACCTCGACGAGGCCACTGCCGATGTCGTCGCTACCGAGCTCCTGCGGGCCCTCGCCGGCCGCACCGTTGTGTGGGTCGCCCACCGACCGCACGGCCTCGCCGAGCTCGACGCCACAGTCCGCATCTCCTGACCCTCGCCCGGCCCGCCCGCCCACACCCAGCCGCACGTCACTGGCGGCCGACCGTCACGCCCCGCCCCACGACCCGGGCGGGCGCGTGCCACGGGTGGTGGGGGCGAGCCCCGGCCCCGGAACCGCCCACACCACCAGTGACACGCGGCACTCTGGCGGTGAACCGTCCGGGTGGGGAGGTACGTCGCACCGCGCCGCAGGCGAAGTGGGAGAATCCGACCAATCCGACGCTGCGTCGGCTCCGAAGAACGGGTGTGCCCCGTACCGCTGCGATAGTCGTCCCCATGTGGGGACGTCATGGCGCACGTACCCCGACACCGGAGGTCGTTCCCCCCACCGGCGAGCAGCTGCTCGCTGCGGTGGCCGGGGGTGACCACGCCGCCTTCGAGCAGCTCTACGACCGGATGTCCGCGGCCGTCTTCGGCCTCGTACGCCGTGTGCTCCGTGACCCCGCTCAGTCCGAGGAGGTCACCCAGGAGGTGTTCCTCGAGGTGTGGCGGGCCGCGCCGGCGTACGACCCCGCCCGTGGGGCACCCGCCGCGTGGATCCTCACGATGGCCCACCGTCGCGCGGTGGACCGGGTCCGCTCCGCCCAGGCCGCCGTCGACCGCGAGCTGGTGGCCGCGCATCGCGACACCGAGCGGCCCTACGACGTCGTCGGGGAGACGGTGGAGACCCGTCTGGAGCACCAGGACGTACGCGTGGCGCTCGGATCGCTGACGGACCTGCAGCGCCAGGCCGTCCAGCTCGCCTTCTACGGCGGCTACACGCACACGGAGGTGTCCGAGCTCCTCGGCGTCCCCCTCGGTACGGTCAAGACCAGGATCCGCGACGGGCTGATCCGGCTGCGCGACACGTTGGGGGTGACCGGCTGATGGACACCGCCGATCTGCACCTGCTCACCGGGGCCTACGCCCTCGACGCCCTCGACCCGGCCGAGCGTCTCAAGTTCGAGGAGCATCTCGCCGGGTGTGCGACCTGCACCCAGGAGGTACGCGAGCTTCGGGCCACGGCTGCGCGGCTCGGCGCCGCGTCGTCGGAGACCCCTCCGGCGGCGTTGCGCGACACGGTCCTGGCCCAGGTCCGTGCGACCCCCCAGCAGCTCCCCCTGACCATCGACGGCGCCGCCGCGGACGCTGGTGTCGGCGTCGTCGTCGAGATGCGTCGTCGGCGGTCGGCCGTGCTGCTGCCGGTGGCGGCCGCCGTCCTCGCCGTGGCACTTGTCGCCGTCGGCTCGCTCGCGGCTTCCCTCCAACGCTCCAACGCCGACCTCCGGGCCCAGGCCGCCCGGGTGACCTCCGTGCTCACCGCGCCTGACGCAACCACGTCATCGGGTGCCATCGGCACTGGTGGCCGCGGCACGGTCGTGGTCTCCCACGAGGTCGCCTCCGCGGTGTTCGTGGCGAACGGGCTGGCACAGCCGGGTACTGGCCGCACCTACCAGCTGTGGTTCATCGACCCGGCCGGTTCGGCGCGGTCCGGTGGCACCTTCATCCCGTCGGCAGACGGCTCGGTCGTGCAGCCGCTCGACGGGTCGCCCGCCGGCTCGACCACGATCGGCCTGACCGTAGAGCCGCAGGGCGGCTCGGCCGCTCCGACGACGAAGCCCGTCCTCGCCGTTCCCGTCACGGCCTGACCGGCCCCTCATCGCCACGCCCGCGGGCGCGTGCCCGCGGGGCCCGTGGCCACCCCTCGCGGCGGGCCCCTCTGGGCGGTCCTCATGCCTGCCCTCGCGGCGGGCCCCTCGTGCCTCGCTGCCTGGAGGTCCCGTCGCCTTGGGGCGCTACGCCGACCGGGCCGGCTGGGCCCGGAAGTTCCTCCTGCAGCGACCAATCCGGCGGGTGCGCGGCTCCGAATCACCGGTGTCACTCGGCCGCCGACCGCACCACAGTCGGCGTCCCCACCGGAGAGGAGCCCGATCATGAGCGTCCCGCAGCTCACCGAATCCCACCCGAGCATCGCGCAGCCGGAGCCCGTCGGCGTCGCTGCCGCCCCGTCCCTCGATCCGGCGTTCGGCTCGGACCGTGCGACGCGTGCCGTGGCGATCGTCGCGCTGGCCGTTGCCGCCGTCGTCCACGTCCCCGTGGCCATCGAGCACCTCACCGAGCTCCCCTACCTCGGGTATTCGTTCTACGGCCTTGTGCTGCTGGCCGCGGCGGCCCTCGGGTCGCTGCTCGTCGAGAGCCGGACCTTCGTGTGGCGCGGGGCGCTCGTGCTCGGCACCGTTGCCGTGGCTGCCTACGTCGCGAGCCGCTCGGTCGGCCTGCCGATGGCCGACGACGACCGCGGCGACTGGACGAACCCGCTGGGAGTCACGGCCGTCTGCGCCGAGCTCGTCGTGGTCGCCGTCGCGCTCCTCGTGCTGGGGCACCGCCACCGGCACCGGTCCTGACCCGCGGTACCAGCCTCCCGACGGCCGTCCCGAAGCACCGTCCGTCCCGACCACGGTCTCCCCAATCGGCGTCCCTCCCGAACCACCCTCCCGACCACCCCTCGTCCGGGCCCGCGCCGCGGTGCCCCTGGATCGTCACGCCCCCCACCACCCATCACGAAAGGGATCACCATGTCCACTCGCACCTGGACCCGCCGTCGCATCGCCGGCGTCATGGCACCGCTGGCGGCAGTCGCCATCGCTGCCGGAGGACTGGGAATCGCCCAGGCCACCACGACTGTCGGACACGGCCCGAACGAGTTCGGCAAGACCGTCGGCTTCTACCAGGGGTCCTCGGTCGACTTCACCTACACCCACGGCTTCTACTGCGACTCCACGGTCGCGGCAGCCTCCACGACCGGGTGCGAGGTCGGCGCCAAGTGGAAGGTCGCGCCGTCCAAGCAGCACGACCCGCTGTTCATCACGGTCCCGCTCGGCTTCAGCGTGCCGATGGCGTCGATGGACTGCCCCGACAAGCTCACCTGCGTCGACCACCCGGCCACGCTGGACATGACCCGCCTCGCCACGGCCCTCGCGCCGATCTTCAAGACGACGCCGGCCGCGCTCCTGCCCGCGCTGAAGAACTTCCAGACGCCCGGGCACGACCACTTCCTCACCGATCTCAACAACGGCAGGGCCGAATGGTGGGACGTCTACGTCGTCGGCGTCACCAGCCGGACGACGTATGACCGCATCCACGCCAACGGCGACTACCGCTACATCCAGCAGCTGATCAAGGCGAAGAACCCGACCGTCGTCGGGCCGATCCCGACCAACCTGTTCCTGTTCTTCAAGTCCCTCTGACGCACGGGAGGAACTCGGCGCCCAGGGCGGCCCGGCTGGACCTCCAGCCGGACCGCCCTGGCGCGCATGTCACTGGTCGTGTGGTCGATTCCCGGCGCCGGAATCGACCACACCACCAGTGACATCGGACCCTCCCGGGGGTGCAACGGGTAACCCTTTGCGGGTCGGAGGTGCCAGGATGCGGGGACACGCGGCGTTGCGTGGGGTGCGGCGGTGATCCCGCCAGGCCCCGCGTACGCCGCATGACGGCTACCGCCAGGAGGTCCACCCATGACCGCAGACGGAGGCCCCGAGCTCATCCAGCTCCTCACACCTGAGGGCGAGCGGGTCCACCATCCCGAGTACGACGTCGACCTGACGCCCGACGAGCTGCGCGGCCTCTACCGCGACCTCGTCCTGGTCCGTCGGGTCGACGCCGAGGCCACCGCGCTGCAGCGCCAGGGAGAGCTCGGCCTGTGGGCCCAGCTCCTCGGGCAGGAGGCGGCGCAGGTCGGTTCGGGACGGGCGCTACGACCCGACGACTTCGCCTTCCCGACCTACCGCGAGCACGGCGTCGCCTGGACCCGCGACGTCGAGCCGCTGCAGCTCCTCGGGCTCTTCCGCGGCGTCACCAACGGCGGCTGGGACCCTCACGAGCGCAACTTCGCGCTGTACACGATCGTGATCGGCGACCAGTGCCTGCACGCGGTCGGCTACGCCATGGGCGTGCAGCGCGACGGCGGCGAGGGCGCGGTCATCGCCTACTTCGGCGACGGCGCGACGAGCCAGGGCGACGTCAACGAGGCCTTCGTGTTCGCGGCGGTCTACAACGCGCCGGTCGTGTTCTTCTGCCAGAACAACCAGTGGGCCATCAGCGAGCCGCTGGAGCGCCAGACCCGCATCCCGCTCTACAAGCGTGCGGCTGGCTTCGGCTTCCCCGGCGTGCGCGTCGACGGCAACGACGTCCTCGCCGTCTTGGCCGTCACGCGGGCGGCGCTGGCCGCGGCGCGCGAGGGCCAGGGCCCGACCCTCGTCGAGGCCTTCACCTACCGCATGGGTGCGCACACGACCTCGGACGACCCGTCGCGCTACCGGGTTGCCGCCGACCTCGAGGCCTGGAAGCTCAAGGATCCGATCGAGCGCCTCAAGGTCTACCTCGCCCGCAGCGGCTGGGCCGACCACGACTACTTCGCGGGCATCGAGGCGGAGGCCGAGACCCTCGCCGTCGCGCTGCGCGAGGACTGCCGGGCGCTCCCGGACCCGGCGCCGACGTCGATGTTCGACCACGTCTACCGCGAGCAGCACGCTCTCGTCGACGCCGAGCGCGCCGAGTTCTCGGCGTACCACGCCTCCTTCGCCGGAGGCGAGCACTGATGGCCGTGACCACGATGGCCAAGGCGATCAACGCCGGCCTGCGCAAGGCGCTCGAGAACGACGACAAGGTCCTGCTCATGGGCGAGGACATCGGCAAGCTCGGCGGTGTCTTCCGGGTCACCGACGGGCTGCAGAAGGATTTCGGCGAGTCACGCGTCATCGACTCCCCGCTAGCCGAGAGCGGGATCGTCGGAACCGCTGTGGGCCTTGCGATGCGCGGCTTCCGTCCCGTCGTCGAGATCCAGTTCGACGGCTTCGTGTTTCCCGCGTTCGACCAGATCGTCACGCAGGTCGCGAAGCACAACGCGCGGTCTGCCGGGCGCACGCCGATGCCGATCACGATCCGGATCCCGTACGGCGGCGGCATCGGCGCGGTCGAGCACCACAGTGAGTCGCCGGAGGCGTACTTCGCGCACACGCCGGGGCTGCGGGTGATGTCGCCGTCGAACCCGCTCGACGCGTTCGTCATGGTGCAGCAGGCGATCGCGTGCGACGACCCGGTCGTGTTCTTCGAGCCCAAGCGCCGCTACTGGGACAAGGCCGAGGTCGACCTCTCGATCGACCTCGCCTCGATGCCGACGCCGTTCGCCGCCCGGGTCGTGCGTCCCGGGTCCTCGGTCACCGTGGCCTGCTACGGCCCGATGGTCCGCACCTGCCTGGAGGCGGCGACCGCCGCGGCGCAGGACGGCGTCGAGCTCGAGGTGATCGACCTGCGCACGATCTCCCCGCTGGACGTGGACACCGTCGCGGCATCGGTGCGTCGTACCGGCCGCCTCGTCGTCGTGCACGAGGCGTCGGTGTTCCTCGGCGTAGGCGCGGAGCTCGCGGCGCGCATCACCGAGCTGTGCTTCTACGCCCTGGAGGCCCCGGTGCTCCGCGTCGGCGGCTATCACACGCCGTACCCGCCTTCGCGGCTCGAGGAGGACTATCTCCCCGACCTCGACCGGGTGCTCGATGCCGTCGACCGCGCCATGGCGTTCTAGGAGTCTGCGAGATGAGCGACGTGAAGACCTTCCTGCTCCCCGACGTCGGCGAGGGCCTCCAGGAGGCCGAGATCCTGACCTGGCACGTGAAGCCGGGCGACACCGTCGTCGTCAACCAGACCATCGTGGAGATCGAGACGGCGAAGGCCGCGGTCGAGCTGCCCTGCCCGTACGCCGGCACGGTCGCGGAGGTGTTCGTGGCCGAGGGTGACGTCGTCCTGGTCGGCAGTCCGCTGCTGTCGATCACCACGGCCGCGACCGGCGGCGGTGCGGGTCCGGCGGTGGGCGCCCCTGCCGTCGCGGTCGCTGATGCGCCGTCGCAGCCCGGACACGCGCACGTCAGCCCGTCCGCGCCACTGGTCGAGCCGGCGCGCGAGCCCGTGCTCGTCGGGTACGGCGTCAAGCAGACCGGTGCGCCGCAGCGGCGAGCGCGCGTGATCGCCCACGACCCGCACGGCACCGCCGTGCCGGAGGCGGGGCCACCCGGCGAGGCGGTGAAGCCCGTCCGCCACGGCGGTCTCGAGGTCGGCCGTCACGCCGAGGAGGTGCTGTCACGGCGGAGCCCGGTGCTGGCCAAGCCGCCGGTGCGTCGTCTCGCGAAGGACCTCCACGTCGACCTGTCGGCGGTCGACGCGACCGGTGCCGGCGGCGTCATCACCCGGGCCGACGTCGAGCGCGCCGCGATGCTCGGCTCCTCGCTGGGCGCAGCGACGCGACCGGTGCAGGCCAACGCCGCCGCGGGGCGCCTGCAGCGTGACCCGAACCAGCCGCGCGAGGTGCGGACGCCGATCAAGGGCGTCGTGAAGGTGATGGCCGAGGCGATGGTGTCGAGCGCGTTCACGGCGCCGCACGTCACCGAGTGGGTCGACGTCGATGTCACGCGGACGCTGGAGCTGCTCGAGCGGCTCAAGGGGCGGCCGGAGTTCGAGGGCGTCAAGGTGAGCCCGCTGCTCCTCGTCGCGACCGGGCTGGTCCGCGCCGCCCTGCGCCACCCCGGCATCAACGCCACCTGGGACGCCGCGGCCGGAGAGATCGTGACGAAGCACTACGTCAACCTCGGCATCGCCGCGGCCACACCACGGGGCCTGCTCGTGCCGAACGTCAAGGACGCCGACGTCCTCGACCTCGTCGGTCTCGCCGGCGCTCTGACCGACCTCGTCGAGACGGCGCGCGCCGGGCGCACCTCCCCGGCCGACATGGCCGCGGGCACCATCACGATCACCAACGTCGGCGTCTTCGGCGTCGACGGTGGCACGCCGATCATCAACCCGGGGGAGTCGGCAATCTTGTGCATGGGCCGCGCCGTGCTCAAGCCGTGGGTGCACGACGGCGAGGTCCGGGCACGCCACGTCATGCAGCTCACGCTGTCCTTCGACCACCGCCTCGTCGACGGCGCCCTCGGCTCGCTGGTGCTCGCCGACGTCGCGAGGTTCCTCGAGGACCCGGCCGTCGAGCTCGCTCTGGGCTAGCTAGGTGACCGGTGGGCCGTAGGTGTTCGGGCCTGGCGTCGAGGGCATGACGGTGAAGACGAGCAGGACGATCGAGCCGCCGGGCACGAGCCCGATGAGGAACCACCAGCCCGACCGGTCGATGTCGTGCAGGCGCCTGATCGTGAGCGCAAGCCGCGGGAGGAACAGCGCGAGGGCGATGGCGTAGAACGCGATCACGACGACCACCATCACGGTGATCTGGCCGCCGCTGGGCGGCGTGAAGTAGAGCGGGATGTCGTTGCTCCGGTCGCGGGACGCTGCGTCGATGGCGTTGAAGTAGGACAGCCAGAACGGCCACGTGGCGATGAGGACGATGATCTCGAGCGGCAGGAGCACGAGGAACTCGAACAGCGCGAACCACCAGAACTCCGCGACCCGGGCGCGGCCGTCGTAGTCCTTCCACCTGCGGAGACCGCGGCTCACCGCCTCGCGGAACCCGATGCTCCGCGCCGGTGCGTACGGCTGGGCGTACTGCGTCGGGTAGGTCTGGGGGGGCGACTGCGCGTACGCCGGTGCCATGGAGTACGTCGGCGCGAGGTGCTCGGTCCAGCGCGCACCGTCCCACCAGCGCTGCGACCCGGCGGTCGCCGGATCCGGATACCACCCGGCGAGGGGCGTGGTGCTGGTGGGCGGCAGCGACGGGTCGTGCGGGGTGATCGGGACCTCGGTCATCGGTGCTGGCCCCTCGCTCGCTCGTCGGGTGCCGGTCGTGCAGCACGCAACCGACCCTAACCGGCGCTCTCTCAGGGGGTGATCGCCAGGGCCTCGGGGAGCAGTGCCGAGAGCTCGGGATCGCCACCGAGGGTCACGCGGGCCAGGACATCGGGGTCGGCGACGTCGAGGCGCCCGCCACCCAGCCGGGAGTAGGTCTCCCAATCCGTGGACAGCGAGATCGTGGGGGACTCGGGGCGACCGAGCTCGTCGACCTCGACGCCCGTGAGGTCCTCGTCGATCCCGGCCCAGCGCTCGAACGCGATGGGCCCGGTGACGCTGACCCGCAGCGTCGTTCCGGCGGGGGCACCGACGTTGCGCGCGAGGACGAACGGGATCGAGGCCACGAGCTGCACGGCGGAGACCTGTGCCCCGGGCGAGGCGAGGTTCGCCGGGAGTGACGTCGCACGGCGGATGTCCTGCTCGTGCATCCAGATATCGAGGCACCGCACGCGCAGCAGGCTCTGCAGCGGCACCGGGCGGCCCATGACCCCGGTGACCTCGGAGTCCAGCGTGAGCCGGTCGAGCGCCATGATCTGGGACAGGCGCAGGTCGGTGAGCACGTCGAGCTCGGCGCACACGTCGTCCTGCCCGAGGGACCGGCGGACGTCGACGCCGGTCTCGGTCATCTGCTGGAATGGGTTCTGCGCGTGGGGGAATCGCTCCCAGTCGACCGTGTGCTCGGGGTCCGGACGTCCGGCGAGGAAGGCCTCCACCCAGCACAGGTGGCGCACGATGTCCCCGGCCGTCCACCCCGGGCACTCGGTGAGTGCCTCCCACCGCGCGATGTCGAGCCGCTTGCCCAGCTCGCTGACCGCATGCAGGGAGCCCTCCCACGCGTGCAGGAGGGTCGCGAGGTCGTAGGACTCGGCAGCGAGCGACGTAGTCATGCCTGGGAGGCTATCGCCGGCGCCTCCCCGGGCGCCGCGGATCTCGCACCACGTCGGGCGCGAGGATGCCGCACGGGACGGCGAGGGACGTGTCGACCGGTCACATCGGGGAGGATGTCGCGCATGACCCTGGTGGCGCTGATCCAGCTCGACGTGAACGACTCCGAGACTCCGGCCGAGCGCGTCGATCGCGCGGCCGGCCTGGTCGAGGGGCTGGTCGGCGTCGACCTCGCGGTGCTGCCGGAGCTCTGGCACGTCGGCGCGTTCGACCTCGACGCCGCGCGGGAGAACGCCGAGCCGCTCGACGGTCCGGTCATGACGCGCATGCGCGCCGCAGCGCGCACGGCGGGGATCTGGCTGCACGCGGGCTCGTTCGCCGAGCTCGAGCGCGGACTGCGCTACAACACCTCGGTCGTGATCGACCCCACCGGCGACGTCGTCGCGACCTACCGCAAGCAGCACCTCTTCGGCTGGGAGGACGGCGAGCCCTCCGTCATGACGGCCGGCGACTCCCTCGTCGTTCTGCCGACACCGCTCGGCGCGACCGGCCTGGCGACCTGCTACGACCTGCGCTTCCCCGAGCTGTTCCGGCGTCTGGTCGACTCCGGGACCGAGACGTTCCTCATCGCGTCGGGCTGGCCCTCGCCGCGCATCGAGCACTGGTCGGTCCTGGCCCGGGCCCGGGCCATCGAGAACCAGGCCTGGGTCATCGCGTGCAACACCGCCGGGACGCACGCCGGCGTCGAGATGGGCGGACGTTCCGTGGTCGTCGACCCCCAGGGCCGGGTCGTCGCCGAGGCCGGCATGGGAGAGGAGATCCTCTACGCCGACGTCGATCCCACGGCGGTCCGCGCGTGGCGGACGGCCTTCCCCGTCCTGGCCGACCGACGTCTCTAGGGGGGCTCGCCACAGGCCGCCTGCTAGGAGGCGAACGCCGTCGGCGGGAAGCGTTGCGCGGCTGGTGCTGTTGGATGCTGGCGTGACGACCAGCCGCGCACGTGTCCGCGCCCCGCAGCTCACCGGCCGGGGCGGGTGGCTCAACACCGGCGGCCGCGACCTCTCCCTCGCGGAGCTCCGCGGCAAGATCGTCCTGCTGGACTTCTGGACGTTCTGCTGTGTGAACTGCCTCCACGTCCTGGACGAGCTGCGCCCGCTCGAGGAGAAGTACGCCGACGTCCTGGTGACCATCGGCGTCCACTCACCGAAGTTCGTGCATGAGGCTGAGCACGAGGCGTTCGTCGCAGCGGTCGAGCGGCACGGAGTCCACCACCCGGTGATCGATGATCCCGACCTCACGACGTGGGGCCAGTACGCCGTGCGCGCGTGGCCGACGCTGGCCGTCGTCGATCCCGAGGGGTACGTCGTCGCTCAGATGTCGGGCGAGGGACACGCGCACGCCCTCGACAGGTTGCTCGCCGAACTCGTCGCGGAGCACGAGGCGATGGGGACGCTGCACCGCGGGGACGGCCCGTACGTCGCTCCGCCGCCCCGGCGCGGCCTGCTCTCCTTCCCCGGCAAGGTGCTGGTCCTCCCCGATGGCACGCTGCTCGTCAGCGACTCCGCGCACCACTCCCTCGCGCACCTCGACGCCGACGGCGAGACCCTGCTGCGGCGCATCGGTGACGGCAGGCGCGGGCTCCTCGACGGCGACGCCGCGACGGCGCGGTTCAGCGAGCCCAACGGCGTCGCGCTCCTGCCGCGGGAGGTCGCCACCGAGCTCGGCTACGACGTCGTCGTCGCGGACACCGTCAACCACGCGATCCGAGGGGTCGACACCGCGACCGGGACGGTGCGGACCGTCGCGGGTACCGGCGCGCAGTGGATGCAGGGCGAGCCGTCGCAGGGCCTCGCTCTCGGCGTCGCGCTCTCGAGCCCGTGGGACGTCGCCTGGTTCGACGGCGCGGTCGTGGTCGCGATGGCCGGGGTGCACCGCCTCGACCGCCTCGACCCGCACCTCGACCCGCGCCTTGGCGAGGTGTCGACGTACGCCGGGACGACTCACGAGGGGCTCGTCGACGGCGAGCTGGCGAAGGCCTGGTTCGCGCAGACGTCCGGGCTCGTCGTGTCCTCCGACGCCGAGACGCTCTGGCTCGTCGACTCCGAGACCTCAGCGTTGCGACGCCTGCGCAACGGCATCGTGACGACCGAGATCGGCATGGGGCTCTTCGACTTCGGGCTGCGGGACGGCCCGGCAGCCGACGCCCTGCTCCAGCACCCGCTCGGCGTTGCGGAGCTTCCCGACGGCTCGATCGCGATCGCCGACACCTACAACGGCGCGATCCGCCGCTTGGACCCCGTGACGCGCGAGGTGTCGACGTTGGCCACCGGGCTCGCCGAGCCGAGCGACGTCGCCGTCGTCGAGGACACCGACCGCGGGCACGTGCTCCTCGTCGTGGAGTCGGCCGCACACCTGCTGACCCGCGTGGCCCTGCCCGACTCGGCGCTGCGCGTCGAGGGGGCGGCGTACCGCACCCGGCGGCCGCCTACCGACGTGGCGAGCGGGAGGCTGGACCTCGAGGTGCTCTTCTCGCCGCCATCGGGGCAGAAGCTCGACGACCGGTATGGGCCGTCGACCTACCTCGTCGTGTCCTCGTCGCCACCTGAGCTGCTCGTCGAGGGGGCCGGCGCCGGCACGGACCTGCGCCGCGAGCTGATCCTCGCGGACGCGGGCTGGTCGGGCGTCGACGCCGGTGTGCTGCACGTGTCGGTGCGCGCGGCATCCTGTGACGACCCGGACGCACCGGACGCCGCGGAGTTCCCCGCGTGCCACGTCCACCAGCAGGACTGGGGCGTCCCGGTACACCTCACCCCCGGCGGCACCACCCGCCTCGCCCTCGTCCTCTCGGGCCCCCACCCCTGACCCGAGGAACTGTCTGGGTCCTCCCTCAGGGTCGGTGCCCGTTTCCGGACCGCCCGAGGAGCAGTGCTCGGCTCGCGGCGGCGCGGCAGTGGACCGGCACGTTCGCCCGCACCCGGGGCTCGCACACGTGGTGGATCCGGCTGCGCGGTCAAGCTCACGACGTGCCGGGCCGCATCGTCGACGGATGATGCACGAGCAGGGATGGGAACGTGTCCGCCACGGGGCCGGGCACAAGACGACGATCGCCGACCAGGCGCATCAGCGTTACCCGACCTTGTCGACCACGACGTCCACACCTTGGCACCGAACCAGTTGTGGGTGGCCGACGTGTAGTACCGACGTCGCGACCTGGACCGGGTTCGTCTCTGTCGCATTCGTCATCGACGCGTCCTCCCGCCGCATCGCCGGCTGGCGGGCAGCCACCTCGATGACCACCGACCTGGTCCTCGACACCCTCGAGCACGCCTTCGTCACTCGCGCCCATGAAGGCATCGTCGACCTGGCCGGGCTCGTAGCGCACAACGACTCCGGCAGTCAAGCACGCCTCGGTCGGATTAACCGAAACCTTTGTCCTGCAAGGACTCACAGCCTCGACCGGCACCATCGGGGACACTCTGGGTGTGACGATGACGCCACATCGGGAACGAACCTGCTCTCGAGGACGCCGAGCCGGTCCATCAGCGGCTCGCCCCGGACCGGCCGCTGCGGCGCGCCCGCATCGTCGACGGTCTCCAGCCCCGCCAACGACAGGGCGAGAACGCACGGACCGCCGCCGTAGCCGAAGTACTCCGGGCCGTCCGCGGCGAGCAGGCGACGACGCCTGCGCCCGTCGCGCCGGCGGCCATCGCCGAGCGAAGCACGACCACCATTCCACCGCGCACCGCCCCGGAGCCACGGGCGATCGAGATGCGCTACTCGATCGCGAACGACTCGATGAGGGTCGTGAGGCGCTGGGTGTCGGCATCGGTCCACGACGGCGGCCGCGACACCGCCGCCCACGTCGCGGGCATCGACGTCCCGTAGTTGTGGCCCTGGCCGCTGGGCACGTCGACCCCGACGAACTGGTCGACCGTCACCTGCAGGAAGGTCAGGACGGGGTAGTACCGCATCGTCGGCGTCCGGCCCGGCCCCGGCGGCTCGCTGAGCCAGTCCGGCTTCTGCACGAGCAGCGCGGGGCTCCACCACACGACGGGGTCGTTGGCGTGCTGGAGGTAGGCCACGCGGGGCGGACCCCAGCTACCGGACGGCGAGTCCAGATCGGTCGGCGTCCCGGCGAACCGGATCGTGGCGCCGCCGTCGTACACCGGCTTCCACTGGGGGCTACCCGCCTTGCGTGCCTCGGCGATCACGCCCCACGGCTGGCTGAAGTTCGGGCTGCCGGCGAAGATGGCGCCCTGGGTCCGGGTCGTGAGGTCGGCCGGGCTCGCGAAGGCCGACTGCGCGGAGAACGAGCCGAGGCTCAGCCCGTAGACCAACAGCTTGGGGCGCTTGCCCTCCGGCAGTGTCGTCCACGTGGCGTAGACGGCGTCGAACAGCTCGGTGCCGGCGGCGCTCGCCTTGTCGACGTCGACGAGCGTGGAGATCCAGCTCGGGAGGTAGGAGTACTGGATCCCGACGATCGCGCTGTCGCCGTTCCACTCGTACTCCAGGGAGTCCGTCGACTGCGGCTCGAGCCAGCCCGTCCCGGTCGTTCCGGCGACGACGAGCACCTTGCGGTCGAAGGCACCCGTGCGCTGCAGCTCCTTGACCGCGAGTGCCGCGCGCTCCGCCGCTGTCGGTGCGGTGTCCAGGCCGATGTAGACCCGGATCGGCGGTGTCGAGGCCCGGCCGGAGAGGTCCGCGAGCTGCTGGCCGGACGGGCCGCGACCGACGAAGTTGCGGCCCTCCATCCCCAGGGTCGACCAGGCCGCGAACGACGGCGGTGAGCCGGAGCGCTCGGGGCTCGTCGGCTGGGTGACGCCCGCGACGGTGCTGGCGTTGGTGCTCGCGTAGAGGTTGTTCATGATGGCGACGAAGCCGGTGAACACGATGCCGGTGACGAGGCCGTAGCCGACGACGCCGAGGATCACGATCGCGAGCGCCCCCGCGACCAGGGGCGGGATCACCCTGCTGAGGCGGCGCACGATCCAGCCGTTGCACACGCGCAGCATCCGGCCGAACAGCAGCGCTCCGAGCGCGACCGGCACCGCGACGACTCCGACCACGAAGGCGGTCAGGAGGCCCTCGTCCGGCATGCCGACGAGCGTGCGGACCTCGTTCTGCCAGCCGACGCCGAGGAGCAGCCAGTACACCGCGAGGATCGGCGCCAGGATGCGGAGCCCGATCCACGCACGGTGCTTGAGGGTCGGACCGGGCTCGGGTGCGTGCAGCCCGCGCAGGAGCCAGCTGATGAGGACGCCGAGGCCGTACCCGATCGCCGCGCCGAGCCCGGCGATGACGCCCTCGAAGAGCCAGGGACGCGGTAGCAGCGAGGGGGTGATGGAGGCGCCGAACGCGAGGACGGCACCCACGAGGCCGAGGTAGTTCAGCCGCGACCAGAACGGACGGCGTTCGCGGTGGCCGTCGCCCACCGGCTCCGCGACGACGGGGGAGGCGGCGGGATGTCGCTTCTTGCTGGCGCTGCTCACGGAGGCACTGTAGGGCCGTTCCTGGGGACGTGCCTCAGGTCGAAACGCTCACCACGGGCATGTCGGTCGACGGCGGCGTCTCGCTCGCGCGGTCGCGGGTCGCGAGATGCACGACGAGTGCTGCGATGGTCCAGACGACGGTGCCGAGTCCACCGACGATTAGCCCGGAGCGCGGGCCGAAGCGGTCGGCGGCCCAGCCGATGATCGGTGCTCCGATCGGGGTGCCGCCGAAGAAGACCAGCGTGTAGATGCCCATGACGCGACCGCGGACCCACGCGTCGGAGTGCGTCTGCATGAAGCTCTGGGCCGACGTCGTGACGGTCATGGCCATGATGCCGGCGAAGGGGAGGGTGGCCAGCATCGCGAGATAGGTCGGGGCGAGGCCGACCACGATCTCGACGGCGCCGAAGACGAGTCCGGAGACGACGACGAGCCGCAGGCTCACCGTCACCCGGCGCGCGGCCAGCAGGGAGCCCGCGAGGGCGCCCACGGCGAGCGCCGTCGACATCAGGCCGAACTCTGCGGCGCCGAGGTGGAACTGCTGTCGCGCCATGAGGGCCATGGTCATCTGGTAGTTGAGCCCGAACGTCGCGACGCCGAACAGCAGGGCGAGCACGAGGATGAGCTCGCGGCGTGCGCGGACGTAGCGAAGACCCTGGACGAGCCGGACCCTGCCCTGCTCGCGCACCTGCGGCTGCAGCTCGCTCACGCGCATGAGCAGCAGCGTGAGGATGGTGCACCCGAAGGACGCGGCGTTCAGGACGAACACCCAGCCGCTGCCGATCCAGGCGACCATGACGCCGGCCAGGGCCGGGCCGCCGAGCCGCGCGAGGTTGAACGACGCGCTGTTGAGTGCGATGGCGTTCTGCAGCGAACCCGAGCCGACGATCTCGTGGACGAACGCCTGGCGCGTCGGGTTGTCGATGGCCGAGACGACGCCGAGGAGGAAGGCGAACACGTAGACGAGCTGCACTGTCGCGTCCCCGCTGATGGCGACCAGGCCCAGGAGCATCGCCAGGACGCCCATCAGTGCCTGCGTGATCACAAGGAGACGACGTCGCTCGAAGCGGTCGGCGAGCGTGCCGCCCCACAGTGAGAAGAGCAGGTAGGGGAGGAACTGCAGACCGGTCGTGATCCCGAGGGCGATGCCGGAGGCGCCGGAGAGGTCGAGCACGAGCCAGTCCTGGGCGACGCGCTGCATCCAGGTGCCGGTGTTGGACAGCACCTGGCCGGTGAAGTACAGGCGGTAGTTGCGCACCGAGAGCGCGCGGAACATGGGTGTCACGAGTCGGCGAGCACCTCCAGAACGGGGAGGGCCGCGGCGATGGCCGCGCGCTGGTCGGCGTCGAGGCCGAGCAGGAGGGCGGCGAGCCACTCGTCGCGGCGACGGCGGTCCTCGTGCAGCAGCGTGTGCGCTGATGCCGTGATGCTGACGACGACCTGGCGGCCGTCGTCGGGGTCGGCGGCGCGGGTGATGTAGCCGCCCTCGCTGAGTGCGGCGAGAGCCTTGGTCATCGAGGGTGGGCGCACCTGCTCGTGCTGGGCGAGAGCCCCCGGCGTCATCGGTCCGCAGCGGTCGAGGGCCGCGAGGACGGAGAGCTGGCCGAGTCCGAGGCCGTGGTCGGCACGCTGCTGGCGCAGCCGCCGGCCCAGGCGCATCACGGCCAGGCGAAGGTCGCTCGCAAGGTCGGTCGTGACGGCGGGACTAGGAGACATAGTAGTTAGCCTAACTAACGATCCCCGGAACCGCCACCACGAACCCCGCCCCGATGAACTGCTCCGAGCTTCCCTCAGGGAGGGAAAGTGCAGTTCAACTGCGCTCCGGGCTCCTCGAATCGTGATCTTGACCGACTGACCGACTGACCGGCCAAGCCGCCGACCGACCGACCGGCCAAGCCGCCGACCGACTGACCGGCCAAGCCGCCGACTGACCGACCGACCGACCGACCGACCGACCGACCGGCCGAGCCGCCGACTGAACGAGCCGCCGCCACCCCTGGACAGCGAAGAAGGGCGGACCCGGATGGGGTCCGCCCCTTTCGCGGAACGGCTGTACGCCCTGGTGAGGTCGCGCGCCGTGGGTCCTTCCCCCGATACCAAGATCGCGAATCGGGGTGAGATTGTGCAGTTCAACTGCCCTTTCCCTCCCTAAGGGAAGATCTGGGCAGTGGGGGGGGGTGCTAGAAGGCTGCTTCGTCTAGGTCCATGAGGTTGTTGTCGGCGGTCTCGGCGATGGAGCGCTCGGCGGTCAGGAGCGGGAAGCGCTGGTGGGCGAAGAACTTCGCCGCGGCGACCTTGCCCTGGTAGAAGGCGATGTCGTCCTTGGCCGGCGAGCCCGCGAGCGCCTCGATCGCGACGGCGGCCTGACGCAGCAGGAGCCAGCCGATGACGAGGTCGCCGAGGCACAGGAGCAGGCGCGTGCTGTTCTGACCGACCTTGTAGAGCTCGGTCGCATCCGTCTGCGCCTTCATCGCGTAGCCACCGAGGGCTCCGACGATCCCCTGCACGTCCTCGAGACCCTTGCCGAGCATCTCCCGCTCATGCACCAGCGTGCCGTTGCCGGCGTCGCCCTTGGCGAAGTCCTGCATCTCGCCGGCGAGACGGGTGAGCGACTGGAACTGGTCCTTCACCATCTTGCGGAAGAACAGGTCGAGTCCCTGGATCGCCGTCGTGCCCTCATAGAGGGTGTCGATCTTCGAGTCACGGATGTACTGCTCGATCGGGTAGTCCTGCAGGAAGCCCGAGCCGCCCAGGGTCTGCAGCGACTGTGCGAGCTGCTCGTAGGAGCGCTCGGAGCCCACGCCCTTGACGATCGGCAGCAGCAGGTCGTTCATCCGCTCGGCGGTGTCGAGGTCGACGTCGGACGGTGACCCCGCCTCGGCGAGCTCGACCTGGTCCTGCCAGTACGCCGTGTAGTGCACGAGCGCGCGCATGCCCTCGGCGTAGGACTTCTGCATCATCAGGCTGCGACGCACGTCGGGGTGGTGGGTGATCGTGACGCGCGGGGAGTCCTTGTCGGCAAAGGCGCTGAGGTCGCCGCCCTGGACACGGTGCTTGGCGTACTCGAGGGCGTTGAGGTAGCCGGTCGACAGGGTGGCGATGGCCTTGGTGCCCACCATCATCCGGGCGTACTCGATGACCTTGAACATCTGTGCGATGCCGTTGTGGACGTCACCGACGAGCCAGCCCACGGCCGGGTGCTTGTCGCCGAAGGTGAGCTCGCAGGTCGTGGAGACCTTGATGCCCATCTTCTTCTCGATGTTGGTCGCGTAGACGCCGTTGCGCTCGCCGAGCTCACCGGTCTCGAGGTCGACGTGGAACTTCGGGACGACGAACAGCGACAGGCCCTTCGTGCCACCGCGCGCGCCCTCGGGGCGGGCGAGGACGAGGTGGACGATGTTGTCGGTCATGTCGTGCTCGCCGGAGGTGATGAAGCGCTTCACCCCGGTGAGGTGCCAGGTGCCGTCGGCCTGCTCCACGGCCTTCGTGCGGCCGACTCCGACGTCGGACCCTGCCTCGGGCTCGGTGAGCACCATGGTGGCGCCCCACTGCTTCTCGATCATGTGGAGCGCGAGCTTCTTCTGGTCCTCGTTGCCGAGGTGGTCGAGGATCGCCGCGAACCCGGGGCCTGACATGAACATGAACGCGGGCGGGTTGGCGCCGAGCATCATCTCGCTCGCGGCCCAGCGCAGCGAGGGAGGTGCGCCGTGCCCGCCGAGGTGCGGCGGGAGGTCGAGGTTCCAGAACCCGGAGTCCATCAGCGCCTTGTAGGAGGCCTTGAACGGTGCGGGCATCGTGACGGTGCAGGTCTCGGGGTCATAGACCGGCGGGTTGCGGTCGGAGTCGACGAACGACGCCGCCAGCGGTCCCACGGAGAGGCGCTCGACCTCCTCGAGGATGCTGCGCGCCGTCTCGACGTCCATGTCGTGGTACGGGCCTACGCCGAGCCGGTTCTGGGCACCGAAAACCTCGAAGAGGTTGAACTCGATGTCCCGCAGGTGTGACTTGTAGTGGCCCATCGCCGGCTCTCCCTCGTTGGTCAACGTTACCCGTCAGTAACCCATGATGCTACCGGTCGGTAACAAACGCAAGAGCGGTCCCCCCGGCGGGTGGCGTCGGCCGGTGACACCGCAGGTCAGCGCCCTGGGCGCGGCCGCTACTCCGGGAGGTCGCGGCGTCGGACGCCCAGGACGCCGACGGCCAGCAGCGCGCCGGCCACCGCCGTGAGCACCAGCACCGGCAGCCAGCGCATCGGCTGCGCCGGCCACAGCGGGACGTGGCCGAACGGCGAGGTCTGGGTGACCCACTCGGGGAGACCGAGGATCGCCCCGAAGTACCCGGTGAGCACGCACCACACCAGCACGGCCCAGCCGACCGGTGCAGCCCAGCGCGGGCGCACGCCGACGAGGGCGAGGACGACGGTGATCAACAGCCACAGCGGCGGTGCCGTGAGCAGCGTCGCGACCATCGCGCGCCATCCCTGCGCGAGCGCGTCCCCGGAGGAGACGCCGGACACCAGGCCGAGGGCGAGCCCGCCGACGACGAGGAGCAGCGTCGAGCCGACGAGCGCCGTGCTGCCGTGACCCGCGAGCCAGGCGGTGCGCGACCGCGCGCTGCTCAGCACCATCTCCGCGCGGCCGTCGACCTCCTCGCTGCGCAGGCGCAACGCCGTCGAGACGCCGTAGCCGGCAGCGACGAGGCCGAACAGCCCGGTCATCGTGACGAGGAACGCGTCGCGCAGGTTCGTGGTGCCGCCGGCGAGCGTGGTGATGACCTCGGCGAGGCTCGGGTTCTTGGCGACGAGGTCGACCGACGTCGTGAGGAGCGAGCCTTCGAACGCACCGAGGACCGCGAACCCGATGGCCCACACGGCGAGGTAGGTGCGGTCGAGCCACCAGGCGAGAGCGACCGGGCCGGTGATCCAGGATGCGGCGCCGTCGCTCCCGCGGCGCTGGGCCAGCAGCCCGTCGGCGAGGTCGCGCCGGACCGCGACGTGCAGCGCCACGGCGGCGAGGACAGCAGCCACCGCCGCGGAGAGCCCGAGGAGCCACCAGCGCTCGTCGGCGTAGGCCCGGGTCTGCTGGGCCCAGCCGTACGGCGTCGCCCACTGCAACGGGCTGCCGCCGGCCTGCGCGTTGCCGCTCGAGGTGATGACGAACGCTGCGCCGATCGCGAGACCGGCGAGGCCGTTGGCGCCGCGCGAGCTGCGCGCCAGCTGCGCGGTGACCCCGGCGATGGTGGCGGACACCATCGCGGCGAGCGACTGGGTGAACGCGAACGCCACCGACCCCGCGACACCGAGTCCGAGCGACGACAGGAGCACGGCGGTGAGCACGGCGAAGGAACCGAGCAGGACGGCCGCACACAGCAGTGCGGCCGCCAGCGGGGCGGCGCGCCCGACCGGAGCAGCCAGGACGAGCTCGCCACGGCCCTCGGCCTCGTCGGTGCGCGAGTGGCGGACGACGAGGAAGGACGCCACCAGACCCAGCACGAGCAGGCTGCCGGAGCCGATCCGCCAGGCCGTGAGCCCGCCGGTGCTGAGCGGGTCGAGGAGCGGGCCGAGGATCGAGGAGAGCGTCGGGTCGCCCGAGAGGGTGGCGGCGAGAGCTCGACGCGACTCCTCGGTCGGGTAGAGGCGGTCCCATGACTGGGCGACGGCGACGGTCATGAGCGCGGAGAGCACGACCCAGACCGGGATGCGCACCCGGTCGCGACGCAGTGCCAGGCGCAGGAGGGCGCCCGTCCCGACGAACGAGCCGGTTGGCGCAGGGCGTTGCAGGATCGACGCGCGGCTCGCCGTCGCAGTTGCCGGGCTCACGGGGTCGGGGCGTCGTAGTAGCGCAGGAACATCTCCTCGAGAGTGGGCGTCCGGCTCTCGAAGGTCCGGATCCCCGCCGCCGACAGGTGCATGACGAGATCGTTGAGGGCCGAGGGCTCGACGCTGCACCGCAGCGTGCGACCGACGTAGGACACGTCGTAGAGCCCGGCGATGTCCTCGAGGCCGTGCAGCTCGTGCTCGGTCTCCACGATGACGGTCGCGCGCTGCAGGTGGCGCATGTCCTCCAGCGAGCCGGTCTCGATCGTGCGGCCGCTCCGGATGATCGTGACCCGGTCGCACACGGCGTCGACCTCGGCGAGCACGTGGCTTGACAGCAGCACCGTGCGGCCCTTGCTCCGCAGGTCGTCGACGGCGTCGCGGAACACCTCCGACATCAACGGGTCGAGGCCGTCGGTCGGCTCGTCGAAGATGTAGAGCTCCACGTCGGCGGCGAGGGCCGCGACGAGCGCCACCTTCTGCCGGTTGCCCTTGGAGTACGCCGCGACCTTCGTCGTCGGCTCGAGCGCGAAGGCCTCGAGCAGGTGCGCGCGTCGGACCGGGTCGAGACCGCCACGCAGGCGCCCGAGGACGTCGATGGTCTCGCCACCGGTGAGCGAGGGCCACAACGCGACCTCGCCCGGCACGTAGGCCAGACGACGGTGGAGCGCGACCCCGTCGCGCCAGGGGTCGCCGCCGAGCAGCCGTGCCTCGCCGCCGTCCGCGCGCAGCATCCCGAGCAGGATGCGCAGCGTCGTGGTCTTTCCCGCACCGTTGGGCCCGAGGAAGCCATGGATGCCGCCGAGCTCCACGGTGAGGTCGAGGCCGTCGAGGGCACTGGTCGCGCCGAAGGTCTTCACGAGACCACGTACGTCGATGACTGGCGTGGAGTCGCTCACTGGTCCGTTCTACTCCTGCCCAGCCCCCCGGCGTGCGGCGCGCCCGAGGCTAGGGCAGACACGCATCGGCTCTCGGGTGGGACTTCGGGCACGTCGTGATCCTGATGGGCGAAACCCGCGTGACGTCGACGGCAGCCGCGGCCTACCGTGGACGGTGCCGAGCATCCGCGCGCGGCCACCGACCCCTGGAGGACCTCATGGCTGACATCCACCGCGCCGGCGTCCCCGCACAGCGTCGTCCCTGACTCCTCGTCACTGGCACCGCGCACGCGCCCGACTCCGGTGGTCCCCCACCGACTGCGCCGCCCTCGGCGCCTCACCGTGCTGGAGTCATGGTGTCCTCCGTCCCCTTCCCGACCGCACCACCGCTCGGCCTGCTCGGCTGGGACCAGACCTGGACCGACCTTGCGTCCGGCGCCCACCCGACCCCGGCACGTGCGACACCGTGGCGCCCGGCACGCGTGACACTGCAGGGCCGTGACGCCTGGCGTGTGCACGACGGCGTCGGCGAGCGCAGCGTCGGCGTCCGCGGTCGGCTCCGCGCCGAGTCGCACTCGCTCCCCGTCGCCGGCGACTGGGTTCTTCTCGGCGGCACCTCGCCCGACGACGCCGTCATCGAGCACGTGCTCTCTCGGCGCACGTCACTGGTGCGCAAGGTCGCCGGCGCTCGCACCGACGAGCAGGTCGTCGCTGCCAACGTCGACGTCGTGATCGTCTGCGCGCCGATCCACTCGCTCAACCCTCGTCGGCTCGAGCGCGAGCTGACGATCGTGTGGGAGTCCGGTGCGCGCCCCGTCGTGGCGGTCACCAAGGTCGACCTGTCCGACGACCTCGACGAGACTGTGGGAGAGGTGCGCGCGATCGCTCTCGGCGTCGATGTGCTGGCGGTGTCGTCCTTCGACGGCGAGGGTCTCGACCAGGTGCGGGCGCTGATTCCCGTCGGCGTCACGGCCGCGGTGATCGGCCCCTCCGGTGCCGGGAAGTCGACCCTGGTGAATGCATTGGTGGGACAGGAGATCCTGGCCACCACAGCGGTGCGGTCCGACCACCGCGGGGTGCACACGACGTCTGCCCGTCACCTCGTGCTGGTGCCCGGCGGTGGCCTCGTCCTCGACACCCCGGGCATGCGCGAGCTGGCGCTGTGGGCGGACGACGATGCCCTCGATGCGACGTTCGCCGATGTCGAGGAGTTCGCGCGGGACTGCCGCTTCCGGGACTGCGGGCACGAGTCCGAGCCCGGGTGCGCCGTCCTCGCCGCGATCGGCGCCGGCCTCCTCGACGGGGACCGCCTCGCGAGCTGGCGCAAGCTCCAGCGCGAGCTGGCGTTCCTCGCGCGCAAGCAGGACGTACGTCTCGCGCAGGAGGAGCGACGTCGGTGGGCCAGACTGATCCGCGAGGGCCGCTCCCGAACCCGGCCGTGAGTCATCCCATCGGCGCGCTGCGCCCGGAGGTCCGCTCGGCGACCACGAGACCGACCACGAGACCGACCAGGAGACCGACACCGGGTGGGACTTCGTGCGGGGGTTCACGTCAGGGCCGGCGATCCGCGACGCTGGGTGCATGACCGGGGCGGCTCGATGACGGCGGCACCCTCGACTGTCGCTGCCTGGCGCGAGCGTGCGTGGGAGGCGCACCCGGAGCTGCTGGCGCTCGGTGCCACCGGGGGGACGCTGCGCCGGGCGACGCGGCGGTTCGGCCCGGTCGTCGGTGCCGACCTCGGGGTGCCTCATCCGTGGGGCGTGCAGATCACGTCGGGCGATGCCGTGCCCGGCGCCGAGGACGCCACGGCGGCTCTGGAGTGGTGTCGGGATCGCGGCGGCACGTCCGGGTGGCGGGTCAGCGTCCCGGAGCGGCTTGTCGGCTCGGGGACGTGGAGCGACCTGGTCGAGTGCGACCGCACCGGCGTGTACGCCACGGCAGCCGGGTCGGCCGCAGCGCTGCCGGTGGAGGTCCCACCGCGGGTCGACCTCGTCGAGGACCCGCTGCACGCCGAGATCGTCGCCGGCTATGGCGGGTGGATGGCCGACCGGTCGTTGGCGGAGCTCCTCGTGAGACCCGACGATCTTGCCCACCCGGACCGCCGGTTCGTCGTGGCCCGGCTGGACGGTCGACCCGTCGGCTGCGCGTTCGCCTGGTGGGCGGCCGGTACGGGTTACGTCTCGGGCATCGGGGTTCTGGCGGACGTCCGTGGACGCGGGATCGGCCGCGCCCTCACCGCAGCGGCGGCGCGGATCGCAGCCCTCGGGTCGCGGGGCGAGGTGCCCGACGTCGTCTGGATGCACGCCACGACCGAGGGTGCGGCGCTCTATGAGCGGATGGGCTTCGAGCGGGTCGACACCGAGGTGCTGCTGGGAGAGGCCTGACCGGGCGGTGCGGGCGCGGGCGTACGTTGGAGGCGACCGCCGCCGCCTTCGGCTGTGGCGGTGGGAGCGGGTGGATGGCGTGTCGGAGAGCGGCGCAGGATCGAACCGGGTCGACCTCTACTGGATCCCGGTCGGCGCGGGCGGGGCCTCCCCGCGGCTCTCGGACGGACACCTCTACGAGGTCGTCGTGGCGCGGCACGAGGGACGTGAGCCGCTCGACCTCGTCCACGCGGCGCTGGTCGTGCGGGCCGCCGGAGTCCGTGTCGTCATCGAGATGGCTCCGGCCTGGGGACCGGGTCGCGCCGGGTCCGGTGTCGTCTCCACCGGCCCGGTCGGTCTGCGGGTGCTGGGCCGGTCGCGCTTCTTCCGCTACGAGGTGCGTCGCTGGACCAACGGCGTGATCCCCGACCTCGAGGAGGCCATCGCAGGTCCGAGGTGCCTCGCCGACGACGAGGCGACGCCGCGGCGGGTGCTGGACCTCGTCCCCTTCTTCCCCACCGCGACCTGGGGGCGCGACGAACTCGGGACCGGGGACATGTGGAACTCCAACTCCCTCATCGCCTGGCTGCTCGTCCGGGCCGGGATAGACCTGACCGACATCGCGCCGCCGGCGCACAGCCGCGCACCGGGCTGGTCGGCGGGGCTCGTGGTCGCGGCTCGGCGCGATCCACGGCGGACCAAAGGGCGTGATGACCGGCCGCAGCCGTAAGGGTCAGCCCAGGCAGCGGTGGAAGTAGGCGTCGCGGCGCTGGTCGGCCTTGACCCTCGCCTTCGTGATGAGGACGGCGCTGCCCTTGTCGAACTTTGCTGCTGTGCCCTCCTCGAGGTAGGACTCGACGAGCTTGCGGTACTTGGTCTCGGCCTCGCGCCAGCGGGTGAGGCTCTCTTCCTTGCTCGGCTTCGCCATGCTCCCGACGCTACTCCGCCCCGAGAGCGGCGGTTCGCGCCGGTCGGTACCTGCTCCGGGGCACGCGCCACCCGACGGCGTCGACGCCACGGCCGCGTGGGTCTGGCGGACTTCGGGGATCGGCCTCGCCCGAGGGCGATGGCTGCGACCCTCAGCCCATGAGCGATCCGTCCGAGCAGACCGCACGCGTGGCCAGGCTCTTCGATGCGCTGTCACCGAGCTATGACGGCGTCGGCGTGGACTTCTTCGGCCCGATCGCCGAGGGCCTCCTCGACGCCATGCCCCCGTCCGCCGGCGAGCGCTGGCTCGATGTCGGGTGCGGCCGCGGTGCCGTCCTCCTGCGGGCGGCCGGGGCCCTCGGGGTCGACGGCCGGGCGGTCGGCATCGACATCTCACCAGCCATGGCCGCCGAGGCGCTCCGCCTCTCCGCCGAGGCGGGCCTGGGGACGGTGTCGGTCTCCGTGGGCGATGCCGCGGCACCGATGGTGGTGGGCCCTTTCGACGCGGTGGCGTCCTCGCTCGTGCTCTTCTTCCTCCCCGATCCGCTCGCTGCGCTGCGGGCCTGGCTGCCGCTGCTCGCGCCAGCCGGGCGCCTCGGCATCGCGACCTTCGGCGCGGTCGACGCGCGCTGGAGGCACGTGGACGAGGTGTTCGCGCCGTACCTCCCGCCGGGTCTGAGTGACGCGCGGACCACCGGGCAGGCCGGCCCGTTCGAGACTGACCACGGGATGGAGCGGCTCGTCGCCGAGGCCGGCTACGCCGGAGTGCGCACGGTCACCGGCACCGTCGCGGTGCGCTTCACCGACGCCGAGCGCTGGCACGCCTTCACCTGGTCGACCGGTCAGCGGGCCATGTGGCTGGCCATCCCCGAGGGCGACCGGCCCGGGATCCGCGCCGAGGCCGAGCGCCGTCTGGCGTCCTACGCGGCTGCGGACGGGTCGGTCACCTTCGACCAGGCGGTCCGGTACACGCTCGCTGTGCGCCCGGCCTGATCGCACCCCTCGGATGGTGCCAACAGGGTTGAGAACCTCTGGCTGGTGGCGGATGCTGAAGTCCTGGGCCAGCGGGAGGCCTCATGTCGTCAACCTTGCAGGTGCTTGACGACCCGTCGCGCTCGGCGCGAGGGGCGACTGCGCTGTGGGCCGGGGCAGGAGTGATCCTCCTCGTCGTGACGGTCGTCGTCGCCCAGGACGCCGTGCGCCCGTGGTCCCCCGTTCCTGGGGTGGCGCTGGCGCACTCGCTCTCGATGGCTGTCGTCGCGGGCCTGACGTCGGTGCTCCTCTTCGGCCAGGCGCTGCGCGGGGGACGCCGGGGCTACGTCGTCCTCGCCGCCGTGTACTCCTCGGTGTCGATCTTGCTCGCGGGTCACGTCCTGGTCTTCCCAGGTGCGCTGCTGGCCCCGACGGCAGACGGCCCAGCGCGCTCGATCATCGGCGGTGCGCAGAGCTCGATCGCGCTGTTCTACCTGTGGCACCTCGTCTTCATCCTCGGCGTGGCGGCGTCCGCAGTGGTGATCGGCCTCGACTCGGGGCGCGGACGTCAGCCCGGCCTGGACCACGGCATCGCGACAGGGGTCGCGCTCGGCACCGTGCCCGCGTTCCTCGCGGTGTGCTGGGTCGCGTTCGCACCCGATCTGCTGCCGACGCTGTCGGACGACGCGGGCACGACCGCCCTGGCCGGCGGCCTCGACGGGCTCGTTCTCGGCTGCGCGGCCGCCGGGCTGATCGCCACGGTGTGGGCCACCCGGGCGGCCAGCCTCATCGGCCGGTGGCTCATCGCCGTGTCCGCCGTCTCCCTCGCGGAGGCCGTCGTCAACGTCGGTGCGCAGCGGTACTCGATGGGGTGGTACTCCAACCGGATCTTCGGCTTCCTGTCGCTGTCCTGCCTGCTCGTCGTGCTCGTGCTGCACATAGCCAAGATCGACCGTGCCACCCGCACGATCGCCGTGCAGGACTCGCTCACCGGTGTGGTGAGCCGCCCGGCGTTCGAGTCTGCGTTCCGCCGCGACCTCGACCAGGCCATCACGGAAGGCTCGTCGCTCGCACTGCTGTGGATCGACCTCGACCGCTTCAAGGCCGTCAACGACCAGTGGGGGCACGCGGCCGGGGACGAGCTGCTCATCGAGGTCACCAGGCGCATCGGTCACGAGGTCCGCGGATCGGACGTCGTCGCGCGCATGGGTGGCGACGAGTTCGCTGTCGTCCTGAACCGGCTGCCGGACCACGCCGTGGCCGAGGCGGTGGCCGACCGCATCCTCCGTGACCTCGCGACGCCCTTCGCCCTGCGCGACGAGGTCGTGACGATCGGCGCCTCTATCGGCATCACCTTCTGCCCCGAGCTGGGGAGGACCGCCGAAGAGCTGATGCGCCAGGCCGATCTCGCGATGTACCGGGTGAAGGACGGCGGCGGCAACCGGGTGCTGGTCTTCGACGAGACGATGGTCGAGACGGCGTCGCCGCCCGGTGCGGGCGTCGGCGGGCTGACCGGTGCCGGGGGCCTCGATGGGCGCGAGGCGATGGCTGCGGCGGTGCGCGGCCGCGAGTTCGCCCTCGACGCGCAGCCCATGATCGATCTCACCGACGGCTCCATGCGCGGCCTCGAGGTGCTCGTGCGCTGGGTGCACGACGGCAACCGTGTCCCGGCCGCGCAGTTCGTGCCGTTCGCCGTGGCCTCCGGACAGATCGTCGACGTCGGCGCGCAGGTTCTCGACCTGATCGCCGAGGCTGCGCCGCTGCTGCTGGCCGAGAACGGTCCGGTGGGTCTCCTCGCGGTCAACCTCTCCGCACCCGAGCTGCTCGCCCCTGACGCGATGGCCCGCCTGGTGTCCTCACCGTTGCGCGACTACGCCGCCAGGATCGTGCTCGAGGTCGGCGAGGGTGGTGCGAACGAGCCGTCGACGGCGGTGTACGGCGGCCTCGACCAGTTGCGCGACCTCGGCTACACGATCGCGATCGACGGCTTCGGCAGCGGGTTCTCCACCACCGATCGGCTCGAGGAGCTGCAGCCGGAGATCATCAAGACCGACTCGAGCCTGGTGCGGCGTGCCGCTACCGGCGACCCGAGTGGCGTCCGGCTCCTCACCTGGGCCGTGGGAGTCGCGGAGTCCCTCGGCTCGCGCGTGGTCGTGCAGGGCGTCGAGACGGAGGAGGAGGCCGACGTGGTGCGCGCGCTCGGGATCGACCTCGCCCAGGGGTACCTCTTCGGCCGTCCTCAACCGCTGGAGTCGTGGACCACGGCCGCACCGAGCCGGGGACCCGCGCCGCCGCCGGACGATCCGCCCTGCTGACCGACCGGCGTGGGCGCGGACAGTGGGCGCTCAGCCCTCGCGGTCGGGCTGGGGCACGCCCTCGGCCTGTGCCATGACCCAGAAGGACGCACCGAAGGGATCGGCGAGAGAAGCCATCCGGCCGAAGGGCGTGTCGAACCCGGGGCTGATGACGTGACCGCCGTTCGCCTTGGCGTAGGCCACGGCCGCGTCGGTGTCCTCGACTCCGAAGTAGACGATCCAGTGCGACGGGAAGGAGTCCATGCCCATCATCCCGCCGAGGCCGCCGAGGGGTGCCTCGTCGTCGGGGTGGTGGAAGGTCGTGTAGTCGGGCCCGGCCATGGGGACCGGCGCGTAGACCCACCCGGCGACCTCGCCGTAGAAGGCACGTGCCGCGTCCGGGTCGGAGGAGCGGAGGTCCTCCCAGAACAGGCCGCCGGGCTGGTTGTAGACGCCGATCCCCGTGTGCTCGCCGGACTGCCAGAACCCGAACGGAGCGCCGGTCGGATCCGTCGCGACGAGCATGGCGCCCATCGGCCCGATGTCCATGGGGCCGGCGGCGACCGAGCCACCGTTCGCGGTGACGGCCGCGGCCGTGGCCTCGATGTCGGCGGACTCGAAGTACAGCGTCCAGGCGGGGGGGACGCCGTCCATCGCGGGTGCCATGCCCGCTGCGGTGTCGCCGCCGACGAACGCCATGCAGTAGCCGCCATACTGCGGGTCTCCTGCGCCGAAGGTCCAGCCGAGGAGGCCGCTGTAGAACGCTTGTGCGGTGGCGATGTCGCTGGTCGTGACGTCGACCCAGCAGGGTGCGCCGGTGGGCCAGGAGGTACTGCGTCGGGGACTCATGGGGTAAGCCAACCCTCCCCCTCCGACAGTGTCCAGGGATTCCTGGCCCTGATCTGCGACGCGCGCGTGCACCTGCCCACCGATCTCCGCGGACGGAGTTTGGTGGACTTCGGGGCTGGACCGCAGCCCCGTGCACCGCATAATCGTACGGACACAAACAATTGGGACAGCCGTGCAGGAGCTGCGGGGATTCGCACCGCCTACACCGCCAGCGGACGCAGCGCGCTCGCAGTACAAGGAGGCGTCTGCCGTCGTCCGCTGCCAGTTCGAGGGCGTCACCTACTCCCGGTGCGTGCTCATCTGGGTCACGAGCGACTTCGCCCGGGCGCGAGGCATCCACCAGGGCTTTCCCACGAAGCGCGGGTCGATCCACCAGACCCGCCCGATGCCCCACGGCAAGGCTGCTCCTCGCGCCGGCGGACGCCACGGCGCTCCCCATCCGCGAGATCACCGGAGGCTACTACCGTCAGCTCGGGTCATCCTGGAACGGCGGCACCACCCTCGCCCACCGCTGACCCGGCCACGACATCGAGGAGCACCCATGACCGCGCCCGAGCCACGCCCGCCCGTCCCCCCGTTCACCCGCGACGACGCGATCGCGAAGGTGCGGGCGGCGGAGGACGGCTGGAACCGCCGTGACCCGGAGAAGGTGTCGCTCGCCTACACACCGGACAGTGCGTGGCGCAACCGGGCCGAGTTCCCGACCGGTCGCGCGGAGATCGTCGAGTTCCTCACGCGCAAGTGGGCGCGCGAGCAGGACTACCGCCTGATCAAGGAGCTGTGGGCGTTCACCGAGGATCGCATCGCGGTCCGCTTCGCCTATGAGTGGCACGACGCGCAGGGACAGTGGTTCCGCTCCGACGGCAACGAGAACTGGGAGTTCGACGCGCTCGGGCTCATGAGCCGACGCCACGCCTCGATCAACGACCGCGCCATCGACGAGGGCGAGCGGCTCTTGCACTGGCAGGCCCCGGGCCCGCGTCCGACCGGCCACCCGGGGCTCTCCGACCTCGGTCTCTGACGACTCCGACTCCGGCGTCGCAGCCGTCAGATGCTGCCGATCGCCTTCGCCAGGACGAGTGTCGCGAGCACCAGGGAGGTGATCGACTCCACGATCATCGACAGCTTCGCCCAGCGTTTGATGGCGACGACGTCGGTGGGGCTGAACGCCGTGGCGGTGTTGAACCCGAGAGCGAGGTAGTCGACGAACTGCGGGTACCAGGTCGCGGGAATCCGGTCCGGCATGGTCATCTCCGGGAAGACGAACGCCGGGTCGGCCCAGGCTCCGCGGGCCGCGCGCCTCGCCGCACCGCCGCCGTCGACGTCCCAGTACCAGAGGGAGAAGGCCAAGACGTTCGTGACCCAGACCGTCGCACCGATGGCGAGCAGCTGGTAGGGGTCGGTGGCGAAGCGGTCGTCGTGGAAGATCCCGGTCACGAGCCGGATCGCGGAGAACAGGTTGGACAGCGCGATCAGGGTGATCATCAGGCCGGTGACGACGCGCAGCCAGCGCCGCTCGCGGTCGATGAGCCCGGGGTCGCCCGCGATGAGAAGGACGAGGAAGATGCCCATGACCGCGGGGTAGATCCCGTGCGGCTGCAGCCTGAAGTCCACCGGCAGCAGCTGGTGCAGGACAGCGGTGACCATGGCCGCCAAGGCCATGGGCCAGCGGTGCTCGCCACGTCCGGGGGGAGCGTCGAAATCGGTCGTCGTGTCGTCGGTCACGGCGCAGTATCGCGCGAGCGCGGGCCGCGAGGCGCGCGAACTCAGGGGTGAGGGTCGTCAGGGGGCGCTGATGGGGATGACGACCTCGTTGCGGCGCATGAACCACGGCGTCCACGGTGGGTCGAATCGCGCGAAGCGCGCCGACCCGACAGGTGTGAGCCCGGCCGCGGCGATGGCAGTGGTGAGGGCGGCGACGTGGGCCTGGTAGGACGAGGAGGACCAGCGCCCGGAGAAGCGGGTGGCGACGGCGTACTGCTCGGGGACCTTGTGCACATGGACGTCGGTGTTGTCCGGGGTGGGCACCGAGTCGACGGTAGCCGTCGCGGGGAGGACGAACGACACCGTGTACCGGCCGGGCCCGACGTTCGTCGTCGTGGACTCAAGGTCGTGAGGGAGCGGCTCGTCGTCGCGGCGCTGGATCACGGGCGCGGTCATCGCAAGCCCGGCACCGGCATGGTTGCGGCCGCTGATGTAGGAGACGAGCGGGCGGAAGGCGGTGGAGCCGGCGGACTCGAACGTGCCGTCGACCTCAACCTCCGCCACGAGGTGCTCGGGGTAGAGGCGGATCTCGAAGTCGGACTCCGTACGGACGACGTCGTAGGGCTGCTGCTCGGTCATACCTCGACGTTACGCCCGTCAGCGCCGACGCACCTCCGTTCGTCCTCTGGCACTGGGCGCCTGAGCACCGTCTGGGCTCAGCGGGCGTGTCCCCTGTTCGCGGCCGAGCAGTGTCCGGGGCACGCGGTCCTCGCGGTTACCCGACGCACACCACACGGCCACCTTGTCCGCGGCCCTGATGGTCTTCTCATCCATCTCGACGTCGCGGATCGCCGTGCGACGGAAGTGGTAGACCGGCGAGGCCCAGCGCAGCATCTCCTCCACGGCACCGGGGATGCGCTCGGGCTCGGCCGGCAGCAGCGCGAGCGGGTCGGGATGGTCGATCAGCGCCTTCATCGAGTGCGAGATCGCGTGGCGCGTCGTCTCCTTCCCTGCCACGACGAGGAGCAGGAAGTAGTTGCGGAAGTCGCGGTCGGTCAGGGACGCGCCGTCCTCGGCCCCTGGTTGACCAGCTTGCTGACGAAGTCGAAGGAGCCCTTCTCGAGCGCGTGGCCCCCGGGTTCCAGTGCAGCGGGTCCTCCTCGCGCAGGACGTCGAACATCGGCCAGGCCGCGCCCGGCTCGAACGCGTCGAGGTCGCCGAGGTCCACGTCGCCGCGTCGCATGCCGCCTCCGCGCTGGTAGGAGTCGTTCCGGTCCGAACGACAACGGACTGTGGGCCAGGGACGACGGCCGGACAAGGGTTTCGCGGGGTGCTTCCCAGGCGGTCCGTCTCCCCGGTGTGGCCGACTGCCTCGTGCGGCGCCGGGCATCGCGAGACGTACGGACACGAACGGATGGGCGAGGATACGATCATCCGGTGGTGAGATCCGGCCCCTCGATCCAGCTGAACTTCGACGCCGTCTGCATCCCAGACAACTGCCCTGCCAGGACGGTGCCTGCACCTTGAGCCGCTACGACCGCACCACCGCCGACGCCACGGGTGACGGCCACCACACCCTCGTCGAGACCGAGCGGGCGCTGGCCGAGCGCCTCAGCGGGCTGCCGGTCGACATGGACGCGATGGCTGCGGTGCAGAACGTCTATCGCGCCGCGAACAGGGTGCGCAACCACCTCGAGCGGACGGTGCTCGCGCCCCACGATCTCACCTGGACCGGCTGGGTCGTCCTGTGGGTCGTGTGGATCTGGGGCGATATCGAGACCCGGCACGTCGCCACGGAGGCCGGCATCTCCAAGGGCACGCTCACCGGGGTCATCGGCACGCTGGAGAAGCGCGGCCTGCTCAAGCGCCGCACCCACCCCGACGACGCCCGGCGGGTGCTGGTGGCGTTGACGGCCAAGGGTCGCAAGCTCATGACGACGCTCTTCCCGCAGTTCAACGCGGAGGAGTCGCACGTGACCGCGAGCCTCACCGCGAACGAGACGACGGCGCTGGCGCGAAGCCTGCGCAAGGTCGTGGCCCAGATCGAGACCGACTGACCCGCTCGGCGGGGTGTCGGCGCCGCTGGCTCCCCAGCGGACGCGACTGTCGTGGGGGCTGCTCGTTGCGTGGATGAGTCTCGTCGCGGCCGGCACGGTTGCCGCCGGCTCCGCGATCGTTCTCGGTGCGCTGGCACCGAGGACCGGGACCGAGGTGGAGCTGGGGGAGGCAGCCGGCCACCTCTACGCGCTCGGTCGTGGCGCGGTGGTCGCGACCACGGGCGTCCTGATGTTCGTCGTTCGCGACCAGATGCCCACGCGGCGGGCCGTTGCTCAGAGGTCGATGCTGGTGCCCATGGAGATCAAGCGGTCGCTCGGAAGGGAGAAGTAGGCAGCGGGCGTCTCGGAGTTGCGGTGCAGGAACGCGAAGATCTTCTCGTGCTGCTCGCCCACCGCGCCGGCGTCCGTCCCCACGAAGCGTCGATCGGACAGGTAGTACGTCGCGCTGCGCTCCAGCTGTCCGAGCACCGTCCGTCGCAGCGTCAGCGGGATGTCGGCGGTCTCCATGTAGCCCACGGGGATCGTCACCTTCTCCACGCGCGGCATGACGAGCTCGATCACGGGCTCGCGGTCGGCGAAGGGGATGTTGTCGGTGACCACCGTGACGACCACGATGTAGGCGGGCATGGCGTGCAGCACCTTGATCTGCGTGGAGAGCGCTGCGGGCACCTCTTCGGCCGGCGACGCGAGGTAGACGCCGACGCCCGGCACGCGCGTGATGCTGCCGTGGTTGAGCTCCTCGGTGATGGCGGGCCAGCGGACGGCGTTGCGCGCCATGTAGGAGTTCAGGGCTCGGTAGCCGTTGCCCCACGCGATCATCACCAGCATCACACCGGCACCGAACAGCACCGGGACCCAGCCGCCGCGGAAGATGTTGGCGATCGTGCCGAGCAGGAACCACAGGTCCACGACGAGGAAGCCGATCGTCAGTGGCCAGATGCGCCACGGCGACCAGTGCCAGACGAGCAGTGCGACCGAGGCGAAGGCGATGGTCGTGATGAACATCGTCCCCGCGATCGCCAGCACGTACGCGTGCGTCAGGGCTGACGAGCTCCGGAACGCCAGCACGACGCCGATGCACAGGATGCCGACGACGAGGTTCACGAACGGCACGTAGATCTGGCCCTGGTGCTCGTCGTGGGTGTGGCGGATGTTCATCCGCGGCAGCAACCCGAGCTGGATGCCCTGGTGGGTCAGGGAGTAGACGCCGGTGATGAGGGCCTGGGACGCGACGACGGTGGCCGCAGTGGCAAGCACGACGAGCGGGAGCGTGAGGGACGTCGGGGCCAGGGAGAAGAACGGGCTGTCGGCGGTCCCGGGGTCCTCCAGCACCAGCGCCGCCTGCCCGAGGTAGCACAGGACGAGGGAGGGGCCGACGAGGAGCGCCCACGACAGGCGGATCGGACGTCGGCCGAAGTGCCCCATGTCGGCGTACAGCGCCTCGGCACCGGTCACGGCGAGGATCACCGAGGACGCGACCGCGAGCGAGGCGAGCCCGTGGGCGGCGATGTAGGAGAGGGCGAACGTCGGCGACAACGCCTCGAGTGCCTCGAGATGGCCCGCCAGGCGGTAGCTGCCGAGGCTTGCGATCGTGAGGAACCAGACCACCATCACGGGGCCGAAGAACAGGCCGATCTTGTGCGTGCCGCGGGACTGTACGGCGAACAGGCCGACGAGGATCACGACTGCGGCGGGTACGGCGTAGTCGGCCAGCGACGGGTTGATCACTGCCATGCCCTCGGTCGCGGACAGGACGCTGATCGCGGGCGTGAGCACGCCGTCGCCGAACAGGAGCGCCGTCCCGATGAGGATGAGCAGGAACAGGACCCGGCCCTTGCCGTGGCTCGAGTCACGGATCGACCGGGGGAGCAGGGCCAGGAGGCTCAGGATCCCGCCCTCGCCGCGGTTGTCCGCCTTCATCACGAACAGCAGGTACTTGATCGTCACGACGATCATCAGCGCCCAGAAGATCAGCGACACGATGCCGTAGACGTCACCGAGGTTCTTGCCTGCGGTGTGGAAGGACTCCTTGAACGCATACAGCGGGCTCGTCCCGATGTCGCCGAACACGACGCCGGTCGCGCCGAGGCTCAGCGCCAGCAGCTGGGATCGGCTAGGGGTGGCAGAAGTCACGAGGGGGGAGCCTATCGGCACCCGTCGCGCCCCAGAGCCCGTCTCACTTGCGGGAGACGCGCCCCCGGAGCGCCATGAAGGCCAGCGAGTGGCTCACCGCGGCCACGCCGAGGATGGCGAGGACACCCTGCACCAACGGGGTTACCGCCCAGCCCTCGGTCAGGAGCGACCGCAAGGCGGCCAGGACGTAGGTGACCGGGTTGTAGGTGGCCAGGGTGGACAGCCACCCGGTCAGCGCCTGCTGCGGCAGGAAGGACGTGGTCAGGAAGGCGAACGGGAAGAACAGCAGGAAGCTGGAGTTCACGGCGGCCGGATTGCCGGTCTTGAGGGCGATCGCGTAGGGGAAGCCGGTGAACGCCAGACCCCAGAGCCCGGCCAGGAGCAGGAACACCAGGATGCCCAGGATCCCCGTGAGGAAGTGAACCCCGACCAGTGCACCCAGGATGATGACCGGGATCGACAGCGCGATGACCAGTGCGAAGTCGGCCACCATGAGGCCGAGCAGCAGCGCGGGCCTGCTCATCGGTGTCAGCAGGAGCCGATCGAAGTAGCCGTCGTTGATGTCGCTCACCAGCGCACTGGCGCGTGAGATGCCCGTGACGGCAAAGATGATGGCCACCGGCAGCTGGAACGCCTTGAAGTCGGTGACTCCCGTGGCCTCGGCCACCGGCGACAGTGCTCCGACGTTCACCACGAAGAAGAACACCGGGATGATCAGGGCCGGGATGATGGCCTCTGGCTCCCGAGGGATCTGGCGCAGCGCCCGGATCGCCACGGAGACCAGGTCGCGTCCGAACCCCGCGTGCGAAGCGATGACGTCCCCAGCATGCGGGTCAGACCCGGGGGCCGTCCGCGCCGGTGAGATGCTCATGCCGACTCCTCTGCCTGCTGTGACTGATCGGTGTCGCCGTCCCTGTCGGCGATGCGCGCTCCGGTGACCGAGAGGAAGACGTCGTCCAGGGTGGGAGTGCGTAGCGAGAGCTCGCGAACCCGAAGACCGTCACCCGCCCCGGCCAGGGCGAGGGCCACGGGACTGATCGCCGCCGGGCCGTCGTCCACCGCCGCGATCACCTCGAAGCCGTTCACGTCCACCCGCTCCACGCCCGGCAGGGAGACCAGCGCCTGCCGCGCGAGCTCGGGGTCCCCCTCGACCAGTGCCACCACGAGGTCGGTCCCGATGGCTCGCTTGAGCGTCTCGGGCGTGCCCTCGGCGACGATGCGACCGTGGTCGATGATCCCGACCCGGTCGGCGAGCTCGTCAGCCTCTTCGAGGTACTGGGTGGTGAGGAAGACGGTCATGCCGAGGTCGGTGTTGAGCCGGCGGACCTCCTCCCACACCTTCGTCCGGCTGACCGGATCCAGGCCGGTGGTCGGTTCGTCAAGGAACAGGACCCGCGGGTTGTGCACCAGCGCCAGGGCGAGATCCAGTCGTCGCTTCATGCCGCCGGAGTAGGTGGAGACCCGGTCCTCGAGTGCGGGGCCGATGTCGATGAGCCCGCGCAGGTCAGCCAGGCGACGCTCCGTGTCGGACTTGGACAGGCCGTAGAAGCGGCCCTGCAGGCGCAACATCTCGACCCCGGTCTGCTTCGGGTCCAGTGCGGCCTCCTGGAGGGCGACACCGATGCGCAGCCGGACCTGGTCCGGCTCCTTCTCCACGTCGAAGCCGGCGACACTGGCCCGGCCGCCACTCGGAGCGAGGAGCGTGCACAGCACCCTGGTGACAGTCGACTTGCCGGCGCCGTTGGGGCCGAGGAATCCGTAGATCTCGCCGCGGTCGACGGCCAGGTCGACGCCGTCGACCGCCTTCGTCGTGCCGAAAGTGCGGGTGAGGTCCTGCGCCTGGATCTCGGGAGCCGTCATGACAGAGGGACGCTAGCGAGCCTCCGACGTCCCCGCAACACAGCGTGGAGGGTGTCCGACACCTCGTGGGCAGACGCTCCGGAGGCCTAGGGAGCCGGCCTGGTCGACGGCTCGCTCGGCCGCTCAGCGGGCCGCGGTCACGAGGGCGTCGACGAGAGCCTGCTGACGCGGGTCCTCCCTCGCGGTGTCCTCGGGGTGCAACTGCCCGGCGTTGAACCAGCCCGCCGCCGCCGGCCGGTCCACCGCCTGCGTCCCGCGGTCTGCGGCCCTCGCCACGACGCGCAGGCCCTCACCGAGGCAGCTGATGCGCTGGCGGTGGTAGCAGGAGACTTCGGCGTGCTTGCCGACGGGGTCGGCCAGCACGGTGCCCGGGTCGACGTCGACTCCGTGTCGCACCGGACGGTGCGGTCGGCCATGTGCTGCTCGAGCTCGCCGCCGAACGCGACGTTCACGACCTGCACCCCGCGGCACCCGGCGAGCAGGGGCACCCCGGCGTCGATGGCCCAGCGGGCGACGGCGAGGTCATCGCCGAGTGGCACCAAGGCGGTCAGGTCGAGGCCGACGCCGTCGCCGTCGCCGTCGCCGTGGAGTGATGCCGCGCCTGGCGATGAACTTCCGCTGCGTCGCCGACCACCTCCTGTCCGTGCACCACGACGACGTCGCGACCCGGGGCCACCGCAACCACGTCTTCGTGGGACCCGGCCGGAGTCACCGCTGTCATCACCCCGTGGTGCGCCCCGCTCATGCTCGCCACCTGGCGCACCGTGCCGGCCCTTGCGGCGGGCAACACCGTGGTCGCCAAGCCGCCGGAGTGGGCTCCGATCGCGGCGCCGCTCCTGGCCGACATCGCCGCCGAGGCAGGCCCGCCCGACGGGGTGCACAACGTCGTCCAGGGCCTCGTACCGCGGCCGGAGCGCCGCTCGTCGCCCACCCGGGCGTACGGCGCATCACCTTCACCGGCTCGGTGCCCACGGCACAGACGATCGGTGTGTCGGCGGCGACGAACGTCACGCCCGTCTCCCTCGAGCTCGGCGGCAAGTCTCCCCTGCTCGTCGTCGACGACGCGGACCTCGACCTCGCCGTCGACATCGCGGTCGGGCAGTTCGACAACTCCGGGCAGGTCTGCCTCGCTGCCGTCCGCATCCTCGTGCAGGAGGGCGTCGCCGCGGAGTTCCGCGAGCGCTTCCTCGCCAAGGCGGCAACCGTGGTGCAGGGAGACTCCGCCGACGAGGCGACCGGCATCGGCCCGCTCGTGAACCGCACGCACTTCGACCAGGTCGACGGCTTCGTCACGCGGGCGAAGGCCGACGAGGCGTCGCGTCGGGAGCTCAACGAGGGCAGGGAGATCTCCCTCGTTCCCGGGCTGCACCGGATCCGCGCGGAGAAGCTCGAGGAGCTCGACTACGACACCGTGATCGTCCTGGACTCCCACTGGTTCGCCACCGTGGAGCCCATCCTCACCTCGCAGCCGCTGCGCTCGGGGCTCTTCACCGCCGAGGAGCTGCTGCGCGGGATGTTCCGCATCCCCGACGAGTGGCGCGGGGACCCCGAGCTCGCCGACGCCATCGCCGCGGAGACAGACGGCGCCGACACGTGGATCACGCCGATCGACGACCCCTATCTGCCGTTGTACTACCCCTCGGTGAACCTGTGGTCCTACCTCGGCAAGGGCCTGGACAAGCAGTGGATCTCGATCTCGGTCTGCCAGAGCGGGGAGACCGACGACTCCCTGCGAGTAGGCCGTGCCATCGCCGCGGCGAGCACGCGGGTCGACCGGAAGGTCATCATCGTCGCGACCGGATCGATGTCGTACACATGCCACAAGCTCAAGGACGTGGGCAAGCACGAGTCGAGCGACCCGTCGCACCTCATCAGCCCGAAGGCGCGCGACATGGACCACGAACGTCTCGGCTGGTTCTTCGAGGGTCGCCACGACCGCGTACTGGAGACGATGCCGGAGTTCCTCTCGGTGCGTCCCGAGGGGGTGTTCGCCCCCTACCTCATGATGGCGGCGGCGCTGGGTGAGAACGACTTCTCGGCGACCGGCGTGCAGTACGGCGACTACGAGAACGCGATCGGGACGAGCCAGGTGCACGTGTGGTTCGACCGCCCCGAAGGCGGTCGGGTGGCGCCTCGCCCAACGACCACCTCCGCCTGACCTACGGCGTACCCACCTTTCGAACGAGGAGCTACCTGTGCCCGAGTACCGCCGCATCCTGCTCGACGGTGCCGCGCTCCAGGTCGTCCGCCACGGCGACACCCTGGTCGCGGCCGACGGCCGCGAGGTCGGCGTCGACGACGCGGTGCACCTGCCGCAACGCCCCTCCCGCCGACGTCGGCAACTACATCGCGGGCTACCCCGTCGGCAACGACGTCGGGCTGCACGACTTCCGCGACACCGACGCCGGCTCGATGCAGGGGTCACGGGCGGCGACACCCTCGCCCCGGTCGGCCCGGGCCTCGTCACCGACTGGGACTTCCATGGCAAGACGATCCGCACGCTCGTCAACGATGCCGTCGTGCAGGAGGACTCCACCGAGGGGATGGGGTGGGACATGCACTCCCTCGACGCCGACATCGCCCGCACCAGCACCCTCTCGCCCGGCGACCTGCTCGTCTCCGGCACGCCGGCCAACTCCCGACCGGTGCAGCCCGGCGACGTCGTCGAGGTCGAGGTGGACGGCCCCGGCCGTCTGACCAACCACATCGTCGTCGGCCCGACGCCGATCCGCACGGACGTCGGTGCCCAGCCCACCGAGGGCGACGTGGTCGCTCGACCGCGCTCGGTGGAGACTGGGAGCTCAGCGGGGTCCGCACGCCCTCGAAGGACCTCTACCCCTCCACCGTCGTTGAGAAGGAGTCACCCGCATGAGCCTCAAGGTCATCGTCGACTGGGACGTCTGCCAGGACCACGGGCAGTGCGTGATCTCCGCACCTGAGGTCTTCGCCCTCGGTGAGGACGGCAGGATGCACGTGCTCATCGAGGAGCCCGACGAGGCTCTGCGCTCCAAGGCCGAGGACGCGGCGGACGTCTGCCCCGTCCAGGCAATCACCCTCCAGGGCTAGGACGTGGCCTCGCAGCGGGTCCTCGTCGTCGGTGCCGGACTGGCCGGACTCCGGACGGCGGAGGCGTTGCGCGCCAACGGATACGGCGAGGAGATCCTCGTCGTCGGGGATGAGACGTGGGCGCCGTACAACCGGCCCCCGCTGTCGAAGGAGGCGCTCTCGGGTGACCTCTCGCACGAGAAGCTGGTCTTCCGCGTGCGCGCCAACGCGGCGGACGTCACCTGGCGGCACGGCGTCTCGGCCAGGTCGTCAGACCTTGACGCGCGACACGTCACGCTGTCCGACGGCGAGGTCGTGCCCTACGACGCCCTCGCCGCGGCGACCGGCGTCAGCGCCCGGCGCCTTCCGATCCCTGGACCGCCCCCCACCGCTGCCGGCGGCCGGCACGTCATCCGCACCCTCGACGACGCGATCGCGTTGCGCGCAGCGCTGGTGCCCGGCGCCCGCGTCGTCGTCCTCGGCGCGGGCTTCATCGGCTGCGAGGTCGCGGCCACTGCGCGGACGCTCGGGTGCGAGGTGCACTGCGTCGCGATCGACGCCTATCCCATGCTGCGTCCACTCGGTGTCGAGCTCGCGGCCGAGCTGCGGCGTCGTCACGAGGCGCAGGGTGTGACGTTCCATCTCGGCGTCGGCGTGACAGCGTTCGAGGGCGACGACCACGTGACCGGCGTCGTGCTCACCGACGGCACGAGCCTCGCGGCCGACGTCGTGCTCGAGGCGCTCGGCTCCCGGTGCAACGTCGAGTGGCTCGAGGGCAACGGCCTCGACCTCTCCGACGGCCTCCTGACCGACGCCGCCCTGCGCCCGGTGCGCGACGGCGTGGCCCTTGACGGCCTGGCGGGCGCCGGGGACATCGTGCGGTTCCCCAACGCCCGCTTCGACGACCGCGCCTGGCGGGTCGAGCACTGGAACGTGCCGACCGACACCGGGCGCCGCGCCGGTGCCGTGCTCGCGGCATACCTCGCGGGCGAGGGCTACGACGCGGTCGTGAACCAGCCGTGGGAGCTGCTGCCGTCGTTCTGGTCGGACCAGTTCGACGTCCGTCTCCAGTCCTACGGGATGCCGGGGCTCGCCGACCCCGACGGCATCCGTCTGCTCGAGGGCGACCTCCACGACGAGTGCGTCATCGGCTACCACCGCGGCGAGGAGCTCGTCGGCGTCGTCGGCGTCGGGATGCTCCGCGTGGTCAACGGCTACCGCGACCGGGTCGGTCGCGCGCGAGACGCCATGTGACCGACGTGAAGCTGCTCATGAAGCTCACCGAGAACATCAGCCTCGTGCCGCCGCGTGACCCGCGGGGGCTCGTGCGCGTCGCGGTCGAGGCCGAGGCCGCGGGGATCGACGGCGTCATGAGGAGCGAGCACGTCCTGCTCGGGCCGGAGGCCGATGCGCTCGGCGTCATGCCCAACCTCCGCGACCACGCCGCGCCCGGCAACCGGGCACCGGGGACGGCGTGGCCGAGCTCGATCATCTTGCTGTCGGCGATCGCGCGGGCGACGACCACGCTGCGCCTCGTGGCCGGCGCGTTCATCTCGCCGCGGCGCCAGACCCTCCTGCTCGCCAAGGAGCTCGGCACGCTGGACCTGCTCTCCGTGGGCCGCCTCGTCGTGCTCCCGACGGTGAGCTGGTCCCAGGACGAGTACACCGCTCTCGGCGACCCCTTCGGCGAGCGAGGAGAATCCTCGACGAACAGCTCGAGGTGCTCGCGTAGGCGTGGGGCCCGTTCGCGGTGCGCCACGAGGGCCCGTACCTCCCCTTCGGCGACGTCTGGCTCGAGCCCGGTGCGTTCCGCCCCGAGGGGCCGATGTCCTGGTTCGGCAGGCAGGGGATGCAGCCACCACTGATCCGCCGCCTCGCTCGCTACGGCAACGGGCTCAATCCGTTCGGGTCGCTGAGCGACGACGACCTCGCAGCCCTCGCGACCGGGATGCGCGAGCGAGGGCGCGACCTCACCGACCTCGAGATGGTCGGCGGCATCCGTGGCACGATCACCGGTGCTCACGACGTCGCAGACCTCGACGCAGCGCTTGAATCCCGCCCGCGCCAGCTCGCGCAGGGCTAGACGACGATCTGCGCCAAGCCCGTGATGTTCCTCGATGACATCACGCGGATCGGTCCGTGGTGCCGCGACCTCGTGCCCAAGGTGGCGAGCATCGCCGGCTGACCGCTCCGGTGGAAGTGGAGCTGCCCGGATGACCCGGCGATCCGGGGGCCGGCGGCCGGGCGGAAACTGGGGCAGGCCCCACGCCCGGGGGAGAGCGCAGGGCCTGCGTTCAGGAGCCGATCACGGTGAGGTCGGCGGCGGGCCACGGCTCTCGAAGCCGGTCCCCCGTGGCGCCACTGCGATGCGGACACGTCGTGCCGTAGGCATCTAGGGGTACACCCCGACGGGCGTTCGGGTCAATGGTCGGCGGTGGGTGCGGATCAGTGCCGGGTGTCGGCGATCCGTGCGAAGAGGCGCTCGTAGTCGGTGACCATACGGTCGGCGGTGAAACGAGTCTCCGCCTCGATCCGGCACCTGCGCCGGTCGATCTCGCCGAGCCGCCCCACCGCCACGACCGCGGAGTCGACGTCCTCGACGAGGAAGCCGGTGGCGCCATCGGTGACGAGCTCGGGGAGCGAGCCACGGGGGCTGGCGATCACCGGCGTCCCTGCCGCGAGCGACTCCACGACGGAGAGCCCGAACGGCTCCTCGAAGTCGATGAGGTGGAGCAGGGCCGCAGCGCCGCCGAGCAGCTGGTCGCGCTCGGTCGGCCCGACGGGGCCGACGTAGGTGACGGCGACGCCGTCGAGGAACGGCTCGATCTCCTCGGCGAAGTAGCGCTCGTCGTGCACCACGCCGGCGATCACGAGGGGGAGCCCGCTGCGGCGGGCCACCTCGATCGCGGCGGCCGTTCCCTTGTCCGGGTGGATCCGCCCGAGGAAGAGCAGGTAGCCGCCGCCGCCGGCGCCAGGGGTGAACCCGGCGAGGTCGATGCCGTGGTGGATCGTCGCGGCGTAGGTGAGGCCGGGGTGCCTGTTGGCATCGCTGATCGCGACGTAGTGGCAGATGTCGTCGTACGCCCGGTAGACCGGCACGATCCGCTCGGAGGAGAAGCCATGGATGGTGGTGACCACCGGCGTGCTCACGAGACGGCTGAAGACCAGCGGGAGGAAGTCGAACTGGTTGGAGATGATGTCGAACTCCTGCGCCCGCTCGAACGCCGCTGCGATGTGCAACGCCTCATAGACCTTGGCGTCGACGGCGGGATCCTCTTCGTAGCCGGCGGGAGCCTCGGCATGCAGCCACGCCGTCGTCACGGAGTCGGCGCTGGCAAAGAGGGTGACGTCGTGACCGCGAGCGACGAGTCCCTCGGCGAGAGTCGACGCGACCTGCTCCCATGGTCCGTAGCCGCGTGGCGGGACGCTGTGGGCGATCGAGGCGAGCACGGCGATCCTGACGGTGAGCCTCCCGGCGTCGATGTCCCCCGAAGGGCGGTGTCCTGCGAAACTAGCGCGGCTGCGGGTCGCTGAGGGACCGCCGTCCGGCATCCCTCGCGGCGGACGTGTACATCTGGGGGGTGCCCGTACGGGCCACATCAGGTCGGGAGAGCGCAGCAGTGACGGATGCACCGTGGGGCGATGAGACCGAGATCGTCCGGATGGTCGTGGACTGGGCGTCGGCGCGCGTCGTCAGGCCCACCGACCCGACGTCCACCGCCCTGGGACCGGAACGCCTCCGGGCGGCGGCCGGAGCCACGGTGACCCCCTCGGGCATCGGGGCGCGGGCGGCCCTCGACGTGTTCGACCGCGTGCTCGTGCCGGCCACCCGGGCCCAGGACGACCCGATGAACCTCGCCTACATCCCGTCCGCGCCCACGCGTGCGGCCGTCGCCTTCGACCTCGCCACGAGCGCCGCGAACGTGTTCGCTGGAGTCTGGGAGGCCGGCGCAGGCGCGATCTTCGCCGAGAACGAGGCGCTCGCGTGGATCCGCGAGCTGCTCGGCTGGCCGGACACCGCCGGTGGCACGTTCGTCTCCGGCGGGACGGCGGGCAACCTTGCGGCCCTGCACGCCGCGCGCTCCGCGGCCCGGGACCGGCGGGGGGCGAGGCCCGACGTCGGCTGGGCCATCGCCTGCTCGCGCAGCGCGCACTCCTCCATCCGCTCCGCGGCGTCGGTGCTGGACGTCGACGTCCACGAGGTCGCGCCGGACGAGCTCGGGCGCCTCACCGGCGAGGCGCTGCGCCCCGTCCTCGCCGCGAATCCCGGAGTCTTCGCTGTGGTCGCGACTGCCGGGACGACCAACGCCGGCATCGTCGACGATCTCGCCTCGATCGCTGACGCCTGCCGGGAGCACGGCGTCTGGATGCACGTCGACGGCGCGTACGGCGGGGCTGCGCTGGTGGCGCCGAGCGTGCGGCCGCTGTTCGAGGGGATCGAGCTGGCGGACAGCTTCATCGTCGACCCGCACAAGTGGCTCTTCGCGCCCTATGACTGCTGCGCGCTGCTCTACCGCGACCCGACCCTCGCGCGGGCCGCCCACAGCCAGAACGCCAGCTACCTCGACACGATCGACCGCGACGCCACCAACCCGGCCGACCTCGCGATCCACCTGTCGCGGCGGGCGCGCGGCCTGCCGTTCTGGTTCAGCCTCGCCACCCACGGCACCGACCGCTACCGCGACGCCGTCGAGCAGGCACTCGCCACCGCCCGCGCCGTCGCCGGCTACATCCGCTCCAGCGACCACCTGCTGCTGCTGCAGGAGCCGATGCTCAGCGTCGTGCTGTTCACGCGCCCGGGCTGGAGCGACGAGGACTACGTGGCATGGTCGGGGGAGATGTCGCGCACCGGCCGGATCCTCTGTGTGCCCACCGGGTGGCACGGCGAGATCGCGTTGCGCCTCGCCTTCGTCAACCCGGTCACCGACGCGCACCAGGTCATGGCGGTCCTGGACACCGCGAAGGATCCCGTCGCCTGATCCGGCTCAGGTCCTGCTCGGCCGGGTTCGGGGGGCGGGTGACGCAGGCGAGCAACGGTGTCAAGGTCCGTCGTACGCCGGGACGCAAGGCAGGTGCCTCACCAAGGTCAGGATGTGAGGAACCACGGCGCAGTTCAGCCGCCGTGTTCTTCCCTTACCGGGTGTAGCGGGTTGCACGGGCCGGCGACAGCGAGCGCGACCATCGGCCTCGGGTGTCTAGCCGTGCCGACTCGCAGCGCGGAGCCCCGCGAACCACCGGGCGAGGGCTGCGCCGAGTCCGCCTCGACGCTCCGCAGCCTTCTTGCTCGGTAGCGACGCAAGGATCGCTCGCCCTTGGTCGTCCGCGATGACGGTCAGGTCCGAGCAGCGCAGCAGATGACCGAGGCGTGACTCGGTGATCCGGCTGGCCCATCCAAACGCGCAGTGCAACTCGAACGCGAGTCGTTCCTCGTCGGTGGCGGCCGGGCCGATCAGGTAGCCCCAACGACCGGCCTCCGTGGGCTGCCCGTCGAGCCGGTATGCCTGGGCGAGCAGAGCACGGACCTCCACGTCCACCGGGTAAGCGGCGACCAGACCCTTGAGACGCTCCCGAGCCTTCCGGACATCGCCGTGGTCTAGCTCTGATCGCGCTCGCTCCAGGCCCCGCACCCGCGCATCTTGCCGCGTTCACCGTCAACAGGGCGAGTCAACAGGTAGGCACATCGCGTGCACCCTTCGTGGCGCTCACTGTCGGCTGAAGGCGCGGGCTAGGGCACGGTCCACGTCACGTGCCCGTGGGCGGGGGCCCCGGAGCTGGACCTAAGCACGACCCCGGTGACCTCGGCTCCGTCTGGCATGAAGAAGTAGACGTTTCCTGAAACGCAATAGGAGGCGGCCAGGGGCTCATCGGAAGGTTGGAGCTGATCTGCCAGTTCTCCCTCAACCCATGACGAAGCCTCAGCCACCTTGGAACCATCGGCCAGCGCGAGTTCCCACTTCCCTCGGCGGGTCGCGGCAGTCGCGCACTGCTGGACCGCAGCCGACGCCCAGTGAGTTCCCGATTGGTCCGGCTTCGTAGCGTTTGGTGCGACGTTGTCCGAGAATGACGACACGGTGATCATGTCGGCGGGCAGAGTCACCGTCGTCCCCACGGCGACGGTCTGCTCAGACTCGGTCGAGGCGGGTCGGCTGCTGGCTGAGGAGTCCGTCGGCGTAGGTCCGCTGCGACTGGATGGGTCGCTCGCTGACGAGCATCCTGCGAGCAGAACCGCAGTTGCCAGAGTCATAGCCCCGGCAGGGAAAGACCCGTGCCCGCTGACCCGACGCATGTTGCCCCCTTGGTTCACGATCCTCGGTGAGTATGGCGATCAGCGGAGAGCGGCGATGCCTATTGCCGGCTACTTCCGGTGTGTCACAGGTTCGTGCGCTGCCCCGACGTCCCGGCGGACCCCGGTTGTAACCCGCCACGCCCCCTGAGGGAGGTAGAACGCAGCTGATGTGGTGTTCCGCTCCCGGAATCGTGATCTTGGTCAGCCGGGATAGACCTCGAGCTCGGTGGCCTTCGCGGAGAGCCAGACGCTCGACCCCCTGGCCACGTGCAGGTCTGCGACGGCCGCCGCGGTGATGTCGACCATCACGGTCGGTGCGCCCGAGACTGTCACTCGCACCCGGTCGCCGATCGACTCGACCCCGTCGACGACGCCGTGCCACACGTTGCGCGCGCTGCCCTCGGGGCGCTGCACGTGCAGGGCGATCGCGCTCGGCCGGACGGCGAGGAGAACCGCGCCGCTCACCGTTCGGTCGGGCACGTGCAACGTGCCGCCGCCATCGAGCACCACGTCGCCGTCGCCGGCCCGGCCGCGCAGGAGGTTGAGGCCGAGGAGCTTCGCGACGTACTGGGTCGCTGGCCGGCGCGCGACGTCGAGAGCCAGCCCCTGCTGGGTGATCGCGCCGTCCTCGAGGACGACGATGCGATCGGCGAGGACGAGGGCGTCGATCGGGTCGTGGGTGACGAGCAGGGTGGGCCCGGCGAACTGGGCGAGGTGCTCGCGCAGCTCGGTGCGGACGTCGAGCCGGGCGCCGGCATCGAGCGCCGACAGTGGCTCGTCGAGCAGCAGTGCAGCCGGGTCGCCGGCGAGCGACCGTGCCAGCGCTACGCGCTGGGCCTGGCCACCGGAGAGCTGCGGCGGTGTGCGGTCGACCAGTGCGCCGAGGTGCAGCCGCTCGATCCAGGTGGCGGCGTCCGTACGTGACTGCTGCCGGGACCGGCCTGCCGATCGCGGCCCGAAGGCGACGTTGTCGAGCACGCTGAGGTGGGGGAAGAGGCGGTACTCCTGGAACACCACGCCCACCTGACGTCGCGCTGCCGGGACGAGGACGTTGCGGGCAGGATCGTCGACGACGATCCCTCCGAGGCTGAGGGTGCCCGCGGTCAGTGGCGTGAGGCCGCACAGCGCGCGGAGCAGCGTGGACTTGCCGGCGCCGTTCGGGCCGAGCACCGCGACCACCTCGTCCGGGTCGACGGCGAGGTCGACGTCGAGAGTGAAGTCCCCGCGCGTCACGACGACGCGACCGGCGATGCCGCCTGCCGCCATCACGCCGCATCCCCGACGGTCTGCGGCAGCTGGCCGACGCGCGTGGTCGGGGCACCGCTCATGACGCCGCCCCCGTCCGCAACCACGTGTCGCGCAGGGCCACCAGGACGCCGACGGATACGGCGAGCAGCACCAGGCTCAGCGCCACGGCGTCCGAAGGATCACCCTCGAGGCCGGTGTAGGCGGCGAGCGGGAGGGTCTGGGTGACGCCGGGGAGGTTGCCGGCGAACGTGATCGTCGCGCCGAACTCCCCGAGGGCACGCGCGAACGTCAGCACCCCGCCGGCGGCGAGCGACGGCAGGATCAGCGGCAGAGTCACGCGACGGAAGATGGTGAGCCGAGATGCTCCGAGGGTCGCGGCGGCGTCCTCGAAACTGCCGTCGAGCCCGCGGAGCGCGCCCTCGACGGTGATGACGAGGAAGGGCATCGCGACGAACGCCTCGGCCACGACGACGCCGGGAGTCGTGAACGGCAGCGTGATCCCGCAGCAGGAGTCGAGGTACTGCCCGGCGATCCCGCGACGCCCGAACGCCAGCAGCAGCGCGATGCCACCGACGACAGGCGGCAGCACGAGCGGCACGGTGACCAGGGCGCGAGCGAACCTGCGTCCGGGGAACTCGGCACGGGCGAGGAGCCACGCGAGCGGCACACCGAGGACGAAGGCGACCAGGGTCGCGGAGGTCGAGGTCACCAGCGAGAGGCGCAGGGCCTGCAGGCTCGTCGTCGAGGTGAGCACGTCCCACATGCGCGACCACGGCGCGCGCACGAGGAGCCCGACGAGCGGGAGGCCGAGGAACGCCAGCGCGAGGACGGCCGGGATCGCGACCGGCCACGGAGGCGCGGTGACAGGCCGGTCGCGTCGGCTCATGGGCTGGTGAACCCCGCATCCGTGAGTACCTGCTGGCCGGCGGCGGACAGCACGTAGTCGAGGAAAGCCTGGGCGGTCGCGGAGTTGCTGCTGCCCGTGATCGCGGCGATGGGGTACGTCGTGGTGACGTTCTGCCCCGCGGCGATGGGGACGCCGACGACCTTGTCCGTGGCGGCCTTGACGTCGGTGACGTAGACGACGCCGGCGTCGACCTCGCCGAGCACCACCTTCGACAGCACCGACTTCACGTCGATCTCCTGGCTCACCGGCGTCACGGTCAGGTTGTTCTGGGTGAACAGCTTCAGTGCCGCCGCGCCGCAGGGCACGTCCTGCTGGCACACGGCGACCTTGACGCCCGGCTTGGCGAGATCGGCGAGCGAGGTTACCGGCGTGGTCGGCGTCGCCGGCGTCGCGATCTCCAGGGTGTTCACCGCGAAGGTCGTCGGAGCGCTCGCCGCTCCGGCAGCCGTGACCGTGTCCATGGTGGTGGTGCTGGCGGAGGCGAAGACGTCGGCCGGGGCCTTCTGCATGATCTGCGTGGCCAGGCCGCTGCTCGGACCGAAGTTGAAGGTGACCTTCGTCCCTGGGTGAGCGACCTCGAAGGCCGTGCCGATCGTGGTGAACGCTTCCTTGAGTGACGACGCGGCGAACACGGTGATCGACCCCGTCGCGACCGAACCGGTCGCGGCGGCCGTGGCGGGCGGCGTCGCCGTCGAGCCGCAGGCGCTGAGCGCGAGGCAGGACAGGGCGACGGCGCTGAGCAGTCGGATACGCATGGGACCTTCTCGGGCGTGGCTCGCGGTCGAGTGTTCCGGGGGGCTGGCGGGTCCGAGCAGGAGCCCGGACGTCAGCGGGGGTAGCAGATGAAGGGGCCCTTCATCGGTGCTCGGGGATCTCGATGCCGACGTTGGTCGACTTCACCGTCGCGACCGCGAGCACGCCGGGCTCGAGGCCGAGGTCGTCGGCGGCCTCGCGGCTCATCAGCGACACGAGCCGGTGCGGGCCGACCTGCAGCTCGACCTGGGCCATGACGGTGTCGCGCACGACGCGGGTGACGATGCCGACGAGCCGGTTGCGCGCCGACGCGCTCACCACCGGGCTCTCCAGAGCGGGCTCCTCGGCCGCCCGGTCGGCCATGAACCGGGCCAGCTCGGCTCCCTCGACGACCGCGCGACCGACGTCGTCGGTCGTGGTCGCCAGCCTCCCGGCGTCGGCCCAGCGCCGCACGGTATCGCCGCTGACCTGGAGCAGGGCGGCCGCCTCACCGATCCGCAGTTGCGTCATAGAGCAGACTCTAGGGTGCAGATGCGGATCATGGACACCGTTCGGGGCGCGTTTGCGACCCCCCCCAGCCATCGGGGAAGCTGTCCGACCGGCCGGGGGCGAGGCGCGACGACGGGCGGGACTGCGCGCCGGAGCCTGCGTGATCGCCCGGATCCCACGCGCGCCCGCTCCTCGGGTTGCGACGCAGAGCTCCGCCCCCTCGCCGACAGCGACCCATAATGCCTCCATGACTGATGTCCGGCGCGCCGCCGTGGTGGAGGGGCCGATGAGCGTGCGCGACGTCGAGTCTCTGGTCGTGGACCGTGCAGCCGGCGCGGTCGTGACCTTCTCCGGAGATGTCCGCGACCACGACCACGGCAAGTCAGTCGAACGGCTCGAGTACGAGGCGCACCCGTCGGCGTCCGCTGTGCTCGCCGACGTCGCACGTGAGGTCGCCGTCCGGCACGAGGTGATCGCACTCGCGGTGATGCACCGCGTGGGGCCGTTGCAGATCGGCGACGCAGCCCTCGTCGTGGCAGTCAGCGCTGCGCACCGTGGTGAGGCCTTCGCCGCCTGCGCGGACCTCGTCGAGGAGACCAAGCACCGGCTGCCCGTGTGGAAGCATCAGGTCTTCAGCGACGGCAGCGACGAATGGGTGAACTGCGCATGAGCGAGCTGGTCGACACGTTCGGTCGCGTGCACCGTGATCTTCGCGTCTCGCTGACCGACCGGTGCAACCTGCGCTGCACCTACTGCATGCCCCACGACTTCGCCGACTGGCTGCCCGGCCCCGAGCTGCTGTCCACCGACGAGCTCATGACGGTCCTCGAGGTCGCGACCGACCTCGGCATCACCGGCGTCCGCCTCACCGGGGGCGAGCCGCTGCTGCGCGCCGACGTCGTCGACGTCGTGCGCCGGATCAACGAGCTGCCGAAGCGGCCGTCGATCAGCGTGACCACCAACGGCCTGAAGCTCGTGCGGCTCGCGCAGCCCCTGCGCGACGCCGGACTGCACCGAGTCAACGTCAGCCTCGACACCCTCGACCGCGACCGCTTCAAGGCACTGACCTTCCGCGACCGCCTCGACGACGTCCTCGCCGGAATCCGGGCGGCGCAGGCCGCCGGGCTCGCACCCGTCAAGGTCAACGCCGTCCTCATGCGCGGCGTCAACGACGACGAGGCGCCCGCCCTGCTGCGCCGGGCGCTCGACGAGGGGTGGTGGCTCCGGTTCATCGAGCAGATGCCCCTCGACCCCAGCGGGGTCTGGCTGCGCTCGACGATGATCACGGCGGACGACATCTTCGAGCAGCTCTCCGAGCACCACACGCTGACCCCCGTGCCGTCGCGAGGCTCCGCGCCGGCCGAGGAGTTCTACGTCGACGGCGGCCCCGCCACGGTGGGCATCATCGCCAGCGTCACACGTCCCTTCTGCGCCGCGTGCGACCGGCTCCGGCTCACCTCCGACGGCCAGCTGCGCAACTGCCTCTTCGCCCGCGACGAGCTCGACCTGCGTACCGCGCTGCGCGATGAGTCGCTCGGCCCCGACGGCGTCCGGGCCGAGCTGGTACGCCGGCTGCACCGTGTCGTGGGCGACAAGCTGCCCGGCCACGGCATCAACGATCTCAACTTCATCCAGCCGACCCGGCCGATGTCGGCCATCGGCGGCTGACGGGTCGCAGGTGATGAGAAGCGTCGAGGAGCACCTGGTATCCGTTCTCGAGGGAGTCGTCCCGCTCGAGCCGGTCGACGTTCCCCTGCTCGACGCCGTGGGCCAGACCCTCGCCGCCGACGTCGTAGCCCCGTGGCCGTTGCCGCCCTTCGACAACAGCTCGATGGACGGCTATGCCGTGCTCGCCTCCGACGTCGCGGCGGCGACACCGGAGTCACCGGTCGTGCTGAGCGTCAGCGGCGACCTCGCGGCCGGTACGTCCGGGGGCCTCACGGTGACGCCGGGAACCACGCTGCGGATCATGACCGGTGCCCCGCTCCCCGACGGCGCAGACGCCGTCGTCCCGGTGGAGCAGACCGACGGCGGCACCGGCAGGGTCGAGGTCCGCTCCGGGGTCGCGACCGGCTCCTACGTGCGGCGCGAGGGCGAGGACGTCGCCGTCGGCAGTGCGGTGATGCGCGCCGGCGATGTCGTCACGGTGCGCTCGATCGCGGTGCTCGCCTCAGTCGGCCGCGCGAGTGTCACGGTGGTACGCCGTCCCCGCGTCGTCGTCCTCTCGACCGGTGACGAGCTCGTCGAGCCCGGCACCCCCCTCACGCGCGGCAAGATCACGGAGTCCAACGGCACGATGCTGACGGCGCTCTGCCGCGCTGCGGGCGCGGTCGCCGACCGCGCGCCGATCGTGCGCGACCGCGACGAGGACGTCCTCGCGGCGCTGGAGAACGCCTCGCGCGACGCCGATCTCATCGTCACGAGCGGTGGGGTGAGCATGGGCGCTTACGACACCGTGAAGGCGGTGCTGTCGCGGACCGGCGAGGTGGAGTTCACCAAGGTCGCGCAGCACCCGGGGATGCCGCAGGGTGCGGGTCGCGTGGGTGCGGGGCGCATCCCGATCATCACCCTGCCGGGCAACCCGGTGAGCTCGTTCGTCTCCTTCGAGCTCTACGTCCGGCCGGTGATCTGCCGGCTCCTGGGCCGAAGCGAGATCACCCGCCGCACCGAGCCGGCGGAGTGCCTCGCGGCGTTCGACTCCCCGCCCGGCAAGGCCCAGTACGTTCGCGGCGTGCTCGAGGTGCGACCGGACGGATCGCGCGCGGTACGTCCGGTGGGGGCTCAGGGGTCCCACGTCGTCGGGGCGCTGGCCGAGGCGGATGCGCTGATCCTGGTGCCCGTCGGCGTCTCCCGGGTCGAGGTGGCGGACACCGTGACCGTCATCGACCTCGACCGCTGACCCGCCTGCACGGACCGGACGGGCTCCCCGGATCTGCGTCCCAGCGGGACCCCCGGGTCCCCCCGGCGGCATCGCACCACGTGGGCGCGCCTACCAGTCCGAGAGCGAGCGCGACAGCGAGATGCTCCCCGACCACGACGCGAACTCGACGTCGTACTGGTCGAGGTGCAGCCCGTGGTCGAGCACGTTGGCGTCGGGGTTGGTCGCGAGGTCAGTCGTCGCGTAGACGCTGAGGTCGCCACCACGGGCGTCGGCGGCGAGCAGCCTGGCGACGTCGGCGTCGGCGAACGGCAAGGTCAGGGTGTAGCCGTCGACGAGGCCGTTGCGCGCGAGGGATGCGAGCGGTCTCCCGTCGGCATCGAGCGCGACCGTGGTCGCGGCCCTCCACGTCACTGTGACCAGCGTCAGCCCGCGTACGTCGTGCAGCGCGGCCACGCGCACGTGACGCAGGTGGACGTGCAGGGCTGCGGCATGGGCGAGCGCCCGCGTGTACGTCGTCACGGGCGGCTCTTCCCAGCGCACGGACAGCGTGACTGCGAGCTGGACCGCCAGCAGCATCGACGACGTCGCGAGGTAGGCCGCGGGGTCATACGTGGTCACGCCGAGGGGGAGCGCGAGAGTGACCGCAGCCAGCAGCGCGACCGTCCGGGGACGCACCCACCTCGCCCCACCGCGGTCCGGCGTACGTCGGACCGCGCTGGGGAGGCGGTGGCGCCAGCTCGTCACGCGGCCTCGATCCTGCACGGCAGCGCGGGGGTGTCGCGCCGGTCTGCCCGAGGGTCGCTTCGACCCACGGATCAGCTCATCCCAGGGTAGGGACGCACGACCGCCACGTCACGGGTCGGCCGCGCTCCGGTACCAGGACGTGACCCACGCGCACGGCGCCTGTCCGGTGGGCGGAGCGACGAGCCAGGCGGACTCCTCCTCGGTGAACAGCCGCGACCGGAGGAGGAAGCGGTTGCCCGTGGGGGCCTCGAGGGAGAACCCGGCGCCACGGCCGGGGACGACGTCGATGGTGAGGTGGGTGTGGCTCCAGTAGCCGAACTGGTTGCGGCCCATCCAGACCTCGACGGGCTCGGGCCCGCCGAAATCGAGGTCGCCGTCGAGGTGGGCACGCTCCCCACCGGTGACGAGGCGGGCACCTTCCTGCCTGCCGATGTCGATGTAGCTGAGGATCTTCTCGAGCTGGTCGATGCTCGCCTGCGCACCGAGCATGGTGTCGGTGTCGAGCGGGTTGCCCTGCGTGATGAGCAGCGTGCTCTCGGTCGCATCGGCGAGGAAGCCGTGATGGATCGAGGACTGGATGAGCGCCCGGCTCGGACAGGTACAGACCTCGCCCTGGTTGAAGGCGAACATCGTGACGCCCTCGATGGCCTTGGAGTAGAAGTCGTCCTTCTCCCGGGCGACGTCGGCGACGAAGATGTTGGGGCTCTTGCCGCCGAGCTCGAGGGTGACCGGGATGAGGTTCTGTGACGCGTACTGCATGATCAGGTGCCCGGTGGTGGTCTCACCGGTGAACGCGATCTTGGCGATGCGCGGCGAGGACGCGAGCGGCTTGCCTGCCTCGACTCCGAACCCGTTGACGATGTTGATGACGCCGGGCGGGAGCGGGTCGGCGACGAGCTCCATGACGAACACCAACGACACCGGCGTCTGCTCGGCGGGCTTGATGACGACGCAGTTGCCCGCGGCGAGGGCCGGCGCGAGCTTCCAGGTGGCCATGAGGATCGGGAAGTTCCAGGGGATGATCTGCCCGACGACGCCGAGGGGCTCGGAGAAGTCGTGGGCCACGGTGTCGTCGTCGATCTGGGAGATCGTGTCCTCGGCGCCGCGGACGACACGGCCGACATGGCGGAAGTGGTCGACGACGAGCGGGATGTCGGCGTTGACCGTCTCGCGGATCGGCTTGCCGTTGTCCCACGTCTCGGCGACGGCGATCAGCTCGGGGTTGGCCTCGATGCGGTCGGCGATCTTGTTGAGGATGTTGCCGCGCTCGCCGGTGGACATCCGTCCCCACGCGGGGGCCGCGGCGTGCGCCGCGTCGAGCTCGATGTCGACGTCGTTGCCGCGGGCCACCTCGCAGAACACCTTGCCGTTGACCGGGCTCGGGTTCTCGGAGTACAGGCCGCTTGCCGGCGCGACGTACTCGCCGCCGATCCACTGCTCGTAGCGGGCCGGGAGGTGACCCGGCTGTCTTCGGTTCCGGCGCTGCGTAGACGGCCATGAGCGTTCCTCCTCGTGGTGGCTGAGAGCCCGGTCCCCCCGGGTCGTGGGCCGACGGTAGGTGTCCACACGTTGCAGCCACGTTGCGAACGGCGTCGGCCCGATGTCCTGGCGACGACCCCACGTCGGTACCGCCTCCCCACGACGCCCCAGACCTGCCCGGAGCCCGAACGGATAGCCGGCGGACCGGGATCACTGCCCCGGCGGTGCGAAGGCGTGTCAGCCCGACGTAGGCGACGCCACGAGCACCGGGATCAGGCGATCGGTCTTCTCCGCGTACGAGACGTAGGTCGGGAAGGCCACGACGGAGCGATCCCACCACTCCTGCCGCTCCGCACCTTCGAGCTCCCGGACGACGTAGTCGAGGGCCACGGATCCGTCCTGGATCACGATGCGCGGGTTCGCGACGAGGTTGGCATACCAGGCGGGATGACCCGGGGCGCCGCCCTTGCTCGCGACCAGGGCGTACTCGCCGTCGTTCTCCACGCGCATCAGCCCGACCTTGCGCACCTTGCCGCTCGTCGCGCCGATCATCGTGACGACGACGATGGGAAGGCCCGTGTCCCGGAGCGTGGTCGCCCGCGTGCCGCCCGACGCCTCGTACTCCGCGACCTGGTCGGCCACCCAGGCCCAGGCGCTCGGCTCGTACTCGCCGGTGATGGGCATGGTGCTCTCCTCGCGTCGACGCGGCTGCGGGCCCGGTGCGATTCCGGCTCGGTGCGCTGCTTCAGCGTAGGCCGCCGCGGCAAGCCACAGACCCTCGTTCACCCCTGCGGCCCCCGCTGACCGGCCAGGTCAGCGGGGGACGGGGATGCCGAACTCCTCGTCGACCGCGGCGAGGCGGATGCGCGCCAGGGAACGCTGTGGGGAGCCCTCCGGAAGCCGCCGCAGAGCCGCCGTCCAGACCTCGACGTCGTCGCGGCCGGCGGGAGTCTCGCACCAGGCGCGCAGGAGCGCGGCGTCGCGGCCGGCGAGGACCGAGGCGCGCACCTCGTCGTGGAGGTGGCGCCGGGCCCGGATGACCCCGGGGGCGTCGGAGTGCGGGAGGACCGGGCCGCGATAGGTGCGCAGCGCCCCTGGGAGGTCGCCGGCACGGAGATGCCGCACGACCGCTGCTGCGTCGGTGTCGAGGGTGAACGGGAGCCGGTAGGGACGCGAGGTAGGGGCAAGGTCGCCGAGCGAGGAGCGCAGGCGGGACATCTCCGCCCGGATCGTGACGAGGGGGAGGTCGTCGTCGTGGAGCTCGATCGCGAGCTCCTCCCTGGTGAGTCCGCGGGGGATGCAGCGACAGCAGCAGGTGCAGCTCGGAGTGGCGTTGGCTCAGCGCCCGCGACGTACCTCCGAGCTGGAGGACCGCGTGGTCGACACCGAGGACGTCGAGGCGACGCACCGTGCGTGGCGGACGGGCGGCCTTCGGCGTCTCCAGGCGGGACGCCGCCTGCAGCGACTGAAGTCGCAGCTCGCCCTCGATGGCGTGCACCGCGGCCTGCACGAGGGCCATCGAGTGCGGCGAGGCGACGAGGTCGCCGCCGGTGACGTCGAGGACCCCGAGGATCCGTCCGGTCGTGGATCGGTGCCGCCGAGCAGCTCCACGGCTGCGCGATCCGGGCAAAGTGCTCGTGGGCGAAGATCTGCACCGCGTGGTCGAGGGCAAGGGCCGTGCCCGGCGCGGTGGTGCCGGCGACGCTCTCGCTCCACCGTGCCCCTGGGATGACGTTGATCGACTCGGCCCGGCCGCGCAGTCCCGGTGCGCCCTCGACCCAGAGAAGGCGACCCGTGTCGTCGGACGCGGCGACGTGTCCGGAGCCACGAGTTCCCGGATTGCTCCGGCCGCGCGGGACGCATCGGCGTCCGGAGCGTCGATCAGGGGCGGCGCGGACGGCCGCGCGAACGGAGCTCACGGTCGAGGCGATCGACATTCGCGCGGACCGGACGGTCGAGGCCACCGCGGTCCAGACTGCGCGGGCCGGGCGTGCCACCACCGAGCCCACCCGGCGGCCGGCGGAGGAGATGCCGCGGCGCACCGCCCGGGCAGCCGTGACGACGACGCGACACACGGCCGCCCCGACCGGTCCGACGACGGACCACACGGCGCGCGCCACGCGCGCGAGGCCGCGCCCGACGGCACCGACGACGTGACCGGGGCCGTGAGCGGTCGCTCGCCAGGCAGCGGCGATACCTCGGCGGACGGGCGCGAGCGTGCCCACACCCACCGGGCAGCACGGGTCACCAGGGCCCAGGCGACGGCCGCCGTGGACCACACGAGGCTCGCCACGCGGGCAATGCCCCGGCCGAGGACACGCGCGGCGCGGGCGACGTCGCGCGCGATCCTCCGAGGGGCCGGCCCAGGACGCTGGCGGCGGCGCGGAGCAGGACGCCGGTGCGGACGAGGAGAGGTCGGACGGCGTGCCACGGGTCGCGACCGGCGGAGGCGAGGCCGTGTCCGATCCCGCGCAGCCCCAGCAGGACCCGACCGACCGGTCGCAGGACCCGACCGACCGGTCTCAGGACGACGAGGACGCCGCGCCCGAACCAGCACCAGCACCAGCACCAGCAGTGAGCACCCTGCGACCGATGGCGCGCAGCAGCTCAAGCAGCCACGTCGCGGCGATGCCGATACCGGTCCACCACGTTGAGGCGATGCTGGCGACCTCGGTCGCAGGTACGTCCGCGGCCCGACCCAAGGCCGGGAAGCCTCTCACCACCACGGCTTTCAGTCCGTCGTAGAGCAGGACGACGGGGGCCGGCGCGACGGCCAGCCCGCGCACGGCGCCGCGCGGCGGCTCGTGCGCCGGGACGATCTCACGGCTCGGCCCTACGCGGTCGGAACGGTTCTCGGCCCTCGGCCTGGGGTCGTGGCTGCTCATGGCTCGGTCCGCTTCGCCGCCGCGCGGAGGGAGTCGATGCGCTCGACCGAGCCGCCGCCGGTCCTCGACTCGAGGTCGCGTATCGCCTCGACGGCCGCCGTCCGCACCGCGTCCTCGGTGACCGCGTCAGGGGCGTCGGCAATCGCCGGAACGGGGCGGACGCGCGCGAGCTCCGGTGTGAGAAAGGTGATCGCCGTGACTCGGGCTTGGACGTACTCGTGCTCGGCGACGCCCTCCGCGGCGCGTCCGCGGAGCAGCGTGGCGCCCTCGGTGAGGGCCTGGTGCGGGAGCTCGACGGCGTCGGGCGCGGCGATCGCGCCCCGCGCGGCCTCGGTGAGCAGGGCGTCGTGGGCCCCGACGAGCTTGCGGGTGGGGGCCGTGCTGACGTCGAGCGGAGTGCCGGTGCCGAGAGCCGCCGACAGGGTCCGGGCGTCGCGACGACGGATGACCGAGCGGGTGACAGCGCGGATCGGGAGCACGAGCCCGAGGAGCAGGGCGAGGACGGCGACGACGGCTACGGCGCTCGGGACGGCAGGCCAGATGAGCCGGGCCGCGATGGCGACGAGCCCGACGACGATCACTGCCGGCAGCGTCGAGGCCGACCGGTCGTGCCGCGCGCGCTGCCCGTCGAGTGGTGGGCCTGCGGGTCGGTCAGACGGTCTTGACGAAGATGTCGGTGTTGGTGCCGTTGCCGTCGCCGGCTACGAGGTTGGTCGAACCGGAGGCGAACACGATGCGCCTTCCGTCCTTCGACCACGCACTGCGCCCCCAGCCGGTGATCTTCGACGTCGCGTTGCCCTCGAGGCCTGCGGCCGACGAGGACACCAGCTGCACGTAGCCGCCGGACAGGTACTTCACGAACACGTCGTACTTCGCGTTGTGGTCACCGGCGACGAGGTCGAAGGCCTCGGAGTCGAACGCGATGCGCGTGCTGTCGGGTGACCAGCTCGGCCGGAAGTGGTTGTAGTAGGACGTCGTGCCGTTGGGCCGGGTCGAGACGAGGGACACGGCCCCGGTCGAGAGCGTCTTGACGAAGACGTCGCGCCACACGTTGCCGTCGGTCGCGACGAGGTTGTTGGCGAGGGAGTCGAAGGCGATCCTCGTGCCGTCGGGTGACCAAGCGGGGTTCAGGGACTCGCCGAGGGCCTGCTTGCCGCCGGCCCCCGTCGAGACGCGGGTGGCCGCACCGCTGGCGAGGTCCTTGACGAAGACGTCGACGGTCACGTTGGTGTCGCCGGGCACCAGCGTGTGCGAGTAGGACGTGAACGCGATCTTGAGGGAGTCAGGGGAGAACACAGGCTCGTGCGAACCCATCGGGCCGCCGGCGGCGACCTGGTTGTCGAAGGAGTCGGTGCTGACTCGATAGGCATACCCGGTGTACGGCGCTGTGCTGACGGCATAGATGTCGTCGTCCCCGTTGTCGTCGGGGGACTGGGGGGAGCTGGCAAGGGCGCGGTCGGACTCCCAGGCGATCACCCTTCCGTCGGGTGACCACGCCGGGCGGGCGCAGCCGTAGCCGATCCAGCCGACAGAACCGTCGGTGAGGCTCTTGCTGTAGAGCGACAGGCCGTTGTCGCCAGGGCCGAGGTTCGTGGCGGCCGAGCAGAAGAGCAGCTCGGTGCCGTCGGGCCGGAAGGCGAGCCCGGAGTTGTCGTCGCCGAGGTTGCTGTCGTTGTCGTTGCTGTTGGTGCCGTCCTGCGCCTCGTCGACCAGGCGGATCGCACCGGTGGCGAGGCTCTTGAGGTAGACGTGGCTGTAGCCATCGGTCACCCCGGGCACGAGGTTGGTCGCACGGGAGCGGAACGCGACCTTGGCGCCGTCGGGTGACCACACCTCGCTCCCGGCCGAGACGTTGCCGCCAGCACCGGAGGCGCTGGCGTTGACCCGCACGATCCCGCCGCGGGACGTCGGCAGCGGCGGCGGCGGGTTGAGCCGCAGCGCGTCGACGTACACACCGCGGAGCCCCTGCGCGTAGACCTTCACCGTCACGATGCCGGCGCCCTTGAAGCCGACCCAGAGGGCCCTCGCCTTCGTGTAGGCCGTGGACACGAGGGCCTTGCGCACGCCGTTGACCCGGATCTCGGCCTTGCCGCGTCCGGGGGCATACCAGAGCAGGACGGCGCCGCCGTTGACGGCCCTGCTGCGGGCGGTGAGGATCGCGCCGGTCTTCAGCGATCGCGTCACGGTGCGCTTGTACGCCGTGGTGAGGGCGACCGAGGCCCATCCCCGGGACGACCGCACGAGCAGCCGGTCATCGGCGTAGGAGATGGCGGTGACCGTACCCGCGGCTGGGTGGACGGTGCCGAGGCGCGAGAACGTCTTCGTTCCGACGCGGCCCGTGACGGCCGGGCTCGCCGCCGCCGGCCCGCTGCCGACGCGGCCTGTGACGGTCGGCCTCTCGGCCTCCGGGGTGCCGGTGGCGGCTGACGCTGCGCCGGGCAGCACAGCAGCGGTCAGGGCAACCCCGCAAGCAAGGGCGACGGAGGCACGGACGAGACGGCGGTGCGAGCTGGTGGGCACGGTTCCCCCTGGAGCGCAGACGGTTCGCCGTGGTGGTGAACCCGAGAGCCCCCTCGGACCCGCGCAGTCATGCTCCCGTCCGGGCGGCCACGGAGCAACCCCCGCACGGCTGATGCCCCCCTGGCCCAACACCGGTGCCGCGTGCGACAAGGGCGGCGGCCGCTTCGGGGGGTGGGCCCTCGGGTGGAGCGGGTGAGGGGATCCGTCGGGTTGCTTCGCGACCCTCCTCCCGATTCCCGGGTGCCGCGTGCGACAAGGGCCGGCGGCCCCTTCGGGGGGTGGCCCTTGGGTGGAGCGGGTGAGGGGAATCGAACCCCCGTAGCCAGCTTGGGAAGCTGGTGCTCTGCCATTGAGCTACACCCGCGTGGCGATTGCGCAGAAGGTGCAGCACGCGGAGTGCGGCTCTGCTCGGTCGCTCGCCGACATTATGCCTGAGGTGGGTCATGAACCGGGAGCCGACCTCGTGCTCGAGGCCACGACTGTCTGCGTCCGCTGTGTCACCACTCCTCCTCGGCGGACCGCACGAGCCCCCGCGAACGTGGAGGACGAGCAGCGATCGCCCGATCGGCCGCTCGACGGGCGGGCGGCCCCGTGCACTGCAAGCGTTTCGGGAGGTCGACCGGTCGGTCAGGGGGCGAGGAAGGCGAGGGAGTCCGGCGTCGGGCGCTGGTACTCGGTGCCCGAGCGGTCGATGCGCACGAGCGGGCCGCCGACCGTACGGCGGACCAGCATGGTCGTCGAGGTGCCGCCGTCGAGCTTGATGGCGATGCGGGCGCCAAGACGCAGCATGTAGTCGGCGGCCTGGTGGTCGCTCGCGCCGCCCCAACGGGTGCCGTTGACGGTGCCGCGTCCGGCGATCGCGACGACGAGCAGGTCGCCGTTGGGCAGGAACCCGAGAATCGTGCGCGGCCGCAGGTCCTCGGTACGGCCGACGCAGGAGGTGACGTTGTTGACGCCGTACTTCACCAGCGTCGAGCCGGCCATGATCAGTCCCGTCGGGTACGCGACCTTCACGTGCGGGTACTTGTCCCAGACCGTCGTGCCGATCTCGCGGTAGGAGACGGCGGCCGGGAGCCCGACGCGCACGCGTGACAACGCCGTGGAGTAGGCGCCCGACGGGGCGGTCACGACGAGCTGGCCCGGCGCCGGCGGGAGCGTCGCATTGCTACCAGTGCGCTTGGCGATGACCTTGCCACCCGCGATCACGAGCGAGACCGGGCCGGCCGGGTGCCGGGAGCGGCCCCACGTGTAGTTGTAGATGCTCACGCCGCCAGCGGGGACCGACTGCCAGTTGAGGCCGGCCATCGTCCACGTTGTCGCACCGACGCGCAGGGTGCCCGACAGCTGCGCGTTGATGACCTCGAGGTGGGAGCCGGGCCCCCAGATCGCGACGCTGCTGTCGAGGGTTCGGGTGCTCTTGCGGATCGTGCCGCCGATGATCTGGCTCTCGACCGGGACGGCCGCGCGCACCGGGTCGAACACGCTGCCGTTGACCACGACGACGGCGTTGGGCACCGGCGCCGCGAGGGCCTGCGGCGTCCGGGAGACGTCGATCTTCGGCGCGGTCAGCACCTTCGGCGTCAGTGTCCCCTTCGGGATGTGGACGGCGACGATGCGGGTCTCGGCGAGGCTGTTGGCGAGGTGACCGGTGTCCCAGATGCGCACGTCGGCGCCACCGGGGAGGGCGAACGTCGAGGGTGTCGTGGAGAGCAGGCCGGTCATCGGTCGACATCCCGTCGCCGCCGTGCTCGGCGCCGTACTGCCGCCGAGCGCGGTGAGCAGCAGGGCCGCCGTCGCCGCCGACCCGACCCAGCCACGCCTGGCACGCCCCACGATGCCTCCGTCCGTCCGCCTCACTCTGTGTCTCGGCCCGCGCCGCCGTCGACTGAACGTCGTGTCACTCGTCTGCCGGACCGCCCGAGGAGATGGGACGGGTCAGCCCAGGGCGGGGACCTGCCAGGGCTCGGGGATGACCACCTCGGTGTCGCTGCCCGCGGTGAGCGTGAGGGTGACGACCGTGGCGTACGGCGCGGCGTCCCCCCCGGCAGGAGCCTGGTCGGCGACCTGCCCGGATGCGCGGGCCAGGTCCGGCGCCTCCGTCTGCTGGTCGATGCGCACGCGGTAGCCGGCGCGCAACAGGGCCGTGATCGCGGCGTCGCGCGGGAGACCGCGGACGTCGGGCACCGGCGGCGTGAGGCCGGTGAGGGAGGTGGTGAGCGGCGAGGGGAAGCCCTCGACCGGCAGCTTCGCGTGCAGCGTCGTCATGAGGGCCTGCCAGATCGGCCCGGCGACCGAGCGGCCGTACACAGTCCCGATGCGGCGGCCGTAGGCGACGATGTTGTGCAGCGGGTACTTCTGGCCGCCGCGCGGGTCGCCGATCCAGACGCTCGTGGCGTACTGCGGCGTGAAGCCGCTGAACCACGTCGCCGCCGAGCTGTTCGTCGTGCCTGTCTTACCGCCCGCGGGACGGGCACCGAGGGAGAGGCCCGCACCGGTGCCGCCGGGGCCGAAGACGCCGCGCAGCACGTCGGTGACGGCGGCGGCGACGTACGGGGTGAGCGCGCGGCGGCAGGCGGCCGCGGGGACGGTCAGGCGCTTGCCGTGACGGTCGGTCATCGAGGTGATCGCGAGCGGGCGGCAGGCGATGCCGCCGCTGGCGAACGTGGCGTACACCGACGCCATCTCCAGCGGCGAGACGTCATAGGACCCGAGGGTCAGCGAGGCGTCGCGCTTGGTGATGGCGCGCCTCCCGGTGCGCGGCAGGCTGGTGATGCCCAGACGTGCCGCCATGTCGGCCACCGCGAGGACGCCGTAGCGCTCCTCGAGCTGGATGTACCAGGTGTTCACCGAACCTGCGGTGGCCTGGTAGGCGTTGAGGATGCCGTTGTTGCGGTCGTTGTCGTTGTGGAACCCGCCTTTGGGGTAGTTCATCGCGGCGGGCTTGTAGCCGCTGGGGGTGTCGAACCGCGTCTGCAGGGAGAAGCCCTGCTCGAGGGCCGTCGCCAGCGTGATCGGCTTGAAGTTCGACCCTGGCTGGTAGGCCGCGCGTACCGGCAGGACGATCTGGGTCTGCCCCTTCGTGACGTCGCGACCCCACCGCTTGTTCGTCGCGATGGCCGCGACCTGCCCGGTGCCCGGCCGCACGATCGCGATGCCGGTGGCCACCCGGTTGTCGTAGGTGAGGGCGTCGTCGGCGGCCGCCTGCGCCGCAGCCATCGCGGCGCGGTCGAGCGTGGTGCGGATCGTGAGGCCACCGCGGTAGAGCAGGTCGGCGCGAGCCTCCGGTGTCGCCCCGAAAGTCTTGTCGCTGCTGATGATCTGGACGACCCATTGGCAGAAGAACGGGTACGCCGACGCGCCGCAGCCCTGCGCCGGGTCGGTGACCGTGAGCTTCACCGGCGTCGCGTGCGCCTTGTCGTACCCAGCCTGGTCGATGCGCCCGGTATCGCGCATGCGGGCGAGCACCGTGTCGCGCCGCTCGAGTGCCCGGGCGGGGTTGTCGACCGGGTTGTAGTTCGTCGGGGACTTCAGGATGCCGATGAGCATCGCCGCCTGCGGCACCGTCAGCGACCGGGCCGGGACGCCGAAGTAGTGCAGCGCCGCCGCCCCGATGCCGTAGGCGCCGTCGCCGAAGTTCACCGTGTTGAGGTAGCGCTCGAGGATCTGGTCCTTGGTCAGCGTCTTCTCCAGCACCACGGCGTAACGCAGCTCGTGGAGCTTGCGGGTCAGGGTCGCCTCGGTGACCTTGGCCGCCTGCTCCGAAGAGGTGGCCTGGGTGAGCAGGAGGTTCTTCACGTACTGCTGGGTGATACCCGATCCACCTTGGCGAGAGCCCGACGAGCCGTTGCGCAGCACCGCCCGCGCGAGTCCGGCGACGTCGACCGCACCGTGCTGGTAGAAGCGGTCGTCCTCGGTGGCGAGCAGGGCGTCGACGGCCGCGGGCGACACCTGCGCCAGCGCGAGGGGGACGCGGTTCTGGCCGTAGAAGACCGCGAAGACCTTGCCCCGGTCGTCGGTCAGCACGCTGCGCTGGGGGAGCTCGGCATCGAGCGGCAACGCGGCCGGGAGGTCCTCCCAGGCGTAGACAGCCTGCCGCGCCGTGTACGCCGGTGGGAGGACGAGCGGCGCGGCGAGGGCTGCCACCACGGCACCCGCGACGGCCGACCAGGCGACCAGCCGGGGCAGGCGCGAGAGCCGCCGGGCCCGCGACGCCCGGGGTGCGGCCGCGACAGAGCTCGGTAGGCCCCCGGAGAACAGGTCGTCGAGACCGCTCTCGGGTTCGCTGCCGTCGCTGACGTGTCGCGCACGCACGTGGGGCTCGCTTCCGACGGTGGGTGAGTCACCATGATGAGGTGTTCGACGGCCATGTCAGGCTAAGCGCGGCCAGGCGCAGGATGCGCGCCGCGTCCGACCGGCGGATGACGAGGGGGTGACGACCAGGTGGGACGCCACGCAGCGCCCCCGCCTCCGTCACGCCGTGGGCGGGCAGCGGAGCGGACCGGGGCAGCCGGGCCCCCGCGCACGTCGGCCCGGAACGGCGCCCTCCCCGGGCGCGGTACCTCGACGGCCACGGCCGGGGTCCTCATCGGCCTCGCCGCGGTCGGGCTCGTCGTACTCACCGTCCTCGGTGTGAGCCTCACCGGGATCTCGCTCCTGCCCCGGGGTGCGGCTGCCGCGCCCCCCTCGCCGTCACCGTCCGCGTCCGTCGACCGGGTGGCGCTCACGAGCTCCCCGGCCCAGAGCGCGATCGTCGCGACCCTCGACTCCCCGGTCGCCGCCGGCTGGACCCCGGCCGGCGCGATCTCCTGGACCGGTGGCACGCCGTTCGACTCCACCTGTGGCCGCCCCGAGACCGACTCCGCCCTCGCCGGCGCGCGCGTGTTCACCGTCGGGCGGACCCAGGTCGTGGTCACCGTGTCCGCGTACTCCGCAGGCGCGGGAGCCGTCGCCCTGCAGGAGTGGGCCACCCTCCTCGGCTCGTGCCGCGGCGGCGTGACCCGGCTCGCGGTGAGCGCGCCCGGCGCCGACGCGCTCGTCGCTGGGATCCGTCCCGCCACGGGCCTCCCCGGCGCTTCGATGCTCTTCTGGCGACGTGGTGATGTCGTCGCGTCGGTGGCCTCGCCGCAGACCAACCCCACGGGCCTCGCCGCGTCGGCGGCCGCCGTCGACAAGGTCCTGCTGACCGCGATCGCCGGCAGGTGCGCCGACGTCGCCTCCACCATGGCCGACGCCGCGCGCTCGCCCTGGGTCGCCCAGGACACCTTCACCGGGCTCACGGCCCCGGTCACCGTCTCCGTCACCCCGTCGCCCCAGCCCTTGCCCCCGGTGGGCGTCACCCCCGTCCCCGCGACGTACTCGCCGTCGCCGCTCCCCTCGGTGTCGCTCCCGGTCCGGCCGGCCGAGCCGGTGTGGCCCGTCGACCTGCCGCTGCCGGTGGGCTCCCCCATCGCGCCCTCCCGGCCGACGCCCGCGCCGGTGACGTCGGTCGTCCCCTCGCGGCTCGACGACCCGGTCGGCCCCGGCTGCGGCTGGTCGTTCACCGGCCAGGTCAAGCCCCCTTACGACGCCGGCACCGAGGCGCTCCTCGCCCAGGCTCGGGCGCAGCAGGCCCAGGCCGACCTCGTCGTCCTGCAGCAGGGCTGGCAGGCCGGCCTGACCGCCTACTGGCAGGACGTGCCGGCCTACGAGCAACAGGCGCTGGCGTTCGCGGCGTACGCGAGTGCCGTCCACGACGTCGCGGTCGCGTGGGACTCCATCACCGCGGCCCGAACGGCGTACGCCAACGCCCTCGCGGCCTACGGGGCCGCAGTGGTCGCCCGGGCGCAGTTCTTCACCGACCAGGCCCTGGCCCAGGCGGCGTACAACGACGCCGTGGCCGCCTGCGCGGCGACACCCACCGACACGCCCACGCCGATCCCTACGCCGACGGGTGCTCCCACGCCCCCGGACACGGCGACCCCGACACCGCCGCCGACCGCCGTCCCGGCCTGCCCGCCCGCAGTGCCGCCGATCCTGTCCCAGCCCCCACCGACGCTCCCGCCGGTGCCCACCCCCCCACCAGACCCCAGACCGCCCCCCTCCCCGTCCTGACCCGCACCACCGGCGTCCGCACGGCCGACCGCGGCACCCCAGACCGCCGGACCACCGCCGCCCGCCGCTCATGTCACTCATGTCACTCATGTCACTGATGTCACTGATGTCACTGGTCGTGTGGTCGATACCCGGCCCTGGAATCGACCACACGACCAGTGACATCGGACATCGGCAGTCGGTGCGGTGGCGGCGGTCGCACGCGGCGGCGGTGAGCGCCCGCACGCACGCACGCACGCCCGCCCGCCGATCGACCGCTCAGCCGAACCACCGGCGTCCGCCGCTCATGTCACTCATGTCACTGGTCCAGTGGGCGATATCCGGGGCTGGAATCGACCACACCACCAGTGACATCGGGCGACGTCGGGCCGACGTCGGCCGCCCGTCCGGCGGGCCGCTGGTCGGGGGGTTCGTGGGCTCACTGAGACACTGGCGGGGTGCCCGACCGTGATCGAACCGCCGAACTCGGGTTGTCCGCCGCGCTGAGGTCGCGCTCGCGGGGCATCGACTCCTTCTCCCTCGTGCTGCGCATCGCCGTCGCGACGACGGCGTCCTACCTGCTGGCGCGCGCCTACTCCGGCTCGAACCTCCCGGTCTTCGCGCCGATGACGACGCTGTTCGTCGTCCAGTCCAGCCCGTTCAGCACGCTCGGCATGACGGCGCAGCGCGTCCTCGGCACCGGTCTCGGCGTCGCCATCGCGACCCTCTACGTGACGTGGGTGCCGGTGGTGTGGTGGTCGGTGTTCCTGGCGCTGCTGGTGAGCCTGCTGCTCGCGCGGCAACTGCCGGTCGGGATCGTCGGGCAGCTGCAGATCCCCGTGGCCACGGTGTTCGTCCTGGCGCTGGGGCCAGGCGACCTGACCGTGGACATCTGGCGGGTGGCCGACGTCGCGCTCGGCGCCCTCGTCGGCGTCCTCGTCGTGTTCGCCTTCCCCCCACGGCCGAGGCTCGCCCAGGCGCACACCGAGCTCGCGACGTACGCCGGTGAGCTCACCGCGCTGATGCGCGCGATGGCCGACGAGGCGGGGACGCACGCCACGCCCCTGCCCGACCGGACGCGGCATGCCTTCATCGGGACGAGCCGCGCGCTGCGGACGCGGGCGGGCACGGTGCGCGACGCCGTGACGCACGCCGTGGAGTCCGCCCGGTTCAACATGCGGGCCCGCGAGGTCGACGACCAGCTCGACGTGCTGGAGCGTGAGCTGCGGTGGCTGACCCGCATCGCGATGCAGTCGAGGTCGCTCAGCGGGGCCGTCGACCGCGTCTATGACCGCGCCGGGATCGCCTCGGCGCTGCCGCGCAAGGTCCTCGCGACTCTGCTGCGCGACCTCGCCGACCTCGTCGACACGGTGGCGCGCGACGGGATCGACGAGGATTCCCATGCGCTCAGCGACAGCATGGCCGACGACGTCCGGCTCGCGGTCGAGGTCACGACCGGGTCGATCGACATCGTCGAGGCCCTCGGCAGCCTGTCCCTGCTCGGGCGCATCGAGCAGCTCCGGGAGATCGCCATCGCTGGTCCGGTGCCCGCCGACTCCGTCGACGTCCCGCTCGAGGACGAGCCCGACGACGCCGACGACCCCTCCGCCCCCGCCACCGACCGCATCCGCCGCCTACTGGGCCGCACCTGACCCCAGCGCGCTGCCTCGATCTTCCTTAAGGGCGGGAAAGTGCAGTTCAACTGCGTTCTGACTCCCGGAATCGTGATCATGAAGGTCGTGGACGGCGCCCCCGAGGCGTGACCGGTCCGCGCCGGACCCCGCGGCCTCGGTGCCACCGGTGATCCGCGGCCGGTCCGCGACCGGTAGCCTCACGGCGAACCCGAGCCCCGAGGAGTTGCCGTGCTGCTGTCGGACCGCGACATCCGCGCCGAGCTGGCCGCGGGCCGCGTCGTGCTCAACCCGTTCGACGAGGCGATGGTGCAGCCCTCGAGCGTCGACGTCCGGATCGACAAGTACTTCCGCGTCTTCGAGAACCACCGCTACCCCCACATCGACCCCGCCGAGGAGCAGGCCGAGCTCACCCGCCTGGTCGAGCCCGATGCCGACGAGCCGTTCATCCTGCACCCGGGCGAGTTCGCCCTGGCCTCGACCTATGAGGTCGTCACCCTCCCCGACGACATCGCCGGCCGCCTCGAGGGGAAGTCCTCCCTCGGCCGCCTCGGCCTGCTCACCCACTCGACGGCCGGGTTCATCGACCCGGGCTTCAGCGGTCACATCACCCTCGAGCTGTCCAACGCCGCGACCCTCCCGATCAAGCTGTGGCCCGGGATGAAGATCGGCCAGCTCTGCCTGATCCGGCTCTCGAGCCCGGCCGAGCACCCGTACGGCTCGGCGCGGTACGGCTCGCGCTACCAGGGCCAGCGCGGCCCGACCCCGAGCAAGAGCCACCTCAACTTCCACCGCACCGAGATCTAGCCCCGGTGGGCCTGCTCGACCGCCTCCGCCCGCCGCCGCTGTTCGGTTCCGGTCCGCTGCTCCTGCTGCCCTCGGGCACCGACCCGATGGTCCTCGACGCGCTCGTCGAGGCGTGGGCGCCCGGCCGCTGCCGCAAGGGTGACGCCTGGGAGCTCGCGCCCGGCCTGCGCTGGGCAGGTCCGCACGAGGTGGCCGGCAGCGAGGCCGCCGACTTCGACCTCCCGCTCGGCCATCTGGTGGCGTACGTCGCGGTCGCGAAGCGCGACCGGGGCGACGGCGTCAGCGACCGGCTCCTGCGCCGGATGGTGTCGCGCGGCATCGACCGGACTATCCAGGAGTTCGACGACGAGCTCGTCGCGTCGGGGGCCACGACCCACGAGGCCCTGGCCGCCACCCGCGCCGAGGAGGACGCCCGCGACGCCCGCGACTACCCACAGGGCGCGCCCGAAGGCGCGGAGTGGGACGGCTGGAACCTCGTGTGCGGGCTGGCGAGACGCCTCGACGGGCTGTGCCGGCTGCCCGACGGGCGCTTCTTCCTGCCCGAGCTGGTCGCGGACGTCGGGGAGGTCACGCTGTACGCGCGCACCCTGCTCGACCCCGACGAGGTGGCGGAGATCCTCGAGCCTGCTCTCGGCCGCCTCGTCCTCGAGCAGCGCCATCCCGGTGGCGAGGACGACGATGACGACGATGACGAGTGGCTCCTGGTTCGCGGGACGGGCGAGGACGAGGTGTCGATCGCGGCGTCGATCTGGGAGCGCGACCTCGAGCTGCGCACACCGCTCGACCCGCTCGCCTGTTTCGACGGCACCGGTGGGCGCACCGTGGAGTACGCCTTCGAGGGGCCGCCCGGGTCCGAGCCGCTGCTCGCCCGCGCCTGCTCGCTTCTCGCGCCCCCGACCTACGGGATCGTGCTCGACGGCGAAGGTTTCCCCGCCACGCTCGGCACGGGCGACGCGAACTGATCGAAAGGCCGCGTCAGGGCCTGACGGTGACGGCCTCGACCGGGGCCCCGTCGCGCGCCCGCAGCAGCGGACGTCCGACGAGCAGGAGGACGGCGATGCCGAAGAGCCCGCACGACACGATGAGGGTACGGGTGTCGACGAATGCCAGCAGGACGCCGCCGAGCCCGGTCGCCACCAGCATCGCAGCGCCGACCACACCCTGGAGGGCCGCGAACACGCGTCCCAGAACAGGTTCCGGCGTCCGACGCACGACGATCGCCTGGGTGAGCACGTTGAGCATGCCGTTGCCGACGCCGACCGCGAGGCTGGCGAGCGCGGCTACGGCGACGTTCGGGGCAAGCCCGAGGACCACGAGCGACCCGGCCATCGCCAGGGTCGCGACGACGAGCAGGCGGACGGCGGCCGACACCGACCGGTCGCGGCGGGAGAGCCACGCCCCGAGGATGAGCCCGCTGGCGAACAAGGCGCCGATCAGGCCGTAGATCGTCGGCCCCGCACCCAGCGTGCGGGTCAGGAGGAAGACCTCGGCGACGTTGACCGCGCCGAGTGCGAGCACGAACGCCGCGATGAGCGTCAGGACGCCGCGCAGGACGGGATCCCCGGCGACGAGCCGGATGCCGGCCGACATCTCGCCGGCCTGCCAGCCCCGGGTCGGCGACGGCCGACGGTCGCGCCGCAGCAGCAGCACCGCGCCGGCGAGGGCGAGGAACGTCGCCGCATCGAGGAGCAGGGCGGACGACGTCCCCACGGAGCCGACGAGCAGGCCGCCGACGGCCGGCCCCAGGAGGGCGGCGCCGGCCGTGGCCCCCTGGACGAGGGCGAGGGCGCGGGTGAGCTGCTCGGCCGGGACGATCGCGGGGACGAGGGCCTGCCAGGCCGGGCTCACGACCGTCTGACCCAGGTTCATCACGGCGACGAGGGTGATCACCAGGGGGACGCTGCCGCTCGCCACCGCGGGGACGAGCACCGCGCACGTCAGCGCCTGGCCCACTGACACGACAGCGATCAGGCGACGCGCCGGGAGACGGTCGATGAGGAGCCCGGCGAACGGGGCGGCGAGCAGCTGGGGGAGGGCCGCTGCCATGACGAGGGCCGCGACGACGACGGCGCCGTGCCCCTGGCGGCTGGCCCACAGCAGCAGGGCGATCACGGCCACCTCGTCGCCGAGGACTGAGATCGCGCGGCCGACGGCGACCACGCGGAGGTCGTGGTTGCCGGACAACGTGAAAGACATGTTTCGAAACTAGTACTTCAGATATTCGGGTGTCAACGGTCGCCGGCACCGGCGATGGCGGTAGCGTCGCGATGTGCCCCGACGTCCGATGCCGCCCTCCGGGACCGTCGTCATCTCCGACGCCTCCGCCGTCCGGGCCCTCGCGCACCCCGCACGCCTCGCCGTGATCGACGCCCTGTACGCCGGTCAGGTGCTCACTGCAACGGAGTGCGCAGCACTGGCCGGGATCTCACCGAGCGCCATGAGCTATCACCTCAGGACGTTGGAGCGGCACGGGATCGTCCGCCGGGCGCAGGCGCGCGGCGACGGTCGTCAGCGGCCGTGGGAGCGGACCGGCGACGACCTGAGCATCAGCCTGCGCGGCACCGAGGGCTCCAGGGCGGGCACAGCGCTCGCCGCCGCGGACCTCCTGGTCGAGACCTCGCTCCAGCGGGATCTCACCCGGCTCCTGGCCACGATGCGCGCCGAGGTGGGGATGGCGCCCGACGACCCGTGGGCCCGGACCACGACGTACAGCAGGGACCAGCTCGTCCTCACCCCGGAGGAGGCCACTGCGCTACACGCGGCGCTGGAGCAGATCGCCGCGCAGTACCGCAACCCGGAGCGGCAGACCCACCCGCCTGCGGGGTCGGCGCGGTTCGCGGTGTCCTTCCTGCTCGCGCGCGAGGTCGACCCGGCCTGATCGGCGAGGCCTGCACGTCGCCGCAGGCCGGGGCGCCGCCCCACCCCGCCGGGCTCGGTGGCCGGCAGCGCGCCCGCGTCGACAGGGGTCGGGGAGGTGCCACGGGGCACGTATCCTCGTCGCATGCTCGGGATCCCGGTGGCCGCGCCCGCGGCCAGCCACCGGCCGCCTGGGTCCCCTCCGGCCAGGGACTGGCGCTTCCGCCCCGACGTCGAGGGACTCCGCGCCGTCGCGATCGCCGCCGTCGTCGGCTATCACGTGGGGCTCCCGTTCCTGCGGGGCGGCTTCGTCGGCGTCGACGTCTTCTTCGTCATCTCCGGCTTCCTCATCACCGGCCTCCTCGTGGCCGAGGTGACCGCGAGCGGCCGCATCTCCCTCGTGCGCTTCTGGGCCCGGCGCGCCCGGCGCCTCCTGCCTGCGGCGACCCTCGTGCTCGGTGTCGTCTCGGTCGCGTCGTGGTGGGCGATCCCGGCGCTCGACCACGACGTCGTCGGCGGCGACATCGTCGCCTCGGCGCTCTACGTGTCCAACATGCGCTTCGCCGTGCAGGCCAACGACTATCTCGCCTCGGATGCGAGCCCGAGCCCGGTGCTGCACTTCTGGTCGCTCGGCGTCGAGGAGCAGTTCTACGTCGTCTGGCCCCTGCTCGTCGTCGCGACGGCGGCCGTCGTCGTGTGGCGCCGGCGAGCCGCGGGACGGTCGGTGTCGCGCGGACCGCTCATCGGCGTCCTCGCCGCGCTCGGCATCGTCTCCTTCCTCGTGTCGCTGCGCCTCACTGCGCGCGTCGAGCCCTGGGCCTTCTTCGGGATGCCCACGCGCGCTTGGGAGTTCGCGATCGGCGGGCTGCTGTCACTGGCCGCGATCGAGCTCGCTCGGCTGCCCGACGTCGTACGCCGGGTCACCGGATGGGTCGGCGCGATCGCACTGCTCGGGTCCATCGCACTGCTCGACGCCGACCTGCCCTACCCCGGAACGGCCGCCCTGTGGCCGGTGCTCGGCACGGCGGCCGTGATCGCAGCAGGTGTCGGTGCCACCAGCGCGCGGGGTGCCGGGACGTCGGACCCAGGGTCACACTCGGCCGCCGACGTGGGCGGTGTGCCCGCCCTGCTCTCGGCCTGGCCGATGCGTGCCGTGGGTCGGCTGTCGTACTCCTGGTACCTCTGGCACTGGCCGGCCCTCGTCCTCGCGGCGTCGGTGTGGGGCGACCTCGGCGTGCCCGTGCGCCTGGCCATCGCACTCGGGGCCCTGATCCCCTCGGCGATCGCCTACCGCTACCTCGAGCGGCCGTTGCACCACCTTCCCGCGCTCGTCGCGAGCCCGCGCCGTTCGCTCCAGCTGGGCGCGGGGCTCTCCGCGGCGGCGGCCGCCATCGGACTGGCTCTGATGCTCGGACCGGCCGGGGGGTCGTTCGCCTCGGCGACCGTCGCCCCGGCCGGGGCCGACGACCAGACCGGTCGCGGTGCGGCGGGGGCAGCACCGCAGACGCCGGGCTCGACGCCGTCCACCTCGTCGACGCGATCGCCGTCGCCGGGGGCCACGAGGACCGCGGCCGCGATCGTGTGGCCGACCGGGCCGATCACGCCGGCACCGGCGTCGGCCCGCTCCGACCTGCCTGTGCTGTACTCCGACGGGTGCCACCTCACCCAGGCAGCGGTGAACCACCCGACGTGCGCGTTCGGCGACACCGCCTCGGCCACGACGGTGGTGCTCTTCGGCGACTCCCATGCGGCGCAGTGGTTCCCGGCGCTCGAGGCCCTCGCGATCCAGCACCACTGGCGGCTGCTCGCGCGCACCAAGTCGGGCTGCCCGGCCCCCGAGGTCACGATCTTCGAGCGAAGGCTCAAGCGCGCCTACGACGAGTGCGACACCTGGCGGCAGTCGGTGATCGATGAGCTCGCGGGTAACGGTCGACCGGCGCTCGTGGTCGCAGCGGGCACGCGCACGGAGTCGGTCGTCGACCGGTCGACCGGCTCGCTGATGGCACCGTCCGTGACGGCTGCGGAGTGGCAGGACGGGTGGACGCGCACCCTCGCGAAGCTCGGCGCCGCGGGCATCCCGGTCGCGGTCCTGCGCGACACGCCCTGGCCCGGTCGCGACATGGCCGTGTGCGTGTCACGTCACGCGTCGGACCCCACGGCCTGCGACGTCACGCGCAGCGCCCTCGACAAGGCGGCGTACGACGTGGGCACCGCCACCGGCTCGCCGACCGGCCACGGCGTGGACCTGAGCACCATCATCTGTGACGCCGACCGGTGCCCGGCGACGCAGGGCAAGTACCTCGTCTACCGCGACTCCAACCACTTGACGGCGACGTTCGCCCGAGCCCTGGCGCCCTACCTCGGAGCCAAGCTCCTGCCCCTCGTGCACTGAGAGGGAGTGGCCCGGGGCGGGTCGGGCACCAGCTGTCGCTCGCCGGCGAGCGCGCATCTCCGGACGACGTGGGGCGGGCGAGCCCGGCCCGGCCCGGACTAGGCCCGGTGAACCACGTGACGTGCCGGGTCCGATCGAGTCGAGGGTCGACTGGTCGTGACGGTCATCGCTCGTCGGCGTCCCCCCGGATTGCCACGCCGACTCTTCCTCGGCGGGTGGGCACCCGGCCGTCACCCCACCGGATGCGGTGGCACGAACGACGTATCGACACCGCTGGGACCTGACGCGGGCCGTCGCCACCGGACCGTGTCCGGCGCGTCGAGGCAGCAGGCGGCGACTCAGGTCTTCACGCTGTGGAGCAGGAGGGTCGCGATGTCGGACACCTCGGCAACGGGGGTGTCCTTGCCCTGCGAGCGCTGGGTGACGCCGTCGTTGAGCATCACCGAGCAGAACGGGCAGGCGACAGCGATGGTCGCCGAGCCGGTCGCGATGGCCTCGTCGGTGCGGTTGAGGTTGATGCGCGTTCCGAGCTTCTCCTCCATCCACATGCGGGCACCACCGGCGCCGCAGCAGAACGAGCGGTCGGCCGAGCGCTCCATCTCGGTGAGGGTGATGCCGGGCAGCGAACCGAGGAGGTCGCGCGGCGGTGTGTAGACCTTGTTGTGCCGCCCGAGGTAGCACGGGTCGTGATAGGTGACACCGCCCTCGATCGGGGTGACCGGCGTGAGCTTGCCGTCCTTGATGAGGGACGCGAGCAGCTGGCTGTGGTGCACGACCTCGTAGTTGCCGCCGAGCTGGGGGTACTCCCGGCCCAGGGTGTTGAGGCAGTGCGGGCAGGTCACGACGATCTTCTTCGCCTTGATCTCGTTGAGGACCTCGACGTTCTGCATCGCCTGCATCTGGAAGAGGAACTCGTTGCCCGCGCGCCGTGCCGGGTCACCGGTGCAGGTCTCGCCCTCGCCGAGCACCATGAACTCCACGCCGGCGAGGTGGAACAGCTCGGCGACCGCCTTGGTGGTCTTCTTGGCACGGTCCTCGAAGGCGCCCGCGCAGCCGACCCAGAACAGGTAGTCGACGTCGTCGGGGATGGTCTCCTCCCCGTCGGCGCCGAACACGCGCACCGGGAAGTCGACCTCCTCGATCCACGCGTTGCGCAGCGAGGCGTTCATGCCCCAGGGGTTGCCCTTGTTCTCGACGTTCTTGAACAGGCCGGCGAGCTCGCTGGGGAACTCCGACTCGATCATCACCCGGTTGCGGCGCATGTCGATGATGTGGTCGATGTGCTCGATGTCGACAGGGCACTGGTTGACGCACGCACCGCAGGTCGTGCACGACCACAGCACGTCCTCGTCGATGACTGCGTTGTCGTTCTCCCGCGAGCCGACGAGCGGGCGCGCGTGGGCGTCCTGCACCGCTTGGGAGTACGACGCGATCTCCACGGGCACCGGCACGGACGCCTTGCCCGCACCGGGGGAGGCGAGGTAGCCCGGGTTGTTCTTCGCGAGGAGGTAGGGCGCCTGCGCGAACAGGTTGTCGCGCAGATCCATGATCAGCAACTTCGGTGAGAGCGGCTTCTCGGTGTTCCATGCGGGGCACTGGGACTGGCAGCGGCCGCACTCGGTGCACGTCGCGAGGTCGAGGTTGCCCTTCCAGGTGAAGTCCTCGATCGAGCCGCGGCCGAAGATCGCCTCGTCGTCGGGGTCCTCGAAGTCGATCCGGTCGCGGCCGGAGTACATCGGGAGGAGCGGTCCGAGACCGTTGGGGCGGCGGGAGAACAGCACGTTGAACGGCGCCAGGAAGATGTGCATGTGCTTGCTGTAGAGCACGAGGATCGTGGTGCCGAGCACCGCACCGAACGACAGCAGGATGAAGACCGTCTCGACCCACTCGTTGGCGGTGGTGCCCAGAGGCGCGAGCAGCGTGGCGACCCACTGCGACACGAAGGCTCCGCTGGCGTAGGGGAAGGTGCCGTTGTTGATCTGTGCCCCGCGGTAGACGAACAACGTGATCACGATCGTGGCGATGGAGGCGAGGATCAGCCAGGCCCCGCCGGTGTGGGAGCCGTAGAAGCGCGACTCGCGGCCGATGCGGTGGGGATTTCGCTTGATCCGGATCGTCGCGAACACCGTGATCCCGACGAGCACGAGCAGGCCGAAGAGGTCCTCGAGGAAGCCCACGACCGGCCAGGTGCCGACGATGGGCACATGGAAGTTGGGGTCGAACAGCGCGCCGAACGCCTCGATGATCGTGAGCCCCAGCACGAGAAAGCCCCAGAAGGTGACGAAGTGGGCGGCACCCGACACGCTCCACTTGAGCAGCTTGCGCTGCCCGAGGACCTCGACCACCTCGTTCTGGATGCGAACGCCCTTGTCATCGGTGCGCCCGACCGCCGGCTGTCCGGAACGGAGCAGCCCGACGATGCGCAAGCCGCGCCAGGCGGCGAGGCTCAAGGCGGCCAGAGTGAGGACGACGCCCGCCACGAGCCGCACCGTGAGGTGGGTCGCGGAGAAGGGCGTGAGGTCTGCGACGTCTGTCGCGAGGGTGGTCAGCGCGAGCACGGGGTCCTCCGTGGTGACGGCAGGGCTGGTCGAGCAGGATGGACAGCCGAGTTGTATACCGACCAGTAACTTACGCCGTGCAAGCTCGGTGTGCCCACGCTAGCGAGACGTCGCCCCCCGCGCGCGACCCGGGTCAGGGCGGCCACGGCCACGGCCGCGGTGCACGCCGTAGGCTCGATGTGACGCACGTCATGTCCTGATCCACCAGGGTGCGGGAAGTGGTCGGAAGTGCGCTGGGTTATGGCAGGTGACATGAGCCGATCCGACTCAGATCATCTGCTTCCTTGGTTGACAGTGATCTGACCGCGGGGCAGGCTCGTGCTCAGAACCTCCGTCGTGGAGGTCGGTCGATCCGGCCGGCACCAGGCGTCCTGTCAGCACCCACGAAAGGCCCGTCCCATGGCACGAGCAGTCGGTATCGACCTCGGCACCACCAACTCGGTGGTCTCCGTCCTCGAAGGTGGAGAGCCCACCGTCATCCCCAACGCCGAGGGCGCTCGCACGACGCCGTCGGTCGTGGCCTTCGCCAAGAACGGCGAGGTGCTCGTCGGCGAGGTGGCCAAGCGTCAGGCCGTCACCAACGTCGACCGCACGATCCGCTCGGTGAAGCGTCACATGGGCACCTCCTGGAACGTCGACATCGACGGCAAGGCCTACACCTCCCAGGAGATCAGCGCTCGCGTGCTTCAGAAGCTCAAGCGCGACGCCGAGGCCTACCTCGGTGACGTCGTCACCGACGCCGTCATCACGGTGCCGGCGTACTTCAACGACGCCCAGCGCCAGGCCACGAAGGAGGCCGGCGAGATCGCGGGCCTCAACGTCCTGCGCATCATCAACGAGCCCACCGCGGCCGCGCTCGCCTACGGCCTCGACAAGGGCGACAAGGAGCAGACGATCCTGGTCTTCGACCTCGGTGGTGGCACGTTCGACGTGTCGCTGCTCGAGATCGGCGACGGCATCGTCGAGGTCAAGGCGACGAGCGGTGACAACCTCCTCGGCGGCGACGACTGGGACGAGCGCCTCGTGAGCCACCTCGCCACCGGGTTCAAGAACGCCCACGGCGTCGACCTCACCAAGGACAAGATGGCGCTCCAGCGCCTCCGCGAGGCAGCGGAGAAGGCCAAGATCGAGCTCTCGAGCTCGATGCAGACCTCCATCAACCTGCCCTACATCACCGCGTCGGCCGACGGCCCGCTCCACCTCGACGAGACCCTCACCCGGGCGCAGTTCGAGAAGCTCACGTCCGACCTTCTCGACCGCTGCAAGGCGCCGTTCGCCGCGGTCATCAAGGACGCCGGGATCGCCATCGGCAACATCGACCACGTCGTGCTCGTCGGCGGCTCGACCCGCATGCCGGCCGTCACCGAGCTGGTCAAGGAGCTCACCGGCGAGGAGCCCAACAAGGGCGTCAACCCCGACGAGGTCGTCGCCATCGGCGCGTCGCTCCAGGCCGGTGTCCTCAAGGGCGAGGTCAAGGACGTCCTGCTCCTCGATGTCACCCCGCTCTCGCTCGGCATCGAGACCAAGGGCGGGATCATGACCCGCCTCATCGAGCGCAACACGACCATCCCGACCAAGCGCTCGGAGATCTTCACCACCGCCGACGACAACCAGCCCTCCGTCCTCATCCAGGTGTTCCAGGGTGAGCGGGAGATGGCCGCGTACAACAAGAAGCTCGGCACCTTCGAGCTCACCGGCCTCCCGCCGGCGCCGCGCGGCGTGCCGCAGGTCGAGGTCACCTTCGACATCGACGCCAACGGCATCGTGCACGTGGCAGCGAAGGACCTCGGCACCGGCAAGGAGCAGTCGATGACGATCACGGGTGGCTCCGGCCTCCCCAAGGACGACATCGAGCGCATGATGAAGGACGCCGAGGCTCACGCCGAGGAGGACAAGAAGCGCCGCGACGAGGCGGAGACCCGCAACTCCGCGGAGTCGCTCCTGCACCAGACGGAGAAGTTCCTCGCCGACAACGGCGACAAGGTGCCGGCGGACGCCAAGAGCAACGTCGAGGGCCCGCTCGCGGACCTGAAGAAGGCGCTCGAGGGCACCGACATCGACGCCATCAAGGACGCGGCCGAGAAGGTCGCGACCACCAGCCAGGCGCTCGGTGCGGCGATGTACGCCAACGTCGGCAACCCCGCCGCTGACGGAGCCGACGCCGGCGCCGGTTCCAGCTCGAACGACGACGACGTCGTCGACGCCGAGATCGTCGACGACGAGGACACCAAGGCGGAGAAGTGACCCAGCCGCAGGGTCCGGATCTCCCGGACGACACCAGCGCCGAACGCGACGCCTCCGGCGCGGGGGAGCAGCCCAGCGCTCCCTCGCCCGGGGGCGACGCCTTCGACGAGATCGTGGAGGGGCTCGTCGTCGACGACGGCCTCGCGGCGGTCGACGAGAAGGTGGTGGAGCTCACCGCTGACCTCCAGCGCGTCCACGCGGAGTACGCCAACTACCGCAAGCGCGTTGATCGTGACCGCGAGTCGGCCCGCGAACTCATCGTCGGCAGCTCCCTCGCCGAGCTGCTCCCGGTCCTCGACGACATCAACCGCGCCCGCGAGCACGGCGATCTCGACGGCGCTTTCAAGGCGGTCGCGGAGGCCCTCGAGGCCACCGTTGCCCGCCAGGGCCTCGAGCGCTTCGGCGCGACGGGCGACCCGTTCGACCCGATGATCCACGAGGCCATCAGTCACACCCATTCACCGGAGGTGACCGGCCCGACCTGCATCTCGGTCTTCCAACCCGGCTACCGCCACGCCACCCGAGTGCTACGCCCGGCGATAGTCGCGGTAGCAGACCCCGAGTAACCCCAAGAGCGCCCGCCGAAGGCAAGGGCGAGACGGGGTCCCACCACCAACCGGAGCAGAACCACGAAGCCAGTCGGGACGGGGTTCGGGTCTTCCCCGGAAATCCTTTCCTTTCCGGGGAAGACCCGAACCCCGTCCCGACGCCGAACCAACGAACAAGGCGCGACGACGAGTGCGAAGCACGAGGCACGATCGACCCGACGACGAGTGCGAGGCACGAGCACGACAACGAGCTCGAGAACGAGCAACCGAACAGGCACGAGAGAGGAGGAGACGCACATGAGCCAGAAGGACTGGATCGAGAAGGACTTCTACAAGACCCTGGGCGTCTCCAAGGACGCCAAGCCGGCCGAGATCAAGAAGGCGTTCCGAACCCTGGCCAAGAAGCATCACCCCGACTCCAACGAGAACGACCCGAAGTCCGAGGCGCGCTTCAAGGAGATCTCCGAGGCCTACGACGTCCTCTCGGATGAGACCACGCGCAAGGAGTACGACGAGGCCCGCTCCCTCTTCGGCGGTGGCGGCTTCCGCGCACCGGGCGGCTTCGGCGGCTCGGGTGGCGGCGGCGGCGCGACGTCGTTCGACCTGTCCGACCTTCTCGGCCGGGCCGGCGGCGGCGGGTTCGGCGACGTCTTCGGTGGCATCTTCAACCGCGGTGGTGGCGGGCAGTCCCAGGGCCGACGTCCGCGTCGGGGCAGCGACATCGAGAGCACCGTCACCCTGTCCTTCGACGAGGCGCTCAGTGGTCTCACCCTGCCGCTGCGACTCACCAGCGATGCGCCGTGCACGGTGTGCTCAGGCACCGGCGCGCGCAACGGCACGACGCCGCGCGTCTGCCCGACGTGCCAGGGTGTCGGCGAGGTTAACCGCAACGCCGGCGGCTTCGCCTTCCCCGAGCCGTGCCGGGAGTGCCGAGGCCGCGGGCTCGTCGTCGACGATCCGTGCCCGTCCTGCGCGGGCAGCGGCCACGCCCCGTCGACCCGCACGGTCCAGGCGCGTATCCCGGCGGGGGTGCGCAGCGGTCAGAAGATCCGGCTGCGCGGCAAGGGGACGCCGGGCGAGTACGGCGGCGAGGCGGGCGACCTGCTCGTCGTCGTCACCGTGACGCCACACCCCGTCTTCGGCCGTGATGGCGACAACCTCACCGTCACCGTGCCGGTCACCTTCGCCGAAGCAGCTCTCGGTGCCGACATCCGCGTCCCCGTCCCCGACGGCGGACCGGTGAAGCTCCGGCTGGCCGAGGGCACCCAGGGCGGGCGTGTCATGCGTGTCCGCGGTCGTGGGGTGCGTCGCAAGGACGGCTCGCGCGGCGACCTGCTCGTGACCGTGGAGATCGCGGTGCCCCAGCGGATGTCGTCGCACGCCCGCGAGGTGCTCACGGCGTACGCCGAGGCGACGGCCGACCTCGACCCGCGGGCGGAGCTCATGGCGCGGGCGCACAAGACCGGCGGCGAGTCGTGAGCCCCGACCGCCTCCGCCCCGACGACGCCGCCCCTGTCTACGTCATCTCGGTGGCCGCGCAGATCTCCGGGCTGCACCCCCAGACGCTGCGCCAGTACGACCGGCTGGGGCTGGTGTCGCCCGGCCGCACCGGCGGCCGCAACCGGCTCTACTCCCTGCGCGACATCAACCGTCTGCGCGAGGTGTCGCGGCTTTCCGCCGAGGGCGTCAACCTCGCCGGCATCCAGCGCATCCTCGCCCTGGAGTCCGAGAACGAGCGGTTGCGCTCGCAGCTCGGCACGCTTCTCGCCGAGGTGCAGCGACTGCGCCCCGGCATCGGGTCGCGGCCCGCCCCTGACCCCTCCGGGCCTTCGACGGCGGTCGTCGTCTGGCGCCCGAGGCCGGCCGACCGCGAGAGTCGAGCCCGATGACGCAGTCCTGAGCCCGAGCCGCGTGCGGCACGGTTCGGCCGCTGTCTCGCACCCGCACCCTGCCGGCAGACCGTGACCAGGTCCCCGGCCCTGATCCTCGAGGGGGAGCCAGATGGAGTTCCAGTTCACGACCAAGAGCCAGGAGGCGCTCGCCGGCGCCGTGCGCCGGGCGTCGCTCTCGGGCCAGCTGGCCGTCGAGCCGCTGCACCTGCTCGGCACGTTGCTCGCGCAGGGCGCGGAAGGCGACGGGATCGCGGCCGCGGTGCTCGACAAGGTGGGGGTCGACCGTAAGGCCCTGACCACCACCGTCGAGCGGGCTCTCGCGGCACTCCCGTCTGCCAGTGGTGACACGGTCCAGACGCCGCAGGTGTCCCCGGCGACATACCGCGTCCTGCAGGCCGCGCAGCAGCTCGCGGTGGAGCTCGGCGACACCTACATCTCCACCGAGCACCTGCTCGTGGGTCTCGCCGGGCAGGGCGGCGCGGGTGTGGCCGACGTCCTGGAGAAGGTCGGCGCGACCCCGACCAAGCTCCTCGCCGCGACCCGTGAGGTGCGTGAGGCGCCCGTGACGAGCCCCGATCCCGAGGGGTCGTTCAAGGCGCTCGAGAAGTACAGCGTCGACCTCACCGCCCTGGCGCGCGAGGGGCGCATCGATCCGGTGATCGGCCGCGACGAGGAGATCCGCCGGGTGGTCCAGGTGCTGTCCCGCCGCACCAAGAACAACCCCGTGCTCATCGGCGAGCCCGGCGTGGGGAAGACGGCCGTCGTGGAGGGTCTCGCCCAGCGCATGGTCGCCGGCGACGTCCCGAACTCCCTGCGCGGCAAGCGTCTCGTGTCGTTGGACCTCGCGGCGATGCTGGCCGGCGCGCAGTACCGCGGCCAGTTCGAGGAGCGGCTCAAGTCCGTCCTCGACGAGATCAAGAACAGCGACGGCCAGGTTGTGACGTTCATCGACGAGCTGCACACGGTCGTCGGTGCGGGCGCCAGCGGCGACTCGGCCATGGACGCCGGCAACATGCTCAAGCCGATGCTCGCACGCGGCGAGCTGCGGATGGTCGGGGCCACGACCCTCGACGAGTTCCGCCAGCGCATCGAGAAGGACCCCGCCCTCGAGCGCCGTTTCCAGCAGGTCTTCGTCGGCGAGCCGAGCGTCGAGGACACGATCGGGATCCTGCGCGGCATCAAGGAGAAGTACGAGGCGCACCACAAGGTCGCGATCGCCGACTCCGCACTCGTCGCCGCCGCGACGCTGTCCGACCGCTACATCACGAGCCGCTTCCTGCCCGACAAGGCCATCGACCTCGTCGATGAGGCAGCGTCGCGACTGCGCATGGAGATCGACTCCTCACCGGTCGAGATCGACGCCCTCCAGCGCCAGGTCGACCGGCTGAGGATGGAGGAGCTCGCCCTCTCTCGCGAGACCGACGCCGCCTCGCAGGAGCGCCTCGTCAAGCTGCGCGCCGACCTCGCCGACAAGTCCGAGGACCTCGCGGCCATGCGTACCCGCTGGAATGCGGAGAAGGAGGGCCTCGACCACGTCGGCGACCTCAAGATCCGGATCGACGAGCTGCGCATGCTCGCCGAGCGGGCCCAGCGCGATGGTGACTTCGAGCAGGCCTCCCGCCTTCTCTACGCGGAGATCCCGGCGCTCGAGGAGCAGCTGACGGCTGCCGTGGCTGTGTCGAGCGACCGCGCGCGGATGGTGCGCGACGAGGTCGGCCCAGACGACGTGGCCGAGGTCGTGGGCGCCTGGACCGGCATCCCGGCGGGCCGGCTGCTCGAGGGCGAGACCGCGAAGCTGCTCCGGATGGAGGAGGAGCTCGGGCACCGCGTCGTCGGCCAGCGCGAGGCGGTCGCGGCCGTCTCCGACGCCGTCCGCCGGGCGCGCGCCGGCGTCTCGGACCCGGACCGTCCCACCGGCTCGTTCCTGTTCCTCGGACCCACCGGCGTGGGCAAGACCGAGCTCGCCAAGGCGCTCGCGGAGTTCCTCTTCGACGACGAGCGTGCCCTGACGCGCATCGACATGAGCGAGTACGGCGAGAAGCACACCGTCGCGCGGCTCGTCGGTGCTCCTCCCGGCTACGTCGGCTACGAGGAGGGCGGACAGCTCACCGAGGCTGTGCGCCGTCGGCCCTACTCCGTGGTGCTGCTCGACGAGGTGGAGAAGGCGCACCCCGAGGTCTTCGACGTCCTGCTCCAGGTGCTCGACGACGGTCGGCTCACTGACGGCCAGGGACGCACGGTCGACTTCCGCAATGCGATCCTCATCCTCACCTCGAACCTCGGGTCGATGTTCCTCGCCGACCAGTCCTTGAGTCAGCAGCAGAAGGAGGACGCCGTGATGGGCGTCGTCCGATCGAGCTTCAAGCCGGAGTTCCTCAACCGCCTCGACGACACGGTGCTGTTCCACCCGCTCGGGATCGAGGAGCTCTCGACGATCGTGGCGTTGCAGGTCGACCTGCTGCAGGCGCGTCTGGCCGATCGCCGGCTCATCCTCGACGTCACACCCGCGGCCCGGGAGTGGTTGGCCCTCAACGGGTTCGACCCGGCGTACGGCGCCCGTCCACTGCGCCGGCTGGTGCAGTCGGCGATCGGCGACCGGCTCGCGAAGGCGATCCTGTCCGGTGAGGTGGTCGACGGTGACACCGTCGTCGTCGACCTGGATGTCGCGCTCGACGGGTTGGCTGTGACCCCGATCCACCCGCTCGCTCCCTAGCCAGCGGGTGCCCGGTCCACCCGGCTGACGGAACGGGTGCATCCCCGTCCGCTCCGGCGAGGCCTTGTCCATCCGTCATGCTCACGCGGTGACCGGGGCTGGGACGACCACGTCGCCGGCGGAGTGTCCTGGCCCGGCTGGCCGCCGCTGGACGTCTTCCCGCGTGAGGACGCGGAGTCTGCGTTCCCGTCGTCAGTCGATCAGCTGTGCCAGCAGGAGACCAGGTGTCAGCTGCTCGTAGGGTTCCGCGTCGGGGTCCTAGCACTTCTCGTGCTGGTCACCGCGGGCTGGTTCGCATCCGCTCAGCCCGGCCAGTCGCGGGTCGGGTCGAGCGCGTCCACCGCGGCGCGCACCAGCCTGCCGAGGTCGGCACGCGACTCGTAGCGGTAGAGCGGGCCGGAGCCGTCGCGGAGCAGGATGTGCACAAGGGCCACGCCCTGGGCCGACACCGGCGCGGGGGTGAGCAGCCGGTCGATCAGCGACTCGAAGTCCGCGCGCGTGGCAGCCACTCGCGGCAGGACGGCCATGACACCGAGGGGGCGCGGGTCGTGCTGCGTCGGCGTCGAGGCCGAGACGAGCCGGCGGAGGCTGGCCGCGAGGTAGCGCCGCGTCGACTCGCAGGCGAGCCGCTGGGCACGCAGTGCCAGCAGGACGTCGGACTCCGGCTGCAGCCCGGCCGCGAGGACGCCGTCGAGACGGTCCGCGAGGACGTGCGCCTCCAGCCGCTGGAACATGGTGGGCCGGCTGGTGTACACGCCGGTGCAGTCGACCTGGAGCACGGGCCGGCCGTAGCGGCCCTCGCGACGCCGAGCGCCCCGTGGCCGGTCATGGCGCGTGCCTGGCAACCGCCGCGACACGGGACGATCGGCACCGGGCTCGTGGGGGTCACGTCCGGGGGGCCTGCTCGCTCCGGCCGGCATCGCGATCACCCGCCTCACGAGGGTCGGCGTCTGGACTCTGTCCTCCTCGATCGTAGGAGGGCGGTGGTCGCCGTTGCCTGGTGGAGCCATCGTCCCGGGCGCGACGCCGGCTAGGGCGACCCTCCGCTGTCGTCGCTGTCGGGGTGGTGGTGGCGCGCGCGTGCGGCTGCGCGGTCAGTCGAAGGCGCGGCGCAGCCGGGTCAGCGCCTCGTCGAGGACCTCGGCGCGCTTGCAGAACGCCCAGCGGACGTAGGGCTTCCCGGCGTCGACGTCGTCGTGGAACGCCGCGTGCGGGATGGCCACGACACCGGCGCGGTGGGGCAGGTCGCGGCAGAAGGCGGTGCCGTCGGCGTAGCCCATGGGGCGGACGTCGGTCGTGGCAAAGTACGTGCCCTGGGGGACGGTGACGGGGAATCCGAGGTCGGCGAGGCCGTCGCAGAGCACGTCGCGCCCGCGCTGGAGACCGTCGCGGAACGACGTCCAGTACGTGTCCGGCAGGGCGAGGCCGTCGACGACCGCCCACTGGAAGGGTCCGCTCGAGACGTAGGAGAGGTGCTGCCGTACGACCCGCACGGCGGCGACGAGGTCGGTCGGCCCGGTGGCCCAGCCGACTTTCCACCCCGTCATCGACAACGACTTGCCCGCGCTGCCGATCGTGAGGGTGCGCTCGGCCATGCCGGGGATCGTGCCGAACGGGACGTGCTCGGACCCGTCGAAGACGAGGTGCTCATAGACCTCGTCGCTGATGACCCACAGGTCGTGCTCCTCGACGACGGCCGCGATCGCCGTGAGCTCCTCGCGGGTGAAGACGCTGCCGGTGGGGTTGTGCGGGGAGTTCAGGAGCAGTACCCGGGTGCGTGGCGTCATCGCCGCGCGCAGGGCCGCGGCGTCGGGACGGAAGGTGCCGGCCGTGAGCGGTACCTCGACGCGGGTCGCGCCGGCGAGGGACACCGCGGCGGCGTAGAGGTCGAACCACGGGGAGAACAGCACGACCTCGTCGCCGGACTCGACCAGGGCGAGCAGCGCTGCGGCGATCGCCTCGGACGCACCCGTCGCCACGACGACGTCGGTCCTGGCGTCGATCTCGATGCCGTAGAAGCGACGCTGGTGCTCGGCGATCGCGCGCCGCAGCTCAGGCACGCCGTGCACCGGTGGGTACTGGTTGCCGCGTCCCTCGCGGATGGCGCGGATCGCCGCGTCCTTCACCATGTCAGGACCGTCGGTGTCGGGGAAGCCCTGGCCGAGGTTGACCGATCCGGTGGCCACGGCGAGCGCGCTCATCTCGCCGAACACGCTCGAGGAGTGCTCGTGCATGCGCGGGACGAGGGGTGGCTGGCGACGCGTCACGTCCGCGAGGGTACGGCGCCGGGACCTCGCGAGCCGGTATCGCCGGGTCCGGCGACGTCAGCACCGGTGCATCGACAGCCGGGGGCTGCCCCTGAGCCCGACCGGGCGACCCGTGGCAGGCTCCCCTCCATGGATGGGGCAGCTCGTGTGCGTGGTTCGGGGACCGTGGTCGTCACCGGGGGATCGCGCGGAGTCGGTGCTGCTGCGTGCCTCGCCCTGGCGGCGGCCGGCTGGGACGTGGTGGTCGACCACGTGCGCGACGCCGAGGCGGCGGCCGACGTCGTGCGCCGGGTCGAGGCGGCCGGCGGGCACGCTCTGGCGGTGCGCGCAGACATCAGCGCCCCCGTCGACGTCGAGCGGCTCTTCGCTGCGGCCGACGCCTGGCGCGGGCCGGTGACCGGACTGGTGAACAACGCCGGGATCACCGGCGGCTTCGGCCGGGTCGACGAGGTGACGCCGCAGGCACTGGCGCAGGTGATGGCCGTCAACGTCGTGGGCGCCTTCCTGTGCGCGGGCGCCGCCGTACGCCGGATGTCGACGCTGCACGGCGGCACCGGCGGGGCCATCGTCAACGTGTCCTCGCGCGCCGCCGTCCTCGGCAGCCCCGGCGAGTGGGTCCACTACGCCGCCAGCAAGGGCGCCCTCGACACGCTCACCGTCGGCCTGGCCACGGAGGTGGCGACCGAAGGCGTCCGGGTCAACGCCGTCGCCCTCGGGCTCGTCGACACCGAGCTCCACGCCGCGGCGGGCGAGCCGGGCCGTCCCGCGCGGATCCGTCCCACCGTCCCGATGCGGCGCTCCGGCGAGCTCGCCGAGGTCGCGGAGGCGGTCGTGTGGCTGCTGTCGTCGGCGTCGTCGTACACGACCGGCACGCTGCTGGCGGTCTCCGGCGGCCGCTGACGGCGCCTCGGGCCCGAGCGGACGCAGGACCGTCCGGTCCAGGTCTGCGAACCGGGTAGTTCCGTTCTGCGGTCAACTGGCCGAGGGGGAGGATGGGTGGCATGACCACTGCTCTCATCACAGGTGCGACGGCCGGTATCGGCGCCGAGTTCGCCCGCCAGGTCGCGGCGCGCGGCGACGACCTCGTGCTCGTCGCACGCAACGGCGAACGACTTCAGACGTTCGCCGACGAGCTCGCCGCGCGGCACCGGATCCAGTGCGAGGTGATGGTCGCGGACCTGACCGTCAGGGACGAGCTCCGCGTCGTCGAGGAGCGGCTCGCGGACGCCGCGAGGCCGGTGGACCTGCTCGTCAACAACGCCGGCTTCGGCGTCAACCAGCTCTTCGTCGGCGGCGACCTCGACGCCGAGCAGGCGATGATCGACGTCCTCGTCGTTGCGGTGATGCGCCTCACGCACGCGGCGCTGCCGGGGATGATCGGGCGGGGCACCGGCGGCGTCATCAATGTCTCGAGCGTCGCGAGCTTCATCGCGGGCGGCACCTACAGCGCGGCCAAGTCCTGGGTCACGGTGTTCTCCGAGTCGGTCGACCGCCAGGTGGCCGACACCGGCGTCACGGTGATGGCGCTGTGCCCGGGGTTCACCCACACCGAGTTCCACCAGCGCGGGGGGATGGACGTCTCCCACCTGCCGGACTGGATGTGGCTCGACGCCCCCGACCTCGTCCGCGCCGCGCTCAGCGACTTCCGCCGCGGCCGACCGGTGTCCGTGCCGGGGGTGCAGTACAAGGCCCTGTCGACGCTCGCCCGCTACCTGCCTCGGCCCCTCGTCCGGCGGGCCTCAGCGGTCCGCGGACCCGACCGCGCCGCCCGCTGACGGCGGGACGCCGGTCCCGTCAGCCGACGGCGATCCGCACGACGACGTCCGCGATCGCCAGCGGCGTCAGCTCGTGGATCTCGTGCACGGTCCAGCCGCGGAGCCGCGCCTGGTTCACCTCGAGTGGTTCCGCGTCGGGCGATGCGACGTAGTGCACCGGCGCATCGGGCCAGTCCCCCCCGCGGGACTCCGCCGGCGGCACCACGGCGTCGACGAGCACATAGCCGGACACGGCGCGGCGCGAGGCCTTCTGGCTGAACCCGACCGCCGGTGCGAGGGCTCCGCTCGTGCCGCCGAGGACGAGGAGCACCGGGGCCACCACCCCTCCGGTCGCCAGCCCGATCGCGAGGTGCGCGACCCAGTGGGCGCGCACCGTGCGGACGTCGTCCCCCTCCTCGGGATCCGGGACGTACGGCGACTGCGCCCGGACGCCGGACGCGCGCGCGTCCTCCAGGACGGCGTCGACGACGTCGGCGGCGTCGAAGCCCGCCGACGCCCCAGGCAGCGGCGGGCACAGCACGATCGTCGAGGTGCTCACCGGTCCAGCCTGCCCCACCTCAGGCCCTGCGCCCAGCCCGCCGCACGCGGCGCCGCGACTACGATGGCGACTCGTGACGTCAGCTGCTGATCGCGAAACCCTCCGCCAGGACATCCTCGACAAGGCCGTCGTGCACGGCCGCGTCGTGCTCTCGAGCGGCAAGGAGGCCGACTACTACGTCGACCTGCGCCGCGTGACCCTCGACGGTGCCACGGCGCCCGTGATCGGTCGCGTCATGCTCGACCTCACCTCCGACCTCGACTACGACGCCGTCGGCGGGCTCACGCTCGGTGCCGACCCGGTGGCGACCGCGATGCTTCACGCCGCGGCGGCCCAGGGCCGGCGTCTCGACGCCTTCGTCGTCCGCAAGAGCGAGAAGGCCCACGGCCTCCAGCGCCGGATCGAGGGCCCGGACGTCGCCGGACGCCGTGTGCTCGCCGTCGAGGACACCTCCACCACCGGGGGCTCGGTCCTCACCGCGGTCGAGGCGCTGCGCGCGGCAGGTGCGGAGGTCGTGGGCGTCGCGGTCATCGTCGAGCGCGGTGCCGCACCTGCGGTCGAGGCGACCGGGCTGCCGTACTGCACGGCATACTCCCTCAGCGACCTCGGTCTGGGCTGACTCTGCGTACTGCTCCTCGCGGGTGACGATCACCCGTTCGGAGCATCGCATCCGCCTACGCACCGTCGACACTCGCAGCAGGGCCCGCCGCACGGCGGTCTTGTTGGGGGTGAGGCGCGTGATGTACGGGATGCCGGGCGACCAGTCGTCGTCAGCCCCGCCGCACGCGAGCGCCCACGACTCCGGGACGTCCTGGCTGGCCGGCCACAGCCGACGCGTGCGCTTGCGCCGCTACGCCCGGGCCATGGGGTGGGACCTCACCACGTCGGGCGTCCTGGTGGGGGAGATCGAGGGCGTGGCCGTCAGGGCGTTCGAGGACCGCGCGCACGCGACCGTGCTGGAGCTGGTGGCTCCTGGCGTGCTCCCGCGCATGGAGATGGTGGCTGCCGACAAGCACGTCGCCCAGCTCAGTGACGGCATGCGCGATGTCCATCTCGGTGACCCCCACTTCGAGAAGTACTACGTCGTCCGGGCCGCGGAGCCATGGCTCGCACGTGCTGTCATCGACGCCACCGTGCGCCGCGCGCTGCTCGCCGCACCGGCGCAGTCGTGGACGACGAAGGACGACCGGCTCACCGGCCGCAGCGGCGCGCGCCTCGAGCCGCTCGATCTCTTCGCCCGCGCGACCGCGCTGCGCGCACTGGTCCGTGCCGTTCCGTGGGAGGCCTACACCGATCGGCTGACGACGCCGACACGGGAAGCCGTGCAGGAGGCCATGTCCGAGCGTGGCCTGCGCCCGAGCGAGATCCTGCCGTCGATGCCGCGGAGAGCCTGAGCCGCGACGGTTCCGCCGCGCAGCGCCGCAGGGCGACCGTGCTGGTGCGGTACGGAGGTCAGGCTGCTTCCGCGCCGGTCTCGCGTCGCGACTTCCACCACTCGTACCCGGCCGGCAGCAACGAGATGACGACGATGAGCACGGCGATGAACTCGATGTTCTTCTTCACGAAGTCGTAGGTGCCGAGGTAGTAGCCCAGGATCGTGAGGCTCGACGCCCACAGGACGCCGCCGACGGCGGAGTAGGTCACGTATGTGCGGAACTCCATGCGCCCGACTCCGGCCATCGCCGTGATGAACGTCCGCACGATCGGGACGAAGCGGGCGAGCACGATCGCCTTCGGCCCGTACTTCTCGAAGAACGCGTGCGTCTTCGCGATGCCGTCAGGGTTGAGCAGCCTGGAGTCGGGACGGTGGAAGAGCGAGGGCCCGACCCGGTAGCCGATCCAGTAGCCGGAGATGTTGCCCGCGACAGCGGCGACGGACAGCAGCACGCACGCGAGCCACAGCGGGACGCTGATCTGCCCCGTGGCGATGAACAGGCCGGTGACGAACAGCAGGGAGTCCCCGGGCAGGAAGAACACGAGCAGGCCGCACTCGATGAAGATGATCACCAGCACCGCGATGAACGCCGCGGTACCGAACTTCTCGAGGATGTAGGTCGGCTGTATCCACTCGGGGCCGAGAGCTGACACGGCGGCGAGCGCGGGGGCGAAGGTCACCGGAGGAGGCTACGCGACCGGCGTGTACGTCCGCTGTGAGTGGACCCTGACCGGACCTCGCGGTGAGGTCAGGGTCGGGTCACGTCTCCGGCCCCGTCTCCGGGTCGGCGTTGCGTCGGCTCAGGGCACCCCGGACCAGCACGACCGCGAGCCCGACGAACGCCATCCCGACCGAGACAGCGGCGACCACCAGCGCGATGGTGCGCAGCACGGGGAGCTGGTAGGCCAGGTACCCCAGCACCGGCAGCGCGACGGCCCACCCGAGGGCGCCGACCACGTTGGCCGAGCTGAACGACCGCCTCCGCATCACCGCCGTGCCGGCGACCACCGGGGTGAACGTGCGCACCCAGGGCACCCATCGGGCGACCACGACCGACCACCAGCCGTAGCGGTCGTAGAAGCGCTCGGTACGCCGGAGCTGGTCCTGGGCGCGGCCGGTCTCGCGGCGTTCGAGCCAGCCCCGGCCGTACCGGCGCCCGGTCAGGTAGCCGACCTCGTTGCCGGCTACCGCGGCGACGAACGCCCCCGCAACGAGAAGGGCGATGTTCACGTCGCTGGAGGGCGACGCAGCGAGCAGCCCGGCGCCGAACAGGATCGTGTCGCCGGGCAGCAGGAAGCCCAGGAGCAGCCCGCACTCGGCGAACAGGAACCCCCACACGACCGCGTAGACCGCCACCGCCGTCAGCGAGGCGAGGTTGGGGTCGGCGATCACAGGTCGAGGGTAGGCGTCGGCCTACGCTGGCGCCCATGCACGAGGTGGCGGGCGACCCGGCCGAGGAGGCGTCCGCCGACGACGGCGCGATTCCCGGTCGTGGTGTCGTCACCGGCGTCGGGGTGGGACCCCACCCGCACCCGTGGCCCGAGGGCACGCGGTACGACGCCGACCTGCTCCGCGACGGTGACCGGCGCAACGTCGTCGACGGCTACCGGTACTGGCGGGTCGAGGCGATCGTCGCCGATCTCGACCTCACGAGGCACCCGTTCCACGTCGCCATCGAGAACCTCGCGCACGACTTCAACATCGGGTCCGTGGTGCGGACGGCCAACGCCTTCAACGCCGCCTCGGTGCGCATCGTCGGACGCCGCCGGTGGAACCGCCGCGGGGCGATGGTGACCGACCGCTACCTCCACGTCGAGCACCACGACGACGCCGGCGCGCTCGCCGCGTGGGCACGCGGCGAGGGGCTGGTGCTCGTCGGTGTCGACAACCTGCCGGGCGCCGTGCCGCTCGAGACCTACGACGTGCCGCGCGAGTGCGTGCTGCTCTTCGGCCAGGAAGGCACCGGTCTCTCCGACGCCGCGCGGGCCGCGTGCGACGCGACCGTGTCCATCGCCCAGTACGGCTCGACGCGCTCGATCAACGTCGGTGCAGCCGCGGCGATCGCGATGCACGCCTGGATCCGTCGTCACGAGTTCGGCGAGGCCGAGACCGGTCCGCGACACGGTGGGCGGGCGGCGGGGGCGGGCCATGGGTGACTCCGGACAACCTCCCCGGGGGGACGCCTCGTTCTCCTTGTCGGGATGGCTGGGTCTGCTTGCGGCGCTGCGGTTCGCGTTCGAGCTGGCACTGCTGACGGCGTACACCGTGATCGGCGCGGGGCTGGTCGTGGGGCCGGTGCGCTGGCTGCTCGCTGCGGTGCTACCGGCCGTCGTCGCGACCCTGTGGGGAGTGTTCCTCTCGCCCAAGCGCAGCGTCGCGCTGCCGCTCGCGGCCCGGATCGTGGCCGAGCTGGTGCTGTTCGCCGTCGCCGCGTGGGGGCTGGCCCGTCTCGGGCACCCGCTGTGGGCGACGGTCCTCGTGGTCGGAGAGGTGCTGGTGCTCGGCGCGCTCCGCGGGCCCGACCGCGACCTCTCGGGCGCACCCTCCGGCGGCTGAGCAGGGCCCCTGGAGTGCGCGCGGGCGAGGTACTGACTCGCGTCGGGTCCGTCCGCGCACGGGGTTTCCGTGCCCCGTGGGTGTGATGAGGTAGCCACGTATCAGGTGGCCCGTGGCCTGGAAGCGCTTACCTCCTGCGTGACAGGATGGGATCAGACCGGTGAGCACGTCTGCCCACCGACCACTGACAACGTCTCTGCTAGGAGCGCCTTCGACATGCCCATTGCCACCCCTGAGGTCTACGCCGAGATGCTCGACCGCGCCAAGGCCGGCGCCTTCGCCTACCCCGCGATCAACTGCACGTCGTCCCAGACCATCAACGCCGCCATCCGCGGTTTCGCCGAGGCCGAGAGCGACGGCATCGTCCAGTTCTCCTGGGGCGGCGCGGAGTTCGCGTCGGGCCAGGCGGTCAAGGACATGGTGACCGGCGCGGTCGCTCTCGCCGAGTTCGCCCACATCGTCGCGGCGAAGTACGACGTCCAGATCGCGCTGCACACCGACCACTGCCCGAAGGACAAGCTGGACGGCTACATGCGTCCGCTGATCGACGTCTCGCTCGAGCGCGTCGCCGCGGGCCGTCTGCCGCTGTTCCAGTCGCACATGTGGGACGGTTCGGCCATCGCGCTGACGGAGAACCTCACCATCGCCGAGGAGCTCCTCGACAAGTGCCAGCGTGCCAACATCATCATGGAGCTCGAGATCGGCGTCGTCGGCGGCGAGGAGGACGGCGTCGAGGCAACTCACGACGCCAAGCTGTTCTCCACGACCGACGACGGTCTCGCGACCGCCGCCAAGCTCGGTCTCGGCGAGCGCGGCCGCTACATGGTCGCAGCGACCTTCGGCAACGTCCACGGCGTCTACAAGCCCGGCAACGTCGTCCTGACGCCCTCGATCCTCAAGGACATCCAGGACGCCGTCGGCGCGAAGTACGGCAAGGACAAGCCGTTCGACCTCGTGTTCCACGGTGGTTCGGGCTCGCTGCTCTCGGAGATCCGCGAGGCGCTCGACTACGGCGTCGTCAAGATGAACATCGACACCGACACGCAGTACGCGTTCACGCGTCCCGTCGTCGACCACATGTTCACCAACTACGCCGGTGTCCTCAAGGTCGACGGCGAGGTCGGCAACAAGAAGCAGTACGACCCCCGCGCCTGGGGCAAGGCCGCCGAGGCCGGCATGGCCGCGCGCGTGACCAAGGGCTGCGAGGACCTCAGGTCCGTCGGCACCAAGATCACGTAGTACCACCCACCGCGCGACGGCCCCGCCCGTGCCTCGGCACGAGCGGGGCCGTCGCCCGCCCGGCCGGGGGCACCTGGCCGGGTGCACCCGGCCGGGTGGGCGGACGGTGCCGCGTGGGGGAGGATGGGTGGCGTGACTGTGGACCAGAACCTCCTCGGCGGACCTCCCCCCACCTACCTTCCTGACGACCCGGCGCCGCGGCTGGCCCTCGACGCCGGCACGGACCCGCTCGTCGTCGCCGCCGAGCACCCCACGAGCAGCCTGGCCTGGGCGGTCCTCGCCGACGCCGCGTTCGCCGGCGGGCGCACGATCGAGTCCTATGCCTACGCGCGCGTCGGATACCACCGCGGCCTCGACCTCCTGCGGCGCAATGGCTGGAAGGGCTACGGCCCTGTCCCGTGGGAGCACGAGCCCAACCGTGGGTTCCTCCGTTGCCTCCACGCGCTGGCCCGCGCCGCGGCGACGATCGGCGAGGACGACGAGTCGACCCGCTGCACGCTGTTCCTGCGCGAGTCCTCACCTGCCGGTGCCGACGCACTCGAAGGGCGCTGACGGCCTCGTGATGCCCGACCGCGTGGCGGTGGTGGGCGCGGGGATCTCCGGCGTCGCGTGCGCCCTGGCCCTGCACCACCGCGGCGTCGACGTCGTGGTACTCGACCGCGGTCGCCGCCTCGGCGGCCGGATGGCCGCCCGCACGCTGCGCGACACCGGTCTTCCCTACGACGGTCGCGTCGTCGACGTGGGTGCCGCCTACCTCACGGCGGACAACCCGCGCTTCGGTGACGTCGTGGACGACTGGACGTCGCGCTCGCTGCTGCGGGAGTGGACCGACACTTTCCTGTCGCGGAGCCCCGACGGCTCCACGAGCCACGTCACCGGTCCGATGCGGTACGCCGCCCCTGGTGGGCTGCGCTCACTCGTCGAGGACCTCGCGGCGGATCTCCCGGTCCTCATCCACCCGCACGAGGTCGAGGACGTCACGCGCTCGGGCGCCGGGTGCGTCGTCGACGCCGAGCCGTTCGACGTCGTGGTCCTGGCCATGCCCGGGCCGCAGGCGAGAGATATCCTCGCGGCTGATGATCCGGCGCAGGTCCACATCACCGACCAGCACTGGGAACCTGTCCTGACCGTGGTGGCGGCGTACGACGAGCACTGCTGGGACCCCTTCGACGCCATGTTCATCAACGACTCCGCCGTGCTCGGGTTCGTCGCCGACGACGGTCGGCGTCGAGGTGACGGCGCACCCGTCCTCGTCGCGCACTCGACGTCGCTCGCCGCGGCACGTCACCTCGACGACCCGTCGGCCGGGGCACCGATGATGCTCCACGCGCTCGCGGAGTCACTCGGCACCACGACGGCGCCCGCTTGGTCGGACGTACGCCGGTGGTCGCTCGCGCGGCCCCGTGCGACCGAGCCCGCACCCTTCGCCTTCGACGGGGTCGTCGGTCTCTGCGGCGACCACTGGGGCACCGCCCCGCGCATCGAGACGGCGTGGCTGTCGGGTGACTCCCTTGGCCGTGCGATCGCGGATCAGCTGTCGCGCTGAGGGCGTCGTGCTGCTGGCCGCCAGGTCCCAGGCCCGAGGTACCCGGTCCCTGGCCCCAGATGAACAAACCATGACGGACCTCCCGGGAGGGATGACCCCGTGGGATCCCGGCGCTAGCCTCAAGATGGCCCTGAGGCCCGGTCGTCCACGACCGGGCCGGGGAACTTCGCCGAGGAGGTACCGCGCGTGACCCCCGATCACTGGACACCTGAGGCCCTCGTCGAGCGGTTCGACCAGGTCCGGGCCCACACCGAGTCGCTCGCAGCCCCCCTGTCGCCGGAGGACCAGACCGTCCAGTCGATGCCCGACGTCTCTCCGACGAAGTGGCACCGGGCCCATGTCACGTGGTTCTTCGAGACCTTCCTGCTTGCCGACCATGAGCCGGGCTTCTCGCCGTTCCAGGAGAAGTACTGGTTCCTGTTCAACAGCTACTACGAGTCGGTCGGACCGAGGTACTCGCGTCCCGACCGGGGGCTCATCAGCCGCCCGGGAGCGCACGAGGTCGGCGCCTACCGCGCCGACGTCGACACCCGGATGCGCGACCTCGTCGCGAGCCTCGACGGCGGCACGCTGGAGAAGCTCACGCCCGTCCTCGAGCTTGGCTTCCACCACGAGCAGCAGCACCAGGAACTGCTCCTGATGGACATCAAGCACGTGCTCTCGCGCAACCCGACGCAGCCCGTCTACGCCGGCAGCCCGCTCGCCGTCACCGTGCCCGACAGCCTCGGGTGGGTCGACGTCGAGGGCGGTCTCGTCGAGGTAGGTCACGGTGGTGACGGCTTCCACTTCGACAACGAGGAGCCGCGCCACCGCGTGTGGCTCGAGCCGTTCCGTCTCGCTGACCGCCTCGTCACCAACGGTGAGTGGCTGGAGTTCATGGCCGACAACGGATATCGGCGTCACGAGTTCTGGCTGTCCGACGGCTGGGCGAAGGTCAGCTCCGATGGTTGGTCCGCACCGCTGTACTGGGTCGAGCTCGACGGTGTGTGGTTCGAGCACACGCTCCACGGCACGTGGCCGGTCAACCCCGGGCTGCCGGTGAGCCACGTCAGCTTCTATGAGGCTGAGGCGTACGCATCGTGGGCCGGCAAGCGCCTTCCCAGCGAGACCGAGTGGGAACACGCGGCCGTGAGCGACGGACTTCCCGTGGCCGGCAACCTCGCCGACACCGAGACATTCCACCCCCGCGGCGCCGGCCCCAGCACCGGACGGCTGCGCCAGGCGTACGGCGACTGCTGGGAGTGGACGACGTCGGCATACCACCCCTACCCAGGGTTCCATCCGGCCGAGGGCGCGATCGGCGAGTACAACGGGAAGTTCATGTCCAACCAGATGGTGCTCCGCGGCGGCTGCGCGCTGACCCCGGCGAGCCACGCGCGCCCGACGTACCGCAACTTCTTCCCGCACGCGGCGCGGTGGGCACTGTCGGGTGTCCGGCTGGCGGACGGTGGAGCGCCCGCGCTGTCGGCCCCGGTGCCCGCATGACGCGCGTCAAGGAGCCGATCATCGACGTGCTCCTCGCGTCGGACTGGGCGGCGTCCGGTCTCGTCGAGGACGTCCGCCGTGGCCTCGGGGCGCTGCCGCGCAGCCTGCCGCCGAAGTGGCTCTACGACGACCGCGGGTCGCAGCTCTTCGACGCCATCACCAGGCTGCCGGAGTACTACCCGACCGAGTGCGAGCGAGAGATCCTTGCCGACCATGCAACCGACATCGCCCGAGAGTCCGGGGCCACCACGATCATCGAGCTCGGGAGTGGCACCTCGGACAAGACCCGCACCCTGCTCGACGCGTTCACGGCCACCGGCCAGCTCGACCGCTTCGTGCCCGTGGACGTCTCCGAGTCGACCCTGCGCACGGCCGCCTCGGACATCTCGGCGGCCTACCCGGGGCTGCAGGTCGAGGCAGTGGTCGGTGACTTCACCCTGCACCTGGGGAACCTGCCGAAGGGCGGGCGGCGGATGGTGGCCTTCCTCGGCGGAACGATCGGCAACCTCTACGTCGAGGAGCGAGCTGCCTTCCTCGGGGCGCTGGCCGACTCCCTCGAGCCCGGCGACTCCTTGCTGCTGGGCACCGATCTGGTCAAGGATGCCGACCGCCTCATCGCCGCCTACGACGACTCGCGTGGGATCACGGCGGAGTTCGTCCTGAACTCCCTGCGCGTGCTCAACCGCGAGCTCGGCGCCGACTTCGACATCGACGCCTTCACCTACGTGCCCTTCTGGGATACGCGGATGGAGCGGATGGACCTTCGGATCAGGGCCGAGATGCCGCAGCACGTGCGGATCCCCGGTGCGGGGATCGAGCTCGACCTCTCCTGTGGGGAGGAGATCCGCATCGAGATCTCGACGAAGTTCCGCCCTGCCGGAATCCGGGCCGAGCTCGCCGCCGCAGGGTTCGACGTCACGGCAATCCGCACCGACCGCGATGGCGACTACGCGCTCACCCTCGCGACGCGCACCACCGTCCCCGTCCCGCGCTGAGCGGCGAGCAGAGGCGCGTGCGCCGAGCTCCGGGCGACCGCCGACCGTACGCGGGTGCCCGCGTCCGGGGGCAGGGCCGGTAGTCTCTGGTGGCACCACCCCTCGGTGGTGCACACAGTCACACCGAGGGAGTCCCGATGCCGGCGATCGTGCTGCTCGGTGCCCAATGGGGCGATGAAGGAAAGGGCAAGGCCACCGATCTGCTCGGCAGCCGCGTCGACTACGTCGTGAAGTTCAACGGCGGCAACAACGCCGGCCACACCGTCGTCATCGGCACAGAGAAGTACGCCCTCCACCTGCTGCCCTCGGGCATCCTCACGCCGGGCGTCATCCCGGTGATCGGCAACGGCGTCGTCATCGATCTCTCCGTGCTGTTCCACGAGATCGACGGCCTCGAGGCCCGCGGCGTCGACACCTCGCGCCTGCTGGTGAGTGCCAACGCGCACATCATCCCGTCCTACAACCGCACCCTGGACAAGGTGACGGAGCGCTTCCTCGGCAGCCGCCGCATCGGCACCACCGGTCGCGGCATCGGCCCGACGTACTCCGACAAGATGAGCCGCGTCGGCATCCGCGTCCAGGACATCTTCGACGAGAAGATCCTGCGCCAGAAGGTCGAAGGCGCCCTCGACCAGAAGAACCACCTGCTCGTGAAGGTCTACAACCGTCGGGCGATCGAGGTCGACGAGGTCGTGGAGGAGCTCCTCGCCCACGCGGACCGCCTGCGCCCCATGGTCTCTGACACCACTCTCGTGCTCGGCGATGCGCTCGGTCGCGGCGAGGTCGTGCTGCTCGAGGGCGGCCAGGCCACCCTCCTCGACGTCGACCACGGCACCTACCCGTTCGTCACGTCGTCCAACGCGACCGCCGGCGGTGCCTGCACCGGCGCCGGCATCCCGCCGACAGCGGTCACCCGGGTCATCGCCATCGCGAAGGCCTACATCACGCGCGTCGGCGAGGGTCCGTTCCCGACAGAGCTGATCGACGACGACGGCGAGAGGTTGCGCCAGGTCGGCCACGAGTTCGGAACCACCACGGGGCGTCCGCGCCGCTGCGGGTGGTACGACGTCCCGATCGCCCGCTACGCCGGTCGCGTCAACGGCGTCACCGACCTCGTGCTCACCAAGCTCGACGTCCTCACCGGCTGGGACCGCATCCCGGTCTGCGTCGCCTATGACGTCGACGGGGAGCGCACCACCGAGCTCCCCATGACGCAGACGGGCTTCCACCACGCGAAGCCGGTGTATGAGTACCTGCCCGGCTGGACCGAGGACCTCTCGACGGCGCGTGAGCTCAGCGACCTCCCCAAGGCGGCACGCGAGTACGTGTCCTACCTCGAGGAGCACTCCGGCACCCGGATCTCCGCGATCGGCGTCGGCCCGGAGCGCGACCAGACGATCGTCGTCCACGACCTGCTCGCCTAGCGGCAGTGACGGTTCGGCCCTCCACCGGCGCGTGATACCCGGCACCATCGCCACGCGGAGAGGCTGCCTGCAGCGCCGTCTGTCCGTGGCAACGCAGGTTTCCCGGCGATGGGATCCGGGTGCGGCTACTTCGTGCCGACGATGCAGCGGGCCACGCCCGGAGTCCTCACCTTGCCGTCCTGGTCGTAGGTGCCGACCATGGCGACGACGGAGGTCGCGATCCGTTCCCGCGCCGCTTCGTCGACCTGTTGAAGCGCTGCCACTGCGAGCGAGACGTGCTCGCTGATCATCTCCCAGTACTCCTCGGGCGATCGCGTCACGAGCTCGACGTCGACGTCCCACACGGCAACGTCACTCAGCCCCGCTGCCTCGTACAAGGCACTCACGTGTCCCGGGGCGGCGCACCGGAACATGCTCGGACCGTCGGGGTCGGGCGGCACCAACGTCGTCTCTGTCGCGATGGCCTGCATGACGATGGACGTCCATGGGTTCTTCTCGGGCTTGACCCAGACCGACGAGCAGAGGCGTCCGCCCGGCTTGAGCACGCGCGCGAACTCGGCTGTCGCTGTCGCGAGGTCGGGGAGGAACATGTAGCCGAACCGCACCGAGACACTGTCGAATGTCGCGTCCGCGAAGGGCAGGTCGTCGGCGCTGCACACCTGGGTCTCGAAGTTCGTGATCTCCTGCGCGTCCGCTCGTCGCGTCGCGATGTCGAGCATCTCGGCCGCAAGGTCGGTCAGGACGACGTGCCCCCTGGGCGCGAGGCTGGCGACGCTCAGCCCCGGCTCACCAGTGCCTGAGGCGATGTCGAGGTGCCGCTGATCATCGGCGATCTCGAGACGGTCGATCATCGCTGTGCTGACCGGTCTCAGCTGATCCATGATGACCGAGTCCCATTTCGCCCAGCCCGCAGAGAGCCCGGCCCACGCCGCTCGCTGACTGTCTCGGATCTCATCGCCGCTCGGCATCGAGCCTCCCGCTGTCGGATGCGCCCATCGAACACGACGGAGAGCGTTGGCGGGAAGGCCTCGAGCTCACTCGAGCCGCTCCGGAGCTCGCAGACCGAAGGCTCTCAGACCGAAGGCTCTCAGGGCGTTGCTGCCTTACTGGGTGCAGCGCGTTACATCACCGCACCGGCCCCGAGCGATGTCGGTTCACTTCGCCGGAGTGCGCCCCGATCAACGGGGCTCAGGGCTCGGCTATGAGCTGCACGAACGGTTCGCCCACGAGGCTGCGGGCCGCAGTGTCAGGACCATCCGGTGCGTCACCTCGATGGTCAACACCGCGTCGGTCGCGTTCCACACCGCGATCGGCTTCGCGATCGACGGTGTCGACGACAGCTCGGGCCACGTCCGGTTCGTCCGCCGTCTGACGTGAGTCGCGGTCCCGGCGACTGCACGACATCGTCCGCGAAACCGGCGTCGACACCCGCGCTACCGCAGCCTCAGCCCGACGCGTCGTCCCCCGTCTCGGGGTGGCAGTAGAGGCCGAGCTCGTCGGTCGCGAGCAGGTTGGGGACCGTCGACACCGTGTGCCACGGCCAGGCCCCCGTCGTGGTGATCTCGGTGTGAGGCAGGGACGCGGTCGAGGTGAACCCGACCGTCGTCGATGCGGGTGGAACCTGCAAGCAGTCGATCGCGAACGACAGCGGGACGGAAGCGGTGGTGCGGGCAGGAACCATGGTCGACGTCGTCACCAGGTCGCGGATCGCGGTGAACTCGCTGCCGTCGGGGTTCACGACGCGGAACGACGTCACCGTCACCGGGCGCAGGCCGTCGTTGGTGACCTGGAAGAACCAGCTCACACGGGTCGTGCGGGTGTCGTACTCGCCGCCGCTCCCGGCGATCGTGAGGCGCGGTGCCGTGACTCCGGCGACGAGCAGCGCCACGGCCACGACGGGGATCACGACGGCGATGGCAAGGGCCCCGAGCAGCACGCCTCGGCCCTGGCGCCGCGAAGTCACGGCCTCGCGCAGCACGTCCTCGTCGGCAGGCATCCACGTCGTGGTCACGTCTACATCGTGACAACTCTTGCTCAATGTGTCAATACAGTGATACACAAGCCGCATGGCCCCTGTCACGATCCTGTTCGTGCTCCTCTTCGGGCTGCCCCTCGCACTCATCTCCGTGCTGCTCGTCGGCTACCTGCGCGAGCCGGTGAGGCACAAGCGCGTCGTGCAGTTCGTCGAGCGCACCGGCGTCCACCTCACTGGCTCCAACGTGTCCTTGGTGCTCGACGGGCTGGCGCGCACCGTCCGCTGGCGCGTCGCGGGAGTCGTCGTCGCGACGTCGTTCTGCCTCGCCGGTCTCATGTACTCCGCCGAGCTCACGCGCACGGCGAGCGTCGGGTCGGGCACGGTCGTCGTGCTGGCGTGCGGCTTCCTCGCGGGAGCCGTGATCGGCGAGGTGGGAAACGCCGTACGCCGCGGTCCGGGGCCGAGGACGGCGTCGCTCGACGTGCGGCACGAGGCCGACTACGTCGGTTCCTGGGCGCAGCGCGTCCCGCTCGCGATCGCTGTGGCGTCGGTCGCGGCTGCTGCCGCGCTCTGGGGGCTGCTCGGTGCGCCGTCTGGTCTCGACCTGCTCTCCGGTGCGATCGTGCCGTGGCTCGTCGCACGCTGGGCCACCCGCACCATCCTCGAGCGACCGCGCCCGCAGTCCGACGAGGCCGACGTCCTTGCCGCCGACGACGGGCTGCGTTCCCGTGGCCTGCATGCGATCGGTGGTCCCGTGGTGCTCGTCGGGTCCTGGTCGCTCGCTTCGCTCCTGTTCGCCCTCATCACCGCCACAGGTGACGCGAAGGGCTCCCTGCTCCTTGTCTACGTCGCCGCGCTGCTGGCCGGTGCCCGGATCGCCTGGCTGCTGGCCGTGCGCCCGTTCCGCGTCGTCCCGGACCAGGCCGCACATCCGGCGCCCGTGCGGGAGCTGTCGTGACCGCGACGGTCATCACCGTCGACCCGTCCTCCGGCGTCCCGCCGTACGAGCAGATCCGGGGGCAGATCGAGGTGCTGGTGCGCGCCGGCCACCTGCGCGCCGGCGCGTCGCTCCCGACGATCCGCCAGCTCGCCCACGACCTCGGCATCGCGCCCGGGACGGTGGCGCGGGCCTACCGGGAGCTGGAGTCGTCCAGGCTGGTCGAGTCTCGGCGTCGGGGTGGCACGGTGGTGCTCGAGCCCTCGACGGTGCGCGCGTCCCGGTCGCAGAAGGACCAGCGGCTGCAGGCGGCCGCCCGCGACCTGGTCGCCGCGGCCCGCAACCTCGGGGTCGACCTGGACTCGGCCGAGGCCGCACTGAAGCGCCAGTGGGCCGTCGGGGACTGACTCCCTCGTGCCTCGGCCGCGCGCGCTCAGCGCCACGGACCGCGGGCCTGACTGCGCGGCGACGGTGGGCACACCCGCCGCAACCGACCGCCTGGGCCTGGACCGACGGCTAGCGTGGGGCCGTGACCGACGACAGGTTCCTGCCGCAGGACGACCCGCGACCCGACGACGTCCACTGGCCGGTCGTGGACTGGCCACCGGCGCCCGGCATCCACCTGCGCGGGGACTGGGTCGAGCTCACGCCGACGACGCAGCACGACGCCCACGGGCTGCGCCTGGCCATCGACCACGACCACGTGTGGCAGCACCTGGCGGGCGGGCCGCTGCCCGACGACGCCACCGCACGGCACTGGATCACCGACATCCTCGACCGCGGCTGGTTCCCGTGGACGGTGCGCCTGATCCGCGACGTCGGCGAGCGGCACGCAGGCAGCGTCGTGGGCTGGTCGTCCTTCCTCGACATCGTGCCCAAGGACGCCCGGCTCGAGATCGGGAACACCTCCTACGACCCAGCCTCCTGGGGCACGGTGGTCAACCCCGAGTGCAAGCTGCTCCTGCTGTCCTACGCGTTCGACACCCTGCACATGGGTCGCGTGCAGCTCAAGACCGACGTGCGCAACCACCGCTCGCAGCAGGCCATCCACCGCCTCGGCGCCACCTACGAGGGTGTCCTGCGGCGCTACAACCGCCGCGGCGACGGCACGGTGCGCGACACGGTCATGTTCTCGATCACTGCCGAGGACTGGCCCGACGTCCAGCGCGGCCTGGCCGACAGGGTGTCGGCGTACGGCGGTCTGGCCTGACACCCTGCGTCTGACGTGGAACGCCGGTGAGCCCTACCCTTGCCAGGTCACCTCGACCTGGGAGCCCTCATGAGCACTGCCGTCACGCCGCACCACGGCCAGCCCGACCCGGCCGAGGGTCAGCGCGTCCACGACCTCGACCGGGCACACGTCTTCCACTCCTGGTCCGCGCAGGGCGCCCTCAACCCGATGACCATCGCCGGCGCCGAGGGCTCCTACGTCTGGGACTACGACGGCACCCGGTTCCTGGATTTCTCCAGCCAGCTCGTCAACGTCAACATCGGGCACCAGCACCCGAAGGTCGTCGCTGCCATCCAGGCGCAGGCAGGGCTGCTCTCGACCATCGCGCCCCAGCACGCGAACGCTGCGCGCGGCGAGGCCGCGAAGCGCATCGCCGACCTCGCGCCAGCCAACCTCACCAAGGTCTTCTTCACCAACGGCGGCGCGGACGCCATCGAGAACGCGATCCGGATGGCACGCCTGCACACCGGACGACGCAAGGTGATGTCGTTCTACCGCTCCTACCATGGCAATACTGGTTCGGCGATCGCCGCGACGGGTGACCCGCGGCGCTGGCCCAACGAGTTCGCCGACTCCCACGTGCACTTCTTCGGCCCCTATCTCTACCGCTCGTCGTTCTGGTCGCAGACCGGGGCCGAGGAGTGTGAGCGTGCGCTGCAGCACCTCGACCAGGTGCTCACATTCGAAGGCCCGGGCACGATCGCCGCGATCCTGCTCGAGTCGGTCGTCGGCACCGCCGGCGTCCTCGTCCCCCCGCCCGGCTACCTCGAGGGCGTCCGGGCACTGTGCGACAAGCACGGCATCGTGCTGATCCTCGACGAGGTCATGGCCGGCTTCGGCCGCTGCGGCACGTGGTTCGCCTTCGAGAACTTCGGTGTCACACCGGACCTCATCACCTTCGCCAAAGGCTCCAACTCCGGCTACGTGCCGGTCGGCGGCGTCGTCATCAGCGACGAGATCGCCGCGACGTTCGACGACCGGGTGTTCCCCGGTGGGCTCACCTACTCGGGCCACCCGCTGGCCACGGCGTCCATCGTCGCCTCGATCGACGCGATGAAGGACGAGGGCATCGTCGAGAACGCGAAGCACATCGGCGTCGACGTGCTCGGCCCCGGCCTGCGCGATCTTGCCGAGCGCCACCCGGTGATCGGTGAGGTACGCGGTCTCGGCGTCTTCTGGGCGCTCGAGCTCGTGACCGACCGCGCGACCCGCGCTCCGCTGGCCCCCTACGGCGGCACCTCGCCGGCGATGGTCGAGCTGCAGGCGGAGTGCAAGAAGCGCGGTCTGCTCCCGTTCGCGAACTTCAACCGCCTGCACGTCGTGCCCCCGTGCACGGTGAGCGACGCCGAGGCCAAGGACGGCCTCACGATCCTCGACGAGGTCCTCACCATCATCGACAAGCACTACACCGGCGCCTGACCACCGCCCCACCACCCCGCACGCACCACCCCGCACGCACCACCCCGCGGTGAACTGCTCGGGCCTTCCCTTAGGGAAGGCCCGAGCAGTTCACCTGCGTTCTGGCTCCCGGAATCGTGATCTTGGGCGCGTCGGTTGCGCGAGATCCCGCGCGCGAACTCTGCGGTTCGCGTCCACGGGCGGCAGCGGTCCGCCAGGATCTCCGCATGGCGACGCCCCCTGAACCGATCCTCGACGCCGAGACGCAGCGACGCGTCGCCGGTCGCCTCTACAACCACGTCTGGGACCTCCTCGACGCCGGTGACTCCCGCACTGCGGTACAGACGGCCGAGATGATGGACGCGGCGCACGCGAGCCGATGGCACTGGGCCCAGATCGGCGGCGCCGAGCAGAACGTCGTCGGTGAGTGGATGGTCAGCCGGGTCTACGCCGCTTCCGGGCTCGGCGGCGAGGCAGTGCGTCATGCGGAGGCGTCGTACGCCCTGCTGCTGGCGGCGTCCGACCTGCCCGACTGGGTGGTCGCGTCGGTGCACGAGGGTCGGGCTCGTGCCTACGTCGCTGCCGGCGATCTCGTGGCTGCGGCGCAGGCGAAGGCCCTCGCGACCGAGTCGATGGCCGCCATCGTCGAGGCCGAGGACCGCGCCCTCATCGCCACCCAGCTGGCCGAGCTCCCGCTCTGACCACCAGCCACACCACCGACCCGTATGTCACTGGTGGTGTGGTCGATTCCCGTGCCCGGAATCGACCACACCACCAGTGACACGAGGCCGAGTGCGGCGCCGGCCCCCGCACCGCGTCGCCGAGCCCGTCGGAGGGGAGTGGTGCCCTCCGGGCGCGGACCGCGCGTCACCTAGGCTCGCGATGTGAAGGTCCTGGTTCTCGGCTCCGGCGCCCGTGAGCACGCGCTCGTACGATCCCTTGCGTCCGACGACATCGTCACCGACCTGTACGCCGCCCCCGGCAACGCCGGCATCGCGGCCGACGCCTCGGTGCACCCCTGCGACCTCAGCGATCCCCTCGCCCCGACGCGCCTCGCGCGGGAGCTCGGCGTCGACCTCGTCGTGATCGGGCCGGAGGGCCCCCTGGTCATCGGGGCAGCTGACCAGCTGCGCGCCGCCGGATTCGCGACCTTCGGCCCCAGTGCGGCCGCCGCCGAGCTCGAGGGCAGCAAGGCCTTCGCGAAGCGCGTGATGGCCGAGGCCGATGTCCCCACCGCGATGGCGCACGTGTGCGACACGGTCGAGGAGGTCCAGGCCGCGTTCGACCAGTTCGGCGCGCCCTACGTCGTCAAGGACGACGGCCTCGCCGCCGGCAAGGGCGTCGTCGTCACCGACGACCGCACCATCGCGCTGGCCCACGCCCGCGAGTGCCTGCGCAAGCCCGGTGCGCGCGTGGTGATCGAGGAGTTCCTCGACGGCCCCGAGGTGTCGCTGTTCTGCCTCAGCGACGGCGAGACCGTCGTCGCGCTCCAGCCGGCGCAGGACTTCAAGCGCGTCGCCGACGGCGACCTCGGGCCCAACACCGGCGGCATGGGCGCCTACTCGCCGCTCCCGTGGGCGCCTGCCGGCCTCGTCGCCGACGTCGTCGCGCGCGTCGTCCAGCCGACCGTCGATGAGATGCGACGCCGCGGCACCCCGTTCGTCGGCGTCGTCTACGCCGGGCTCGCGCTGACCTCCCGCGGCGTGCGGGTCATCGAGTTCAACGCCCGCTTCGGCGACCCCGAGACCCAGGTCGTCCTCGCCCGCCTGCGGACGCCGCTCGCCCACGTCCTGCTCGCGGCGTCGACCGGCGGCCTCCACGACCTCGAGGACCTCCGCTGGCACCCCGGCGCGGCCGTCACCGTCGTCGTCGCCGCCGAGAACTACCCCGGCGCGCCCGTCACCGGCGGCGTCATCGGCGGCCTCGACCAGGCCGACGCCGTCGAGGACGCCTACGTCCTGCACGCGGGCACGGCGCTGGCACCGGACGGCTCGGTCGTCTCGGCCGGGGGGCGGGTGCTCTCCGTCGTCGGCCTCGGCGCCGACCTCGCGGAGGCTCGCGAGCGGGCCTACGCCGCCGTCGACCGCATCGACCTCGCCGGCAGCCACCACCGCAGCGACATCGCCCTGGCCGCGGAGCTCGGCGAGATCCAGCTCCCGTAGCACGAGATCCGGATCGAACCTCCGGATCGAACCTCCGGATCGAACCTCCGGATCGAACCGCCTGGTCGAACCTCCGGCTCGAACCTCCGGATCGAACCGCCTGGTCGAACCTCCGGCTCGAACCGCCTGGTCGAACCTCCGGCTCGAACCGCCTGGTCGAACCGCCGGCTCGGTCCGCCTGGTCGGTCCGCTCGAACCCGCCATTCGGGCCGCGACTGCTCACTCGGTCGTGCAACCTACGGGTAGGCCCCTTGCGTCTAGTGGGTGTTGGTAGCACCGTCACCAGTCACCAGGAGGGCTCGTGGGTTCCAGCGCAGTCCCGCCGGACTTCGAGTCCTACGCCGCCGTGCGCCGCCCGCACCTGCGGCGCACGGCGTACCTCCTGTGCGGTGACTGGGACCGCGCCGAGGACATCGTCCAGGAGGCGCTGACCCGCCTCTACGTGCACTGGCGCCGCGCCTCGCGCGCCGAGTCGGTCGACGCTTACGTACGCCGGTCCCTCGTCAACGCCTACCTCTCCGAGGGACGCCGGCCGTGGCGCCGCGAACGTGCCACCGACGTCCTCCCCGACACGGCGTACCAGGCGCACCCGGCGTACGCCGACACACCCGACACGTCCGAGACGACCGGTGAGCGCGACGTCCTGCGCCGTGCACTGGCGAACCTCGGCGCTAGCCAGCGGGCCGTCGTCGTCCTGCGCTACTGGGACGACCTCTCCGTCGAGCAGACCGCCGCCGCCCTCGGCTGCTCGACCGGCAACGTCAAGAGCCAGTCCGCACGCGGCCTCGCCCGGCTGCGCGAGGTCCTCACCGATCCGGAGGCCGTGCGATGAGCACCCACCTCGACGGGCTCGACGCCCACGAGCACGAGTGGCTCCACACCGAGCTCGACGCGCTCCTCGTCGGCGAGCCGCCGATGTCGGGTGCAGCCGTCGTCGACGACGTCCGCCGGGGCGAGGCCGTCCGTGTCGCTGTGCGCCGTCGTCGTACGGCGACGTACGCGATCGCAGCGGTGCTCGCCGTCGTCGCGGTCCCGGTCGGTCTCCTGCTGCGCGCCGCGCCGGACGCCGCCTCGCCGCCGGCAGCCCCGCGGTCACCCACGGCGTCGGCCTTCACCGCACCCGACATCGCGCCCGCACTGACGGGCACGGGCTGGAGCGTCGTCGACGGCCGGGTCACCGTCTCGCCCCCCTCGGCGATCGGCTACCTGCTGGCGCCGAGCAACTTCTCGGTCTCGACGTCGGCAAAC
>JBBRAQ010000009.1:0-118520 GCA_038206635.1 Candidatus Nanopelagicales bacterium | reverse complement strand
GCGTCGAACCGGGCGACCAGGTGGGCGAGGCGGGAGCCTCGGCTCCCGGGACCCGAGGGCGGTATCGCACACATGGGGCACTACCAGCCGACCCCACCGACCGTCGAACGCCCCCAAAGGTCAAGGGACAGTGTGGCTTTCCCCGCGTACTTGGAGCGGGACCAGGTGCCCAGTCAGAGCCGGGCGACCCGCGGGGCGACCGAGTCGCAGGAGGGCCCTGGGTGTGGCAGCCGACACCGTCACAAGTCCTAGAGAAGGCGTTGCGCTGACCGGTTGAGATCACCAGCATTCGGGCGCAGCCACCGTCGCGCTCCTCGATGCCGCCGCGCTCCGACAACGGCTGCCGCAGTTCTCGCTGTGACGATGGTGACAGCCCTCATCGCCGGACGTGGTCGCAGCGGCGCAACACGACTGCGAGCCGCACGCCGTACCAGAACCCGACGGCGGTCCCCCGCCTTCCTCCACCTCGAGCCAGGAGATGGCGTCGAAGTGCGCTCGATGCTGAGTGAGAGCACGAGGCCGCCGGGCAAGTACGTGGACCGCCTCGTCGACACCGGACGCGAGAACAACAGGGCCGAACGTTAGGCGTGGTGGATCGGCTGTCTACCCGCTTGATGAGACATCCGGGCCACCCTGAGCAATCTCGTCCGTCGCGCCAACGACGAGTTGATCGACCTCCCTCTAGGGGCGGCCCCAGCCGGTGGAATCCTCGCGAGGTGCCTGGTCGCTGCTGCGGTCGGGCAGCTGGTGGGCGCTGGCACTCGCCACCCTCGCAGTCGGTGCGCTGCTGCTCTTGTTCCCGACGCTTCGATGAGGGCTCGCGGTCGAACCACGTGAGGCGGACCAGTTCCGCCGACCGATCGGCCGTAGACAACGAAGCCGCCGAGCGGCGATCGGCGCGCTGACCAGCGTCGCAGAACCGCTATCGCTCGGGGCCGGTGCGGTGATGTAGCGCGCTGCATCCACTCAGGGGGTGGTGAGCCGGCTTGCGACCTTGTACTCCACGCGCGAGCCGTGGCCGAGGACCCAGACCGACTGGCGCCCACGCACCTCCCACTCGTGCGGTCCGCCGACGAGCGCGGTGTCCTCGTCGATGCCGAGCAGCGTGGATCCCTCGGGGAGGCGGAGCAGGGCGTTGCGCAGCATGTCGGGGACCCAGGCGAGCATCCGGTCGAAGTGCGGGATCACGCGCACGTGGGGGACGAGGCCGAGACCGGTGGGATCAGCGCTGACGACGTCGCGCATCCGTGGTGCCCAGTCCGAGAGAGCCATCGCGCCGGCACTGCATCCTGCTATCGCCGCACCGGCCGCGTGGGCGGTCAGGATGGCCGTCCACACCGCCGTGTCACGCAGCGTCTCGGCAAGGTAGGCGGGGTTGCCGCCCGAGAGGTAGATCAGGCCCGCGTCGGCGATGAGCCGCGCGTTCTCGGGCCTTTCGGCGTCCGCGCGGGTGCGGACGTCGACGATGATCTGCTCGACGTCGAGACGCTCGGCCTGCTCGCGGCCGAGGCGGTGCCAGCGCGCGAGTGACTCGTCGCCCTCGGGAGCGGCCGCCGTCGCGAGCTGGACGTAGCGCGGCGCGCGCCCGGCGAGCAGCCCGCCCTCGATCTCGGTCATGACCGGGAGGTACTCCCCGGACCCGACGAGCGCGATAGGTGCGGTGCTCAACGACGTACCTCCCATGTGACCCCCTCGGGAGTGTCGCGCACCTCGAGCCCCGCGGCCGCCATCCCGTCGCGGATGGCGTCGGAGTCGGCCCAGCGCTTGTCGGCGCGGGCGCGGGCTCGGAGGGCGAGGAGGAGCTCGACGTAGGGGCGGACCGTCGCGGTCACGTCGACCGGTTCGCCGACAGTTGCTGCGGTGCGGGCCAGCAGGGAGCGCACCGTCTGGCGCTCGTCGTCGGTAGCCGCGGAGCGGTCGAGCTCGGTGACGAGGGCGAGAGCGGTCGCGGCGTCGCCGTCGGCGAGGGCGATGTCGATGCTTTCGACCGTGCCTCGCGAGCCAGGGGCGGCCGCGACGTCGGTCACCGCGACGGGCCGCGCTTGTGACCTGCCGTGCTTGGCGATCTCCTCGATCGAGGTGGTCTCGCCGGCGGGCACGATCCACTCCTCACCGTGGACGCGCACGACGACCGTGCCTCGACCGACGACCTCGGCCTCCCCGGTATCGAGGTCGATCACGAGACCGGTGTGCTCGTCGACGCCGAGGACGAAGGCGCCCTCGGGCAGCTGGTCCTCGAGCATGACCAGGCGACGCTCGCCCTGCCAGCAGAAGCGGGTGTCGTGGGTGCCGCCCTCGGCGTTGTTCCAGTGCGGTACCAGCGCCGCGCGCAGCCCGGTCGCGCGCCCGAGGACGTCGAGCCCCTCGAGCCAGTGCGGCGACTCCCCGACCTTGTAGATCTCATAGACCGGGATGGTGACCAGGCCGAGGGTGAGGGCGGCAGCGGAGGCGAACATGACGGCCCCGCCCTCGCGGAGGCGGGCGTGGAGGGCATCGGGGACGGCGCTGCCGGCCCAGGTGCGCAGGGCGTAGGACGGGCTCCCGGGCCCGGCGAAGATCCAGTCGGCCGCGCGCAACCGGGCCATCTCGGTCGCGTGCGCGGCCAGGTCGGGCGCCGGTGCGGAGCGGAACGTCACCGCCTCGACCTCGCGGCCGACGCTCTCACGGAAGTACTGCTGCGTCTTGGACGTAAGCTCGTCGGCGTTCTCCTGGAAGCCGTACGGCGAATCGAGCAGGACGGCCCGGACGTCGGTGCCGAGGCGGGCGAAGAGTCTCTGGTGCGGCGTGACCATGGTCGGGCTGGTCTCGCCCGAGCCGAGGATGGTGAGGACGCGGGTCACCGGCTGATCATCGCTCACTCCCGGTGGTTGCGCCTATCCGCGGCGGCAGTCAGTCGAGCTCGAGGACGGTCGCGATGCGGCGCATCACGTGGTCGAAGTACTCGTCGCGGTCCTCGACGACGTTGTGGAACTGCCCGTTGACCTCGAGGCTGATGGTGCCGACGAGCTCGGTCCACCCCATCAGACCGCGCACGATGAGGTCGTCGGGGACGAAGTCGGGAACGGACTCGCGCACGGGAGCAAGGGCGGCGCGCACAGACCGGGGTACCGGGAGCGGGTGCTCGACCCCGCCGTGCAGCTGGAGGTCGGCGAGGATTCCGACGAGAAGGCCGGTCATCCTGCTGGCGGGCCCGATCGTGTCCTGCGGAGCGACGTAACCGGGTACGGGCGACCCGTAGATGAGCGACCACTCCTGGGGCCGGGCGAGCGCCCAGTCGCGGGCCGCGTGGGCGACGGCGAGCCAGCGGCCGCGCAGATCGGTGCGCCTGACCTCTGCCTCGGCCTCCTCGGTCGCTTCCCCGACGGCGTCGTAGGCGTCGATGATCAGCTGGGTCAGCAGGTCGTCGCGACTGGGGAAGTAGCGGTAGATCGCGCTGCTCACCATGCCGAGGTCACGGGCGACGGCGCGCAGCGAGAGTGCGGCGGCGCCCTCGACCGCGAGGTGGCGTCGGGCGGTCTCGACGATCTCGCGGGTCAGCTCGGCGCGCGCCCGCGCCCGGGCGGTGCGGGCTGCGGGGGCGGGCGCGGCGACGGCGAGGGCAGGGGCAGGGGCAGGGGTCTCGGGCACCCGTCCATGGTGCCAGATTCGAGAGCGGTGTCTACTAATGAGAGCACCGCTCTTGACACAGAACAGTGCGGTGATCCATATTGTGATCAGTGCTCTCGAAACTATCGAGGGACAGGCGAACGGAGAAAGCAATGACCGAGCGTTTCCACCTCGTGGTCGGGGCCGGGTCCATCGGGTCGGCCGTTGTCCGCCGCCTGGCCGCGGCCGGCCACCAGGTGCGGGTCGTCACCCGTTCGGGGTCCGGCCCGGTCCTCCCCGGTGTGGAGCTCGTCGCGGCCGACGCGTCCGACGCCGACCGCCTTTCCCAGCTGGCCGACGGCGCCGCCGTGGTCTACAACTGCGTGAACCCGCCGTACCACCGCTGGGCCACTGACTGGCCGCCGATCGCCGCTGCCCTGCTCGCCGCCGCGGAGAAGTCCGGGGCCGTTCTCGTCACCTGTTCCAACCTCTACGGCTACGGCCCGCTCGACCACCCGATGACCGAGTCCGACCCGCTCGCCGCAACCGGCACGAAGGGTCGCGTCCGCGCCCGCATGTGGCAGGACGCCCTGGCCGCGCACCAGTCGGGCCGGGTTCGTGTGACCGAGGCCCGCGGCTCGGACTACCTCGGCCCCGATGCTGAGTCCCAGCTCGGCGAGCGCGTCGTACCCAAGCTGCTCGCGGGGAAGAACGTGCAGGTGCTCGGCGACCCTGACGTCGCGCACACCTGGACCTACACCGAGGACATGGCCGCGACCCTCGTGACGATCGGCGCCGACGAGCGTGCGTGGGGCCGTGCCTGGCACGTGCCGAGCGACCTCACCTGCTCGCAGCGCGAGGCGATCACGCGCATGGCTGCCATCGCCGGGGTCGCAGCACCCAAGGTAGGCGTCGTCCCAGGGTTCCTCCTCAAGGGGCTCGGCCTGGTCAACCCGGTCATGCGCGAGCTGCCCGAGGTCGCCTATCAGGTCAAGAAGCCCTTCGTGATGGACTCGACCGCGGCTCAGCGCGAGCTCGGCCTCGTGCCCACGCCCGGCGACGACGTGCTGCGCGCAACGGTTGCGTCCTACCAGCGGCGCGAGCGCCACGCCGCCTGATCCTCGAGCACCACACGTCGCCCGAGCCGCACGCGGACGGGTGACGTGCCGCACTGCGAGGCCCGGTTCGGTATCCGGCCGGCTGGCGCGGCGGGCCTCCCGGTCTGCCTGACTCGGGTGCGGCGCGTGTGAGAACGTGCCCGCGTGCAACTCGCCCGCGCCCGCCTCGCCGTCACTGTGGCCTTCGTCGCCCAGGGGCTCTGCTTCGGCGCCCTGGTGTCGCGGATCCCGGCGCTGCAGGAGAGGTTCAGCCTCTCCGACGGCGCCCTTGGCCTTCTGGTCGGCCTCGTCCCGATCTTCGCCGGAGTCGGCAGCGTCCTCGCCGGCTCGATCGCGGAGCGGTACGGGAGCCGTCCGGTGCTACGGATCATGGGCCCGGTGGTGCCGGCCGCGCTCGTCCTGACCGGATGGGCACCGAGTGTGCCGCTGCTGCTCGTGGCGCTTCTCCTGCTCGGGTTCGGCCTCGGCTCGGTCGACGCCTCGATGAACATCCAGGGCGTGCGCGTGCAGGACGACCTCGGGCGGAGCGTCGTGGCGTCGTTCTACGCGGCGTTCAGCCTGGCCGGGTTCGTCTCGGCGCTGCTCGCGAGCGTCGCTGCTGACTCGACCCTGTCGCTCGGGCTCTTCTTCACCCTCCTCGCGGTCGTCGTGGTCCCCTGCCAGCTGCTGGTCGGCCACTTCCTGCTCCCCGGCCACCCCACGCCGGTCGTCATCGCCGCAGGCCAGGTGCGGATCCACTGGCGCCCGGTCCTGCTCGTCGGCATCGCCCTGATGTGCGTCTACATCGCCGACTCCGGTGCCTCGACGTTCAGTGCGGACTACTTGCACAAGGGTCTCGGCAGCAGCCAGTCGACGGCGGCGCTCGCCTACGCCGCGTACTCCTTGATGACCGTCGTCGGGCGGATCATCGTGGACCGCACCGTCGGGCGCATCGGTGCCGTTCGGCTCGTGCGCATCGGGGGGCTCGTCGCCGTGGGCGCCGCGGCCGTCGTCGCCATCGCTCCCGGGCCTGTCACGGCGATCGCGGCGTTCGCCCTGCTGGGGCTCGGGATCTGCCCGGCCATCCCGTTGGCCTTCACCGCGGCGGCCTCGCACGACAAGACCTCGAGCGGCATCGCGGTGGCGCGGGTCAATGTCTTCAACTACGTCGGGTTCGTCCTCGGCGCACCGCTGATCGGCGGCATCGCCTCGCTGGCCTCGCTGCGCTGGGCCTTCGCCGCCCTGATCCCCGTGCTCCTCGTCGTACCCCTGCTCGCGACGTGGTTCCGGATCGCACCCCACGTGGCGCCCGATGCGGTGGTCGACGGCGTCGTCGCCACCTGAGGTACCCCGACGCGGACTCCCAGGTCGCGAGGGTTGCCGGAACGACGGAACGCCCGCCGCACCTGCCCCTGAGGGCGGTGCGACGGGCGTTCCGTCGAACGGGTCGGTCAGTCGTTGTCGCGGGCCTGACGCGCGGTGCGCGAGCCGGTGACCTCGGCGAGCGCCTCGGAGCCAGGGCCGACCTCGTGCTCGGTCGCCGTGACGCCGGCCTGCTGGTGCAGGCGCTGCAGGCTCTTGCGCTGGTTGCGCAGGACGATCGTGACGACGCGTCCCTTGGCCCCGGCGCGAGCCGTACGACCGGCGCGGTGCAGGTAGGCCTTAGGGTCCTCGGGCGGGTCGACGTGGACGACGAGAGAGATGTCGTCGACGTGGATGCCGCGGGCGGCGACGTCGGTGGCGACGAGGACGTCGATCTTGCCCTCCTTGAAGTCCGACATGGTGCGCGTACGGGCGTTCTGCGTCATGCCGCCGTGCAGCGCGCGGGCATTGACGCCGCGGTCGGCGATGTTGCCGGCGACGCGCTCGGCACCGAGCTGCGAGCGGACGAACATGATCGTGCGGCCGTCACGGCGGGCGATCTCCGTGGCGACGACGGCCTTGTCCTCGCGGTTCACGACGAGCACGTGGTGCTCCATCGTGTCGACGGGGGACGTCGCCGGCTCGAGCTCGTGGCGGATCGGGTCGTGCATGAAGTTCTTCACGAGGGAGTCGACGTCGCGGTCGAGAGTCGCGGAGAACAGCAGGGTCTGCGCGGCCGGCGAGCAGAGCTCGAGCAGCGCGGTGACCTCGGGCAGGAACCCCATGTCGGCCATCTGGTCGGCCTCGTCCAGGACGATGACCTCGACGTCGTCGAGGAAGCAGACGCCCTGGCGGATCAGGTCGGCGAGACGTCCCGGCGTGGCGACGAGGACGTCGACGCCGCGCTGCAGGGCGTACTTCTGCTTGTCCATCGACGTACCGCCGACGACGGTCTTGAAGTGCAGGCCGAGCGAGCGGCCGAGCGGCTCGAGCGCGTCGTTGACCTGCATCGCGAGCTCGCGGGTCGGTACCAGGATGAGGCCGCGAGGACGCTTGGGCTGCGCCGGGAACGGCGCGATGCGCGTGATCATCGGGAGGCCGAACGCGAGGGTCTTGCCCGAGCCGGTGCTGCCTCGACCGAGGAGGTCGTTGCCCGAGAGGGCGTCCGGGATCGTCTCGACCTGGATCGGGAACGGGGTGGTGATCCCGGAGCGGAGCAGTGCGGCGACGAGCGGCGCGGGGAGGCCGAGGTCGGCGAAGGTCACGACTGGCGCCTCAGCGGCGGTGGTGTCGGTGGCGATGATGTCGAGCTCAGCGGGCTCCAGGATCGGGGCGTCGAAGGTCGAGTCGTCCAGAATTGCGGTCACAGCTATGCCTCATCTATTGGCGCGAAAGACGCGTCAATGAGAGCTACCAAGGTGACGCGGGTCTGGGGAGTAGTCCCAGGGTAGCGGGAACTTGCCCCCAGGACCGAATCGTCGACCCTCGGCAGGGCCGGTCAGGGCCCTACCGGGCCCAGTCCGGTGGCGGGCTGCTGAGCACGATCCGCGCGGAGGAAACGGGCCGAACCGGGCGCGTCGAACGTCACATCGGGTGCCACGGCCCGCCTGCGCCGAACGGGTCGAGGGTCCGTGCTGTGGGACACTTCGTGCTCGTACGCCGCGGGTGCGCGAGGGGAAACGAACATGGCTGCAACGACCACCCGGGCGTCGGAGACGCCCGCGGGGGCTCCTGTCGTGCCGCGATCCCGCTCGTTCCGTCCCGACATCGAGGGCCTACGCGCGCTGGCGATCATCCCGGTCCTGGTCTTCCACGCCCACGAGTTCCTCAGCGCGACGCCCGTCTCCGGACCGCTGGGCCTCGTCGCGCGGGTGCTGGGCTGGGCGCCTGGCGGCTTCCTCGGCGTCGACGTCTTCTTCGTGATCTCCGGGTTCCTCATCACCGGGCTGCTCGTGCGCGAGGCGGAGACGACCGAGGGCGTCCACTTCGGACGGTTCTACGCCCGCCGGGCGAGGCGCATCCTGCCCGCCGCGACGGCGACGCTCCTCATCACGCTCGTCGCGTCCCTCGTCGTCCTCCCGGCTGCCCGCGCCGCGACCACGGCCGTCGACGTCATGTGGGCCGCCGTCTTCAACGCCGACGTCCACTTCGCGAACGCCGGCATCGACTACATGGGCGTGGCGGTCGAGCCGAGCCCGGTGCTGCACTTCTGGAGCCTCAACGACGAGGAGAAGTTCTACGTCGTCTGGCCGCTCGTCCTGGTCACTGCGACGCTCCTCGCGACCCGCGTGCTGCATCGTCGCCTGCGTCCGACGCTGTTCGTCGCGCTAGTGCTGCTCGCCGTGCCGTCGCTGCTGTGGTCCCAGCACCTCGTGACGATCGGCGACACCTCGGCGTACTTCTCGGCGTTCTCCCGCGCGTTCGAGCTCGCGGCCGGCGGCCTGCTCGCGATCGTGATGCCGCTCGTGCTGCGAGCGCCCCGTTCGGCACGCGTCCTCGCGCCGATCTTCGGCTTCGGCATCGTCGTGTGGTGCATGGCGACGTTCACGACGTTGACGCCGTTCCCCGGCGTCAACGTGCTGCCGACCGTGCTCGGCACGCTGCTGATCATCGCGGGGCACCAGTCCGGGGTGGTGAGCCGAGGGCTCTCGACCTCGGTGCCGCGCTGGTTCGGCCGGGTGTCGTTCTCCCTCTACCTGTGGCACTGGCCGGTGTTCGTCCTGGCTGCGGCGCTCACCGTGAGCGGCCAGCTGACGATCAAGCAGGCGCTGCTGTGCATCGCGGCGTCGATCCTGCTGGCGTGGCTGTCCTATGTCGTGATCGAGCAGCCGCCGCAGCGTCTCTCGGCTCTGCGCCCGACCCGCTCCGCGCTGTACTTCGGCCTCGCGCTGATCCTGACGACGGTCCTGGCATCCATCGCCGTCGGACGGGTGGCCGAGGCGCGCGAGGCTACCGAGTTCGCGTCCGCTACCCAGGGGATCACCCCGATCACGAAGGCCGATCGCGGGCTGCTCTACATCGGTGACTCGATCACCACCCGCGGCCAGGCGCCGCTCGAGGCGGCCCTCTCGGCGGCCAACTGGGACTTCACCGTCGACGGGCTCGGCGGTCGGCCGATCGTCGCCGGCACCCGCCCGGACTGGACGCCGCTGTGCTCCACCAAGCCCGGCTGCGGAGCCGACCTCGTGCTGCGCGCCGGGCCGGTTCCCGGCACCGTCGTCGTGTCCCTGGGGACGAACTCGTTCAACGTCGCACGGACTCAGGTGTCGGCACCGACCGCGACCGACTCCGGCGAGCGCAACCGCAGGGACTCCGCCGGGCACTTCGTCATCACCGGGCAGGACCCCGCTGCGGCGTTCGGCGCAGGTGTCGAGCGCATCATGGCGATGGTCCCGCGCGGGACGACGGTGTACTGGGTCGGCATGTACCTCCAGGACGCACAGTGGAAGAACGTGCACTGGCGTCAGAACAACGCGGCCATGAAGGCCGCGGTGGCCAAGAACCCGCACGCGGTCTACCTCGACTACGCGGCCTACGTCACGTCCGCCGACGTGCCCTACCGCGACGACGGCTCGCACCCGACCCCGGAGGGCATGGCCATGCGTGCCCACTGGATCGTCTCGCAGCTGAGGTGATCCCGCGGCCGCGGGTCACGAGCGATAGACCACGACCCGGGTGCCCATCGGCACCTGCCCGAACAGCCAGCGGGCGGCCGACAGGTCGCGCAGGTTGACGCAGCCGTGCGATGCGCCGTTGTAGCCGTCGCGGTGGAAGTACGGCGAGTAGTGCACGGCCTGGCCACCGGCGAAGAACATCGCGTAGGGCATCGAGGTATGGAACAGGGTCGAGACGTGGTCGCGGGACTTCCGGTTCACGCGGAAGGTCCCCTCCCGCGTGGGCGTGCGCGGGCCCCCGAAGCGCGCATCCACCGTGAGAGCGACGACCCCGCGGCGCACGAGCCGCAGCGACTTCTGCGTCTTGTCGATGCAGAGGACCACAGCGGCGGTGCGGCACGCAGCAGGGAGCACGCCGTGCGTGTGCGTGAGCGCGGAGAGCCGTTTCCAGGTCGCGGTCGTCACGACGCCGGATGTCCCCAGCCCGAACTTCGCCCGGAACGTCGAGACGGCCAGCACCGTCGAGCGGTCCATCACCTGGTTGATCCGTACGCGATAGCCGAGCCAGACCAGCCTCTGCTGAACGGCGGTCACCAACGGCCCGCGGTCGCCGGCGTGCACCGGCCAGGTCGTCGGCTGGCTCGCGGGCGGGGGAGGTGGCTTGGGCTTCGGCTTGGGCACCGGAGGGGGCTTCCGGTGCGCCGGCGGTGCGGGCGCGGTGGGACCGCCGGACGCCTGCGACGGTGCCACCTCGGCCGCCCCGGCCGAGACGGGCAGGCCCATGGCGGCAACCAGGCAGCCGGCGCCGACCACTGCCCAGACTCGCCGTGCCCCAGCCATGTCGCCCTCCTCACCGGCCACTGACGGCCTCCTGACCATCTTCCTACGCCGACCCTGCCGGCGATGCATGCCACGGCCGGTTCTGATGCGGCGACCGCCGTCCGTCCCGACGCCCGTCCGGCGTGCTGGCGGGACCGGCGTCAGGACTCGCGCCATCGCGGCGAGGTCGTGCGTGGTGGCAGCAGCGCCGTCTCGAGGACGACCATCCAGCGCTCCCCCCGCGTCAGCCCCTCGCGCGCCTGGGTGAGCCCGTGCGCCAGACCCGCGCCGGGGTCGTCGGTGCGCACGACCCGCATGCCGTACGCCGAGGCGAGGTCCTCCCAGACCGGCTCGACGAGGTCGACGCCGCCGTGCGGGTCCCCCGCCACGGTCTGGTCGTAGCGGAGCATCCCGTAGCCGCCGTCGGAGACGATGAGGACCGCGATGGGCAGCTGCTCCTGGGCGTAGGTCGCCAGCTCGCCGAGGCCCATCGCCGCACCGCCGTCGCCCACGACGGCGAGAGTCGCGATCCCGTGCGCTGCAGGACCGATCGCAGCGGGGAGGCCGTAGCCGAGGGTGCCCCACCCGACGGGGTACTGCAGGCGCCGCGGACGAGGCTGGCACGAGTAGCCACCGAGCCAGTACCCGGCGATGCACATGTCGACGACGACCGCGCCCTCGTCGGGCCAACCCTCGTCGACAGCGGAGACCAGGGCTCGCGCGGACTCGGTGCGCGGGTCTGCTGCGAGGTCGTCCCACACACCCCGGCGCACGGCGGCGACATCGAGAGGATGCTGCTCCTCGGCGTCCGGGTCCGCCGGCGGGAGCGCGTCGAGGAGCTCCGCGACCCCGATGCCGATCGGCCCGAGGAGCCGCACCGCGATCTCGTAGTCGCCGAGGCTGGCGTGCGGGTCATCGGTGATCGCGATGATCGTTCGCGGCACCGGCATCGTCCAGTTGCGCGTGGTCATCCCGTGCAGGTCGTCGCCGATGACGACGAGCACGTCCGCGTCGCCGATCACTTGAGCCACACGGGGTTCGTGCGGCGGGGCATCGAGCAGCCCCGGGTGGCCGGCGAGCATGCCGCGCGCCTGGTAGGTCGTCACCACGGTCGCGCCGAGCGCGGTGGCGAGCTGTCCGATGTGGGTCTCCCACTCGACCGCGCGTGCGCCCAGCCAGAGCACGACCCGCGTGTGACGCAGCAGGAGCGTCGCCTGTCGGACGTCGGCAGCCGCAGGGCGCACGGGATCGATCGGTGCCGGTACGTCGCCGACGTACGCCGAGGCGAGCACGTCGGCCGGAACGCCGAGGTAGGCCGGGCGGCCCGTCGCGAGCGCGTGCGCCGCGAGGACGGGGAACGCCGCCGCTGCTTCCGCGCCGTCCTTCGCGGAGACGGCGAGGGCGCCGAAGCCGTGGGTGATGACGTCCGCCTGGCTACGCATGCCGTGCAGGAGCCCGTCGTCGGCGCCGCTGCGGCGTCGCGGGCCGATCGGTGTCTCGCTCGAGAGAAGCAGGACGGGGGAGAAGCTGGCGTAGGCCTCGCCGAACGCGGCGAGCGCGTTGGCGAACCCTGGCCCCGTGGTCGTCAGCGCGACGCCGAGGCCACCGGTGGCACGGGCACCGGCGTCGGCCGCGTACCCCGCGGCCTGCTCGTGCCGCACGCCGACGACGCGGGGCCGGCCTCCGACCCCCGCCCCGACCCAGAACGGCAGGTTGTGGACCCCCGGCACCCCGAAGCACACCCGGACCCCGTGATCGGCCATCTGGTCGAGCAACGCATCAGCCACAGTGAATGCCACAGCCCTAGTCCTACCCTCCCCCGTTCCTCCAGCCGGGAGGAATCGCGGAGATCCGCGCCCCTTCCACCGCGGAACCGCCTGGGGACGTGCTGGACCACCCTGAGGGCGGGCCGGACGTCCACTGAGGGCAGGCTGGTTCTCCCGTGAGGGCAGGCTGGTTCTCCCGTGAGTGCAGGCTGGTTCTCCCGTGAGTGCAGGAAAGTGCCGGGCGGGCGGCAGGATGTGCGGGTGACCCAGCTGAACAGCCTGAATCCGGCCGACCTGTCCGACGTCGTCGCCATCGTGGAGCTCGCGTCGACTGCCGACGTGGTCGAGGCCGCCCGTTCGGCCTCCGCCGCCCAGCGAGCGTGGGCGGACATCCCCGCCCCGGCGCGTGGCCGGGTGATCGCCTCCGTCGGGCGGCTCGTCGAGGCCAACAAGGAGGCGCTCGCCGCGCTCGTGACGCGTGAGATCGGCAAGCCGTACGCCGAGGCGCTGGGCGAGGTGCAGGAGGTGATCGACACCTGCGACTTCTTTCTCGGCGAAGGTCGCCGGCTCTACGGCCAGACCGTGCCGAGCGAGCTGCCGGCCAAGCAGCTCTTCACCTTCCGCGCACCGGTCGGAACGGCGCTCATCATCACCGCCGGCAACTTCCCCACCGCGGTGCCGTCCTGGTACCTCGTGCCGGCCCTGCTGTGCGGCAACACCGTCGTCTGGAAGCCGGGCGAGGTGTCAGCGGCCATCGCGGAGGCGCTGACGTCGATCTTCCACGCAGGCGGGGTGCCGCGCGACGTCCTCGTCACGGTGGTCGCCGACGGCCCGACGACGTTCGAGGCGCTCGGGCAGGTGCTCGAGGAGGGGCTCGTGCAGAAGGTCGGTTTCACCGGGTCCACCGCCGTGGGGCGTCGCATCGGCGAGCTCTGCGGTCGCCACCTTCAGACGCCGTGCCTCGAGCTCGGCGGGAAGAACCCGATGGTCGTCATGCCCGACGCCGACCTCGACCTCGCCGTCGACGGTGCGCTGTTCGGCGGGTTCGGCGCCGCGGGGCAGCGGTGCACGTCGCTCGGCACGCTGTGGGTCCACGACGACGTCTACGACGCGATGCGCTCACGGTTCGTCGCGGCGGTCGAGGGCGCCGTCGTCGGCGATCCGACGAAGGAGGTGCTCTACGGGCCCATGCTCTCGCCGACGTATCTCGACAACCACGTCGCCAACCTCGGGCTCGTGGCCGCGCACCACTCGGTGCACGGCTCGTCCGGCACCGGCCGGATCACCTCAGCCAACCCCCGCACCGGCTTCGTCGGGGATCCCGACGTCGGGGTCTTCGCGCACCCGACGATCGTCGAGGGCGTGCGCCCGGGCGACGGGCTCTATGACACCGAGACGTTCGGGCCGCTCGTCGGTCTCGGCCGCTTCAGCACCCTCGACGAGGCGATCGAGCTCGCGAACGGTCACGGCTACGGCCTCTCGTCCTCGATCTATACGACGTCGCCGGAGTCGGTGTGGCGGTTCCGCTCGCGCATCTCCGCCGGGATGGTGTCGGTCAACAACTCCACCTCCGGTGCCGAGGCGCACCTGCCCTTCGGCGGGAACGGTCGCAGTGGCAACGGATCGCGGCAGAGCGGCATCTGGGTCCTCGACCAGTTCACCCGCTGGCAGGCGATGAACTGGGACTGGTCGGGCAAGCTGCAGAAGGCCCAGATGGACGTCGCGGACCTCCCGTCCGACGCATCGTTCCGGCTGTGACCGCGCACGCGCTGCCCGCCCGCGCCGACGTCGTCATCATCGGGGGAGGCGTCGTGGGGTGCTCGGCGGCGTTCCACCTCGCGGAGGCCGGGGTCGACGTCCTGCTGCTCGAGCGCGACAGTCTCGGCAGCGGCTCGTCGTCGAAGGCGGCAGGCGGCGTGCGCGCGTGCTTCTCCGACCCGGTCAACATCGCGCTCGGCAAGCGCAGCCTCGGCCTGCTCGCCGACATCGGGCGTCGTCCCGGCGGCGAGATCGACCTGCACCGCGTCGGCTACCTGTTCCTGTTGACGACGCCCGGGCAGGTGGAGGAGTTCGGTGCGTCCGTCGAGGTTCAGAACTCCCTCGGCGTCGTGTCGAGGATCGTCGATCCGATTGAGGCACAACGGCTCTCGCCGCTGGCGACGGTCGACGACGTCCTGGCCGCGTGCTGGTCGCCCGACGACGGCACCTGTACCCCGGAAGCCGTCGTCCTGGCCTACGCCGCCGGGGCCCGGCGCGAGGGCGCTCACCTGGTCGTCGGTGCGGAGGTCGTCGGTGCGGAGGTCGTCGGCGGTGAGGTCCGCGCCGTCACGGTGCGCACCGCCGACGGTGAACACGTCGTGGCGACAGGCACGGTGATCGTGGCGGCGGGTGCCTGGTCGACGTCGGTCGGGGACCTTCTCGGGTTCGACCTGCCGGTGCAGCCGCTGAGACGCGAGATCGTCGTCACCGGACCGATCGTGGGCCTCCCGGCCTCGATGCCCATGACCGTCGATGCGGGGACGACGTTCTACTTCCACGGCGAGGGCCGTGGGCTGCTCGCGGGCTACAGCGACCCCGACGTTCCCGTCGGCTTCGACCTCGCCCGGGACCCTGCGTACCTCGAGGGCCTCGTCGCCCTCGCCGAGCACCGGGCGCCTCGCCTGCTCGAGGCCGAGGTCATCGGCGGGTGGGCCGGGCTCTACGAGGTCAGCCCCGACCACGACGGCATCGTCGGCGAGGTCACGGCCATCAGCAGGGTCCTCTACGCCACCGGCTTCTCCGGGCACGGCTTCCTGCAGGCCCCCGCACTCGGCGAGGTGCTGGGGGACCTCGTGCTGCGTCGCGAGCCGACGATCGACGTCTCGGCCATGTCGGTCGACCGTTTCGGCCTCGGCCGTTCACGGGCCGAGCGGCACCTCGTCTGAGCGGCAGCTCCGCTGAGACCGCAGTTCCGCTGAGACTGAAGTTCGTCTCAGACTGAAGGGAGTCTCATGTCCTCCGAGCGGATGCATGCCGACGAGCGCGACATCGACATCGACATCGCCCTCGTGCGGCGGCTGCTCGAGTCGCAGTTCGGGGAGTGGTCCGGCCTGCCGGTCACGCCGGTGGCCTCGTCGGGCACCGACCACGCCCTGTTCCGGCTCGGCCCTGACATGGTGGTGCGGCTCCCGCGCATCGACTCGGCCACCGGGCAGGTCCTCAAGGAGCAGAGGTGGCTCCCGGTCCTGGGTCCACAGCTGCCCCTCGCGATCCCCGTGCCACTCGCCACCGGAATGCCGTCAGGCGGCTATCCCTGGCGGTGGTCGGTCTACCGGTGGCTGGAGGGAGAGACTGTGGCCGGCGGGCGCATCACCGACCCGCTGCAGGCTGCGTCCGCACTCGGTGGGTTCGTCCGCGCCCTGCGCGGTATCGATCCGGCCGGCGGACCCGCGCCCGGCGAGCACAACTTCTTCCGTGGTGAGCCGTTGTCCTTGAGGGACAAGGACACTCGCGACTCCATCGCCGTGGTCGGTGACCTCGTCGAGATCGATGCCGCGACGTCGGCGTGGGATGCGGCGCTGCGTGCTCCGGCGTGGGACCGCCCGCCGACGTGGATCCACGGGGACCTGCACGCCGAGAACCTTCTCCTGCGCCAGGGGCGGGTGTCGGCCGTCGTCGACTTCGGCGGCCTTGCTGTCGGTGATCCGGCGTGCGACATCATGGCGGGCTGGACGGTCCTCGACGCCGGAAGCCGACCCGCCTTCCGGGCGGCGGCCCAGGTCGACGACGCCACCTGGGCTCGCGGACGGGGCTGGGCGCTGTCGGTCGCGCTCGTCATGCTCCCGTACTACCGGAGCACCAACCCGGTGCTCACCGCACACTCGCTGCGCTGGATCGACGAGGTGCTCACCGACCCGCAGTAGCACAGTGGGCGCAGCCGTCAGCCCGACGCGAACAGGCAGAACGGGTGGCCGGCGGGGTCGAGGAGCACGCGCACGTCGTCCTGCGGCTGCGACGGCGCGAGGATAGCCCCGAGCGAGATCGCAAGGGCGACACCGGATTCGAGGTCATCGACCGCGATGTCGAGATGCGCCTGCATCTGCTGGTCGGCCGCGCCAGAGGGCCATACCGGCGGGCGGTGCGACGTCTCCTCCTGGAACGAGAGCCCCACGCCGCCCCCGGGCGGGCGCAGCATCACCCAGTCCGGCTCGTCGTGGACGACGTCCCACTCGAGCAGCTCACGGTAGAACGCCGCGAGCACCCGCGCGTCGGGCGCCCCCAGCACGGTCGTCGACAGCCGTGCGTGTGGCCGATCACTCATCGCGGCCTCCGGGGCGCTCAGGTGCGCTTGGAGCGCAAGTACTGGTCGGGCCAGGTCACATCGTGGCCCAGCTCGTGGGCCGCGCGCAGAGCGAAGTGCGGATCGCGGAGGAACTCCCGGGCCATCAGCACGGCATCCGCCGCACCCTCGGCCACCACGCGCTCGGCCTGCTCCGGCTCGGTGATGAGGCCGACGGACCCGGTGGCGACGCGAGCCTCGGCACGGATGCGGGCGGAGAAGGGCACCTGGTAGCCGGGCTCGAGGGTGATGTGCTGACGCGGGTCGAGGCCGGCGGAGGACACGTCGACGAGGTCGACGCCGCGCGCCGCGGCCTGGCGGGAGAACTCCACCGAGGAGTCGACGTCCCAGCCACCCTCGACCCAGTCCGTGGCCGAGATGCGCATGAGCAGGGGACGGTCCTCCGGCCACACCGCGCGGACGGCGTCGACGAGCTCGAGCGGGTAGCGCATGCGGTTCTCCAGGCTGCCGCCGTAGCGGTCCTCCCGTACGTTCGACAGCGGCGAGAGGAACTCGTGCGCGAGGTAGCCGTGCGCGAAGTGCAGCTCGACCGTGTCCGCGCCGAGGTCCGCGGCCCGTCGTGCGGCGTCGATGAAGCCGTCGCGGGTGCGGGCGAGGTCGGCGTCGGTCATCGCCCGCGGGACGGCGTACCGCCCGAACGCCAGGGCCGAGGGAGCCAGCGTCGACCACCCCCCGTCATCGGGCGCGACCGAGTCGTGGCCGCGCCAGGGGGCGTACGTCGAGGCCTTGCGGCCCGCGTGCGCGAGCTGGAAGCCGAACGGCACGCCCTGCCCGCGGACGAAGTCGACGACGGGCGCGAGGGCCTCCGCGTGCTCGTCGGACCAGAGCCCGAGGTCCTCGGGGGAGATGCGGCCCTCGGAGGTGACGGCGGTCGCCTCGGTGAGGACGAGCCCAGCCCGGCCGATGGCGAAGGAGCCGAGGTGCACGAGGTGCCAGGGGTTCGCGAGGCCGTCGACACTGGAGTACTGGCACATCGGGCTGACCCAGGCGCGGTTCGGGAAGGTCACCGAGCGCAGGGTCAGGGGCTGGAACAGACGGCTGGGGCGCATGTCCTCGATCCTGCCCCCAGCGGCAGCGGGGCGCTCGCGCGGGTGCCGCTCGAGGGAGGATCAGGGCGAGTCGGTCACAGCCCGAGGTCAGACGTAGCGTTCCAGGATGCTCGACTCGGCGAGGCGCGACAGGCCCTCGCGGACCGTCCGGGCCCGGGTCTCGCCGACGCCCTCGACGGCCTGGAGGTCATCGATGCTCGCCGCGAGGAGCTTCTGCAGGCCACCGAAGTGCCCGACCAGGCGTTCGATGACGATCTCGGGGAGCCTCGGCACGCGGGTGAGGAGCCGGAAGCCGCGCGGGCTGACCGGGGAGTCGAGCAGCTCGGGCGCAGCGGTGAAGCCGATCGCGCGGGCCACCGAGGTGAGGTCGAGCAGGTCGGTGGCGCTCAGGGAGTCGAGCTCGGCCAGGGACGCCTCGATGGTGCGGGTCTTGCGCCCGGTGAGCGGCTGGTAGTCCTGGACGACGAGATGGCGGTCGGCCTCGACCCCGGCGATGAGCTCGTCGAGCTGCAGCGACATGAGCCGTCCGTCGGTGCCGAGCTCGACGAGGTAGTCGGCGATCTCGGAGGAGATGCGGCGCACCATCTCCAGACGCTGCGCGACCGAGCCGACGTCGCGCACGGTGACGAGGTCCTCGATCTCGAGCGCGGACAGGGTGCCGCTCACCTCATCGAGGCGCATCTTGTAGCGCTCGAGGGTGGCCAGCGCCTGGTTCGCGCGGGAGAGGATCTGCCCGGAGTCCTCCAGGACGTAGCGACGGCCGGCGACGTAGAGCGCGATCGTGTTCATCGACTTGCTCACGCTGACCACGGGGAAGCCGACCTGCTTGGAGACCCGGTCCGCGGTTCGGTGCCGCGTGCCCTGCTCGTCGGTCGGGATGGAGGGGTCCGGGAGCAGCTGGACGGCGGCGCGAAGGATCTTCGTGGCGTCGCGGTCGCAGATGACCGCGCCGTCCATCTTCGACAGCTCGCGCAGCCGCTGCGCGGAGAACTCGACGTCGACGGAGAACCCGCCGGAGGCCATGGCCTCCACGGTGCGGTCGTGGCCGAGAACGACGAGGCCACCGGTGCGGCCGCGGAGGATGCGCTCGAGACCGTCGCGCAGGACCGTTCCGGGGGCCACCTGGGCGATGGCGGCACGCAGCAGTGCATCGACGTCGATGGTCTTGTCGCTGGCCACGAAAGCCCCCTGCTGCGGTGGATCGCCAGGGTCGATGCCGCGGCGGTCGGTGCCTGACTGAGGGTCGCGCCGTCGGTGACGCGGACTCAGCCGAGGCCACCTTATCGAGGCTCGCTCCCCGGGCAGATCACAGTTGCCGGCGGCGCTGCCGGTCGCCGCCCGCGGTCGCGGGGACGGGGTGACCCGCCGGGCCGGGTCGCCGCCGCCGGCTGCTGGTGAGTCCTGCAGCCCGGACCGCGGAGTGGTGGTGGCGGCGCGCGCAGTCGGGGACGGCAGCGAGGAGGTGGGGTGGCGTGCTCGTCGCGGCGGGCTTGGGCGCGTGGGCCGGGGTCAGGCCGGGACGGCAGCGAGGTGGCGCAGCAGCCCGAGGGCATCCTCGAGGTGCCCGACCTCGGAGATCTTCGGCCCGTCGGACCCACCGGCACCCGCGTCGGAGTTCTTGGCCAGGATCGACGTGGTACCCCTCGGGACGACGATCCGCCGGTAGCCGAGCCGGGTGGCCTCCGCGACGCGCTGGCTGAGGAAGGGCACGGGGCGGATGTCGCCGGAGAGGGCGACCTCGCCGATCGCGAGGACGTCGGCGGCCATGGCGCGGTTCGTCCCGGACGAGGCCAGGGCGAGGCAGACGGCGAGGTCGCACGCAGGGTCGGACAGCTTCGCACCGCCGACCGTGGCGACGAAGACGTCGCGGTCGCTGAGCCGCTGGCGGCTGCAGCGTTCGGTGACGGCGACCAGCATGGCCACGCGCGTGGAGTCGAGCCCGCTGACCCCCCGGCGGGGGTTGGGGCTCGTCGCTTCGGTGACGAGGGACTGCACCTCGGCCAGCATGGGTCGACGACCCTCCATCGTGACCGTGACGCACGTACCGGGGACGGGGCGCTCGCGGTGCTCGCGGAAGAGCTCGGACGGGTCGAGGACCTCGCGCAGGCCGTCGTCGGCCTGCTCGAAGCAGACGATCTCGTCAGCCGGCCCGTATCGGTTCTTCACCGCGCGCAGCAGGCGCAGGGCGGTGTGGCGGTCGCCCTCGAAGGTCAGCACGGTGTCGACGAGATGCTCAAGGGCGCGAGGCCCGGCGATGCTGGAGTCCTTGGTCGACTGTCCGACGATGAGCAGCGGCATCCGGCGGGACTTGGCGACGCGGCTCAGGACCTGGGTGACCTCCACCACCTGGGTCATGCCACCGGCGCGGCCCTCGATGTCGGAGGACGCGATGGTCTGCACCGAGTCGACGATGACCATGGCGGGGTCGTGCTCCTCGATGTGCCCGAGCAGGGTCGCGAGGTCGTTCTCATCGGCCAGGAGAAGCCGCTCGGAGTCCGCGCCGATCCGCCGGGCGCGGACGCCGATCTGCTCGACGGACTCCTCGCCGGAGACATAGAGGACAGTCGGCCGCGCGGCCCCCTCGGCGTAGCGGTGACCGACGTCGAGCAGCAGCGTGGACTTGCCGACCCCGGGCTCACCAGCGACGAGCACGACCTGGCCAGGAACGAGCCCACCGCCGAGCACCCGGTCGAACTCGCCGAGACCGGTGAGCGTGCGGGTGACCCGCTCCTCGGTGATCTCCGAGACCGGACGTGCCCTTCGCGTGGGCGCGACGCCCGAGGTGCGGCTGCGCAGCCCGCTCGAGGTCGCCGCAGCAACCTGCTCGGCGACCGTGCCCCACGCCTGGCACTCCCCGCAGCGTCCCACCCACTTGGGCGAGGTCCACCCGCACTCCGAGCACCGATACGCGGCGACGCGAGCCTTGGCCATCCCAGCACCCTACGGACCCCCACCCACCCCGCCACCCGCACGTAGCGCTGAAGGTGGCCTTCGGTGCTAAGAGCGCAACAAAGCCGGCCTTCATCGCGCGGGTTGTCCACAGGGCGTTCCGCCTCCAGCCACACTGGGGCTCAGCAGGCTTAAGCCTGGACACATGCCTCGTCCTGCTCGCTGGAGCCACCAAGACGTTCTCGCCGTTGCGCAGACCCAGCACGACCTCATCACCTCGGCGCAGCTCGCGATGCTCGGCGTCGCGCGTTCGACCGTCTCCCGCTCCGACGAACTCGGCGGCATGTTCACCTGGGTACTGCCGGGGATCCACCGAGTCGACGGCCGCGGGCCGATGTCCCGCGACCAGCGAGATCTCGCGGCCCTGCTGTACGCCGGTCCCGAGGCGGTCCTCACTGGTGCCGGACTGCTGCGGAGGTACGCCGTCCGTGCCGCAGAGGAGCCATGGTTCGGACCCCCCGATGACGTTCACGTGCTTGTCCCGCACACCATCAAGCGGGCGTCGCGCCGCTTCGTCCATGTCGAACGTACGGTTGCGCTGCCCCAGCACCGCGTTCTGGGCGCACTGCGAGCGGCGCCGGTGTCCCGTGCGGTCCTCGACGCGGCCCGAAGGTGCACGCAGGAGAGCGCCGTGCGAGCCCTCGTGTTTGAGGTGGTGCAGCGGCGGTTGGTTGCCCCCGAGCAGCTGCAGGACGAGCGCCTGCGCGGGCAGATCCGCGGCAGCCGCTACGCGCGGTTGGCTCTTGAGGCCGTCGCCGCGGGGGTGAGGTCGGTGCCCGAGTCGGACCTTCGCGAGATCTTCGAAGCGCACGGGCTGGCTGGCCTTCTTTACAACCCGCGGCTGCACGATGCGTCGGGAAGGTTCATCGCCTCGCCGGATGTCTACGACCCGCGGACCGGTGTCTGCGTCGAGGTCGACAGCCGCGAGCACCACTTCGACGTCGCGGCCTGGGAAGGAACGATGCGCCGTCACGCTCGGATGACCGCACACGGCCTCGCCGTCATCCACATCCCCCCGAGCCGCATCCACAAGGACCCCGACTCGGTCGTGGCCGAGATCCTCCAGGCGCAGAGGGTGCGCCAAGGCTGGCCCGCTCCGCCCGTCCACGTCGCGAAGGCGGGCTGAGCGCTTCTCTAGATGGCCGGCGTACGACGGCGAGGGCCGACATTGTGGCGCTCGTTGCACCGAAGGCCACCTTCTTTGCCTCGCTCGGCGATCAGGTGCGGGGTCCTCCAGGCCTGGCCGGTGGGAGCGGAAATCGGTCGGGATCGACGGCGAAGCGGGCTTGAGCGGTCAGCGTCGCGACGGTCAGGTCGTAGGCGTCTTCGACCAGCGTGCTCACGAGGTGGTCGGGGACGGAACCATCCAGTGTCACGGTGATCCAATGGCGCTTGTTCATGTGGTAGCCAGGCGTCATCGCCTCGTGTGCGTTGACGAGGGCGGCCCCTCGGTCTGGCTCGACCTTGAGAGTGACGGTGCCGGGCTCGCTTGAGAGTGACACCAGGCAGAAGATCTTCCCCGGAGATCGCTTCGCGCCGGGGCTGGCAGCCGATGTCATGCCAACCTTGTAGACGTTGACGTCGTCACCGAACGGGTTGGTCAGGACGGCGCCCGGCAGCTCCAGGGGCAACCGGAGCGCGAGGTCCCGTTGGTTCGTGTCCCGTCGCTTCGTCATGACGTGAACCTAACGACCGCGGAAGGACGAATCGGCGGCGTCGACGACACCTGGCCGGCCGTCTCGCTGCTACTCCTCGGGGGTGCCATCCCTGATGACGGCCGACATTGTTGCGCTCTTAGCACCGAAGGCCACCTTCATAGCGTTCAGGAGGGGTCGGCTGGGTGGGGGGCGAAGGCGTTGAGGTAAGTGGACCTGGCGGCGGAGGTGCGTTGCTTGGCGGCGACCGAGCGGGCGGCGGTGAGGGCCGCCAGGCGCGACTCGCAGTGCGGGACGAGGACGTCGTACGCCGCCTGCCCCATCAGGGCGACGAGGGTGCCGCGCTCGGTGACGTAGACCGGCTCGGTCGCGATGTGGGCCTCGGTGGAGCCGCTGCAGTACCAGTCGAGGTCGTGCCCACCGGCACCCCACCCGCGGCGGTCGTACTCCGAGATCGAGATGACCAGGACCGACGTGCCGTCGGGACGGTCGACGTGCTCGAAGGTGCGCCGCACGGGCAGCTGCCAGCAGACGTCGGGCTTGACCTCGAGCGGCGCCTTGCCCAGGCGCAGCGCGAGGTTGTGCAGGCTGCAGCCCTCGCCGCCCTCGAAGCCCTTGCGGTTGAGGAAGACGCAGGCTCCGTCGACGACGCGGGTCTTGCTCTGCCCCTCCTCGTCCTTCTCGGTGTGCCCCTTCTTGCGCCCGGTCCGCTCGTACTGCCAGTCGGCCTCGGTGAGAAGGGCGGCGTAGGTCTTGGTGCGCTTCTCGTCAGCCTTGTCGGAGAAGTGGGCGCCGAGGACGCAGCACCCGTCGTCGGGTCTGGTGCGGTCGATGCCGTGGCAGCCTCGGCCGTAGATGCAGGTCCATCGGCTCGTCAGCCAGGTGAGGTCGCAGCGGAAGGCCTGCTCGGGATCCGCGGGGTCCGCGAAGGCAATCCAGGCGCGCGGGAACTCCAGGGGCACCTCGTCGTGACGGGTCACCACGACGTCGACGGGTGCCGGCCTCTTGCTCTTCTTCGGATCAGCCACGGCGCCACCCTAGGGGCACACGTGGAGCGGGCGACGCGGCCGGGTGGTGGACGGCCTAGCATCGGTCTGTGCGCCTGGGAGTTCTCGACGTCGGTTCCAACACCGTTCATCTGCTCGTCGTCGACGCGCATCATGGAGCGGCTCCCCTGCCTGCCCACTCGCACAAGACGGAGATGCGGCTCGCGGAGCACATCGTCGACGGCGAGCGAATCTCCGGCACCGGGGTCGACACGCTGGTGTCGTTCATCAGCTCGGCCCAGCAGGTCGCCGAGGACTTCGGCGTGACCGAGATGATGGCCTTCGCTACGTCGGCGATCCGCGAGGCGGCCAACGGCGACGACGTCCTGCGCGAGGTGCGCGAGCGCACCGGCGTGGACCTTCTTGTCCTCGCGGGCGCCGACGAGGCGCGGCTCACCTTCCTGGCCGTCCGGCGCTGGTACGGCTGGTCGTCGGGCCGGCTCCTCGTCCTCGACATCGGCGGGGGCTCGCTCGAGGTCGCGATAGGCCGCGACGAGCGGCCCGACCTCGCCGTGTCCTTGCCCCTCGGTGCGGGCCGGCTGTCCCGGTCGTTCCTCACCACGGACCCCGCCCGGCCCGACGACGTCAAGGCGATGCGCAAGCACGCCCGCGCGACCATCGCGGAGGTCACCGGCCAGATCGCCCGCGTCGGCGACCCGCGCCACGTCGTCGCGACGAGCAAGACCTTCCGCTCCCTGGCGCGCATCGCCGGTGCGGCCCCCTCGAGTGAAGGGCCCTTCGCCAAGCGCCGGCTCGACCGTGACGACCTGCGCCTCTGGGTCCCCAAGCTCGCGGCGATGACCTCGGCCGAGCGCGCAGCCCTCCCCGGCGTGAGCGCCGGGCGAGCACCGCAGCTGCTGGCCGGTGCGATCGTTGCCGAGTCGGCGATGGACCTCCTGGGCCTCGAGCGGCTCGAGATCGCTCCGTGGGCGCTGCGTGAAGGGGTCATCCTCGAGCGGCTGGACCGGATCGACCGATGACGGCGCCGAGGGTCATGGTCGATCCCGCGGTCGGCCTGAGCGCGGCCCAGGTCTCCGAACGAGTCGCCGCGGGTCAGGTCAACGCCGTCAAGGACCGCAACGCCCGTTCGCTCGGCGACATCGTCCGGACGAACACGTTCACCTACTTCAACGCCCTCATCGGCACGTTCTGGCTGCTCATGCTGGTGAGCGCCCCCTTCATCGACTCCCTGTTCGGCTTCATCATCGTGATCAACACCGCGATCGGGGTCGTCCAGGAGTACCGCGCCGCGCGCACGCTCGCGAAGCTCTCGCTCGTGGGGCAGCAGCAGGCGCTCGTGCGCCGCGACGGCACCGACCTCGAGGTGCCGCCGTCCGGCGTGGTCCTCGACGACGTCATCGTCGTGCGGACCGGCGACCAGATGCTGGTCGACTCCGTCGTCCTGGAGTCCGGTGGCCTCGAGCTCGACGAGTCGCTGCTCACCGGCGAGGCCGACCCGGTCGAGAAGCCGTTGGACGCCGAGGTGCTCTCCGGGTCGTTCGTCGTCGCAGGCTCGGGGCTCGTGCGCGCGACTCGGGTGGGCCATGACTCCTACGCCTGGAAGATCGCCGACGAGGCCAGCAAGTTCAACCTCACCCGCTCCGAGCTCCGCGACTCGATCCAGAAGTTCATCAAGCTCGTCTCGTGGTTCCTCATCCCCGTGGGCGTCCTGCTGTTCATCTCCCAGTACAACGCCAACGACGGCAACATCCGTGCCGCCATCGCCGGCACGGTCCCGGGCGTCATCACGATGGTGCCCGAGGGGCTCGTCCTGCTCACGAGCGTCGCCATGGCGGTCTCGGTCGTGCGGCTCGCGCAGAAGCGGGCCCTGGTGCAGGACATGCCGGCCGTCGAGGTGCTCGCCCGGGTCGACGTCATCTGCGTCGACAAGACCGGCACCCTCACCGAGCCGGGGATGTCCGTCCAGCGGGTCGTCACCCTCGATGGCTCGCTGCCGGTCGGTGACGCCCTCGGCGCACTCGTCGCGAGCGAGCCAGAGCCCAACCAGACCCTGCTCGCGGTCGCGTCGAAGTACTCGGCGCCGTCGGGCTGGACGGCCACAGCCACCGTCCCGTTCTCCAGCTCGCGCAAGTGGTCCTCCGCGACCTTCCGCGACCACGGCGCATGGGTCCTCGGCGCGCCCGAGATGCTGCTGCCCGACGAGCACCCCGCCCGGTCGCAGGGCGACTCGCTCGCCTCCGGCGGCGCTCGGGTGCTCGTGCTCGCGCTGTCGGCCGGCGAGCCCTCCGCGGACCTCGGGGCGGGCGAGCTGCGCCCCGCCGCCCTCGTCGTGATCAACCAGACCCTGCGTTCGGACGCCGCGGCAACGGTGGCCTACTTCCTCGAGCAGAACGTCCGCGTCACGGTGATCAGCGGCGACAACGCCGTCACGGTCGGCGCGATCGCCGAGCAGGCCGGGATCCCGGGCGCCGGCACGCCGTTCGACGCGCGCGAGCTCCCGGAGGACAAGGCCGAGCTCGCCGACCTCCTCGAGCACACGACGGTGTTCGGCCGGGTGTCGCCGGCGCAGAAGCGAGCGATGGTCGGGGCCCTTCAGAGCAAGGGCCATGTCGTGGCCATGACCGGTGACGGCGTGAACGACGTCCTCGCGCTGAAGGACGCCGACCTCGGGATCGCCATGGGCTCAGGCGCCGGCGCGACCCGTGCGGTGGCCCAGATCGTGCTCCTGGACGACACGTTCTCCGTGATGCCCTCCGTCGTCGCGGAGGGACGCCGTGTGCTCGGGAACATCGAGCGGGTCTCGGACCTCTTCCTCACCAAGAGCTTCTACGCGATGTGCGTCTCGATCGCGACGGTCGCCCTCGTCCTGCCGTTCCCGTTCCTCAACCGCCACCTCACCGTCGTCACGTTCTTCACGATCGGGGCACCCGCGTTCTTCCTGGCCCTGATGCCCAACACCCAGCGGTTCCGGGCCGGCATGCTCCGACGAGTGCTCAGGTTCGCCATGCCGGCGGGCCTCGTCACGGCGGTGGCGGCCTACACGACGTACGCCTACGTCCTCTGGCTCCTCGGGGGCGACGTCGGCGACGCCGCCGAGGCCGCCCTCCGGATCGGGGAAGCCCGGTCGGCTGCCGTCGTGACCTTGTTCGTCACGACGTGGTGGGTGCTCGTCATGATCGCGCGTCCCTGGTCGCCGCTGCGGTGGGCGATCTGCCTCACGATGCTCGTCGGCTTCCTCGGCGTCCTGTTCATCCCGTGGCTCTCCCACCTCTTCCAACTTGAGTGGCACCTCGGCAAGGAGGGCCTCGCGGCACTCGCGATCGGTGTCCTGGGGGCGGCCCTGATCACCCTGATCCGGCTCTGGTCCGAGCGGGGCCGGTCCGGCTCTTCCACTGGTGACGGCGCCGTCGCCGTCGCAGGATGATCCCGTGAGTCCTCTCATCACCCTCTCGACCGCGTCGACCTACCCCGAGTCGACCGCGGCCGCGTTCGAGATGGCCGCCCGGCTCGGCTACGACGGGCTCGAGGTCATGGTGCTCACCGACGCCGTCAGTCAGGATCCGGAGGCACTCCTGCGCCTGCGGGACCACTACGGCATCCCGATCACCTCCATCCACGCGCCGTGCCTGCTCATCAGCCAGCGTGTGTGGGGGAGCGAGCCCTGGCCCAAGCTGCAGCGCGCGCAGGCTGCAGCGGAGCTGCTCGGCGCCTCGACGGTGGTGGTGCACCCACCGTTCCGCTGGCAGCGCGACTACGCCCGCGACTTCGTGTCGGGCATCGACGCCATGGCCAACGAGACCGACGTGCGGTTCGCGGTCGAGAACATGTTCCCCTGGCGGGCCGTGTCGCGTGAGTTCGGCGCCTACCTGCCCGGCTGGGACGTCCGAGACGAGGACTACCGCCACACCACGCTCGACCTCTCGCACACGTCGGTCTCGAACTCCGACGCCCTGGAGATGGCCCGCGATCTCGGTGACCGGCTCGTGCACGTGCACCTCGCCGACGGCTCGGGCTCCGACCGCGACGAGCACCTCGTGCCCGGACGCGGTGGCCAGCCGTGCGCCGAGCTGCTCTGGGGCCTCGCGACGTCGGACTTCGACGGCCAGGTCGTGGTCGAGATCTCCACCCGCAAGGCGGTCGACCGCGCCGAGCGCGAGGCCGACCTGCGCGAGGCCCTCGCGTTCGCCCGGCTCCACCTCGACCCGACGTCGGTCGGCGCGATGGGCATGACCGACGCTATGGCCGACGCCGACGCCGACGCCGACGTCCGCGGCCTCCCCGACGTCGAGGTGGTGCCGTGAGCGGCTCGGAGGACATCACCCATCAGCTCCTCGAGGCAGCACGGGCGGCGTACGGGGCCCGCGGCTACCTCAACACCACCCTCAAGGGTGTCGCCGCGACCGCAGGCGTCGCACCCGACGTGGTACGTCGCTACTACGCCAACCGCGAGGCCCTCTTCGCTGCCGCGATGCGCCTCCCGATGGACCCCGCGACATCGCTCGCCCAGCTCATGGCCCCGGGCATCGACGGCATGGGCGAGCGGCTGGTGCGGGTCACCTTGCGCATGCTCGACGACCCCGAGACCCGCGACCAGCTCGCCGAGATGCTGCGGGCCGGTGCCGGCGCGTCGAAGGCCACGGCGTCGTTGCGCGAGTTCCTCGAGTCGGCGGTGGTCGACCGGGTCGTGACCGCCCTCGGCGTCCCGGACGCGAGGATGCGCGTCACCCTGGCGACGTCCTACCTCCTCGGCGTCGCCACGGCCCGCTACGTCCTGGTGCTCGAGCCGCTCGCGTCGGCGAGCGAGGAGGAGATCGTCGCTCTCGTAGCACCCGCCGTCCAGGCGGCGCTGACGACACCGACCGCATCCTCGGCGCGCCCTCGCGGGTAGCCTGACCAGCACGTGACGGCGCTGCTGCCGTCCGACGTGAGGGGTGCGGCGTGCTGCGTGGTGTTCTGCTCTCGATGTCGCACAGCGATCGGCTCAAGCAGCTGGCCACCGACGCGCCTCCGGCCAAGGCCCTGGTAGCGCGCTTCGTCGCCGGCGGGCGCACCGATGACGCCGTGCGTGCGACCGCCGAGATCGTCGGCTCGGGGCGCCTCGTCACGATCGACCGGCTCGGCGAGGACACCCTGGATCGTGAGCAGGCCGAGTCGACGCGAGATGCCTACCTCGCCCTCCTCGACGCCCTCGGCGACGCGGGTCTCACCGCCGGCGCGGAGGTGTCGGTCAAGCTCTCGGCGGTCGGACAAGCGCTCCCCGGTGACGGCGCGAAGATCGCCGAGGAGTTCGCGATGTCGATCGCGGCCAAGGCGACGTCCCTGGGGACGACGCTGACCCTGGACATGGAGGACCACACGACCACCGACGCCACGCTCTCGACGCTGCAGGCGTTGCGCGGCGACTTCCCCGACACTGGCGGGGTGCTCCAGGCCTACCTCCACCGGACCGAGGCCGACTGCCGCGACCTCGCCTACGAAGGCTCGCGTATCCGCCTCTGCAAGGGCGCCTACGACGAGCCGGCCGCGGTCGCCCACCAGGACAGGGCCGACGTCGACCGCGCGTACGTGCGCTGCATGAAGATCTTGCTGCAGGGCGACGGCTACCCCATGCTCGCGACGCACGACCCGCGTCTCATCGAGATCGGCGGCGCCCTCGCGGTGCGCAACGAGCGTTCGGCTGGCAGCTATGAGTTCCAGATGCTCTACGGGATCCGGCCGGAGGAGCAGACGCGGCTGGCGTCGATGGGGGAGCGGGTGCGCGTCTATGTCCCCTACGGCGACGAGTGGTACGGCTACCTCGTCCGACGGCTCGCCGAGCGGCCGGCAAATCTCTCCCTCCTCGCACGCGCGCTCACCTCGAAGGGCTGACACATCATGGGTCTCGTCGCGATCTTCGGTGCCGGTGTGATGGGGGAGACACTCCTCGCCGGTCTGATCCGCTCGGGCCGTCAGGTCGGTGAGCTGATGGTCACCGAACGGCGCCCGGAGCGGGCCGCCGAGCTGTTCCAGAAGCACGGCGTCGCCGTCGTGTCCAACGTCGAGGCGGCGTCGAAGGCCGACACCCTGGTGTTCGTCGTGAAGCCGCAGGACATGGGCGCGTTGTGCGCCGAGATCTCGCCGCACGTGCGCCCCGGGGCTCTCGTCGTGTCCCTGGCAGCGGGCATCACGACTGCGCTGCTCGAGTCGCGGCTGCCCGAAGGCATCCCGGTCGTCCGCGTGATGCCCAACACCCCGGCCCTCGTCGATGAGGGCATGGCCGCGATCTCCCCCGGCGCTCACTGTGACGAGGCGCACCTGCGGGAGGCCGAAGGGCTGCTCCGGGCCGTGGGCAAGGTCGTGCGCCTCGAGGAGAAGCACCTCGACGCGGTCACCGCGATCAGCGGCAGCGGGCCGGCGTACCTGTTCTACGTCGCCGAGGCGATGATCGAGGCGGGGGTGTTCCTGGGCCTCCCGCGCAGCACGGCGACCGAGCTCGTCGTCCAGACGTTCTACGGCGCGGCCACGATGCTGCGCGAGACCGGCGAGCACCCGAGCGTGCTGCGCGAGAACGTCACCTCGCCCGGCGGCACCACGGTCGCGGCGTTGCGGACCCTCGACGACAACAAGGTCCGGGCCGCGTTCATCTCGGCGCTGGAGGCCGCGCGGGATCGCAGCCACGAGCTGGCCTCGGGACAGTGATCCCTCGGTGAGCGGCACCTGCGCTGTCGTCTGGGACGACCTGCTTGCGGCGTACGACTTCGGCGCCGGGCATCCTCTCGCGCCGATCCGCGTCCAGCTAGCCATGCGACTCGTGCGTGACCTCGGGCTGCTCGACGGTGACGACGTCACCGTCCTCCTGCCCGACGTGATCGACGACGAGCTCCTCGCGACCGTGCACGACCGGGAGTACATCGAGGCGGTCCTCCGCTCCTCCGCCGACCCGTCCGTCCACGAGCTGCACCGCGGGCTCGGCAGCGACGACGTCCCGACGTTCCTCGGTATGCACGAGGCGTCGCGGGCAGTCTGCGGCGCCACGCTCGCCGCCACCAGGGCGGTGTTCGAGGGCCGGGCGCTCCATGCCGTCAACCTCGCCGGCGGGCTGCACCACGCCATGCCGGGGTCTGCGTCGGGGTTCTGCGTCTACAACGACCTCGCCGTCTCCATCCAGTGGCTCCTCGACCACGGCGTCGAGCGGGTCGCCTACATCGACGTCGACGTCCACCACGGCGACGGCGTGCAGGCGGCGTTCTGGAACGACCCGCGGGTGCTCACCGTCTCGGTGCACGAGTCCGGCCGGGCGCTCTTCCCCGGCACAGGGTTCCCGATGGAGATCGGCGGTCCGGACGCCGTCGGCTCGGCCGTCAACCTCGCGCTGCCCCCGGGCACCGGCGACGCGGGCTGGCTGCGGGCCTTCCACGGCGTCGTCCCGGCCCTGGTCGAGCACTTCGCCCCGGAGATCCTGCTCACCCAGCAGGGCTGCGACACCCACGCCGACGACCCGCTGGCCCACCTCATGCTGTCGGTCGACGGCCAGCGTCTCACCTACGACGCCCTCCACGACCTCGCCCACAAGGTCACCGGCGGCAAGTGGATCGCCACCGGCGGCGGCGGCTACTCCTGGATCGACGTCGTCCCCCGCGCGTGGTCGCACCTCGTCGGGATCGCCGTGGGCGCGCCGGTGGCGCCGGAGACGCCGTTGCCCGAGTCGTGGCGTTCGTTCGTCTCTGACCACCTCAAGGTGCCGACGCCTGGGCTGATGACCGACGGCGCCCAGCCCCAGGTGCGCCTGTGGGAGTCCGGCTATGACCCCGCTGACCCCATCGACGCCGCCGTCCTGCGCACCCGCGAGGCCGTCTACCCCTGGCACGGCCTCGCCGCCGACCCCTACCACGGCTTCTGACCGGATCCCCCGCAGATGTGGCGTGAGTGGTGGCCGGGCCGTCCTACCCACCACATCTCGTCGGGACCTGGCCGGACGGCCGACGGCTGTGCGGGTGAGCAGATTCCGTCACACCTTCCCCACCGGCCCCGAGCGCCACTAGCCTTGCCTTCCAATCAGGGGCAGCACGTGTTGTCGCGGGTGCGGTGGGGAAGCCGATCCCGCCACGCGCTGCCCGAAGGACCAGTGGACGATGGCAAGCAACGAACGGCCTCTCTCCGAGGTCCGGTTCCTCACCGTGGCCGAGGTGGCGAACCTCATGCGCGTGTCGAAGATGACCGTGTACCGGCTCGTCCATGGCGGTGAGCTGCCGGCCATCCGCGTGGGGCGCAGCTTCCGCGTGCCGGAGCAGGCGGTCCACGACTACCTGCGCGACTCCTTCGTCGAGACCGCCTGATCGGGTCGGATCCCGGCCCGGACGGGCACCTGGCCAGCACCGCCCCTCCTGCGGGTAGGGTGGTCCCTGGTCGCGTACGGCACTGCCGGACGCTTTCCCCTTCTGCGGCGCCTTCCTGGCGACGCACTCCGGACGAGGCTAGTGAGGTCGACCCGTGGGCTCAGTGATCAAGAAGCGCCGCAAGCGCATGGCGAAGAAGAAGCACCGTAAGCTGCTGAAGAAGACGCGCGTACAGCGCCGCAACAAGAAGTAGACGTCGCCAGCGAGCCGTCGATCGGGCGGGAACCCTCGGGTTCCCGCCCGTCGCGTTTGCTGGTGGCACAATCGACGCTGGGTGGTCTCGTCCCGCGAGCAGCCCCGAGCCGGAGTCCGCAGCGAGTCAGCCTGGAGGTCGGAGTGTCCCGCGTCGTCCTGGTCACCGGTGTCTCGCGGCACCTCGGCAGCCGGCTGGCGCACGTGCTCTCGCAGGACCCGGGCATCGACCGCGTCGTCGGGGTCGACATCGTTCCCCCCCGGGAGGACATCGGGAGCGCGGAGTTCGTCCGCGCGGACATCCGTAACCCGATCATCGGCAAGGTGATCGCGGCGGCCGGGGTCGACACCGTGGTGCACATGGGCGTCCTGTCGACACCGGTGCAGGCCGGCGGGCGCGTGTCGATGAAGGAGATCAACGTCATCGGCACGATGCAGCTCCTCGCTGCGTGCCAGAAGGCGGGGGGCATCTCCCGGCTCATCGTGAAGTCGACGTCGTCGATCTACGGCGCCGGTCCCAAGGACCCCGCGATGTTCACCGAGGACACCGAGCCGCGCAGCCAGCCCCGCTCCGGCTGGGCGAAGGACTCCGTCGAGGTCGAGTCCTACGTGCGGGGCTTCGCCCGCCGTCGCCCCGACGTGAGCGTCACCACCTTCCGGTTCGCCAACTTCCTCGGGCCCCGCGTCGACACCCCGATGGCGGCCTACTTCGGCCTGCCGGTGGTGCCCACGGTGCTCGGGCACGACGCCCGACTGCAGTTCATCCACGAGGACGACGGGCTCGAGGCGATCCGCCGGGCCGCCCTGGCGAACCTGCCCGGCACCTACAACGTGGCCGGGGACGGCATCCTCATGCTCTCCCAGGCACTGCGGCTGGCCGGGAAGACGGTCCTCCCCGTTCCCACGCCCGCGGTCGGGCTCGTCGGCGGGTGGTTCCGCCGTGCCGGCCTCGCCGACTTCTCCCCCGAGCAGATCAAGTTCCTCACCTACGGCCGCGGGCTCGACACGACCCGGCTCCGTGAACGGTTCGGGTTCACCCCGACCTACTCGACCCATGATGCGTTCGTGGAGTTCGTCCACGAGCGAGGGCTCGACCACGCCCTGCCCAAGCACCGGGCCGAGGCCATCGAGCGGGGGATCGCCCACGCCCTGGGATCCTCGACCCTGTCCGAGGCGCGGCTGGCCGCGCGACTGCGGGAGGAGGCGCACGGACGTGCCTGACGCGACGGTGATCCCCATCGGTGGTGACGACGGCGCACGCAAGGCCGCGTCGCGCGCCGCCCGCCAGGCCGGTGCCACGGGCCCGCGCCCGCGCAAACGGGTGGTCGCACCGAAGGCGCCCGAGCCCGACGCGTCCCAGACCACGGAGCTCGACGACGCCCATGACGTCGACGGCGCACCGAGCCGGATCGATGAGCGGCTCGCGGACTGGCTGGACTTCCTGCGCCGCCGGATCACCGGCGAGTACGAGGTCGACGACTTCGGCTTCGACGCCGAGCTCACCGACCGCGTGTTCATGGCGCCGGTGCGCCCGCTCTACGAGCACTGGTTCCGCACCGAGACCCGCGGGATCGAGAACGTGCCGTCGGTGGGCGGTGGTCTCGTCGTCGCCAACCACTCCGGCACGGTCGCGCTCGACGCCGTCATGACCCAGCTCGCGCTCCACGACCACCACCCGGCCCATCGCAATCTGCGCATGCTCGGTGCCAACCTGGTGTTCCAGGCCCCGTTCATGGGCGAGATCGCGCGCAAGTCCGGACACACCCTGGCCTGCAACCCCGACGCCGAGAGGCTGCTGGCGGGCGGGGAGATCGTCGGTGTCTGGCCCGAGGGCTTCAAGGGGATCGGCAAGCCCTACAGCGAGCGCTACAAGCTGCAGAGATTCGGCCGGGGCGGGTTCGTCGCGACCGCCCTGCGTACCCGGACGCCGATCATCCCGTGCGCCATCGTCGGCGCCGAGGAGATCTACCCGATCCTCGGCAACGCCAAGACCCTGGCCCGGCTGTTCAACCTGCCCTACTTCCCGGTCACCCCGACCTTCCCCTGGCTCGGGCCGCTCGGCCTCGTCCCGCTTCCGAGCAAGTGGATCATCGAGTTCGGCGAGCCGATCCGCACCGACCACTATCCCGACGGTGCGGCCGACGACCCGATGCTCGTGTTCAACATCACCGACCAGGTGCGCGAGACGATCCAGCAGACGCTCTACCGCCTGCTGGTCCAGAGGCGCAGCGTCTTCCGGTGAGCCGCCCGCGGATCTCGGTCTACATCGCCCACTCGGTCGACGGCTTCATCGCCGACGCCGACGGCTCCCTCGACTGGCTGTTCACCCGCGCCGGAGTCGAGGACTACGGCTTCGAGGCATTCATGGCCGACGTCGACGGGCTGGCCATGGGCCGCGGCACGTGGGACGTCATCGCCGACGAGCCCGAGCTGCCCTTCGAGGGACGCCCGGTCTTCGTCTTCACCGGCCGCGACGCCGGACCGCACGAGGGGGTGACGTTCTGGTCGCGTACGCCGCAGCGGGCCGTCGCCGACTGGGAGGCAGCAGGCCTGCGGCACGTCTACGTCGACGGCGGCCGCCTCATCAGCGGCTTCCTCGCCGCCGGCCTCGTCGACGACCTGGTGCTCACCGTCGTCCCGGTCCTGCTCGGATCCGGGTCGCGCCTGTTCCAGGAGATAGCGACGGCGACGCCGCTCACCCTGACCTCCGCGACGCCCTACCCCAGCGGGATGGTTCAGCTCCGGTACGCCCGCGGGTGAGGCCCGGTCAGCGTGAGCGGTGCTGCGCGGTGCCGATGCCCAGGCCGATCCCGACGCCGAGACCCGCTGCCGCAGCGACGGCTGCGGGGACGTAGTAGCGGCGGTTGAGCCGGGCCCGGCGGTAGTCGTGGATCTCCCAGCCGACAGCGCGGGCGTGCTTGCGCAGCGCGTGGTCGGGGTTGACCGCCACCGCCCGGCCGACCGTGGACAGCATCGGGACGTCGTTGGCGGAGTCGGAGTACGCCGTGCACCGCACCAGATCGAGTCCTTCCCGCTCGGCGAGCGCGAGGACGGCCTCGGCCTTGGCCTTGCCGTGCAGCGGGGCCCCGACGAGGCGTCCGGTGTAGACGCCGTTCTCGATCGCGCTCACGGTGCCCAGGGCCCCGGTGAGGCCGAGCCGCTGGGCGATGATCGCCGCGAGCTCGACCGGGGCCGCCGTGACGAGCCACACCCGTTGGCCACGGTCGAGGTGCCCCTGGGCGAGGGCCAGCGTGCCGGGCCACAGCTTGCGGGCCATCAGCTCGTCGAAGATCTCCTCCCCGAGCGCCACGACGTCCTCGACTCGCTTGCCCTGGACGAAGGCGAGCCCCGCCTCGGTGGCCGAGGTCATGTCCTCGAGGTCCTCGCTGCCGTTGATGACGAACTTGGCCTGCTTCCAGGCGAAGTCGCCGACCTCGCGGGTGGTGAAGAACTTGCGCCTGGCCAGACCCCGGGCGAGGTGGAAGATGCTCGCGCCGCGCATGACGGTGTTGTCGACGTCGAAGAACGCCGCGCCGGTGAGGTCGGGCTCCACGAAGCGGGCCGGGGCGACCGCGGCTGCCGCGGCGGAGGCCTCACCGGCGACCTGGGAGGCCCGAACGAGGTCTGTCCTAGGGGTCGACGCCATGCGACGGAGCCTAGCGAGCGCGGCTGTGCCACGATCAGAGCGTGACGGATTCCCCGGTGACCAACCTCGCCGACCTGCTGCGCGCGACCGCCGCGACCCGACCCGGCGAGGTCGCGTTCGTGGACGCCCCCACCGGCCGTGAGACGACGTGGGCGTCGCTGGACGCGAGCGTCGATGCGATAGCGGCGGGGCTGCGCCGTCACGGGCTCGAGCCGGGAGACCGGGTCGCGCTGATCCTCGGCAACCGTATCGAGTTCGTCGCCACCTACTTCGCGATCCTCCGGGCCCGGATGGTGGCACTGCCGCTCAACACCGCGTACACCGCGCACGAGGTCACCGATCTGCTCAGCCGCTCCCAGGCGCGTCTCGTCGTCGCCGACGAGGCGTCCGAGGCCACGGCCGCGGCGGCCGCGGCGGGCATCGCCACCGAGCTCCTCGTCGTCGGCGACCCGGCGTACACCGCCCTCGAGCGCGCCGGCCACCGCGCTGACGCACCTCGCCCCGGCGTCGAGGAGTTCGACCCGGAGTCCCTCGCCGTGCTGCTGTTCACCTCCGGGACGAGCGGCCCGGCGAGGGGAGCGATGCTGAGCCACCGCGCCCTGCTGGCCAACATCGCCCAGCTGTGCGCTGTGGACCCGTCGCCCGTCCAGCCCGACGACGTCGTCCTTGTCGTGCTGCCGCTGTTCCACGTCTACGCGCTCAACGCCGTGCTCGGCCTGGCAGTCGCCACGGGCGCGCGGTCGGTCCTGCTGCCGAGGTTCTCGCCGATGCCCGCGCTCGAGGTCGTCCGCAGGTATCAGGTCACCAACATCCCGGCAGCGCCGCCAGTGTTCGTGGCCTGGTCGAGCGTCCCCGACCTCGACCACCGTCTTGCTGGCGTACGCACGCTGATCTCCGGCGCGGCGCCGCTCTCGCCCGCGGTGTTCCGCGCGTTCGCTGAGCACGCCGGCCAGCCGGTGTGGGAGGGCTACGGGCTCACCGAGGCCGCCCCCGTGGTGTCCTCCACGATGGTCGGACGGCGCCCCAAGCCCGGCTGCGTCGGTGCGACCCTGCCCGGCGTCGAGGTCAAGCTGGTGGATGAGAACGGCGAGGACGCCGACGAGGACGACCCGGGCGAGGTCTGGGTGCGCGGTGCCAACCTGTTCTCCGGCTACTGGCCCGACGGCCGCGAAGGCCCTGATGCCGAGGGCTGGTACGCCACGGGCGACGTCGCCTACCGCGACCATGACGGCGACCTCCACCTCGTCGACCGGCGACGCGACCTCATCCTCGTGTCCGGCTTCAACGTCTACCCCTTCGAGATCGAGACGGTCATCGCCGCGCACCCCGACGTCGCGGAGGTCGCCGTCATCGGCGTCCCGCACGAGCACACGGGTGAGACGGTCAAGGCCTACGTGACGCCGCTGCCCGGCCGCTCGGTCAACCGGGAGGAGATCGCGGCGCTCTGCGAGGCACGGCTGGCCCGCTTCAAGTGCCCCACGCTCATCGAGATCGTCGAGACGCTGCCGCACTCCTCGACCGGCAAGATCGCCCGCGCCCGCCTCCGGGAGGAGCAGGCGTGAGTGCCGCCCCCCGCGTCACCCTGGTCGGCAAGCCCGGCTGCCATCTGTGCGAGGCCGCGCGCGCGGTGATCGACGCGGTCTGCGCCGAGACGGGCGAGTCCTACGTGGAGCGCTCTATCCTCGAGGACCCCGACCTCGCCGACCTGTACTGGGAGCAGATCCCGGTCACCCTCGTCGACGGCGTTCAGCACGACTTCTGGCGCGTCGACCCCGTGCGCCTCAGGGCAGCCCTGAGCTCATGAGGCTGGCCTCGCCGGTCGAGGCTTGGAGGCCTCGGCAAGGGCAGGCTACGGTTACGTAACCGCCAACCAGGGAGCTCCCATGACCGCCGTCGACGACCGCACCAGCGCCGATCTCGTCGCCGAGCTCGAGCCGGTGGCTGCCCGCGAGCTCGAGCGCCACCTCGCGACGGCGAAGGAGTGGTTCCCGCACCAGTACGTGCCGTGGAGCCAGGGCACCGACTTCGACGGCGAGTACGACGGCGCGGCCTGGGAGAGCGAGCAGTCCCCGATCAGCGGCGTCGCCCGGACCGCCCTCGTGGTCAACCTGCTGACCGAGGACAACCTGCCCAGCTACCACCGGGCCCTCACCGACACCGTCGGGCGCGACAGCGCCTGGGGGGAGTGGGTTCACCGCTGGACGGCGGAGGAAGCCCGCCACGGCATCGCCATGCGCGACTACCTGACCGTGACGCGCTCGGTCGACCCGGTGGCACTCGAGCGCGAGCGCATGGACCACATGAGTCGCGGGTTCTCCTCGCGGGCCGAGCGCAGCGTCCTGACGACGATGTCCTACGTCTCCTTCCAGGAGCTCGCGACGCGCATCTCCCACCGCAACACCGGCCGCCACACCGAGGACCCGGGCTGCGACCGCCTCCTGGCCCGCATCGCCGCCGATGAGAACCTGCACATGCTCTTCTACCGCAACGTGATGGCCGCGGCGTTCGACCTCGCGCCGGACGAGTCGATGAGCGCCGTCGTGGAGATCGCGGAGAACTTCGAGATGCCCGGCAACGAGGTCGAGGGCTTCACCCGCCGTTCCCTGGCCATCGCCCTCGCCGGCATCTATGACCTGCGGATCCACCACGACGAGGTCATGGCCCCCGTGCTGCGCGCGTGGAACGTCTGGGACCGCACGGACTTCGGCCCCGAGGGCGAGGCGGCGCGCGAGCGGCTGGCGACGTTCATGGCCGGCCTTGACGCCGGTGCCTCCCGGTTCCAGGAGAAGCGGGCCGCGCGACAGGAGCGGCTGGCCGCTCGCTGAGCGGCCCCGCTGCCCGCGCGGCGACCCTCCGGGTCCGGTCGCGGGAGGCGCGAGGTCGGCCTCGGCTGAGGGACATGTCACACATCTGACAGCGGGGGTCAGAACAAGTGACCAGGGTCACAGACCTTGCCGTCCGCTATGTGAAACGGACGTCGGCCGCAACTTTGTGCGTTCGTTCACAACTACCTAATCTGGCAACGCCGACACCCGTGACCCACGGTGCCGAGCGCTATGGGAAACCGGGGTGATCACAGTGCCGCTGCCACGCGCGTCCGACGCGTCGAGGCGTGGCATTCCCGAGGCCACCGTGGCGCGGCTCCCGGTCTACCACCGCGTGCTCGTCCACCTGAGCGAGAGCGGCGTCGCGACCGTGTCGAGCGAGGAGCTCGCGGCGGCCAGCGGGGTCAGCAGCGCCAAGCTGCGCAAGGACCTCTCCCACCTCGGGTCCTACGGCACCCGTGGCGTCGGCTATGACTCCGACTACCTCATCTACCAGATCGCCCGCGAGCTCGGCCTGACCCAGGACTGGCCCGTGGTCATCGTCGGCGTCGGCAACCTCGGGCACGCCCTGGCCAACTACGGCGGCTTCGCCTCGCGCGGCTTCCGGGTCGTCGCGCTCGTCGACGCCGACCCCGCTCTCGTCGGCACGACGATCCCTGCCGGCCGTGACGGGGAGCCCGTCGAGGTGAGCGCCCTCGCCGACCTCGAGGCCGTCGTCATGGGCACCGACGCCAGCATCGGGGTCATCGCGACGCCGGCCTCCGCCGCGCAGGGCGTCTGCGACCGGCTGATCTCCGCGGGGGTCACGAGCATCCTCAACTTCGCACCGACCGTCCTCACCACTCCCACCGGCGTCGACGTGCGCAAGGTCGACCTCGCGACCGAGCTGCAGATCCTCGCCTTCCACGAGCAGCGCAAGCAGCCGGTGGCCCGCACATGACTCTCCTCGTCGTCGGTATCAGCCATCGCACCGCGCCCGTGTCCCTGCTCGACCGCATCGCCCTCCTCGATGACGCTGTCGAGCGACTGCAGCTCGACCTGCTCCTCTCGCCCCACGTCGCGGAGTCGCTCGTGCTCTCGACGTGCAACCGGGTCGAGATCTACGTCGAGGTGAGCAGGTTCCACGGCGGCGTCCTCGACGTCACCGACACGCTCTCGAAGGCGACCGGGGTGCCGCGCGACGAGCTCACGCCGCACCTCTACGTGCGCTATGAGGACCGCGCCGTCCAGCACCTGTTCGAGGTGGCCTCCGGGCTCGACTCCATGGTGGTCGGCGAGCAGCAGATCATCGGTCAGGTGCGCGGCGCGCTGCGCTCCGCTCAGGAGACCGCGACCGCGGGCCGCAGCATCAACGACCTCGCCCAGGCCGCACTGCGCGTCGGCAAGCGGGTCCACCAGGACACCGGAATCGACCGTGCCGGTGCCTCGGTCGTGAGCGTCGCCCTCGACATCGCCTCGCGCACCTGGGGTAACAGCCTCGAGGGGCGCCGTGTCCTCGTCGTCGGAGCCGGCGCCATGAGCTCGCTGGCCGCCGCGCTGCTGCAGCGGGCCGGCGTCACCGACATCGCGATCGCCAACCGCACCTTCGCCCATGGCGCGCGCCTCGCCGAGCAGGTCGGTGGCACGGTGATCGAGCTCTCGACCCTGGCCGAGCACCTGCCGGGCGCCGATCTTCTGGTCTCGTGCACGGGTTCCACCGGGCTGGTCCTCACCGCCGACGAGGTGCGGTCTGCCCGCGCCGGCGTGACCTCGCCGCTCGTCGTCGTCGACCTCGCCCTGCCGCACGACACCGAGGAGGCGATCGCCGACCTCGACGGTGTGACCCGCATCGACCTCGCCTCGCTCGCCGACGTCCCCGAGGCGCACGCGCCCGAGCGCGACGTCGAGCTCGCCCGCTCGATCGTCGCCGACGAGGTGCGCGCCCACCTCGCCGCCATGGCCGCGCTCCGCGTCGAGCCGATCGTCGTCTCGCTCCGGGCCCGCGCCGACCAGGTCGTCGAGGCCGAGCTCCAGCGCCTGCGACTGCGCCTCCCCGAGCTCGACGACGACGCGGCCGCCGAGCTCGCCCGCTCGTTGCGACGCGCCGTCTCGACCCTGCTGCACACCCCCACGGTGCGGATGAAGGAGCTCGCGGCCGACCCCGACGGCGCCCGCTACGCCACCGCGCTGCACCGGCTCTTCGACCTCGACCCCGCGGCGATCGAGGCCCTCACCGCGGCGGACGACGCCAGCATCTCGGCCACCGGCGCCGTGAGCGGCACCGACGATCCGTCCTTCGACGAGATCCTCGGGGGCCGGTCGTGAGCACCGTCCGCGTGGCCACCCGTGCGAGCCTGCTGGCCCGGACCCAGTCCGGGCACGTCGCCGACGCGCTCGGCTCGCTGCTCGGAGCGCCCGTCGAGCTCGTCGAGGTCCACACCCGCGGCGACGCGGACCAGACCACCCCGCTGGCATCCTTCGGCGGCATCGGCGTCTTCGTCGCTGCGGTGCGCGAGGCAGTCCTGCGCGGTGAGGCCGACGTCGCGGTGCACTCCCTCAAGGACCTCCCGACGGCCCCGGCCGAGGGACTGCGCCTGGCTGCCATCCCGCTGCGCGAGGACCCGCGCGACGTCCTCGTGGCCCGCGACGGCGCCACCCTGGCGACCCTGCCGATGGGGGCGAAGATCGGCACAGGCTCCCCGCGCCGCGCCTCCCAGCTGCTCGCCGCGCGTTCCGACCTCGAGGTCGTCGCCGTCCGCGGCAACGTCGACACCCGGCTGCGCAAGGTCGCCGACGGCGACCTCGACGCCGTCGTCCTCGCCCGCGCGGGCCTCGCGCGCCTCGGCCGCCTCGACGCGGTCTCCCAGGTGCTCGAGCCCGACCAGATGCTGCCCGCCCCCGGCCAGGGGGCACTGGCAATCGAGTGCCGCGACGTCACCGTCGACGCCGCGCTGCTCGACGCGCTCCACCAGCTCGACGACGCCGCCACGCGCGTCGCCGTCACGGCGGAGCGTTCCCTCCTTGCCACCCTCGAGGCCGGTTGCTCGGCGCCTGTCGGCGCCCACGCGACCGTCACCGAGGTCGGCGGTGAGGTGTTCGTGCACCTGACCGGGGCGATCGTCAGCCTTGACGGTCAGTCCCAGGTGCGGAAGTCCGTCACCGGCTCAGCCGGCGATGCGGTCGCAGTCGGGCGTCAGCTCGCCCTCGACCTCCTCGCCGCTGCTGAGCCCGGTCTCCATCCCGTGAGGGGAAGCGCATCATGAGCGCCAGCACTGCCCGTAGCCGCAAGAAGCCCGTCGGCACCGTCGCGTTCGTCGCGGTCGGCCCCGGCGACCCCGATCTCCTGACCCTGCGCGCGGTGGCGCTGCTGCGCGAGGCGGAGGTCGTCGTCGCCGATGTCGACGTCGTCGGCCTTGCCCGGTCCTTCGCCTCGGCGGGGGCCCAGGTACGTCCAGCCGTCGACGACGACGGGCTGCCGCTCAGCCACGCGGCGCGAGCGAAGATCGTCGCCGACGCTGCGAAGGCCGGACACGCCGTGGTGCGCCTGTTCTCCGGCGACCCGTTGCTCGACGGCGCGCTCCAGACCGAGGCCGCCGCGCTCGCGAAGACGAAGGTTCCCTTCGACATCGCACCCGGCGTCTCGACCCTCACCGGCATCCCTGCCTACGCCGGCATCGGCCTGCTCGGCGGCAAGGCCCGTGAGGTTCGCGTCGTCGACGCCGACGACCCCGGCGTCGACTGGGCCGCGCACGCCGACCCGCGGGTGACCCTCGTGGTCGTCAACGGTGCCGACCATGCCGTCGATGTCGCGCGTGCTCTCCTCGACGCGGGTCGCGCCGCCTCCACCCCCATCGCGATCACCCGCGGCGGCACCACCGTCGAGCAGCGCACGATCGCCTCGACCCTCGGTGAGCTGGCTGCGGCCGTGAAGGCTGCGAAGCAGGCCGGCCCCGGCCTCGTCGTCATCGGCGAGACCGTCGGCCACCGCGACAAGCTCTCCTGGTTCGAGACCAAGCCGCTCTTCGGGTGGCGGGTGCTGGTCCCCCGGACCCGGGAGCAGGCCGGCGCGCTCTCCGAGCAGCTGACCCGTTTCGGTGCCGTCGGCGTGGAGGTGCCGACCATCTCCGTCGAGCCTCCCCGCACGCCCCAGCAGATGGAGCGAGCGATCACCGGCCTGGTGTCGGGCCGCTTCCAGTGGGTCGCGTTCACCAGCGTCAACGCCGTCCGTGCCGTGCGCGAGAAGTTCGACGAGTACGGCCTCGACGCCCGTGCGTTCGCGGGTCTCAAGGTGGCCGCCGTCGGCGAGCAGACGGCCGCGGCGCTGACGGCGTTCGGCGTCCGCCCCGACCTTGTACCCAGTGGCGACCAGAGCAGCGCGGGCCTCCTCGAGGACTTCCCCGAGTTCGACGCGATCTTCGACCCGATCAACCGCGTCTTCCTGCCCCGTGCCGACATCGCGACCGACACCCTCGTCGCCGGCCTCATCGAGCTCGGCTGGGAGGTCGAGGACGTCACCGCCTACCGCACCGTGCGCGCCGCGCCGCCGGCCGCCGAGACCCGTGAGGCGATCAAGACGGGCGGCTTCGACGCCGTGCTGTTCACCTCGTCGAGCACCGTGCGCAACCTCGTGGGCATCGCCGGCAAGCCGCACGCCTCGACCGTCGTGGCCTGCATCGGCCCGGCCACGGCCAAGACCGCCGAGGAGCACGGCCTGCGCGTCGACGTCATGGCCGAGACTCCCTCGGTCGCGGCGCTCGCCGAGGCTCTGGCCTCGCACGGGGACACGCTGCGGCTGGCTGCCGTCGACGCGGGCGAGTCGACCTGGCGCCCGAGCAAGCGGCGCGGCGCGGCCCGCCGCAAGGCGACCTGATCGTGGGATTCCCGGTCGAACGACCCAGGCGGCTCCGGCGTACGCCGGCGCTGCGTCGGCTCGTGGCCGAGACCCGTCTGCACCCGGCGGGTCTCGTCCTGCCGCTGTTCGTGCGCGAGGGGCTCGACGAGCCGGTCGCGATCAGCTCGCTGACCGGTGTCGTGCAGCACTCGCGTGCCTCGCTCCGTGCGGCGGCCGCCGAGGCGATGTCGCTCGGGCTCGGGGGCGTGATGCTCTTCGCCATCCCGTCGGTCCGTGATGCACTCGGGTCGGGCGCCACCGACCCCGACGGCATCCTCAACGTCGGGATCGCGGAGATCCGCGACGAGGTCGGTGACGGTCTCGTCGTCATGGCCGACCTCTGTCTCGATGAGTTCACCGACCATGGGCACTGCGGCGTCCTCACGGCCACCGGCGAGGTCGACAACGACGCGACCCTCGAGCGCTACGCCGACATGGGCGTCGCCCTCGCCCGTGCCGGGGCCGACGTCGTCGGCACCAGCGGGATGATGGACGGACAGGTGGGCGCGGTGCGTTCGGCGCTCGACGCCCACGACGGCCAGCACGTCGCCGTCCTCGCTTACGCCGCGAAGTACGCCTCGGCCCTCTACGGCCCGTTCCGCGAAGCCGTCGACTCCCAGCTCACCGGCGACCGTCGCGCCTACCAGCAGGACGCCGCCAACCGTCGCGAGTCCCGCCGCGAGGTGCGCCTCGACGTCGAGGAGGGCGCCGACCTCGTCATGGTGAAGCCGGCCGGCAGCTACCTCGACGTGCTGCGCGAGGTCGCCGACTCCGTCGACGTCCCGGTCGCGGCCTACCCGGTGTCGGGGGAGTTCGCGATGATCGAGGCGGCCGCCGAGCGCGGCTGGATCGACCGCGACCGCGCCGTCCTGGAGTCGATCACCTCGATCCATCGTGCCGGAGCAGACATCGTGCTCACCTACTGGGCGACCGAGGTCGCCCGATGGATCTCGGAGGGTCGCGCGTGACCACAGCAGTCCCCGTCGCCTACGACGACACCGCCCCCGAGTCGCAGGCGCTCTTCGCCCGCGCCCGGGTGGTCACCCCCGGTGGGGTCAACTCCCCGGTGCGCGCGTTCCGCGCGGTCGGTGGCACACCTCGCTTCATGGCGAGCGGTCACGGTCCGTGGATCACCGACGTCGACGGTCGCGACTACCTCGACCTCGTCTGCTCCTGGGGGCCGATGGTCCTCGGCCATGCCCACCCCGCCGTCGTCGAGGCGGTGCACGACGCCGCCACCCGCGGGTTCTCCTTCGGCACCCCCGGCATCGGTGAGGTGCTGCTCGCCGAGGAGATCACCTCCCGGGTGCCCTCGGTCGAGCAGGTACGCCTGGTCAGCAGCGGCACCGAGGCGACGATGTCGGCCATCCGGCTGGCGCGTGGCTTCACCGGGCGCTCCAAGGTCGTGAAGTTCGCCGGCTGCTACCACGGCCACGTCGACTCCCTGCTCGCTGCGGCCGGCTCCGGGCTCGCGACCTTCGCCCTGCCCGACACCCCCGGCGTCACCGGCGCGCAGGCCCACGACACGATCGTGCTGCCCTACAACGACGTGGCCGCCGTCGAGGCGGCGTTCGCCGCGCACGGCGAGGAGATCGCCGTGGTCATCACCGAGGCCGCAGCGGCGAACATGGGCGTCGTCGCCCCGGTGGCGGGCTTCAACGCTGCTCTCGCGCGGATCGCGCAGGCGCACGGTGCTCTGCTCGTCGTCGACGAGGTCATGACCGGCTTCCGTGTCGCCCGCGGCGGATGGCTCGAGCTCGAGGCCCGCACGGACTCCGCCTGGGCGCCCGACCTGGTGACCTTCGGCAAGGTCATGGGCGGTGGCCTCCCGGCCGCGGCGTTCGGCGGCCGGGCCGAGGTCATGGCCCAGCTCGCACCCGAGGGTCCGGTCTACCAGGCCGGCACGCTCGCCGGGAACCCCGTCGCTTCGGCGTGCGGCCTCGCCACCCTGCGGCAGTGCGACGCCGACCTCTACGCCCGCCTCGACGCGACCGCGGCCACGGTCGGGCGGCTCGTGTCCGACGCCCTCACCCGCGCCGGTGTCGTGCACTCCCTTGCGACGGCGGGCAACCTGTTCTCGGTGTTCTTCCGCCCCGAGGCACCGCGCGACTATGACCAGGCTCGCACCCAGGAGGCCTGGAGGTACGCCGCGTTCTTCCATGCGATGCTCGACCAGGGCGTCTACCTGCCGCCGAGCGCCTACGAGGCGTGGTTCGTCTCGGCGTCCCACGACGACAATGCGCTCGACCGGCTCGTCGCGGCGCTCCCGGCCGCGGCGAAGGCCGCTGCCGGCGCCCACCCCGACATCGCGAAGGAGTACGTGTGAGCACCCGCACCGTCGTCCACCTGCTCCGTCACGGCGAGGTGTTCAACCCCGCAGGCGTCCTCTACGGCCGCCTGCCCGGGTTCCGGCTCTCCGAGCTCGGCGAGCAGATGGCCGTGCGCGCGGCCGAGGCGCTCGCCGACCGCGACGTCACCGTCGTCATCTCCTCGCCGCTCGAGCGTGCGCAGCAGACGGCCGCACCGGTGGCGGAGCGGCACGGGCTCCGGGTCGGCATCGACGACCGCATCCTGGAGGCCACGAACAAGTTCGAGGGGCAGGCCGTCGGCGTGGGCGACGGGATCCTCAAGAACCCGAAGGCCTGGCGCCACCTCTACAACCCGTTCACCCCGAGCTGGGGCGAGCCCTACGTCGAGGTGGCCGGGCGCATGCGCGCGGCCGTGGCGACCGCCCGTGACGCCGCGCGCGGCCACGAGGCCGTGCTCGTGAGCCACCAGTTGCCGGTCTGGATCGCGCGGCTCGACGCCGAGCAGCGACGGTTCTTCCACGACCCGCGCAAGCGGCAGTGCAGCCTCGCCAGCCTCACGTCGCTCACGTTCGACGACGACCGGCTCGTGGCCATCACCTACACCGAGCCCTCGGCCGACCTCATCCGCGCGGCGGGCAAGTCCGCGCAGCAGGCCAAGGGCGCCTGAGGGCGCGTGAGCGCCGTCGCACCCCCGGCCGGAACCCTGGGAGCGAGCCGTACGTCGGCCCCTCGGGGTCACCTCCGGGTTCCCGCCCGGTGACCGCACCCTGATCCACCCGAGCGACGCGAGGCGACGCCGGTGACCGCGAGACGACGAGGAGCGAGGACCGTGACCGCACCACGAACGCGCGCCGCCCTCGCGCTCGCTGCCCTGGCGCTCACGCTCGCCGGGTGCAGCACGACCTCAGGCTCGGCCGACGGCTCGACCCGCTACGTGGCCGGCGACGGCTCGACCGTCCTGCTCTCCCCGGCCGATCGCGTCTCAGCTCCCGCGGTCTCGGGCACCACGCTCGACGGCGCGAAGCTCGACCTCGCGTCGCTGCGCGGCAAGGTTGTCGTCGTCAACTTCTGGGCGTCGTGGTGCGGGCCCTGTCGCGACGAGGCGGGGGCACTCGAGTCGGTCTACACCGAGACCCGGGCCAAGGGTGTCGAGTTCGTCGGGATCGTGTCGGGCGGCAAGGACTCCCTCGACAACGCCAAGGCGTTCACCCGTACGTTCGACCTCTCCTACCCCTCGATGTTCGACCAGGACAACTCCCTCGTCCTGTCCTTCGGCGGCCAGCTCCCGCCCAACGCCGTGCCGACCACGCTGGTGCTCGACCGCCAGGGGCGCGTGGCCGCCCGCGCGCTCGATGCCGTCGACCGCTCGCGCCTGCTCGGCATGATCGAGCCTGTCCTGGCCGAGAAGTCCTGACATGAGTGCCGTCGAGACCGTCGCCACGGGATCGCTCCTGCTCGCCGCGCCGCTCGCGTTCGCCGCGGGTGCGGTGTCGTTCCTGTCCCCGTGCGTGCTGCCGCTCGTCCCCGGCTACCTCTCCTACCTGACCGGGCTCACCGGGGCCGAGCTCGTGGGGGAGGAGCGCTCGGCCGCCGTCGCCCCGGTCGGGCCCGAGGGCAAGACCGGGGCAGCCGCCGCCACCGCCACGATCACGGCCCCGGTGTTCAGGACGACCTCGCGCACCAAGGGCCGCGTCCTGCTGGGCTCGCTGCTGTTCGTGCTGGGGTTCACCGTCGTCTTCGTGTCCTACGGCGTCCTGTTCGGCGCTCTGGGCCAGGCGCTGCTGGAGTACCAGCAGCCCCTCACCAAGGGACTCGGCGTCCTCGTGATCGTCCTGGGCCTGTCGTTCATGGGCGTGCTGCCCGGCATGCAGCGCGAGTGGCGGATGCACAGGGCCCCCGAGATCGGCCTGTGGGGCGCGCCGTTCCTCGGTGTGCTCTTCGGCCTGGGCTGGACACCGTGCATCGGCCCCACGCTCGGCGCCGTCGAGACCCTCGCCTTCACCGAGGCCAGTGCGGCACGCGGCGCGCTGCTGTCGTTCATCTACTGCCTCGGTCTCGGGCTCCCCTTCGTCCTGGTGGGCGTGCTCTTCCGCCGGCTGCTCGGGACGATCGGCTGGGTCCGCCGCCATAGCCCGCTGGTCATGCGGTTCGGCGGGGTGATGCTCGTGGGGATCGGGACCCTGCTCGTCACGGGCCTGTGGGACAGCGTCACGATCAGCCTGCGCGGCTGGGCGAGCGGCTTCGGGGTCCCGCTGTGACCGAGCTGCGCGGCACGGCCCCCGACGACCTGCTCCCCGAGGCACCGCAGCGCATGTCGACGGCGCCCACCGAGGTCGACGCCGCCGCCCCGATGGGCATCGGCGTCATCGGCTGGCTGCGCTGGTTCTGGCGCACGCTCACGAGCATGCGCACGGCCCTTGTGCTCCTGTTCCTCCTGGCCATCGCCTCGGTGCCCGGGTCGCTCCTGCCCCAGCGCGGCACCGATCCCGGCCGGGTCACGCTCTATCTCACCAACGACCCGGTCAAGGGACGGATCCTCGACCGGCTCGGGTTCTTCGACGTCTTCGCCGCACCCTGGTTCGCGGCCATCTACCTGCTGCTGTTCATCTCCCTGGCCGGGTGCGTCCTGCCCCGCTCGCGTCAGCACTGGCGGATCCTGCGCTCACGTCCCCCGGCGGCGCCGCGCAACCTCGTGCGTCTCCCGGAGCACCGCCAGATCGAGACCGATCCCGACGTCGGCCCGCAGCAGACCCTCGACGACGCGGCAGCGTTCCTGCGCAGGTCGCGCTGGCGCGTCGACACCACGTCCTACGACGGCGCAACGGGCACCGTCGCGGCCGAGAAGGGCTACGCGCGCGAGACCGGCAACCTGCTCTTCCACCTGTCGCTGCTCGGGCTCCTCGCCGCGATCGCGTTCGGGTCGCTGTTCGGCTTCAAGGGAACCGTGATCGTCCGCGAGGGATCCTCCTTCGCCGACAGTCGCGCGCAGTTCGACTCGTTCACGCCGGGCAAGGCCTACTCCGACTCCTCGCTCCCGCCCTTCGCGTTCACCCTCGAGAAGTTCATCGCCGACTACCAGCGTGGGGGTCAGCAGAACGGCGCCGCACGCCAGTTCGCCGCGGACGTCACCGTGATCCGCGAACCCGGAGCGGCTCCCACGGCCGAGCACATCGAGGTCAACGCCCCGCTCGACGTCAACGGCGTCAAGGTGTTCCTCGTCGGGCACGGGTACGCGCCCACGATCACCCTGCGCGATGCCAAGGGGCAGATCGTCTTCCGCGACTCGGTGGTCTTCATCCCGCAGGACGGCAACTTCACCTCGACCGGCGTCGTCAAGGCCCCCGACACGGTGCCGCAGCTCGGGATCAGCGGCTTCTTCCTGCCGACCTCGGCCGTCGACACCACCCTCGGCCCGCACTCGACGTTCCCCGCCGCCGACGACCCCGAGGTCTTCCTCTCGGCCTGGACCGGCGACCTCGGCCTGGGCACCGGCAAGGCACAGTCGGTCTACAAGCTCGACACGACCCGGATGACCAAGCTGGGCATCGAGCGGCTCACGCCTGGGCAGTCCTGGAAGCTTCCGGGCGGGCACGGCACCGTGACCCTCGACGGCTACCGCCAGTGGGCCTCGTTCACCGTGGCCCGCGACCCGGGCAAGGAGCTCGCGCTGCTGGCCGCCGTCCTCGCCATCACCGGCCTGGCGCTGTCCCTGCTCGTGCGCCGACGCAGGGTCTGGGTCAGGGTGTCCTCGGGCGCGACGGGGGTTACCGTAGTCGAGGTCGCGGGCCTGACCCGGTCCGAGCACACCAGCGTGGCCGACGAGGTCGACGCCCTCGCGGCGTCGCTCGGCACCACCGTCAGCACGACGAGCACGGCGCCTCCGGGCGGGTGAGTCAGCCCGCGCCGCCGGCGCGGAGCGCGAGCGCTCCACCGCACCATCGCACGGCAGAACGACTGTCAGCACTACTGCGTCCCAGGGCGCGTGAGGAGTTCAGGTGTCGGTCAACGAGGCGCTCGCGACGTACAGCAACTACCTGGTGTACGGCGCGATGGCGGCGTACACCATCGCCATGATCGCGTTCGCGGCGTCGCTCGCGTCGATGCGCGGACGCGACCTCGTCCCCGCGGCCGCGGCGGCCGCGGAGCAGTCCGGCGGTGGTGTCGCCGTGGCGACCCGCGTCGAGGTCGCCGTCGGAGGCCCTGACGACGGCGCGATCCCGCCCGGCCGCCGCTCGGGCAACATCGGCATGTCGCTCACCTGGATGGGCACGCTCCTGCTCGGTGTGGGCCTGCTGCTGCGCGGCCTGTCCGTCGGCCGCGCCCCTTGGGGCAACATGTGCGAGTTCTCCCTGACCTCGGCGTTCGCCGTGGCGGCGGCGTTCCTCGTGATCTCCCTGCGACGAGACGTGCGCTGGCTCGGCGTCTTCGTCGTCACGCCGGTGCTGCTCGCGCTCGGCTCCGCGATGACCTTCCTCTACACCGACGCCGCGCAGCTCGTCCCGGCCCTGAAGTCCTACTGGCTGGTCATCCACGTCTCAGCCGCGGTCATCTGCGGCGGCGCGTTCTGCATCGGTGCCGCCGTGACGGTGCTCTTCCTGGTCGCCGACGCCGGTGAGCGTCGGGCCGCGATCGGCAAGCCCTACCACCTCGCCTGGCTGGCTCGTCGTCTCCCGGAGTCGCCGCGCCTGGACGCGATGGCCTACCGCATCCATGCGTTCATGTTCCCGCTGTGGACCTTCGCGATCGTCGCCGGCGCCATCTGGGCCGAGAACGCCTGGGGCCGCTACTGGGGCTGGGACCCGAAGGAGACGTGGGCCTTCATCACCTGGGTCGCCTACGCCGCCTACCTGCACGCGCGTGCCACCGTCGGGTGGAAGGGGCGCAAGGCCTCGGTCATCGCCCTGATCGCGTTCGGCTGCTTCCTGTTCAACTACTTCGGCATCAACATCCTGGTGACGGGACTGCACTCCTACGCCGGCGTGTGACCTCGGCGGTGGGGGCGCATGTCCCCGCGGCTCGGCATAGGCTCGACGGAGACGACGACCAGGGAGGTGAGAGGTGATGGGCCGGTTCCTTCTCTACGCCATCCCCGCGATCGTCACCCTCTACGCCCTCATCGATGCCATCCAGACGTCGCGCTCAGACGTGCGCTCGCTGCCGAAGTGGGTGTGGCTCGTCGTGATCATCCTCGTGCCGTTCCTCGGGGCCGTGGCGTGGCTGATCGCCGGTCGTCAGCTGCGCCAGGTCGCGGCCGCCAACCCCGCTGGGGCCGGGCGCCTGACCGCTCTCGGCGGGCGGCGCCGAGCCGACGTCGCTCCCGACGACGACCCGAAGTTCCTGCGCAAGCTCGCCGATGACGAGTGGTCGCGCAAGATGCGGGCTCGCCGCGAGGTCGAGGGGGACGCCACCGACACCGACACCGACACCTCCGGTCAGGGTGGCCTCGGCCGCGACGCCGACGCCGACCGGCCCGACGACGGCTCGGACGTCCCCAGCAACTGAACGACCCCGGGTTCGCCCGTCGTGCAGCTGGCGCCCACACTGGGTTGCGTGACGCAAGCATCTATCTCGCCGAGCCGGTCGGTCCACTCCCGCTCCGACCCGACGGAGGACCCCGCCCTGGCGCTCGTCCGGGCGATGTACGACGTGGCGGCGCGCGTGCGCCGGATCTCAGGCGCCGAGATGGTGTCAGGTCCTGCGGCGTACCTGCTCGACGCCCTTGCCAGATCCGGTCCGGTGCGCGCCTCCGACCTGGCCGTGCAGATCGGCCTCGACCTCTCGACGGTGAGCCGCCAGGTGCACGCCCTGGGCGAGCGGGGCCTGCTCGACCGCACACCTGACCCTCGGGACCGTCGTGCCGCGCTCGTGGGCATCACCGACCTCGGTCGCCAGGAGCTCCAGGCGGTCTGGCGGCACCGCGTCGACACCGTCCGCACCACCCTGGACACCTGGTCGCCGGCCGACCGCACCGCTCTGAGCCACCACATGCAACGGCTCGCCCACACCCTCGGCGAGCAGTACCCGCACCCCGTCGAGGAGACGCACCGATGAGCTCACAGTCCGACAGCGACACCGGGGAGGCGCAGCCCGCTGCCGGTTCGGCCACGGTCGACAGCCCCGGGCACCTACGCCTGATCATGGGCGCGCTGATGCTCACCATGCTGCTCGCGGCCCTGGACCAGACCATCGTCTCGACGGCGCTCCCGACCATCACCAGCGACCTCGGCGGCCTCAACGAGCTGTCCTGGGTGGTCACCGCGTACCTGCTCACCTCGACCGCCACGACCCCGCTGTGGGGCAAGCTCTCCGACCTGCACGGCCGCAAGCTGATGCTGCAGTCCGCCGTCGCGGTGTTCGTGGTGGGCTCGGCACTGGCCGGCCTCTCGCAGAACATGGGTCAGCTCATCGGCTTCCGCGCCCTCCAGGGCATCGGCGGCGGTGGTCTCATGGTGCTCATCCTTGCCGTCATCGGCGACCTGATCCCGCCCCGCGAGCGCGGCCGGTACTCCGGCATGTTCGGTGCCGTGTTCGGCGTGGCCTCGGTCGTCGGTCCGCTGCTCGGCGGGCTGTTCACCCAGCACCTGTCATGGCGCTGGATCTTCTACATCAACCTGCCGCTGGGGATCGCGGCGTTCCTCGTGCTCGGCGCCGTGCTGCACATCCCCGTACGGCATGAGCGCCGCCTCATCGACTGGCTCGGCGCGAGCCTGCTCGTCGCCGGCGTCACGATGCTGCTGCTCGTCACCGTGTGGGGCGGCCACCAGTACGCCTGGACGTCGCTGCCGATCATCGGGATGTCCGTCGCCGGTGTGGTCACCCTGGTGCTGTTCGTGTTCCAGGAGCGCCGCCACCCCGAGCCGATCATCTCGATGGACCTGTTCGGGTCCCGCACCTTCAGCCTCACCGCCGCCATCGGCTTCGTCGTCGGCTTCGCGATGTTCGGTGCGATCGTCTACCTGTCCATCTACACGCAGGTGGTCCTCGACGCGACACCCACCCAGGCGGGTCTCATGCTGCTGCCGCTCATGGGCGGTCTGCTGATCACCTCGATCCTGTCCGGCCAGCTGATCTCCAGGACCGGCCACTACAAGATCTTCCCGGTGATCGGCACGGGCATCGCCGCGGTCGGCCTCTACCTGATGAGCCATCTCGGCGTCGGCACCCCGTTCTGGCAGTTCGCCCTCGCGGCGTTCGTGCTCGGCGTCGGGCTCGGCAACGTGATGCAGGTGCTCGTGCTGATCGTGCAGAACGACGTCGCCCCCGCGCACATGGGTGCAGCGACGAGTGCCTCGACGTTCTTCCGCTCCATCGGCGCGTCCTTCGGAACGGCGGCCTTCGGCGCCATCTGGACTGCGCGGCTCGCCGTCGAGCTCGCTGACGCACTTCCGGACGGCACGCTCCCGGTCGGGAGCGGTGACATCACCTCCTCGATGTCCACCATCCACGAGCTCCCGGCGGACGTCCAGGCACTCGTGCTCCACGCGTTCGCGAACGCCATCGACTACGCGTTCCTCATCGCCGTGCCGATCATGGTGGTGGCGTTCGTGCTGAGCCTGTTCCTCAAGGAGACCCCGTTGCGCACCCACCGCAGCGTCGGCCAGGAGCTTGCCGACGACGCCGCGGTCCCGCTGCCGGTCTCGCTCGACTGACCCGTGCCGGTCGGCGTGCTCGGCGTGCTCGGCTTTCTCGCCGGGCTCCGGGCGTGACGCTCGTCGCGCCGGGCGAGGGGTGCGCCGCGCCGCTACGGCGGTCCGACGTACCGTGTGGGCGTGACTGACGACGACAGCTCTGACCGCACCGGTGAGTTCGAGAGCGCCGCGCCGGGCCGTGAGGCATCCGACGGTGCGGAGACGCAGACGTCCGCGGCCCTCGGTGCTCCCTCGCCCGAGATCGCGTTCCCGAAACAGCACCCCGTCGTCATGTACACCCTGCTGCGCCTCGCGATCTTGCTCGCGGTCGGTGCGGTCCTCTATCTCCTCGGCCTGCGCGAGCTCTGGCTGATCCTGCTGTCCTTCCTCGTGTCCGGAGCCATCTCGGCCTTCGTCCTGAGCCGGCGCCGCGAGGGAGCTGCCTTCGGCATCACGGCGGCGTTCCGCAGCGTGAACGCCCGCATCGACGCCTCCGCCCGTGCGGAGGACGAGGACGACGACCTCGAGGAGCTCCCCGCGCCGCCCGCCGCCGAGCCCGAGAGACCGACCAGCGCCTGACCGACGTCGCGGCGCCGAAGTTCGGTCGCCCGTTCGCCGTCGGCCTTGCAGCGACCCGGCCCGCTAGGACGTCAGGCCGGTCACGACGAGGCCGATGCTCAGGGCCACGGCGTAGCCCAGGAGCAGCTGGCCCGTCCCGGCGAGCACCGGCACGAGGTCTCGCCCGCCCGCCCCGGACCAGACGACACGCACAGGGCGCACCGCCAGCGGGAGCGACAGCAGGGCGAGCAACGCCCACGGAGTGTCCTCGATGGCGATGACCGCGGCCACGAGGTACGGCGCAGCGACGGCCAGGCAGTAGGCGACCCGGGTGCCGCGGTCACCGAGCCGGACGGCGAAGGTGTGCTTACCCGACGCGGTGTCGGTGGGGATGTCGCGCAGGTTGTTCGCCAGCAGGATCGCCACCGACAGGCAGCCGCAGGCGCCGCCGCCGGCCAACGCGAGCCACGTGATCGAGAGCGTCTGGACGTAGGTCGACCCGGCGACGGCGACGAGGCCGAAGAACACGAAGACGAAGGCCTCGCCGAGCCCCGCGTAGCCGTAGGGGCGCGGGCCTCCGGTGTAGAACCAGGCCGACACGATCGCCGCGGTCCCCACGAGCAGCAGCCACCACGCCTGCGTGATCACGACGAGGGCGAGGCCGGCGAGCGCGGCGACGCCGAACGCGCCGAACGCCGCCCACTTCACCGAGCGCGGCTCGGCGAGCCGCTGCCCGACGAGGCGCACCGGCCCGACCCGGGCATCGTCGGTGCCGCGGATCCCGTCGCTGTAGTCGTTGGCGTAGTTGACGCCGACCTGCAGCGCCAAGGCCACGACGAGACAGAGCAGCGCGCGCCCGGCAAAGTCGGCGTAGGTGAGCGTGACATGGCCGGCGAGGACCGTCGGGAGCCACCCGGGGGCGTCGGCGGTGGTGAGCAGGAGGGGGACGGGGTCGCCACGGGGTGCGACGCCGTCCACGAGCGGTGCGTACGCGAACCACCCGAAGATGCGGTCCAGGCCGAGCCGCAGGATCGGGGCCTGAACGACGTAGGCGGCAGCCGTGCCGACGAGCACCGGGGCGAGCGCCGCGGGAAGGGTGCGAGGACGTGCCCCCTGCACCCACTGCCCGACGGTCGCCACGATCGCCGAGTCTCTCACCTGCCCGACCAAGTCGCCGCAGGGGCACACGCCCCCGTCCCCCGCACGCCACCCCCGGTTGACCTGCTCGGTCCTTCCCTGAGGGAAGGACCGAGCACGTCAACTGCGTTCTGGCTCCCGAAATCGTGATCGTGAACAACGGGGGCGCACGCCACCGAGGCGGTCCGGGCTCGGCGCGCCGGTACCAAGATCGTGAGTTGGGGAGCCAGAACGCAGCTCAACTGCGTTCTGGCTCCCTCAGGGAAGGACCGAGCAGTTCGGTGGGGTTGGGTCGGTGGGGGAGGTTGCGGAGGGTGGCGCGGTCGGGCTTGCCGTTGGGGAGGTGGGGGATGGCCGCGAGGCGGACCCAGGCGCGGGGGACGGCGGCGCGCCCGAGCGCGTCGGCCACGAGGGCGCCGAGCTCGTCCTCGGTCGGGCGAGGACCCCCGCTCGCGGCGTCGACGACGTACGCCGTCAGCCGCTGGCCCCAGGTCTCGTCGGGCGAGGCGAGCACGCAGGCGTCGTCGCACACCGAGGCCAGGAGGTCTTCGACGGCCGACACCGCGACGTTCACCCCGCCCACCACGACGACGTCGTCGAGGCGCCCGAGCACCTCGAGATCGGCGCCATGCATCCGGCCGACGTCGCCGGTGAGCAGACGCCCGCCGGAGAACACCTCCGCGGTCGAGGCTTCGTCGCCGAGGTAGCCGCGGGCGAGGGTCGGACCGGCCAGGACGATGCGCCCGATGCCCGACTCGTCCGCGTCGAGCACCGATGCCGAGACGCCGTCGAGGGCCACGCCGTCATAGACCATGCCGCCACTCGTCTCGGTCATGCCGTAGGTGGTGATCGCCGCGATGTGGTGGTCGAGCAGCCGGTCGAGCAGCGACGTCGGCGTCCGGGCGCCGCCGAGCAGGACGCCCTCGTAAGCCCGCAGCGCCGCCAGCCCCTCAGCGTCGGCGAGAAGCCGCGCCGCCTGAGCCGGCACGATCGAGGTGTATGCCGGGAGTGAGGGGTCCAGGCGCCACGTGGTCGAAGCGAACTCCTTCGGGTCGAACGACGACGCGCCGCCGACCGACGCCAGCACGAGCGGCTCGACCTGGGCGACCAACGACCGGATGAGCACCTGCAGGCCACCGACACTGGTGACGGGAAGAGCGAGCAGCCAGGCGCCGGGACCGCCGAGGTGGCGGTAGGCAGCGTGGGCCGAGGCCAGCAGGGCTGACGCCGGGAGCATCACCGCGCGCGGGCGCCCGGTCGATCCGCTGGTGGCCACCACGACCGCGACGTCGTCGTCGACGGTCAGCTCGCGGGCCTGGGGCTCGCGGTCGACGGGGCGGCCACGACGGCCGCCTCGGCCAGGTGCGAGGGGTGCGCCGGTCAGACCGCCGTACCGCACGACCTCGCGGGCCCTGACGGCGTAGGCCTCGTCGCCGGCGGGGGCGATGCCGAGGGCGGGCCCGACTCCGGCGAGGGCGTCGGGGAGGGCGGCGAGAACGGCAGCGACCCCGGCCGGACCGGGTACGACCTCAAGGAGCGAGATCGCCCGCGTGCCGGAGCCGGCGTCGGGACCGGGCCGCTCGGAGCGCCCAGAGCTCTCAGGTCCGCCTCGCACGCCCGGCCCGCGTGGGGGCGGGGAGCCGTCGGGGGAGCCGACGTCCTCGGGCTGCCTGGTCACACCCCGCAGCCTAGGGTTACCGGTGAATGTGCCCCCGGTCGCGCCAGGCGCGGCCCAGGCTCCCGACCGGGGCCGGGGGGCCGGCGCAAAGGACACCGATGGACTCCCGCACCCGATACCCGCTGACACCCGTCGTCGCCGAGGGCTCGCCGGCCAACGCCGACCCGGCCCACTCAAGCATCGCGCCGGGCACGACGTGGGAGTCCCGAGGCGACTACGGCGACATCCGTTACGAGCTGTCCACGGGCGAGGACGCCGGCATCGCGAAGATCACGATCAACCGGCCCGAGGTACGCAACGCCTTCCGGCCCCAGACCCTCATCGAGCTCCAGCACGCCCTCAACGAGGCGCGTGACGACGACGAGGTCGGCGTCATCGTCCTCACCGGCCAGGGTGACTGGGCCTTCTGCAGCGGCGGCGACCAGCGCATCCGCGGCAACGACGGTTACATCGGCGACGACGAGGTCGCCCGCAAGGGCATCGGACGCCTGAACGTCCTCGACCTGCAGGTGCAGATCCGGCGCACGCCGAAGCCGGTCGTGGCGATGGTCGCCGGCTACGCCATCGGCGGCGGCCACGTCCTGCACATCTGCTGCGACCTCACCATCGCCGCCGACAACGCGCGTTTCGGCCAGACCGGCCCCAAGGTCGGGTCGTTCGACGGTGGCTACGGCTCCGGGCTCCTGGCCCGCCAGATCGGGCAGAAGCGCTCGCGCGAGATCTGGTTCCTGTGCCGTCAGTACGGCGCCGAGCAGGCCTATGACTGGGGCCTCGTCAACTCCGTGGTGCCGCTGGAGGACCTCGAGCGCGAGACTGTGCAGTGGGCGCGCGAGATGCTCGCCGAGTCGCCCCTGGCGCTGCGGATGCTCAAGGCGTCCCACAACGCCGCGGACGACGGTCTCGCCGGGATCCAGCAGCTCGCAGGCGATGCGACCCTGCTCTTCTACATGACCGAGGAGGCGCAGGAGGGCCGCGACGCCTACAAGGACAAGCGCCGCCCCGAGTTCGAGAAGTTCCCGCGGCGACCGTGACCGGCGAGCCGGCGTCGCCGCAGGACGGCCCGCTCGCCGTCGACCCGGATGTCGCTGATCGAGCGGTCGAGGTGGCTCCCGGGAAGCCGTCGGTGGACCGCACCGACGCGCCGTCGCTGCTGCAGCGGGCACGCTCCCTCTGGTGCGCCTTCCTCAGCGGGCTCGGGTGAGCCTCGATGAGGCGGTGCCGTTCGCGCTGCCGCTCTCCCGCCGCTTCCGCGGCACCGACGTCCGCGAGGGCGTGCTGCTCCGCGTGGGCGGGCGTTGGGGGGAGTGGGCGCCGTTCCCCGAGTACGACGACCCCACCGCCGCCCGTTGGCTCGCCGGTGCTCTCGAGGCGGTGCACGGCGACTGGCCCGAGGCATGTCGCGACAGCGTCGAGGTCAACGCGATCGTGCCGGCGCTCGGTCCCGAAGCCGTCGCCCGGCTCGTCGTCGACGCTGTCGCCGTCGACGGCTGCACCACGGTGAAGGTGAAGGTCGCCGAGCGGGGCCAAGGCTTCGCCGCCGACGTCGCCCGGGTCGCCGCCGTCCGCGCCGCCCTCGACGACTGCGGTGCGACCGAAGGACGGATCAGGGTCGACGTCAACGGCGCCTGGACGCTCGAGCAGGCGGTTGCCCGGCTCGCGGTCCTCGACGATCTCGCGGGCGGCCTCGAGTACGCCGAGCAGCCCTGCGCGACGCTCGAGGAGATGGCCGACCTGCGCGAGCTCGTCGGGGTGCGCCTCGCGGTCGACGAGGGTGTACGCCTCGCCTCGGGCGGACACGGCGCAGGTACCTCCGGAGGCGATGGCGAGCTCGTGCGGCGCGTGCGTGCCGGGGCAGACGTCTTGGTGCTCAAGGCGACCCCGCTCGGTGGCGTGCGCAGGTCCCTCGAGATCGCCGCTGCCGTCGGGTTGCCCGTCACCGTGAGCGGCGCCCTCGACTCCAGCGTCGGCCTGTCCGCGGGGCTCGCCCTCGCAGCGGCGCTCCCTGCGGAGCCCTACGCCTGCGGCTTCGGGACCGGTCGCCTGCTCGCCGCCGACCTCACCGAGGAGACGGCCCTGCCCCGGGACGGCAGACTGGCGGTCGTGCGCCACGCCCCGGACCCGACGTCCCTCGCCGCCGCCCGGAGCCGGCTCGACGCCGACCGCGCCCGGTGGTGGCTCGACCGCCTCGACCGCTGCCTCGTCCTGACCGGAGCCGACTCGTGAACCCGTCCACCGCCATGGCCCGTGTGATCCTCGACGAGCTGGTCTCGGGAGGCGTGACCGAGGTCGTGCTGTCGCCGGGCAGCCGCAGCGCCGCGCTGGCCCTCGCCCTCGCCGACGCTGACGCCCTGGGCGACCTCCGCCTCCACGTGCGCATCGACGAGCGCAGCGCCGGCTTCCTGGCGCTCGGCCTCGCCAAGGTGGGTCGCGAGCCCGTCGCCATCGTCGTCACCAGCGGCACCGCCGTCGCCAACCTGATGCCGGCGATGGTCGAGGCCGCGTTCGCCGGCGTCCCGCTCATCGCGATCACCGCGGACCGTCCGCCGGAGCTGCGTGACACCGGTGCCCACCAGACGATCGACCAGGTGAAGTTCTTCGGCGACAAGGTCCGGTGGTCCCACGAGCTCGCCGTCGCCGAGCCCCGGGTCGGCCAGGTGCGCTACTGGCGCTCGGTCGTGGCGCGCGCGATCTCGGTGTGCACCGAGATCTCCTCCTCCGGCCCGGTCCACCTCAACGTCGCGTTCCGCGAGCCGCTCGTGCCCGACGGTGACGAGACGTGGGTGGAGCCGCTCGGGCTCGCCCCGCTCGGCCTCGGCGAGCGGCTCCCGGTCGCTGCCGACGCCCGCCTCAGCATGGCCGCGGCGCAGCCTCTCGACGAGGTGCTCGCCCTGCTCGTCGGGCCCGACGCCGACCTCGACCGGATCGTGCCCACCCGGGGCGTCGTCGTCGTCGGCGACGTCGCCGACCTCGAGACCAGTGACGCCGCGATCGCCCTTGCCGAGGCGTGCGGCTGGCCGCTGCTGAGCGAGCCCACCGGCAACGCGCGGAGCGGCGACACCGCGCTCGCGCACGGCCCGCTGCTGCTCGGCGACGCCGTGTTCGCTGCGGCGCACCGCCCCGAGATCGTCGTCTGCGTCGGCACCCCGGGGCTCTCCCGCGTGGTGCTCGGGCTGATCCGCGATGCGCCTCTCGTCGTCGTCGCCGACGACCGCGACGCCGTCCGGCGGCCCGACCCGACCCGCAACGCCACCGTGTTCGTCTCGGTCGTCCCAGAGCCGCCGGCTGTCTATGAGGCCTACGACGACGCCTGGCTCGACTCCTGGCTCGCCGCCGACGCCCGTGCCTCCACCGCGGTGTCCAAGCGGCTCGACGACGCCGCGGGCCTCACCGGTCCGGATGTCGCGCGCACGCTCTGGGACGTCCTGGACTCCACCGCGCTCCTGCTCGTCGCGGCGTCGTGGCCGGTGCGCCACCTCGAGTCCTTCGCGCGGGTCCGCGACAGCGAGGAGGCGCCGTTCGTCGTCGGCAACCGTGGCACGTCAGGCATCGACGGCCTGGTGTCGACCGCGTGGGGTGCCGCGCTGGCGCACCAGTCGACGCGCACCGCGATCAACGTCGATGAGGCCGGCGACGCCGAGGTCGTCACCGTCACCGGAGGCACGGCGTACGCCCTTCTCGGCGACCTCGCGTTCCTCCACGACCACAACGGGCTCATCGTCGGCGACGACGAGCCCCGGCCGGACCTCGTGATCGTCGTGGTCGACAACGACGGCGGTGGCATCTTCGGCCAGCTCGAGCAGGCCGGCACCGAGCACTTCGAGCGGGTCTTCGGGACCCCGCTCGGCCTCGACCTCGCGGCCGTGGCGAGGGCCGCGGCGGTCGACGACGTTGCGGTCGTCGACGACGTCACCGGCCTGGTCAGCGCCCTCGATGAGGCGACCGCGAAGGGCAGCGTGCGTGTGGTGATCGCGAAGGTGGGCGACCGCATCACCGAGGCCGCACTGCTGCGCGAGGTCCAGGCCGATGTCTCGGCGGCCCTGCGCGACCTCGACGGCGAGGCCGTGCCGGGCGGCCCCGGCAGCACCGTCGTCGACGACGTCTGACCGCGATCAGGACAGTGCGGGCACAGCGCCCGCCGCGCCACAGCCCTCGAGCCACGGGACCCGCGCCACGGGACCTGCCTCACTCCAGGCGCAGCGGCCGGGTCCAGGTGTCGTGCACGGTGCGCACCGTCATGCCGGTGCGCTCGTAGAGGCGGGTCGCGCCGGTGAGGCTCTGGGCCTCCACCTCCAGGACGACGGTGGTCGTCCCGGTGGCGGCGAAGTCGGTGAACGCGTGGGTCAGCAGGGCCTCCGCCAGCCCCTGACGCCGTCCGCGCCGACGCACCCCGAGCACCCAGACGTAGCCGTGGTCGGGCCGCTGGCGGCAGAGGATCCCGCCGACCGGGCCGTCGGCGTCGAAGGCGACCGCCGATACGTCGAGCCGTGCGTCGGCGCCGCGGAGCACGTGGCCGATGACGTCGGCGGTGAACGGAAGGTCGCCCTGATGGTCGAGGAAGGCATCGAGGAAGAGAGCGCTGATGTCCTCGACGTCCTCGGGCACGCGCATCCGGCGCACCTGCACGCTCGCGGGCCAGGCGAGCGGGACGAGGTCGCGGCCGGTCAGGTCGATGACCATCTCGTGAGTGTTGCGCTCGACCGCGAAGCCGAGGTCGGCGAGTGCGTGCCCGACCCGGGCGTCGTCCTGCAGGGTGTCGGTGGCCAGCACCCGTGTGGGGTCGGGAGAGAGGTCCGCGGTGAGGCGGATCGCCTCCTCCTCGGCGCTGGTGACGATCTCCGCCGTGCAGCGCTCGAGCGTCGCGTCGTCGATGTCGGGATCGACGTGGATGAGCACGAAGATCTCCGAGTACGGCGCGAACGCGAAGATCCCGCCGTAGGCAAGCACCTGCCCGTCGCGGCACACGACGGGGAACGCGCGCCCGGGGACGTCGCGCATCGCCTGCGCCGAGACCGCCGTCATCGAGTGCGGACGGCCGGTCACGGCCCGGTGGTGTCGCTGGGTGATGTCGAGGATCGCGCCGAGGTCGGCGTCGTTGCTGGGTCGCAGCACGAGTGCGCTCACCCCGTCAGGCTGTCGTGGCGGGCCGATGGCGTCAACGTCGATACCACCCGCGTCGGGCCCTACGTCGCGCCCGTGCTCGGTGCGTCAGTCGCGGCCGACGAGGGCGGGATGCCGGGGGTCGTCCGCCCTGACGACCAGGTCCGCGGCGCCCTGCGGGTTCCGGTCCTGCGCGTAGCGGTGCAGGGCCGGCAACGTCCAGGACTCCTCGGCCGGGGTGCGCCGGGCGAGAGCGGCAGGGGACAGCCCGACGTGGACGACGACGTCGAAGGGCAGCCCCCGACCGAGGAGCACGCTGCCGGACACGACGACGACGCCGTCCGCCGCCAGCTCCACGACCGCGGTGCGCAGCGAGCGGTCGGTCACGGGGTCGCGCAGGCCGGGCAGCACCCGGCCGGTCGCGGGGAAGAAGTCGAGAACCTCGCGCCGGAGGGAGTCGGCGTCGAGCCAGTCCTCGAGCCAGGCGTCGGGATCGTGGCGGCCGTACTCCAGCCGCAGGCCGGCGGGCTGCCAGAAGCGGTCCGCCCGCACCTGGAGGGCGCGACGCGGGGCGAGCGCCTCGACCACCTGAGCCGCGAGGCCGTCGGGGTCGGCGGCCGGCGCACCGTCGACGGCGAGGCGCACACGCCCGGGTCGCGCCGCGACGAGGGCGACGATCGCGTCGACCACACCCTCGGGCGTCGACGAGCGGACGGCAGCCACCAGGTGATCCTGCCTGACGGCGGGGGGGGGCGAGCCGACGACGCGGTGCGTCAGTCGGGTTCGAGGGCGTCGCGCATCGCGACGAGCTTGGCCTGGGACTCGGCGAGCTCGGCGTCGGCGACCGAACCCGCGACGAGGCCACAACCGGCGTAGAGCCGCAGGGTGTCCTCGCTCTCGACCCAGGCGCACCGCAGGGCGATGCCGAACTCGCCGTCGCCGCGGGAGTCGATCCAGCCGACCGGGCCGGCGTACCGGCCGCGGTCCATGCCCTCGAGCTCGCGGATGACGGCGGACGCGCGCTCGGTCGGGGTGCCGCAGACGGCGGCCGTGGGGTGCAGCGACGCGGCTAGCGCGAGGGCCGGCGCGCCGTCGGCGAGGACGCCGGAGACGTCGGTGGCGAGGTGCTGGACGTTGGCCAGCCGCAACAGGCGGGGCGTGGCGGGGACGTCGAGGTCGGTGCAGTGGGCGGCCAGCGCGAGAGCCACGGACTGCACGGCGTAGGCGTGCTCGGCGTGGTCCTTCGCCGAGCCCAGCAGTGCCTCGGCGAGCGAGGCGTCGTTGCCGGCGTCCGACGAGCGGCGCATCGTCCCGGCCAGCACGCGGGAGGTGACGGTGTCGCCGATGCGGCGCACCAGCATCTCCGGTGTGGCCCCGAGCAGCCCGTCGACGGAGAAGGTCCAGCAGGACGGGTAGCGGGCGGCGAGGTGGGTGAGCAGGTAGCGGGTGTCGATCGGGGCGTCGGCGGTGACGACGACGTCGCGGGCCAGCACGACCTTGTCGAGCTGTCCGTCGTCGATGCGGTGCACGGCCTCGGTGACGGCCGCCTGCCAGTCCGGGATCGACATCGAGCCCTCGGAGTACGCGATCCCCACGGGGGCATCGGGCACGGCGGCCGGGTGGCTCAGCGCGGCGAGGGTCTCCTCGACCGCGTGGCGTGCATCGCGGGGGCTCGCAGCGACGACGGTCAGCCAGGTGACCCCGTCGCGACGCCCGACGACGACGCGCGGGACGACAGCGACCGAGGTTCCCGGCTGGGGGTCGAAGGCGAAGGACGCGAAGGCCACCGGGCCGGTGCCCGGGAGCCGGACCTCGTCCTCGGTGTCGGCGTCGGCGAGCCACTTGGCCCACCAGCGCTGGGCGCGGGAGAAGCGCTCGGCACCGGTGAACTCGGCCCTGGCAGCCTCGCCCCAGCCCACCATTCCGGTGTCCTCGCCGTCCGTGCCGGTCGTGACCCACGACATCGACGCCGTGCCGCGCGGAAGCAGGGAGAGCAAGGGTCGGTCGGCGAGCTGGTCGGGGAGCGCCACCGTGCGGACCGTCGCCGGCGGCACCGGCACGGCGAGGGGAGCGGTGGACACGTCCTCAGGCTAGGCGCAGTGGTCGTTCTCGGCAGCCCGACGGCGACTCGAGGTGGTGAAGATCTCGCCAGGTCCGGGGGGCGGGAGGAGCCGTTCGCGGGCTCGGCCGACTGGCGGCTCGGGGTACAGTAGGCACGCCTTAGTGAACGTTTTCACAAGCGCACGCGCGCTCCCTCAGAACTCCGAGGATCCTCGACCTGTGACACAGTCCAGCCCGCTGCCGCACGGCGCAGACGCCGACGTCATCGTCGTCGGCGCCGGCCCCGCGGGCTCGGCCACGGCCTACCACCTCGCGCAGCGCGGGCTCGACGTCCTGGTCCTGGAGAAGTCGGCCTTCCCCCGCGAGAAGGTGTGCGGCGACGGACTCACCCCCCGCGCGGTCAAGCAGCTCGTCGAGATGGGGATCGACACCGGTCCGGGCAACGGCTGGGCGCGCAACCACGGGCTGCGCATCATCGCGGACGGTCACCGCCTCGAGATGCCCTGGCCCGACCTCGCCACCTTCCCGGACTACGGGCTGACCCGCACCCGCAAGGACCTCGACGAGGTCCTCGCTCGCCAGGCGGAGAAGGCCGGGGCTCGGGTCCTCGAGCGCACCGCTGTGAGCGGTGCCGTCCGTGCGGACCGCACCGGGCGCATCGTGGGCGTCACGGCCCGCACGACCGACGCCGACGGCCACCGGCACGACGAGGTCACCTACCGCGCTCCGCTCGTGGTCGCCGCGGACGGCAACTCCAGCCGGCTCTCGGTCTCGGCGGGGCGCGAGCGCCTCGACAACCGCCCCCTCGGCGTCGCGATCCGGACGTACTACCGGAGCCCGGGCCTCACCCACGACAGGTGGCTCGAGACCCACCTCGAGCTGTGGGACGGTGACCGGCTCCTCCCGGGCTATGGCTGGGTCTTCGGCCTCGGCGACGGCACGGTGAACGTCGGCCTCGGAATCCTCGACTCCAGCGCCGGCGTCGGCAAGCTCGACTACCGGGCGCTCCTGCAGCGCTGGGTCGACGCTGCCGCCCCCTCCTACGGCTTCTCGGAGGAGTCCCGCATCGAGCCGATGCGCGGTGCCGCCCTGCCGATGGGGTTCAACCGCAAGCCGCAGTACGCCGAGGGGCTCCTGCTCGTCGGGGACTCCGCCGGCATGGTCAACCCGTTCAACGGCGAGGGCATCGCCTACGCCATGGAGTCCGGCCACCTGGCTGCCGCCGTCATGGCCCAGGCGCTACGGCGCCCCACCTCCTGCTCCCGGGAGAAGGCGCTGGCCGACTACCCCCGGTTGCTCCAGCAGGAGTACGGCGGCTACTACACGCTCGGCCGGCTGTTCGTGAAGCTGATCGGCAACCCCGAGGTCCTGCGGCTGGCGACCCAGAGGGGGCTCTCGCGGCGCCACCTGATGACACTGACGATGACGATGCTGTCCAACCTGCGAGACCCGCGGGGCGGCCGGGCCACCGACCGCATCGTCAATGCCTTGGCCAGGATGGCCCCGGCAGCCTGACCCGGCCCCGCGGCCGCACAGCACTACACCGGCACGACTAGGATCTTGACGTTTCACCGAGCGAAGGGGCACCACCGTGGGCGAGGTCTATCTGCCGATCCTGGTGCTCGGCATTCTCGGAGCAGCTTTCGGGATCCTGTCCGTGGCCGCCCCTGTCCTCATCGGGCCGCGGCGCTACAACCGGACCCGCCTCGACTCCTATGAGTGCGGCATCGACCCGACGCCCCAGGCGATCGGCGGCGGACGCTTCCCGATCAAGTACTACCTGACCGCGATGCTGTTCATCATCTTCGACATCGAGATCGTCTTCCTCTACCCGTTCGCGGTCGCGTTCGACCAGCTGCGCCTCTTCGGCCTCATCGAGATGGCCCTGTTCATCGTCACCGTCCTCGTGGTCTACGGCTACGTGTGGCGCCGCGGCGGGCTCGAATGGGACTGAGCGAGCACGCGGTGGCCGCCTGGCCGTCGCCCCGCACACCACCGGCACACGACCACGGACAGGAGGGCTAGCGCATGGGTATCGAGGAGAGCCTCCCCAGCGGCGTCCTGCTCACGACCGTCGAGAAGCTCGCCGGCTATGCCCGAGCCGGTTCGATGTGGCCGGCCACCTTCGGCCTGGCCTGTTGCTCGATCGAGATGATGTCGGCCGGTGCCGGCCGCTTCGACCTCGCCCGCTTCGGCATGGAGGTCTTCCGCGCCTCGCCGCGCCAGGCCGACCTCATGATCGTCGCCGGCCGGGTGAGCCAGAAGATGGCTCCGGTCCTGCGGCAGATCTATGACCAGATGCCCGAGCCCAAGTGGGTCCTCGCGATGGGCGTGTGCGCCTCGTCCGGAGGCATGTTCAACAACTACGCGATCGTCCAGGGCGTCGACCACATCGTCCCCGTCGACATGTACCTCCCCGGCTGCCCGCCGCGGCCGGAGATGCTCATCGACGCGATCCTCAAGATCCACGACAAGGTGCGCGAGTCCAAGCTCGGCGTCAACCGCCAGAACCAGATCACCGAGCTCGAGGTGGCCGCGATGGCGGCCGAGCCGACCTCGTCGATGACGGGCCTGCTCCGGTGACCGAGCCCACCACCGACGCCGTGGCCAGCCCCGACGTCGTCCCCACCGGTACCCCGACCCTCCCCGTGATCGATGTCCGCAGCGGCATGTTCGGCAGCTCCGGCAGTGGTGACACCTCCGGCTACGGCGGCCTCGTCCGCACGATCGAGATGCCGTCGCCCTCGGCGCGACCCTTCGGCAGCTGGTTCGACGAGGCCGCCGACGAGCTCGACCTCGCCCTCGCTGATGACGGACTGTCCCTCGAGGCTGTGGCCGAGAGCGTCGTCGTCTTCCGCGACGAGATCACCTTCCACGTCCGGCCCGAGCACCTGCTGGCCTTCGTCCGCCGCCTGCGCGACGAGCCGGCTCTGCGCTTCGAGATCTGCACCGGCGTCTCGGGCGTCCACTACCCCCACCAGAGCGGTCGCGAGCTGCACGCGGTGTGGCACTTCCTCTCCATCACGCACAACCGCAGGCTGCGCGTGGAGGTCTCCGTGCCCGACACGCACCCGCACGTGCCGAGCATCGTGTCGGTCTACCCGGCCGACGACTGGCACGAGCGTGAGACGTTCGACATGTTCGGGATCGTCTTCGACGGCCACCCGGGTCTGACCCGCATCCTGATGCCGGATGACTGGCCCGGACACCCCCAGCGCAAGGACTACCCGCTGGGTGGGATCCCCGTCGAGTACAAGGGCGCGACGATCCCGCCGCCCGACGAGCGGAGGTCCTACTCCTGATGGACGACGTCACCTACGAGACCTCCTACGACGACGACCTCGTCAACGAGTCGCCTCTCACCGACGCCTACGCCGGTGCCTACGACACGACCGAGGGTCGCGTCTTCACCGTCACCGGTGGCGACTGGGACTCCGTCCTCGCCCCCGCCGAGGGCGAGAAGGAGCGCATCGTCGTCAACATGGGTCCTCAGCACCCGTCGACCCACGGTGTCCTGCGGCTGATCCTCGAGCTCGAGGGCGAGACCATCACCGAGGCCCGCTGCGGCATCGGCTACCTCCACACCGGCATCGAGAAGAATCTCGAGTACCGCACCTGGACCCAGGCTGTCGCGTTCGTCACGCGGATGGACTACCTCGCTCCGATCGCCAACGAGGCGGGCTACTGCCTCGCGGTGGAGAAGCTCCTCGGCATCGTCGATGACATACCGCCGCGGGCCCAGCTGATCCGCATCATCACCCTCGAGCTCAACCGCATCTCCTCCCACCTCGTGGCCCTGGGCACCGGCGGGTTCGAGATGGGAGCGCTCACCGCGATGACCAACGGGTTCCGCGACCGCGAGCTCATCCTCGACCTGCTCGAGATGATCACCGGCCTGCGGATGAACCACGCCTACATCAGGCCCGGCGGCGTGGCGCAGGACCTGCCCGAGGGCGGCGTCGAGAAGATCCGCGCCATCATGAAGCAGCTGCCCAACCAGCTCGACGGCGTGCCGCAGCTGCTGGTCGACAACGGCATCTGGAAGGACCGCACGTCGGGCATCGGCTATCTCGACCTCGCCGGGTGCATGGCCCTCGGCGTGACCGGCCCGGTGCTGAAGGCGGCCGGCCTCCCCTACGACGTCCGCAAGGCCCAGCCGTACTTCGGCTACGAGGCGTTCGACTTCGACGTCCCGACCGCTGACACCTGCGACGTCTACGGCCGGTTCCTCGTGCGTCTCGAGGAGATCAACCAGTCGATCCGCATCGTCGAGCAGGCGTGCGACATGCTCGAGCCGGGCCCGGTCATGGTGGCCGACAAGAAGATCGCCTGGCCCTCCCAGCTCGCCATCGGCGGCGACGGCATGGGCAACTCCCTCGAGCACATCCGCCACATCATGGGCGAGTCGATGGAGGCGCTGATCCACCACTTCAAGCTGGTGACCGAGGGCTTCACGGTGCCGGCCGGACAGGTCTTCACCGCGGTCGAGGCCCCGCGCGGCGAGCTCGGGGTGCACATCGTGAGCGACGGTGGCACGCGGCCCTACCGCGTCCACTTCCGCGACCCCTCCTTCAACAACCTCCAGGCCGTCTCGGCGATGTGCGAGGGCGGCCAGGTCGCGGACGTCGTCGGCGCGGTCGCCTCGATCGACCCGGTCATGGGCGGGGTCGACAGATAGCCCGTCGCGCGACGACGGTCCGGTACGGCAGAGAACGAGCGAGAGAGACGACATGGCACTGACGGAGCAGACCCGCGCCGACGCGGTGGATCTTGCGGGACGCTACCCGCAGAGCCGCTCGGCGCTGCTGCCGATGCTGCACCTCGTCCAGTCCGCCGAGGGGACGGTCACAGCCGACGGCATCGCGCTGTGCGCGGACGTCATCGGGCTGACCACGGCCGAGGTAGCCGCGGTCGCGACGTTCTACACGATGTTCAAGCGCCACAAGGTGGGCCGCGTGCACGTCGGCGTCTGCACCAACACCCTGTGCGCCGTCCTCGGCGGCGACGCGATCTGGGCGGCCGTCACCGAGCGCCTCGGGATCGGCAACGACGAGGTCACCGCCGACGGCGCCGTCTCCCTCGAGCGCATCGAGTGCCAGGCGGCCTGCACCCACGCGCCGGTCATGACGGCCAACTGGGAGTTCCTCGACGACATGGACGTCCCTCGCGCGGTCGAGGTGGTCGAGAGGCTGAAGGCCGGCGAGGAGGTCTTCTCCACGCGCGGACCCCGGATCGGCACGTTCCAGGAGATCGAGCGGACCCTCGCGGGCTTCGAGGACGGTCTCGCCCAGGAGGGCGGCACGGACTCCCGGATGCTGGCCGGCCTCACCTACGCACGGGAGCACGGCATGGCCGCTCCTGACTCGCCCGCGGTCTCGCCCCTCGCCGCAGCGAAGTCGGAGGCCTGACCGTGCCGCTCACCCCGATCCTCACCGCCCACTGGGACGACGCCGACTCCCACACGATCGAGGGCTACCGCCGCCATGGTGGCTATGACATGGTCCCGGTCACCTTCGGCGTCTCGCCCGATGAGGTCATCGCGTTCATCAAGGAGTCCGGTCTCCGCGGCCGTGGCGGCGCCGGGTTCCCGACCGGGATGAAGTGGGGCTTCGTCCCGCAGAACACCGGCCGCCCCAACTACCTCGTCGTCAACGCCGACGAGTCCGAGCCCGGTGCCTGCAAGGACATCCCGCTCATGCTGGCCAACCCGCACTCTCTGGTGGAGGGCTGCATCCATGCCGCCTATGCCATCCGCGCCAAGGTCGCGTTCATCTACATCCGCGGCGAGGTGCCCCACGCGGTCCGCCGGGTCACCGCCGCGGTGCGCGAGGCCTACGCCGCCGGCTTCCTCGGCAAGGACATCCTCGGCTCGGGCACCGACATCGACATCGTCGTCCACTCCGGCGCGGGCGCCTACATCTGCGGCGAGGAGACGGCGCTCCTGGACTCCCTCGAGGGCCGTCGCGGCCAACCCCGCCTCAAGCCCCCGTTCCCCGCGGTCGCCGGCCTCTACGGCGGACCCACCGTCATCAACAACGTCGAGACCATCGCGAACCTCCCGACCATCGTGCGCAACGGTCCCGAGTGGTTCAAGCAGTTCGGCACCGAGAAGTCCCCGGGCTTCAAGCTCTTCGCGGTGTCCGGTCACGTCGAGCGTCCCGGCATCTATGAGGCTCCCCTCGGCACGACGATGCGAGAGCTCCTCGAGTACGCCGGCGGGGTGCGCGCGGGTCACGAGCTGAAGTTCTGGATCCCGGGCGGCTCCAGCGTCCCGATGCTCATGCCCGAGCACCTCGATGTCCCCCTCACGTATGAGGACATGGCCGCCAACGGCACCATGCTCGGCACCGGTTCGCCGATGGTGTTCGACGAGACCACCAGCGTGGTCCGGGCCGTCAGCCGCTGGATGCACTTCTACAAGCACGAGTCGTGCGGCAAGTGCACCCCGTGCCGCGAGGGCACGTTCTGGCTCGAGCAGATGCTCGGACGCTTCGAGGACGGCACCGCGGCCGAGGCTGACATCGAGACGGTGGACGAGATCTGCAAGCAGATCGCCGGCCGCTCGTTCTGCGCCCTCGGCGACGCGGCGGCGACGCCGTACGCCCCGGCGCTCACGTACTTCCGCGAGGAATTCCTCGCGGGAACGCACACCCCGGCCGTCGATCTCTTCGATCCGGTCGCAGCCACCGTCTTCGCGGGAGCCGCAGCGCGATGACCGTCACCACACCGGGTTCCGCCGCCTCGTCGGTCCAGACCCCCGCCACCGCACCCGTCGACGGCATCACGCTCTCGGTCGACGGTGTCGAGATCCTCGTTCCCAAGGGCACCCTGGTGATCCGCGCCGCGGAGCAGCTCGGCGTCGCCGTGCCGCGCTTCTGCGACCACCCGCTCCTCGAGCCGGTCGCCGCCTGCCGCATGTGCCTCGTCGAGATCGAGGGGCAGCCCAAGCCGCAGCCGGCGTGCGCCGTCACCGTGTCCGAGGGCATGAAGGTGCGTACGCAGGTCACGTCCGAGGTCGCCGAGAAGGCGCAGGCGGGCGTGATGGAGTTCCTCCTCATCAACCACCCGCTCGACTGTCCGGTCTGCGACAAGGGCGGCGAGTGCCCGCTGCAGAACCAGGCGATGTCCAACGGCCGCGGGGAGACCCGCTTCGACGGCGTCAAGCGCACGTTCCCCAAGCCGATCAACGTCTCGGCGCAGATCCTGCTCGACCGCGAGCGCTGCGTCTCCTGCGCACGCTGCACGCGCTTCGCCGACCAGATCGCCGGCGACCCTTTCATCGAGCTCCTCGAGCGCGGCGCCCAGCAGCAGGTCGGCACCTCGAGCGACCAGCCGTTCGACTCCTACTTCTCCGGCAACACGGTCCAGATCTGCCCGGTCGGAGCCCTCACGAGCGCCAAGTACCGCTTCCGCTCCCGCCCGTTCGACCTCGTCTCCACCCCCACCGTCTGCGAGCACTGCGCGTCCGGCTGCGGGCTGCGCACCGACGTGCGCCGTTCCACGGTCCTGCGCCGCCTTGCGTGGGACCAGCCCGAGGTCAACGAGGAGTGGAACTGCGACAAGGGCCGTTTCGGCTTCGGCTACGCGAGCGCGGGACGGATCGAGCACCCTCTCGTCCGCGACGCGGAGGGCACCCTCGTGGCGGCCTCCTGGCCCGAGGCCATCTCGATCGCGGCCGCGGGTCTCCGCGCCGCGGGCGCGCGCGTCTCGGTGCTCACCGGCGGGCGCCTCACCCTCGAGGACGCCTACGCCTACGCCAAGTTCACCCGGGTCGCGCTCGGCAGCGACGACATCGACTTCCGGGCCCGTCCTTCCTCCGCTGAGGAGACCGCGTTCCTCGCTGCCCTCGTCGCGGGACGTCCGGTGGGCCCGACCTACGCCGACCTCGAGTCGGCGCCGGTCGTCGTGCTCGCCGGGCTCGACGCCGAGGACGAGTCGCCGATCGTGTTCCTGCGCCTGCGCAAGGGCTCGCGCACGAAGGGCGTACGGGTCTTCTCCGTCGCTCCGTTCGCCTCCGCCGGGGTCGCCAAGGTCAAGGGCCGTCTCCTCGCGACTGTGCCCGGGGCCGAGGCCGGCACCCTGGACGCCCTGGCCGATGAGGCGGGTGCCACCGGCGATCTCGCCGACGCGGCCCGCCTGCTCCGCGAGCCAGGTGCCGTGCTCCTGGTCGGTGAGCGTCTGGCGCAGTCCGCGGGCGCCCTGTCGGCGGCCGCCCGGCTCGCCGCCGCGACCGGCGCCCGGCTCGGCTGGGTTCCCCGCCGTGCCGGTGAGCGAGGTGCGCTCGATGCCGGTGCCCTGACCGGGCTCCTCCCCGGCGGCCGTCCGCTGTCCTCCGACGTCGCCCGCGCCCAGGCCGCCGACATCTGGGGCGTCGATGTCGCGACTCTCCCGGGGTCCGCCGGACGCGACCTCCCCTCCGTCGTCACCTCCGTCCATGAGGACGTCGCAGCCGTCGCGGCCGCTGCCGACCCGTCGAAGGTGGCCCGTTCCGTGCGCGCACTCCTCGTCGCCGGCGTCGAGGCAGGTGACCTCGCCGACCCCGTGGCGTTTCTGGCCGCCGTCGACGCCGCCCCGTTCGTCGTGTCGCTCGAGCAGCGCCACTCCGAGGTCACCGTCCGCGCCGACGTCGTACTCCCGGTCTCGGTCGTGGCCGAGAAGCTAGGCACCTTCGTCGACTGGGAGGGCCGTCGGCGCGAGTTCGCCCAGGTCTTCCCGGGTTCGCTGGCCATGTCCGACGCCCGCGTCCTGGCCATGATCGCCGCCGAGCTCGACCCCACCACCGACTTCGTGCCCGACGTCGCCTCGCTGCGCGCCGAGCTTGCGGCGTTCGGCACCTGGGACGGCGAGCGGGCGGAGGCGCCGAGCGTTGCGGTCGAGGCACCGCAGGAGATCGCAGGTGGGCGCGCGATCCTGGCCACCTGGCGCCAGCTGCTCGACCGCGGCCTCCTGCAGGAGGGCGACCCCTACCTCATGGCCACGGCGCGCGCGCCCGTTGCGCGGCTCTCAGCCGCGACCGCCGGCTCCATCGGTGCCGTCGACGGCGCCGACGTCACCGTCTCCACCGAGACCGGATCGATCACCCTGCCGCTGGTGGTGACGGCGATGCCCGACGGCGTCGTCTGGCTGCCGGCCCACTCCGACGGCTCCACGCCACGCGCCACTCTCGGCGCCGGTAACGGCGACGTCGTACGCATCAGCGGAGGTGCCGCGTGAACGCGTTGCTCGCCGTCGCCCAGGGCGACCTCAGCGTCTTCGGCAAGGACCCGTTCTGGCTCGTCGTGCTCAAGGCGCTGGCCCTGTTCATCTTCCTGGTCCTGCTCACGCTGCTCACCACCTGGATCGAGCGCCGGGTGCTAGCGCGCATGCAGCAGCGGAGCGGGCCGAACCGTCAAGGCCCCCTGGGTCTCCTCCAGCCACTGGCCGACGGCATCAAGCTCGCCCTCAAGGAGGGCATCACCCCGGCCAACGCCGACAAGGTGGTCTACCTCCTCGCGCCGATGATCGCTGCAGCTGCCGCGATGCTCGTCTTTGCCGTGATCCCGGTCGGTCCGATGGTGAGCATCTTCGGCACCGAGACACCGCTCCAGCTCACCGACTTCTCCGTCTCGGTTCTCTACATCCTGGCGATCGCCTCGATCGGCGTCTACGGCATCGTTCTCGCGGGCTGGTCGTCGGGCTCGACGTACTCCCTGCTCGGCGGCCTGCGCTCGAGTGCCCAGATGGTCTCCTACGAGATCGCGATGGGACTCTCGTTCGTCGCCGTGTTCCTGTGGGCGGGTTCGATGTCGACCTCGCAGATCGTCGCGGCGCAGGGTGCGAGCTGGTGGTACTGCATCCTGCTGGCGCCCTCGTTCGTCATCTACCTGATCTCCATGGTGGGGGAGACCAACCGCGCGCCCTTCGACCTCCCCGAGGCCGAGGGCGAGCTCGTCGCCGGGTTCCACACCGAGTACTCCGGGCTGCGCTGGGCGATGTTCTTCCTCGCCGAGTACGTCAACATGATCAACGTCGCAGCCGTGTCCACCACGCTGTTCCTCGGCGGCTGGCGGATGCCGGCGCCGATCTCCACCTGGTGGCCCGGTTCGAACGAGGGCTGGTGGCCGATCCTCTGGTTCGTCAGCAAGATCATGGTGATCCTGTTCGTCTTCATCTGGCTCCGCGGCACGCTGCCGCGCCTGCGCTACGACCAGTTCATGAAGTTCGGCTGGCGCGTGCTGATCCCGCTGTCGATCGTCTGGATCCTGGTGATCGCCACGCTCAAGGCCGTCCAGAACGAGTACGACCTCGATCTGCGCACCTCGTTGTTCTGGATCTCCGGAATCCTCATCCTGCTGGCCGGCGCGGCGTTCGCGTTCGACGTCCGCCGTGGTGCCGACGTGGTCGCGGAGGATCCGGAGTTCGACCCGATAGCCGGTGGTTACCCGGTGCCGCCGATGCCCGGTCAGGAGATCACCGTGACCCGTCGCGCCAAGGCGACAGTCACCGCTGTCGTGCTCGACGCGGATACGCCGCCCGAGGGGGAGGAGCCAGCGCATGACTGACGAGCGACGGTTCTTCCGCGGCTTCGGCGTGACCTTCAGCCAGATGTTCAAGAAGGTCACCACCGAGCAGTACCCCGAGGACAAGCAGCCCACGCAGCCGCGCTACCACGGCCGCCACCAGCTCAACCGGCACCCTGACGGGCTCGAGAAGTGCATCGGCTGCGAGCTCTGCGCCTGGGCCTGCCCCGCCGACGCCATCTTCGTCGAGGGTGCCCCCAACACCGACGAGGAGCGCTTCAGCCCCGGTGAGCGCTACGGCCGCGTCTACCAGATCAACTACCTGCGCTGCATCTTCTGCGGCCTGTGCATCGAGGCCTGCCCGACGCGCGCGCTCACGATGACCAACGAGTACGAGCTCGCCGACGACAACCGCGCGGCGCTCATCTACGAGAAGGTCGACCTCCTCGGGCCGCTCCTGCCGGGGATGGCGGCTCCGCCGCACGCGATGGTGCCCGGCACGACCGACACGGACTACTACCTCGGCAACGTCACCGGCGCCGTGGCCAGCCAGGTCGGCGAGACCGAGTCGCGCAAGCTCGGCACCTGGACCGGCCCCCAGACCGACGAGGAGGTGCCCGCATGACCGCGCTCCTGGCCCTGGTCGAGACCACGGGCAACACCGGCGAGACCATCGTCTTCTGGGTGTGCGCGATCATCGCGGTCGTCGGTGCGCTCGGGATGCTGCTCTCGCCGAAGGCAGTGCACAGCGCGCTCTTCATCGCCTCGACGATGATCAGCCTCGCGGTGCTCTACGTGTCCCTGTCCGCGCCGTTCCTGGGCATGACGCAGATCGTGGTCTATACGGGCGCGGTCATGATGCTGTTCCTGTTCGTCCTCATGATCGTGGGAGTCGACTCCTCCGACTCCCTCATCGAGACGATCAAGGGTCAGCGGGTTCTTTCGATCGTGTTCGCGCTCGGGTTCGCCGGGCTCCTGATCGCCGGCATCGGGTCCGCGACGTTCAGCGTCCAAGGCGTCGACGTCGCCAACACGGTCGACGGCGGCAACGTCCAGGGCATCGCCCACCTCATCTTCGGCCGCTACGTCCTCGCCTTCGAAGTGACCTCGGCCCTGCTGATCACCGCGGCGCTCGGTGCGATGGTCCTCGCGCACCGCGAGCGGCACACTCCCAGGCTCACCCAGCGCCAGCTGTCCGAGGCGCGCGTGCGCGGCGGCAGCCCGCAGAACCTCCCCGGCCCCGGCGTCTACGCGCGTCACAACGCGGTCGGCACCCCCGCGCTGCTCCCCGACGGAACGCCCACCGACCGCTCCGTGCCCGAGACGCTCCGTGGTGTCAGCGCCGCGGTCGGCGTCGACCACGAGGACACCGCGCGCGTGATCGCGCTCGCTGCGGGCGGCCATGCTGTCGGCCCGACAACAGATGAGGGGGGAGAGTCGTGAACCCGTCGAACTACCTGTACCTCTCAGCGATCCTCTTCAGCATCGGCGCACTCGGGGTGCTCGTGCGGCGCAACGCCATCGTGGTATTCATGTGCGTCGAGCTCATGCTCAACGCGAGCAACCTGGCCTTCGTGTCCTTCTCGCGCATCCACGGCACCCTCGACGGACAGGTCATCGCCTTCTTCGTCATGGTGGTCGCGGCGTCCGAGGTCGTGGTGGGTCTCGCGATCATCATGACGATCTTCCGTACCCGCCGGTCGGCCTCGGTCGACGAAGCCAACCTGCTGAAGTACTAGAGGGGTCCGACGTCGTGTCTCCGTTCTCGGGAGCGGTCCACCAGGCCGCAGAAGCCGCACCGGTGGTGATGCCTGCCAGTGGGGTGTTCTCACTGACCTGGCTCCTCGTCGCGCTGCCCCTCGCCGGTGCCATGGTGCTGCTGCTCGCCGGTCGGCGCAGCAACGCCTGGGGGCACTGGGTCGGGGTGCTCGCCTCGACCGCATCCTTCGTCGTCGCCGTGATGTTGTTCTTCGGGCTGCTCGGCCAGTCCACGGGTGCGCGCACGCAGAAGCAGCACCTCTTCGACTGGATCGCGGTCGGGAAGTTCAACGTCCCCTTCGACCTCCGGCTCGACCAGCTGTCGATGACGTTCGTCCTGCTCATCACCGGCGTCGGCACGCTGATCCACATCTACTCCGTCGGCTACATGAGCCACGACCGCGAGCGTCGCCGGTTCTTCGCCTACCTCAACCTGTTCGTCGCCGCGATGCTCCTGCTGGTGCTGGCCGACAACTACCTCCTGCTCTACGTCGGCTGGGAGGGTGTCGGCCTGGCGTCCTACCTCCTCATCGGCTTCTGGTTCTTCAAGGAGACCGCGGCCGTCGCGTCGAAGAAGGCGTTCATCGCCAACCGTGTCGGTGACGTCGGTCTCTCCCTCGCGATCATGCTGATGTTCTTCACGTTCGGCTCTGTGACCTTCGACGGCGTCCTCACCGACCCGAGCCGAGCGAGCAGCTCCTCGCTCACCTGGATCGGCCTCGCGCTGCTGCTGGCCGCGTGCGGGAAGTCCGCGCAGTTCCCGCTGCAGTCCTGGCTGCTCGATGCGATGGAGGGCCCGACCCCCGTGTCGGCGCTGATCCACGCAGCCACGATGGTCACCGCAGGCGTCTACCTCATCGTCCGGTCCGGTGCGATCTTCAACGCGACGCCGACCGCACAGACAGCGGTGATCGTCGTCGGTGCGATCACGCTCCTCATGGGTGCCGTCATCGGTTCGGCCAAGGACGACATCAAGAAGGCGCTCGCTGGCTCCACGATGAGCCAGATCGGCTACATGATCCTGGCGGCAGGGCTCGGCCCCGTCGGGTACGCCTTCGCGATCTTCCACCTCGTCGTCCACGGCTTCTTCAAGGCCGACATGTTCCTCGGCGCAGGGTCTGTCATGCACGGCATGAACGACCAGGTGAACATGCGCCGCTTCGGCGCGTTGCGGGCCGTCATGGTCGCGACCTGGATCACCTTCGGCGCCGGTTACCTCGCCATCCTGGGCATCCCGCCGTTCGCGGGCTTCTACTCCAAGGACAAGATCATCGAAGCGGCGTTCTCGCACAACACGCTGACCGGCCTCGTGACCCTCGTCGGTGCGGGCGTCACGGCGTTCTACATGACGCGCCTGTTCGCCATGACCTTCCACGGCGAGAAGCGCTGGGCCGACGACGCTCACCCGCACGAGTCGCCGATGATCATGATCGCCCCGATCGCGGTCCTCGCGCTGCTCTCCGCGGTCGGTGGACTGGTCCTCAACTACAACAACGCGCTCGTCGACTGGCTCACGCCGGTGACCGGGTTCGAGGAGCCGAGCCTGTCGGTGGCGAGCTGGGTCGTCCCGGTCACCGCCCTCGTGCTGGTCCTGCTCGGTGCTGCCCTCGGCTGGCTGCTCTACGACGGCCGTCCGGTGCCGCAGGTCGCACCCGCGGGCAACCTGCTCACGCGAGCCGCGCGCGCCGACCTCTACGGTGACGCGGTCAACGAGGCGGTCCTCATGCGTCCGGGCCAGTACCTCACGCGCTGGCTGGTGTGGTTCGACAACCGCGTGGTCGACGGTGTCGTCAACGGCACCGCGGCAACGATCGGCGGCCTCTCCGGCCGCGCCCGCCGCCTTCAGACCGGGTTCGTCCGGTCCTATGCGCTGTCCATGCTCGGTGGAGCCGCCCTCGTGGCTCTCGCCCTCGTCCTGGTGAGGCTGTAGCCGTGACGAACTCCCTCTGGCTCCCCGCGCTCCTCGCGGTCCCGCTCCTCGGGGCGCTGGCCGTGATGGTGGTGCCCTCGAGCCGCGAGAAGCTCGCCAAGCAGCTCGGCCTCGCCGTGTCGCTGATGGTCTTCGCCCTCACGATCGCGATGGCGCTGAAGTTCAGCGCCGCCTCAGGGGCCGACTTCCAGTTCGCCTACTCCCTCTCCTGGATCCCGCAGTTCGGCGTCCACTTCGCCCTCGGCGTCGACGGCATCGCCCTCGTGCTCGTGGCACTGTCGACCTCGTTGGTGCCGGTGGTGCTGCTCGCCGGGTGGCACGACGCTGACGACGCGCGAGGATCCGTGCGCGGATACGTCTCGCTGATCCTCGTCCTCGAGGCCGCGATGATCGGCGTGTTCGCGGCGACCGACGTGTTCCTGTTCTACGTCTTCTTCGAGGCGATGCTCGTCCCGGTCTACTTCCTCATCGGCCGCTACGGCGGCGCGCGGCGCAACTACGCCGCGGTGAAGTTCCTGCTGTACTCCCTCTTCGGCGGCCTGCTCATGCTGGCCTCCCTGATCGGGCTGTACGTCGTCTCCGGCGACCTGACCGGCACGGGCACGTTCGACTTCACGTCGCTGGCAGCCCTGGTCATCGACCCGAACACCCAGAAGTGGCTGTTCGCGGGCTTCTTCATCGCCTTCGCGATCAAGGCCCCGCTGGTGCCCTTCCACACCTGGCTTCCCGATGCCGCTGCCGAGTCGACCCCGGGCACCGCGGTGCTGCTGGTCGGAGTCCTGGACAAGGTCGGCACGTTCGGCATGCTGCGGTACTGCCTCGAGCTGTTCCCCGATGCCTCGCGCTGGGCGACCCCGCTCGTCATCGTGCTGGCCGTCGTGAGCATCCTCTACGGCGCGCTGCTCGCCATCGGCCAGACCGACATCAAGCGCCTCATCGCCTACACCTCGGTCTCGCACTTCGGCTTCATCACCCTCGGCGTCTTCGTCATGACCTCGCAGGGGCAGAGCGGTTCCGCGCTGTACATGGTCAACCACGGCTTCTCCACGGCCGCGCTGTTCCTCATCGGCGGGTTCCTCATCAGCCGGCGCGGGTCGCGTCTCATCGCGGACTTCGGCGGCGTCCAGAAGGTGGCTCCGATCCTGGCCGGTACCTTCCTGATCGCCGGCATGTCCGCTCTCGCCCTCCCGGGCCTCTCGAGCTTCGTGAGCGAGTTCCTCGTGCTGGTCGGCACGTTCCAGCGCTACCCCTGGGTCGGCGTCGTCGCCACGCTCGGCATCGTGCTGGCAGCCCTCTACGTCCTGCTGATGTACCAGCGCACGATGACCGGACCGACTCCCGACATCGTCGAGGAGAAGGTGCACGACCTCGGCGGCCGAGAGGTGCTGGCCGTCGCGCCGCTCATCGTCGTGATGCTGGTGCTGGGCTTCTACCCCAAGCCCGTGCTCGACGTCGTCAACCCCGCTGTCGACCGCGTCATGCACGCCGTGAGCGCGACCGATCCCACCTCGCAGGTGGCGCCGGTCGCGGAAGGGACACAGAAGTGAACGCCGCACTGGCCGCCGCGGGATCCTTCGAGATCCCGAGCATCGACTACGCCGCGCTGGCACCCATCCTGATCGTGCTGGGTGCCGCTGTGGTCTCGGTGCTCGTCGAGGCGTTGTCACCGCAGCCCTACCGCCGCAGGGCTCAGCTGGTGATCACGTTCGCCGCGCTCATCGGCTCGTTCGTCGCGGTGGTCGCGGCCCGGGGCACGGAGCAGGTCGTCGCGCTCGGCTCGGTCGCCATCGACGGGCCAGCGCTGTTCATGCAGGGCACGATCCTCGTCCTTGCCGCGATCGCCGCCCTCGTGATGGCCGAGCGTGAGGTGGATCCTGCGGGCGACTCCTTCGCGCCTCGGGCCTCGGCGCTCCCCGGTTCGGAGGACGAGCAGGTCTTCACCCGGCTGGGCTGGCTCCAGACGGAGGTCTGGCCGCTGTTCCTGTTCTGCGTCGGCGGAATGCTGCTGTTCCCGGCGTCGACCGACCTGCTCACGATGTTCGTGGCCCTCGAGGTCGTCTCGCTGCCGCTCTACATCATGGTGGGGCTCGCGCGCCGCCGCCGGCTGCTGTCCCAGGAGGCGTCGCTCAAGTACTTCGTCCTCGGCGCGTTCTCCTCGGCCTTCTTCCTCTACGGCACCGCGCTCCTCTACGGTTTCGCGGGCACCGTCTCACTCGGTGGCATCGCCGACGCGCTGAGCGGCACGGCGGCCGACACCGGGCTGGTGCTCGCCGGCGTCGCCCTGCTCTCGGTCGGGCTGCTCTTCAAGATCGGTGCGGCTCCGTTCCACCAGTGGACGCCCGATGTCTATCAGGGCTCGCCCACCTCGATCACCGGCTTCATGGCCGCGTGCACCAAGGTCGCCGCCTTCGGCGCACTGCTGCGCGTCATGTACGTCGCTCTCGGCGGGATCCGCTGGGACTGGCGTCCGATGATGTACGTCATCGCCGCGCTCACGATGATCGTCGGGACGCTGTTCGCACTGACGCAGACCGATATCAAGCGGATGCTCGCCTACTCCTCGATCGCCCAGGCCGGTTTCATGCTCGTCGGCGTGATCGCGACCAACGCGGCGGGCCTGCAGGGGACGATGGTCTACCTGCTCTCCTACGGCATCGCGACCGTCGGCGCCTTCGCGATCGTCACCCTGGTGCGGGACTCCACCGGGGAGGCCACCCACCTCTCGCAGTGGGCCGGGCTCGGCCGGCGCTCCCCGGTCGTGGCCGGCTCGTTCGCCCTGTTCCTCCTCGCCTTCGCGGGGATCCCGCTGACCAGCGGGTTCACCGGGAAGTTCGCCGTCTTCACCGCCGGCATCGCCGGGGGAGCGACGCCGGTGGTCGTCATCGGAGTGGTGGCGAGCGCCGTGGCCGCGTTCTTCTACGTCCGTGTCATCGTGCTCATGTTCTTCAACGAGCCTGCCGCCGAGGGTGGTCCGGTCGTCGTCATCCCGAGCGCCTTCACCTCGCTCGCGATCACCGTGTCGGTGGCGGTCACGCTGGTCATCGGCCTGGCCCCGCAGCTCGTGTTCGACCTCATCCCCCAGACGAACCTGTTCGTCCGCTAGCGGCCGGCACAAGGAGACGACGACATGAGCGATGCCCTTCCCTTCGGGCTGTCGCACGTCGACCCCGAGCTGGCGGACCGGCTCCGGCGGGGTCTCGACGCCGTCGAGATCGCCCTGCGTGCTGCGGTGACGAGCGACTACCCGTTCGTCACCGAGACCTCGACCCATCTCGTCAGTGCCGGCGGGAAGCGGTTCCGCCCGCTCCTGGCGCTGGTGGCCGCGCAGTACGGCGACCCGGATGCGGCGGGCATCGTCCCTGCCTCTGTCGTCGTCGAGCTCACCCATCTCGCGACGCTGTACCACGACGACGTCATGGACGAGGCGGACCTGCGCCGGGGAGCGCCTTCGGCCAATGCCCGGTGGGACAACACCGTCGCGATCCTCACCGGTGACTTCCTCTTCGCCCGGGCCGCCGACATCGCCTCGGACCTCGGAACGGAGATCGTGCGGTTGCAGGCTCGCACGTTCGAGCGGCTCTGCATCGGCCAGATCCGTGAGACCGTCGGCCCGGCCGAGGGGGAGGACCCGGTCGCCCACCACCTCGAGGTCCTCGCGGGGAAGACGGGCTCCCTGATCGCCCTCGCGGGCCGGATGGGCGCCATGACATCCGGTGCACCTGAAGGGATCGCGGCCGCGGTCGCGGAGTACGGCGAGAAGTTCGGCGTCGCCTTCCAGCTCTCCGACGACCTCCTCGACATCGCGAGCGAGTCGGAGGCCTCGGGCAAGACGCCGGGCACCGACCTCCGCGAGGGCATCCGGACCCTTCCCGTCCTGCTGGCACTTCGTGGCACGGACCCCGGTGGTGCCCGCCTGCGTGAGCTGCTGTCCGGTGCGCTCACCGACGACGCCCTCCACGCCGAGGCGCTCGCCCTGCTGCGGCAGTCCCCGGCCATGGCGGAGGCACGCACCGAGCTCGTGTCGTGGGCGGAGGCCGCTCGCGCCGAGCTCGGTTCCCTCCCGCCCGGCCCGGTCACCGACGCCCTGTCGCAGATGTGCGACGTCGTCGTCGACCGCGGCACCTGACCGCTCCGTCTTCGCACGGCACGCGATGCCGGCGCTCAGCGCGCTCGAAGGTGCGCAGCAGAGCCTGTCCCGGTGCATCGTGCCCGTACGTCCTCCCTCGTGCGGGTCACCGCCACCGCCTCCGGCCTCCTCGCCGCGACCCTCGTGCTCGCTGCCTGCGGCGGGCCCGGCGTCGCCGTCCACGGGGTCGTCGCCCCGACGTCAGGGGCGCCCGTCGCGCTGGCCGACGTGAGCACGACGGCGTCAGGCACTCTCGCCGCGCTGCTGCGCGCGCCCGCCGGTGTCGTGTGGCACGGAGTGGCTGCCTCGCCGTCGCTGAGGGTGGCGACGGTCGGCGCAGGCGCGATCTCCTTGCTGTGGATGGACCCAGCGCAGCTGCGCTTCCGCTTCGTCCCCGGCCGGGTCACGCCGGAGAACGGTCCAGCCTCCCGGGCGGACTCACGACCCTCGACCTGGGTGCCTCGGATGGTCGCGGCGTTCGACGGCGGGTACAAGCTCACCGACCATGTCGGCGGCTACTACTACCTCGCGCGCACGGTCTCGCCGCTTCGTGCCGGATACGCCTCGCTTGTGGGCTACCGGGACGGGTCCCTGACCGTGGGCTCGTGGGGTCGCGACGTCCAGATGAGCTCCCGCGTCGTCGTGGTGCGCCAGAATCTCCGGCCCCTGATCGACCGGGGGGTCTCCCAGGTACGCCGCACCGACACGAACCACACGTGGGGCCTTGCCCTGCGCGGCCTCGCGCGGGCGAACCGTTCGGCCCTCGGCGTCCTGCCGAACGGGTCCCTGGTGTTCGAGTACGGGTCGTCTGTCCGGCCCGCGCAGATGGCGGCGACCCTTGTGCGCCTCGGCGTGACCGAGGCGATCATGCTGGACATGAATGCCAAGTGGCCCACCGGCTTCCTGTACACGCACACGGGTGGGCAGGTGCACGGCTGGAAGATCAACGCGCACATCGTGCGTGCGCCGTCGCTGTACTACTCGCGCTGGAAGAAGGACTTCATCGCGGTCGAGCAGCGCTGACCAGCTGCGGACGCGAGCCATACTCATCGCCATGAGCGAGAAGCCGACCGGCAGCGTGCCAGGCCCGCAGGACGCCGCTGAATCGGTCGGCGCGGGGATCCGCCGGCTGGGGCAGCAGGCCGAGGATGCCGGGCGCCGTGCCCTCGACGAGCTGTCCGAGGCCGGGGCACCCGCCTGGCGGCGCCTCACCGAGGGTGAGCCACGATGGCCCGCCAGCGTCGCAGTGCTGATCATGATCGTGCTGCAGTTCCGGTTGCCCGACTCCTTCACGCCCGCGGGGCGCTATCTGCTGCCGGCCATCGAGCTCGTGCTTCTCGCGGTGCTCGTCGCGGTGAACCCCCGCCGCATCAACCGCCGGGTCCCGGCGGTTCGGGTGGTGGGGCTCGCCCTCATCGGCGTCGCCAGCGTCGTGAACGCGTGGTCGGTGACGCTGCTGGTGGAGGGCCTTCTCGCGGGGACGACGCAGGCCGGAGCTGATCCGACGGCGCTGCTCACCATCGGCGCCAACATCTGGATCACCAACATCATCGTCTTCGCCCTCTGGTACTGGGAGCTCGACCGCGGCGGCCCGGGCGCCCGTGCCACGGGTGAGGACCCCGACCCGGACTTCCTGTTCCCGCAGATGGCCGAGACCTCGATCGACTTCCACCACTGGGAGCCGCAGTTCCTCGACTACGCCTACGTCTCCTTCACCAACGCCGCGGCGTTCAGCCCGACGGACACCATGCCGCTCTCGCGCTGGGCGAAGCTGGCGATGATGCTCCAGTCGGCCATCTCGCTGGTGACCGCCGCGTTCGTCATCGCCCGCGTCGTCAACATCCTGCACTGACGCCTCAGGGCGCGCGGCCGGGCCGGCCTTCGGAGCGGACGGGTGGCGGGCCACCTGTTCTGGACCTTCCTTCCCTGGCCCTTCGCCCGGCTCGGATCCGTCGCCGTGCTCGTCCTTCGCGCGCGACTGCCCGTAGACCGAGAAGCCGCGGACGACCGCCTCACCCGCCAGACAGCGGTGTCGGGGAACCCGGCGGCGTCCACGGCAACTGCCGTTCCACCGATCCGGAGCCGTTCGCGGTCACGTCGTGGCTGATCGACACCGACCTCGAGCCCGACCACGGCGGCGACGAGCGCCGCGGCAGTCAGGGCCAGGACGACGTTGTGGGGTGCTGTCTGCCGGTGCCGGTGCCGGTGCCGGTTCGGGACAGTGATGCTCAGGGCACGCGGCCATGCCGAGTCTTCTGCGCCTGTCGCAGCTCGCTTGTCGCGGTGCGTGGTTGCCTTGCCCCGTCAGGCTGGGAAGGCGACGTGCGATCCGCATCGGGGGCGAGCCACAGTCCGCGGGGCCGACCCCCTGCGCGGTGATGCGGAGGGGAAGTCACACCGGTGCTTCGACCTCGTCGACGCCTGCGTCGGTGTCGCGCCGCGCCACCCGGTTGAGGTGCCCCTGGTGGAGGCCGTCGTAGGTCGACACGGCGAGGGCCAGCCACACGATGGCGAACCCGATCCATCGCTGGGCCGGCATCTGCTCACCGAGGAGGCTGACGCCGAGGACGAACTGGATCGTCGGCGTGAGGTACTGCAGCAGCCCGACGGTGGAGAGGGGGATCCGGTTGGCGGCGCCACCGAAGAGCAGCAGCGGGATCGCGGTGACGACACCGCATGCGGCGAGCAGGAAGGTGGTGCCCGCCGAGGAGTGTCCGAACACCAGGGCGCCGGTGAGCTGCAGCCACAGGAGGTACCCCAGCGCGATCGGGAAGGCGTACGCCGTCTCCACGGTGAGGCTCGCGAGCGGGTCGACACCTGCCAGCTTCTTGACCAGGCCATAGCAGGCGAAGGAGAGCGCGAGCCCGAGGGCGATCCAGGGCGGCCGGCCATAGCTCGCGGTCAGGACCACGACCGCGAGGGCGGCGATGCCGACGGCGATCCACTGCAGGCGACGGAGCCGCTCGCCGAGAAGCAAGGTGCCCATGAGCACCAGCACCAGCGGGTTGATGAAGTAGCCGAGCGACGTCTCCACGACGTGCCCGGTGTTGACGCCCCAGATGTAGAGGCCCCAGTTGGTGCCGATGAACACCGAGCCGGCGAGCAGGAGCAGGAGTGCCCGGCGGTCCGCGAGGACGGGGCGCAGGCGCGACCAGGAGCGGGTCGCGGTGAGCAGGACCACCATGAACACCAGCGAGAACAAGAACCGGTCGGCCAGGATCTCGAGCGGTGCCGCCGGCTCGAGCAGCGGCCAGTAGAGGGGGAACAGGCCCCAGATGCCGTAGGCGCTGATGCCGAAGATGAGGCCCAGCCGGACGCTGGACCTCGCCCGGTCCTCGGCGGTCTCGGTCATCGTTGCGACCGTACGGCACCATGCCGTTCACGGTCGAACGACGATGGCCCGCCGGCGACACGCCGACGGGCCGTCGTCGATCGGGACGTGCTCGGCGGTCGGGACCTCAGTCGATCGTCCAGGTGTCGCTGCCGGCGAGCATGGCGGCGAGGTCTCCCCGTCCACCCTGCTGGGCCAGCGACATCTGCGCGCGGAACGCGCTGTCGTAGGAGCGGCGAGGGACGTCGCGGAAGACGCCGATCGGGGTGTCCGCGAGCGTCACCGCGTCCGACAGGCGGGACAGGGCGAACGCGAACGACGGGTCGGGGTTGTGCGAGTCGTGCACGACGATCGAGTCGAGACCGACCTCCGCGACATCGGCGATCTCTAGGCTCCCGTTCGCCGCGCGCACGACACCGCGCGATCCGTCGACGAGCGTGATCGGCTCGCCGTGCTGGAGGCGGAAGGTGAGGGTGTCGCGGTGGTCGGAGTCCTTGAGCGGGTCCCAGGCACCGTCGTTGAAGATGTTGCAGTTCTGGTAGATCTCCACGAGCGCGGTGCCGTCGTGGAGCGCTGCCTGCCGCAGCGTCTCGGTGAGGTGCTTGCGGTCGGAGTCGATCGTCCGTGCCACGAACGACGCCTCGGCGCCGATCGCGAGCGACACAGGGTTGAACGGGTGGTCCAGTGAGCCCATCGGAGTGGACTTGGTCACCTTGCCGACCTCGGACGTCGGGGAGTACTGACCCTTGGTGAGGCCGTAGATCCGGTTGTTGAACAGCAGGATCTTCAGGTTGACGTTGCGGCGGAGCGCGTGGATGAGGTGGTTGCCGCCGATGGAGAGCGCGTCGCCGTCGCCGGTGACGACCCACACCGAGAGGTCGGGGCGGGTCATGGCCAGGCCGGACGCGATCGCCGGCGCGCGACCGTGGATCGAGTGCATGCCGTAGGTGTCCATGTAGTACGGGAACCGGCTCGAGCAGCCGATGCCCGAGACCCAGACGATGTTCTCCTTGGCCAGGCCGAGCTCGGGCATGAAGCCCTGGACGGCGGCGAGGATCGCGTAGTCACCGCACCCGGGGCACCAGCGCACCTCCTGGTCGGTCTTGAAGTCCTTCGCGGACTGCTTGCCCTCAGCCTTGGGCACCAGCCCCAACGACGGGAACCCGAGCTCGACGGTCTCAGACACTGGCGACCACGTCCTTGATGACTCCGGCGAGCTCCTCGGCCTTGAAGGGCAGGCCTCGCACCTGGTTGTAGGGGATCGCGTCGACCAGGAAGCGACCCCGGATGAGCAGCGCGAGCTGCCCGAGGTTCATCTCCGGGATGACGACCTTGTCGTACCTGCGAAGCACCTCGCCGGTGTTGGCCGGGACGGGGTTGAGGTGACGCAGGTGGGCCTGCGCGACGGGGATGCCCTCGTTGCGCAGCAGTCGAGCTGCCGCCCCGATCGGGCCGTACGTCGAGCCCCAGCCCAGCACGAGCACCCGTGCGTCGCCGGTCGGGTCGTCGACCTCGAGGTCGGCGACGGTGACGCCGTCGACCTTCGCCTGGCGCAGGCGGGTCATGCGGTCGTGGTTGTCGGCGTCGTAGGAGATGTTGCCCGTGCCGTCGGCCTTCTCGATGCCGCCGATGCGGTGCTCGAGGCCCTTGGTGCCGGGGATCGCCCAGGGGCGCGCCAGCGTCTCGGGGTCGCGCTTGAACGGCCAGAACTCGGTGCTGCCGTCGTCGTTGGTGTGGTTGTGCGCCGAGGCGAAGTCCACCCGCAGGTCCGGGAGCGAGTCGACGTCGGGGATCCGCCAGGGCTCGGAGCCGTTGGCGAGGTAGCCGTCGGAGAGCAGGAACACCGGCGTGCGGTAGGTGGTCGCGATGCGGACCGCCTCGACGGCGGCGTCGAAGCAGTCGCCGGGGGAGCGCGGAGCGACGATCGGCACCGGGGCCTCCCCGTTGCGGCCGAACATCGCCTGGAGGAGGTCGGCCTGCTCGGTCTTGGTCGGCAGCCCGGTCGAGGGCCCGCCGCGTTGGACATCGATGATCACCAGCGGGAGCTCAAGGGCTACTGCGAGGCCGATCGCCTCGGACTTGAGGGCGACGCCCGGGCCGGAGGTGGTGGTGACCGCGAGCATCCCGCCGTACGCCGCGCCGATGGCCGCCCCGACGCCGGCGATCTCATCCTCGGCCTGGAAGGTCATCACGCCGAACTTCTTGTGCTTGCTCAGCTCGTGGAGGATGTCCGATGCCGGCGTGATCGGGTAGGACCCGAGGTAGAGCGGCAGCCCGGCGCGCTGGGCCGCGGCGATGAGGCCGTAGGACAGTGCGAGGTTGCCGTGGATGTTGCGGTAGTTCCCCGGTGCCATCTCCGCAGGCTTGATCTCGTACTGCACCGAGAAGTCCTCGGTGGTCTCGCCGTAGGACCAGCCGGCCTCGAACGCGGCGATGTTGGCCGCGAGGATGTCGGGCTTCTTGGCGAACTTCTGGCGCAGGAAGGTCAGCGTGCCGTCGGTCGGCCGGCTGTAGAGCCACGACAGAAGGCCGAGAGCGAACATGTTCTTAGCGCGCTCGGCGTCCTTCTTGCTCGTGGTGTAGCCCTTGAGCGACTCCACCGTGAGCGACGTCAGGCGCAGCGGATGCACGGAGTAGGAGGACAGCGAGCCGTCGTCGACCGGGCTGGCGGAGTAGCCGACCTTGGTCAGGTTGCGAGTGGTGAACTCGTCGGTGTTGACGATGATGTCCGCGCCGCGGGGGAGGTCGCGAAGGTTGGCCTTGAGGGCCGCCGGGTTCATCGCCACGAGCACGTTGGGCGCGTCGCCCGGGGTCAGGATGTCGTGGTCGGCGAAGTGGAGCTGGAACGCCGAGACGCCAGGAAGGGTTCCGGCTGGTGCCCGGATCTCCGCTGGGAAGTCCGGCAACGTCAGGAAGTCGTTGCCGAAGGACGCCGTCCGCGACGTGAACTGGTCGCCGGTCAGCTGCATGCCGTCGCCTGAGTCACCGGCGAATCGGATGATGACCCGGCTGAGCTGGACCACCTGCTTGCTCACGTTGATTCCCGCCTCGTCGCCGTCGTGGATGTGCGCTGTGCAGGCCATCGGCGAATCACGCTCTCCGAGGGCTGATGCACGCTCGCGCGGCACCCTGCTCGGACTCCCGACCGGGTACTGCGCAACCATCCTCCCCCGCCAGAGTCCCGGACGCGCGTACGGGCCACGCAACGCCGGTGCGAGTCGTCGATCCGGAGCCGGGCCGGGTGGGAGCAGCGGGGCCCGCGCGACCTGCCGATGTGCCGGGGCCAGCTGGCAGGTGAGGACGGGTGGGGGTTCCGCGCACCCGTCACTAGGCTCGCTGCCACGGGTTCGACGGCGGACCTCGCACGGTGATGGGGTGAGGCGGTCATGGCGGAGTCCACGGTCGACCTTCCGCTGCCGTCGATCGGTCCTCCGGGCGCTACCGGCCCGCTGCGGCTGGACCTCACCTGGAACGGCCGCGAGTACACGGTCTGGATGGTCGACGTCGGCCTCGCGTGCTGCTCGGTCGAGGTGATGGCGGCAGCCCTGGGTGGCTCGGCCTCGCGTCACCGCGGGATGCTCGCGCACGGTGACGTCGGTCGCGCCGCCGATCTGCTCGTCGTCTCCGGAACCTGCACCGACGCGCTCGCTCCGGCGCTGACGCGTCTCTATGACCGGATGCCCGACCCCAAGGCTGTCGTGTCGTTCGGGGCCTGCTCGAACTCGGGCGGCCCCTACTGGGACTCCTACTGCGTCACCAAGGGGATCGACCAGGTCATCCCCGTCGACGTCTATGTGCCCGGCTGCCCGCCTCGCCCGGAGGCCCTGCTCGAGGGCCTGGCCCTGCTCGAGCAGCTCCGGTCCGCCGGGGCGGGGCGGGCGCCGTGAACGTCGTCGTCGAGGGCGTGCGGCTGGCGCTCGGGCCGTCGCTCCTGCGGGCCGACGAGGGCTTCGGACCCGTCACCCTCGACGTCGACGCCGATCGCTGGGTCGACGCCCTCACCGCTGCCTCGGCCGCCGGCGCCTCGTTCTTCGACTTCCTCACCGCCTACGACCTCGGTGGGGAGGGGTTCGCCGTCGTCGTCCACGTCTCGACGCCGGACGCCCACGACCACGTCCTGCTGCGGACGACGGTTCCCCGGGCCGCGGCCGTGCTGGCCACGGCGACGGGGGTCTTCCGCGGTGCCGGGTGGCACGAGCGGGAGACGCACGAGATGTTCGGGATCGAGTTCGCCGGCAACGACCGGCTCGACCCGCTGCTGCTGCCGGCCGGCTTCCAGGGGACGCCGCTGCGCAAGGACTTCATCCTCGCCTCCCGAGCTGCGCGCGCCTGGCCCGGCGAGAAGGACCCGGCCGACTCCGGGGGCCGACCGCGCCGCCGGGTCCTGCCGCCCGGGGTCCCGGCCGACTGGCCGGTGGCGACAGCCACGGCACCTGCCGAACCGGCTGGGGCGGTCGAGGCCGCCGAGGCCGCTGCGCCCTCGGACGATCGGGCCGGACCGTGAGCGTCGGGCCTGCTGACGCGGTGGGCCGGCCGCAGCAGCCGCCCGGGCCGCCGCGCACGCGTGGGGTGATCGCGCTGGTGGAGGAGAGCTGCACGGTCTGCATGCTGTGCGTGCGCGAGTGCCCCGACTGGTGCATCGAGATCGACTCCCACGTCGAGACCACGCCAGCCACCGAGCCCCGCGCCCGCGACCGGTCGACCAACGTCCTGGACCGCTTCGCGATCGACTTCTCCCTGTGCATGTACTGCGGCATCTGCATCGAGGTCTGCCCCTTCGATGCCCTGCACTGGTCACCGGAGTCCGAGTACGCGGGTACGGCCCTGGCCGACCTCACCCACGAGCGCGATCGTCTCGCCTCGTGGGAGGCGACGGTGCCCGCGCCCTCACCACTCGATCCGCGCGGCGTCCCCGACCCCGCTACCGCCCGCAGACCCGGAACACGCGCCTGACCGACGCCCCACGACCGACTCACGCTGCAAGGCCCGGGCCCGACGAGGGCCGCCAGGGCTACGCGGGTCGGCGCGCCACGACCTGCCAGAACCGCGCGGTGCCGATGGAGTCCGGCCGGTCGCACAGCTCGAGCTCGCGGCGCTCGAGCTCGTCGTAGAAGGCCGGCTCGGACTTGCGTGCGTCCTCCGCGATCAGGTCCGTCACGCACCGGATCCCGTAGACGTGGTCGATTCTGAGCCCGAGGGCCGCGAGCCCCGCGTGGACCAGCGTCATCCGGTCGACCACGCCCGCGGCGACCGCGGCGGCCCGGGCCAGCTCCAGCAGGGCAGCCGAGTGGTCGACGACGGTCACGACGTGACCGGCTAGCGCGAGCGGGATCGCGTCCGCACCGCCGCCGGCGTCGACGTCGAGGACGCTCACGGTGCCGGGCCGGTTCGCCTCGCAGGTCCGCGACAGCGTCTCGGCGACGACCCGATAGCGGCTCCGTCCCCGCAGCGCCGTCTGCCGGGCCCGCCACCGGTCGAGATGCTGGTCGAAGACCTCTGCCGTCGCATCCACCAGGCCCAGGCCCACGCCCTGACCGGAGCGAGCGGGTCGGGCAGGGCAGGGCAGGGCAGGGCAGCGGCACTCAGCGGCGGTTGGTGAACTGCACGGCGAAGTCGAGGTCGGCGCCGTTCACGAGGGCCTGCACGGCCTGGAGGTCGTCACGGCTCTTGGACGTGACCCGCAGCTCCTCGCCCATGACCTGGGCCTTGACCGACTTCGGGCCTTCGTCGCGGAGGAGCTTGCCGAGCTTCTTTGCCTGCTCTTGGGTGATGCCCGCCTGGAGGGTGCAGGAGATCTTGTAGTCCTTGCCCGACAGTCGCGGCTCGCCGGCCTCGAGGCTCTTCAGGGAGATCTGGCGCTTGACGAGCTTGTCCTTGAAGACATCGAGGACGGACTTGACCTTCTCCTCGGTCCCAGCGGTCATCTCCACGCCGAGCTCGCCCTTCCACTCGATGCCAGCACCGGTGTTCTTGAAGTCGAACCGCTGCGAGATCTCCTTCGCCGCCTGGTTGAGGGCGTTGTCGACCTCCTGGCGGTCGATCTTGTTCACGATGTCGAAACTGCTGTCGGCCATGGTCGCGTACGCCTCTCTCGTGGTCCTCGCGTGACCGGGGGGCGATTTCACGCCAGCCACGCGTCGTATGTATTCTTCCCACGCCGTCCACGGACGGAACAGGCGGGTTGCCCGAGCGGCCAATGGGAGCGGACTGTAAATCCGTCGGCTTTGCCTTCGATGGTTCGAATCCATCACCCGCCACACGCAAGGCTGCAGGGCGTGACCCGATCTCGGGTCACGCCCTGCAGCATGTCGCGAGCGCGCCGCACCGGCCAGGTCAGGCGGGGACGACGTCGACGAAGCGGACCCCGATGAGGTCCTCGCTGGCGCCCCAGAGCGCGGCCGCCATCGTCTCGTCGCGCGCGGAGTCCGACGTCGACACCGCGGTGGGACGGCCGCGCTGCTCCAGGAAGCCGTCCGGGCCGATGTAGGAGCCCGGAGCAAGGCCGGGGGCCGTCGCGGCGTAGAGGGTCGGGAGGGCCCCCATCGCGGCGGGCTGGGCCAGCAGCGCGTTCGCCCAGCGGGTCATCCGCGTACCGACGCTGCTCCCCTTCATCCGGGGCGCGACCGAGGCCAGGTTGGTGTCGGCGTACCCGGGGTGGGCGGCGTAGGCCCCGACGGGCAGCCCGAGGCCGTCGAGCCGGCGCTGGAGCTCGAAGGTGAAGAGCAGGTTGGCGAGCTTGCTCTGGGCGTAGGCCCCCCAGGGTCGGTAGCGCGCCTCGCCCATCAGGTCCTGCAAGGCGATGGACCCCATCCGGTGGGCACCGCTGGACACCGTGACGACGCGGGAGGCGACGTCGCGCTCACCCGTGCGGATGAGGACCGGAAGCAGACGCAGGGTCAGGGCCATGTGGCCGAGGTGGTTGGTGCCGAGCTGCATCTCGAACCCGTCAGCCGTCTCGCGGCGGGGGATGGCCATGACACCGGCATTGTTGAGGAGGAGGTCGAGCCCCTGGCCGGACTCGAGCAGGCGGTCGGCGAACGCCTGGACCGAGGTGAGGCTGGCGAGGTCGAGGGCGGCGAGTTGGAGAGTTCCGCTCGAGCCCAACCCGCCGAGCTCACGCTGCATCGCAGTGAGCGCGGACTCGCCCCTGGACCGGTCGCGGACGGCGAGGGTGACGCCGCAGCCGTGCCGGGCGAGCTCCAGGGCGGTGTGGAAGCCGAGGCCGGAGTTGGCGCCGGTGACTACCGCATGACGTCCGGCAAGCGGGGGGATGTCGTCGCAGGACCACGGACTCATGGAGACCAGTCTCGTCCCGACCCGTCATGACGGCGCGCCGGAAGGCCGGGCCGTCATCGTCGCGGTCGGGACGTTTTGGAGGATCGTCGTGCCGTTCGGTACTCTTCTCTGGCTCTACGCCCCCTTAGCTCAGTCGGCAGAGCGTCTCCATGGTAAGGAGAAGGTCTACGGTTCGATTCCGTAAGGGGGCTCGGAACAGCGGCACCAGCCCGTCCTGGACTGGAACCGTTCGTCTCGGCGGAGTAGCTCAGCCTGGCAGAGCAAGCGGCTCATAATCGCTGTGTCGCCGGTTCAAGTCCGGCCTCCGCTACCACCGAACGATCGACATCACGAAGTAGGAAAGGCACTCCCGTGGCCAAGAGCGACGTCCGCCCGAAGATCACCCTGGCCTGCCAGGAGTGCAAGAACCGCAACTACATCACCAAGAAGAACCGGCGTAACGACCCGGATCGTCTGGAGCTGAAGAAGTACTGCGCCACGTGCAGCCTTCACACCTCACACAAGGAGACTCGATAGCCGGGAGGCCACTCGGGCCACCTCCAGCTCTCCTCGAACGGCCGTCCCCCTTGCGGGGGCGGCCGTTCGCATGCCCTTCGACGGCCGGGGCCGTCGAAGGGTGCGGGCCGCAAGGGACCGACCACCGGTGCGTGCCGGCGCCGCGTCCACTAGCGTCGCGGCGGGACGGCGGCCGCTCCGGCCGTCGGCGGGCACTGGAGGCTTGACGTGGGACGACTCGACGACCGAGTGGCGATCGTGACCGGTTCGGGCCGGGGGATCGGGCGCGCGACCGCGCTGCGTCTGGCGCGCGACGGGGCAGCGGTCGTGGTCAACGACATCGACGCCGAGCCCGCCGCCGAGACGGTGGCGCTGATCGAGGCCGAGGGCGGCCGGGGGGCCGCGCACATCGCCAACACGATCGACCTCGACGAGGCCCACGGGCTGGCGAAGGCGGCCGTCGACACCTTCGGCAAGCTCGACATCGTCGTCAACAACGCCGGCACCACGCGCGACAAGATGTTCCACGGGATGACCGACGAGCTCTACGGCTTCATCCTCGACACCAACCTGACGACGGCGTACCACACGACCCTCGCCGCGATGCCGTACCTGCGCGAGGTCGCCAAGGCCGAGATCGCCGCCACCGGCAGGCCCGCCTACCAGCGCAAGGTCGTGTTCACCTCCTCGGTGGCTGCCCTCATGGGCAACCCCGGGCAGTTCAACTACACGGCGGCCAAGGGCGCCCTGATCGCGGTGACCAAGACCCTGGCGCGCGAGCTCGGACCGTTCGGCATCAACGTCAACGCCGTGGCTCCCGGCTTCGTCGAGACCCGGCTCACCCAGGCGAAGACCGAGGGCGACACCTACGGCATTCCCGAGCAGATGCGGCAGATGTCGCTCATGCTCATCGCCCTCGGGCGCCTCGGCGTCCCGGAGGACATCGCGAACGTCACGGCGTTCCTCGTCTCGAGCGACGCCGACTACGTCTCCGGTGTGACGATCCCCGTCACCGGCGGCCAGCTCGGAGGGATGTGATCCGTGGCGCTGAACCAGGACTTCATCGGCAAGGTCTATCCCGCGAGCCCGCCGTATGAGGTGGGGCGGGAGAAGATCCGCGAGTTCGCTACCGCGATCGGTGACATGAACCCCGCGTACTTCGACGCCGTCGAGGCGCAGGCACTCGGTCACCGCGACGTCATCGCCCCGCCCACGTTCCCCTTCACTGTGGCGATGCGCGGCATGGCGGTCGCGATGTTCGACCCCGACCTCGGCCTCGACTACAGCCGCGTCGTCCACGGCGAGCAGCGGTTCGCCTACACCCGGCCGGTGACGGCCGGCGACCGCCTCGTGGTCGTCACCACGATCGAGAACATCAGGGTCGCCGCCGGCAACGACGTCCTCACCACGCGCGCCGAGATCAGCACCGAGGGCGGCGAGCCCGTCGTCACCACCTGGGCGGTCACTGTCGCCCGCGGCACCGCCGAGGAGTCCGCATGACCGCGTCCGTCGCCTGGTCCGACGTCGAGATCGGCACCGAGCTGCCGCCTCTGACCGTGCGCCTGCAGCGGGTCAACCTGGTGATGTACGCCGGCGCCTCGGGCGACTTCAACCCGATCCACTGGAACCAGCGGTTCGCCCAGGCGGTGGGCCTCCCCGATGTCATCGCGCACGGGATGCTCACCATGGCCTCGGCCGGACGCGTGGTCACCGACTGGGTGGGCGATCCGGGGGCTGTCCTCGAGTACGGCGTCCGCTTCACCCGTCCCGTCGTCGTCCCCGACGACGACTCCGGTGCCACCGTCGAGGTGAGCGCGGTGGTCGCGGACAAGCTCGAGGGCAATCTCGTCCGGGTCGACATCAAGGCGGTCTGCGCGGGCGTCACGGTGCTGGGCAAGGCCCAGGCCGTCGTCCGCCTCGCCTGACCTGCACGATCTAGGCTTTCCCTCGTGACCGTGCCCACGACCCTCGGCGAGCTCACGACCCTGCGGGTCGGGGGCCCGGCGGGGGAGGTCGTGGTCGCGGAGGACGAGGCGACCCTGGTCGAGGCGGTCCGGTCCGCCGATGCCGGTGGCACGCCGGCCCTGGTGGTCGGCGGTGGCAGCAACCTTCTCGTGAGCGACGAGGGCTACCCGGGCACCGTCGTCGTCGTCGCCACCCGGGGCATCGCCACCGAGGCCGACGCGTGCGGGGGAGCGTGGGTCACGGCCGCGGCCGGGGAGGCGTGGGACGGCCTCGTGCTCCACTGCGTCGCCGAGCGCTGGTCGGGTGTCGAGTGCCTCTCGGGGATCCCCGGCTCCACGGGAGCCACGCCGATCCAGAACGTCGGGGCCTACGGCCAGGAGGTCGCGCCCGTCATCGCCCGGGTGCGGACCTTCGACCGCGTCGACGCCGTCCAGCGCACCTTCATGTCGGCCGACTGCGGGTTCGCCTACCGGACGAGCCGGTTCAAGGCCGAGCCCGGGCGCTACCTCGTCCTCGCCGTCGCCTTCCAGCTGCGCCTGTCGCCGTACTCGGAGCCGATCCGCTACGCCGAGCTCGCCCGGCGCATCGGCGTCGACGTGGGCGATCGGGCCCCGCTCGCGGAGGTGCGGGACGCGGTCCTGTCGCTGCGTGCCTCCAAGGGGATGGTCCTCGACGCCGCTGACCACGACACCTGGAGCGTGGGGTCCTTCTTCACCAACCCGATCATCGACGCCGCCGCCGCGAGCAGGCTTCCCGCCGACGCGCCGCGGTATGACGCCGGTGACGGCCGCGTCAAGATCAGTGCGGCGTGGCTGATCGAGCGGTCCGGCATCGGGTGCGGCTACCCCGGCGCGACGGGGCGGGCGTGGGTCTCGACCAAGCACACGCTGGCGCTCACCAACCGCGGCGAGGCGACGGCCGCCGACGTCGTGGCCCTCGCCCGCGAGGTCCGCGAGCGGGTCCGGGCCGTCTTCGAGGTCACTCTCGAGCCTGAGCCCACCCTCGTCGGGTGCGGCCTCGGCCCCGCCTGACGCCACGAGGCTGACGAGCAGCCGACGGTGGACTAGGTTCACCTCGTTGACCCTCTTCCAGGAGGCTTTTCCATGTCTGACCTCATCCGCCCAGTCGGCCCCGTCGACGTCGCCGTGATCGCTTTCGACGAGCCCAAGTTCGACGGTTCGATCGCCGCCGCCATCGCCGACCTCGTGGCCCAGGGCACCGTCCGCATCCTCGACATCGTGCTCGTGAACAAGGACGAGAACGGCGTCGTCTCCCTCGTCGAGGTCACCGACGTCGATGGCGACGGCATCCCCGACCTCGTCGCCATCCAGGGCGACATCCCCGGCATGCTCTCCGAGACCGACGCCGGTGCCGCCGTCGAGTCGATGCCCAACAGCTCCGCGGTCGCGATGATCGCGTGGGAGAACACCTGGCTCGTCCGTGCCGGCCAGGCGATCCGCGCCAACGGCGGAACCCTCGTCGCGTTCGAGCGCATCGCAGCCGAGGACGTGTCTGCGGTGCTCGACGCGGCCGACGAGGCCGAGGCCGTCGAGGCCTGACCACCTCGCGCACCCCCCTCGGGGCGGTTCGCGCACCATCACATCTGCCCCGCACCCAACCAGGACAAGGAAGGAACGACATGCGACGCGGAGGACGACCCGGGCTCGTCGGAACGATGGCACGCACGGCGGTGATCGCCGGTACGGCGACGGCAGTGAGCGGCGGCATGCAGCGCAACGCTGCCGGCAAGCAGCAGCAGGCGCAGGCCGCGAACGCGGCCAACGCCCAGGCAGCAGGTATGCAGCAGCAGGCCGAGATCGACGCGGCGGTCCAGGAAGCCCTCGCCGCCCAGGCAGCCCAGCAGCAGGCCGCCGAACAGGCCAAGGAGATCGCTGACCTGCAGGCTCAGGTGGCGGCCGCACAGGCTCCGGCCGCACCCGCGGCAGGTGGCCTCGACGTCGTCGCCGAGCTCCAGAAGCTCGCGGGGCTCAAGGAGGCTGGGATCCTCAACGACGAGGAGTTCTCGGCCGCCAAGGCCAAGCTGCTCGGCTGAGGTCCGTCCCCCACGGGACGGCGCCCGCACACGGCGCTCGAGACCACGACGGGGGCCCAGCCCCACCAGTCGGTGCGGCTGGGTCCTCGTCGCCATGTGGGGCGGGTCAGGAGTCCTGGCCGAGGAGTCGGGCGATCCGGTTGGCGCCCTCCAGGAGGTCCTCGTCGCCGAGTGCGTAGGACAGGCGCAGGTAGCCGGGGGTACCGAAGGCCTCGCCCGGCACGACGGCGACCTCGGCCTCGTCGAGGAGGACCGTGGCCAGCTCTGCCGAGGTCGTGACCCGCGTGCCACGGATCGTCCGCCCCAGGACTCCCTTGATCGAGGGGTAGACGTAGAAGGCACCCTCGGGCAGCGGGCAGGCGACGCCCTCGATGGCGTCGAGGATCGACGTGATCGTCGTGCGCCGGCGGTCGAAGGCGGTGCGCATGGCCGCCACGGCGGTGAGGTCGCCCGACACCGCCGCGAGCGCGGCGATCTGGGAGACGTTCGCGACGTTGGAGGTCGCGTGGGACTGCAGGTTCGTGGCGGCCTTCACCACGTCGGCTGGCCCGATCATCCAGCCCACCCGCCAGCCGGTCATGGCGTAGGTCTTCGCGACGCCGTTGACGACCACGCAGCGGTCGGCGATCTCCGGGACCAGGGTGGGCATCGAGGCGAACTGCGCGTCCCCGTAGACGAGGTGCTCATAGATCTCGTCGGTGACGACCCACAGCCCGCGCTCGACCGCCCAGCGACCGATGGCCTCGACCTCGGACGGGGGGTAGACCGCGCCGGTCGGGTTGGACGGGGAGACGAACACGAGCAGCTTGGTCCGCGGGGTGAGGGCGGCCTCGAGCTGCTCGATCGACACCCGGTACCCCGTCGTCTCGTCGGTCTGGATCTCCACCGGCACCCCGCCTGCGAGCCGGATCGACTCGGGATAGGTGGTCCAGTACGGCGCCGGCAGCAGAGCCTCGTCGCCCGGGTCGAGCAGGGCTGCGAAGGTGTTGTAGAGCGCCTGCTTGCCGCCGTTGGTCACCAGGACCTGGCTGGCGGTGACGGCGTACCCGGAGTCGCGGAGCGTCTTCACCGCGATGGCCTCCTTGAGCTCGGGGAGGCCCCCGGCCGGGGTGTAGCGGTGCCACTTGGGTTCGCGGCAGGCTGCGAGGGCCGCCTCGACGATGTAGTCAGGGGTCGGGAAGTCCGGCTCGCCGGCGCCGAAGCCGATCACCGGTCGGCCGGCGGCCTTGAGGGCCTTGGCCTTGGCGTCGACGGCCAGCGTCGCCGATTCGGCGATGGACCCGATACGGAGGGAGACCCGGCGGTGGCTGCCGGACGCGCGAGACTGCTCGGTCATGCGGTCATCCTGACGCATGCGGGTGGGTGCGTGCCGCCAGGGTTCCGGCCGGGATCACTCAGCGCCGCCGATCAGGCTCGTCGCCGGGGCCGGAGGTCTCCCAGGCCCGGACCGCAGTTTGGGCGGGCACCCCGACGTCCCGTATGCTCGGGCGTCCTGGTGGACGTCCACCCCTGCGCAAGCATGCCCCCACGTTGCGGTGGGCCGGTCGGTGCAGGGAGGCCGGCCCGAAGGGTCGTAGCTCAACTGGTAGAGCACCGGTCTCCAAAACCGGCGGTTGGGGGTTCAAGTCCCTCCGGCCCTGCTCGATCCCGGTCCTCGGACCGGGTGCGAAGGCACGGCCCGACCATCCGGTCGAGCTGAAGGCACGGCCATCCCTCGGGGTGGCGCTGACGAAGCGAGGGCGCGTGAGCGACACCGTCGGCACCGACGTCCCTGACCGCGACCGTCCCCACGGCCGCGACTCCGGTGACCGCCCGGGCCTCGGAGCGCGGATCAGCCTGTTCTACCGGCAGGTGATCGCCGAGCTGCGCAAGGTCGTCTGGCCCACGCGCAAGGAGCTGCTCACCTACACGTGGGTCGTCATCGTGTTCGTGACCGTGATCGCGACCATCGTCGCGGTCCTCGACCTCGGCTTCGCCAAGCTCGTCCTCAAGATCTTCGGCGCCTGACCCAGCACGAGGCGTCCGCCACCGGCCCGACCCGCACCACCCAGACCGAGGAGCACCGTGTCCGACACGCACGCGACCGACGTACCGGCAGCTGAGGACCTCACGGTCGTCGAGCCGGTGGACGCCGACGTCGAGACTGCTGAGTCCGAGACCGCGGACTCCGAGACCGTTGAGACCGACACCGACACCGACACCGACGCCGACGCCGCCGAGGCCGTAGCCGAGGAAGACATCGACCCGGTTGAGGCTTTCCGTGAGCGCATGCGCACCGAGCTCGGCGACTGGTACGTCGTCCACTCCTACGCCGGCTATGAGAACAAGGTGAAGACCAACCTTGAGAGTCGCATCGGCTCGCTCAACATGGAGGACCTCATCTTCCAGGTCGAGGTGCCGATGGAAGAGGTCACCGAGATCAAGAACGGGCAGCGCAAGCTCGTCCGTCGCAACAAGTTTCCGGGATACGTCCTGGTCCGCATGGACCTCACGGACGCATCCTGGGGCACGGTCCGGCACACGCCGGGCGTCACCGGCTTCGTCGGTCACGGGCACCAGCCCGCGCCGCTGAGCCTGGACGAGGTCGTCTCGATCCTCGCCCCGGTTCCGGAGAAGAAGCCTGGTGCGTCGACGCCTGCCGGCGAGGTGACCGTCGTCGACTTCTCGGTCGGAGACTCCGTCACCGTCATCGACGGTCCCTTCGCGACGCTCCACGCCACGGTCTCCGAGATCAACGTGGACGCCCAGAAGGTCACCGGCCTGGTGGAGATCTTCGGCCGCGAGACTCCGGTCGAGCTCGGTTTCAGCCAGATCCAGAAGAACTAGGCGATCCCCCGCCCGCTCCGGCGGACCGGACCGCTCCCGACAACGCAAGGACCCGACGAATGCCACCGAAGAAGAAGGTCTCCGGCCTGATCAAGCTCCAGATCACGGCCGGCGCCGCCAACCCTGCCCCCCCCGTGGGTCCCGCGCTGGGTCAGCACGGCGTGAACATCATGGAGTTCTGCAAGGCCTACAACGCCGCGACCGAGTCGCAGCGCGGTCAGGTCATCCCGGTCGAGATCACGGTCTATGAGGACCGCTCGTTCACCTTCGTCCTGAAGACTCCGCCCGCCGCGAGGCTCATCCTCAAGGCTGCCGGCGTCGACAAGGGTGCAGCGAACCCCCTCACGACCAAGGTCGCCTCGATCACCAAGGCGCAGGTCCGCGAGATCGCCGAGACCAAGCAGGCCGATCTCAACGCCAACGACATCGACAACGCGATGCGCATCATCGAGGGCACCGCGCGCTCGATGGGCGTCACCATCTCGGACTGATCGACGTCCCTCGGTCGATCGCCGTGCGCCTCCGTGCGCGAGGGCACCGACCACCCGTACCGATCCCTCGGTGCGACGCACGATCCCAGCACGACGTGGCAGGGCCGAGCGCGGCCCGCCGGACCACGACTCCCACTCCGTCCCCGTCGAGGGCCTCCGGCCCCAGACACAGCGGGACAGACCAGCACGAGGAGCAGCAGTGAAGCGCAGCAAGGCCTACACCACCGGCGCCGAGAAGATCGACAAGGACGCCCTCTACGCCCCCCTCCCGGCGGTCCGCCTGGCCAAGGCGACCAACCCCGCCAAGTTCGACGCGACCGTGGAGGTCGCCTTCTGCCTGGGCGTCGACCCCCGCAAGGCCGATCAGATGGTGCGCGGCACAGTCAACCTCCCCCACGGCACCGGCAAGACCGCCCGGGTCCTGGTCTTCGCCAACGGCGAGAAGGCCGACGAGGCACGCGCGGCCGGAGCCGACATCGTGGGTGGCGACGAGCTCATCGACAAGGTCGCAGCCGGCTGGACGGACTTCGACGCCGCCGTGTCGACCCCCGACCTCATGGGCAAGGTCGGTCGCCTGGGCAAGGTGCTCGGCCCCCGCGGCCTCATGCCCAACCCCAAGACCGGCACGGTCACGATGGACGTCGCCAAGGCGGTCACCGAGATCAAGGGTGGCAAGATCGAGTTCCGCGTCGACAAGCACTCGAACCTGCACTTCGTGATCGGCAAAGCGTCCTTCGACGACGAGAAGCTGGTCGAGAACTACGCTGCGGCACTCGATGAGGTCCTGCGCCTCAAGCCGTCGGCCGCGAAGGGCCGCTACATCAAGAAGGCCACCGTCTCCACGACGATGGGCCCCGGCGTGCCGGTCGACCCGAACCGCACCCGCAACCTGCTCGTGGAGGACGAGGCTTCGGCCTGACCTCCACGTCGGTCGTCCTGGGCATCACCTGATGTCGAGCGACCCTGATCGAGCGTGGTCCCGGGGCGGGCCGAGTCCGTTTTGACCTGCCCGTCCCAGGCCACGTACCCTCAAAGAACCGAAGACCGCCGGTCGTCGGACCGCCCTCGTGGTGGACCGACCGAAGCTTCCGTGACAACGGAGGGCCAGCGCAGGATCTGGATCACCGTGCCGCCCTCGGGCGGGCGTTGCCCCGCGCCTGCGCGGGGCTCTTCTTGTGTCACAGGGACTTCTCGGCGGGACAGCTGGAAGGAGACCCATGGCGCGGGCAGACAAGGCAGCCGACGTCGCGACGATCGCGGAGAACTTCCGCACGTCGAACGCGACTGTGCTGACCGAGTACCGCGGACTCACCGTGGCGCAGCTGAAGACGCTGCGTCGCAACCTCGGTGAGACCGCCAACTACGCCGTGGTGAAGAACACGCTGACCAAGATCGCTGCGAAGGAGGCGGGTGTCGTCGGCTATGACGACCTGCTCGCCGGCCCCAGCGCGATCGCCTTCATCAAGGGCGACCCGGTCGTGGCCGCCAAGGGTCTGCGTGACTTCGCCAAGGCAAACCCGCTGCTGGTGATCAAGGGTGGATACATGGACGGCAAGATGCTGTCCGCCGCCGAGATCTCCATGCTCGCGGACCTCGAGTCGCGTGAGGTTCTCCTCGCGAAGCTCGCAGGTGCAATGAAGGCGTCGCTGTCCCAGGCCGCGTCGCTGTTCCAGGCGCCGCTCGCACAGGCGGCCCGCACGATCGAGGCACTGCGAGTCAAGGCCGAGGCCGACCCCTCGGTCATCGGGGGTGCAGGCGTTCCGGCGCCGGCCGCCGAGGCAGCTGCTGAGACCGAGGAGGCCGCCCCCGTGGCTGCCGCCGACGTCGAGGAGACCACCGCAGCCGCCGACGGCGTCGCCGTGACCGAGGAGGCCGCCGCCGTGGCTGCCGACGAGGCCGACGAGGCCGCAGACGTGACCGAAGTGGCGGCCCCCGCGGGCGCTGCCGAGGTCACCGAGGTTGCCGAGGACGGCGCCACAACCGAGGGCTGACGCCCCACCTCACCACCATCCGAGACGGACGTTGCGGCCCCGGCCGGGACGCAAGAACAGAAAGGACCGCCGACATGGCGAAGCTCAGCACCGACGAGCTCCTTGAGGCTTTCAAGGAGATGACGCTGATCGAGCTCTCTGAGTTCGTGAAGCAGTTCGAGGAGACCTTCGAGGTCACCGCCGCCGCCCCCATGCAGATCGCCGCCGCTGGTGGCGCCGGTCCCGTGGCCGAGGCAGTCGAGGAGCAGGACGAGTTCGACGTCATCCTCGAGGCCGCCGGCGAGAAGAAGATCCAGGTCATCAAGGAGGTGCGCACCCTCACGAACCTGGGCCTCAAGGAGGCCAAGGACCTCGTCGAGGCCGCCCCCAAGGCTGTCCTGGAGAAGGTCAAGAAGGAAGACGCCGAGAAGGCCAAGGATGCCCTCGAGGCCGCCGGCGCCACGGTGTCGGTCAAGTAGTTCCCCCTGGCCCGGGCACGACCCGGGCCGGTCGAACGCCCCTCGAGGGGCGGCACCCACCCGTGCCGCCCCTCGCGGTCGTTCCGGGGCCCCCGCCGCCCCGCTTGGGTGCCGGTGCGGTGGGGTCCCGATGGGTCCCAGTGTGATCGTTTGTCCCCCGTTCGCGGCCGTGGTGCTTGACTCCGGGCCCGGCTGCGCGTCACCATCGGATCGCGCTAGACCCCCGGGCCGTATCCGCCCGTGGGACGAGGTCCGCCCCGATGTGCGCCGCCCCACCGCTGTCGAGTGGGGGTCAGGCCCCGGGGATGCGACGACTGTCCCACGACGCTCACGGCCGGGACTCGACAGCGGCCTGCCCACCCGGGTATGCTGCCGCTTTGCCCTGCCTTTCTCCGCCGTGTCCGCTGGACACGGCGTGATCGGTGTGCACGCTCGAAGGTCCGCGAGCCCTCGGAAGGAAGCCTCTTGGCAGCCTCGCGCAAGTCAATTGCTCAGCCCACCCACGTCCCCGGCCCGCGCCGGGTCTCGTTCGCGAAGATCCGCGAGCCGCTGGAGGTCCCGGACCTCCTCGCTCTCCAGACCGAGTCCTTCGACTGGTTGCTCGGCAACCAGAAGTGGCAGGCCCGGGTAGCTGCCGCGCTGGAGTCTCGTCGCCACGTGCCCGAGACCTCCGGCCTCGAGGACATCTTCGAGGAGATCTCCCCGATCGAGGACTTCAGCGGCTCCATGTCGCTCTCGTTCCGCGATCACAGGTTCGAGCCGGCGAAGTACACCGTCGAGCAGTGCCGCGACAAGGACTTCACCTACGCCGCGCCGCTGTTCGTCACCGCCGAGTTCATGAACAACGAGACCGGCGAGATCAAGTCCCAGACCGTCTTCATGGGTGATTTCCCGCTCATGACCGACAAGGGCACGTTCATCATCAATGGCACCGAGCGTGTCGTGGTGTCCCAGTTGGTCCGGTCGCCCGGCGTCTACTTCGAGCGCACGCCCGACAAGACCTCCGACAAGGACGTCTACGTCGCCAAGATCATCCCGTCGCGCGGTGCGTGGCTGGAGTTCGAGGTCGACAAGAAGGACCTCGTCGGCGTCCGCGTCGACCGCAAGCGCAAGCAGCCCGTGACGGTGCTGCTGAAGGCTCTCGGCCTCACGACCGAGCAGATCCGCGAGCGCTTCGGCATGTACGAGTCGATGGTGGCCACCCTGGAGAAGGATGGCATCGGCGACCAGGACGAGGCTCTCAAGGACATCTACCGCAAGCTGCGTCCTGGCGAGCCGCCGACGACGGAGGCCGGCCAGTCCCTCCTGGACAACTTCTACTTCAACCCCAAGCGCTACGACCTGGCCAAGGTCGGTCGCTACAAGATCAACAAGAAGCTCGGCACGGCGGGTCTCGAGCAGTTCCCGCTCACGCAGAGCACCATCACGATCGAGGACATCGTCTCCACGATCGAGTACCTCGTGCGTCTGCACGCCAACGAGACCGACTTCACCGCTCCTGGCGGCGCCACCGTGCGTGCCGAGACCGACGACATCGATCACTTCGGCAACCGTCGCCTGCGCACGGTCGGCGAGCTCATCCAGAACCAGATCCGTACGGGCCTGTCCCGCATGGAGCGCGTCGTCCGCGAGCGCATGACCACTCAGGACGTCGAGGCCATCACGCCGCAGACGCTCATCAACATCCGACCGGTCGTCGCCTCCATCAAGGAGTTCTTCGGCACCAGCCAGCTCTCGCAGTTCATGGACCAGACCAACCCGCTCGCGGGCCTGACCCACAAGCGCCGTCTCTCGGCGCTGGGCCCGGGCGGTCTCTCCCGGGAGCGCGCTGGCTTCGAGGTCCGCGACGTCCACCCCTCGCACTACGGCCGTATGTGCCCGATCGAGACCCCTGAAGGTCCCAACATCGGTCTCATCGGTTCGCTGGCGTCCTTCGCCCGCGTGAATGCGTTCGGTTTCGTCGAGACCCCGTACCGCAAGGTCACCGACGGCACGGTCACGGCGCACATCGACTACCTCACCGCCGACGAGGAGGACCTGCACGTCATCGCGCAGGCCAACTCCACGCTGTCGGAGGACGACCTGTTCACCGACCCCCGTGTGCTCGTGCGCACGAAGGGTGGCGAGGTCGACTACGTGCCCGGCACGTCCGTCGACTACATGGACGTCTCGCCCCGCCAGATGGTGTCGGTCGCGACCGCCATGATCCCGTTCCTCGAGCACGACGATGCCAACCGCGCCCTCATGGGCTCGAACATGCAGCGTCAGTCGGTCCCGCTGCTGCGCAGCGAGTCCCCGCTCGTGGGCACGGGCATGGAGTACCGCGCCGCCACCGACGCCGGTGACGTCATCGTCGCTGCCGCCGGCGGTGTGGTGTCGGAGGTGTCGGCCGACGCGATCACGGTCGCGCAGGACGACGGCGAGTACCGCACCTACCGGGTCCAGAAGTTCCGTCGCTCCAACCAGGGCACGAGCTTCAACCAGCGCCCGATCGTCGAGGAGGGCCAGCGGGTCGAGACCACGCAGGTCCTCGCCGACGGCCCCTGTACGGACAACGGCGAGATGGCCCTCGGGCGTAACCTCCTCGTCGCGTTCATGCCGTGGGAGGGTCACAACTACGAGGACGCGATCATCCTGTCGCAGCGCCTCGTCCAGGACGACGTCCTCTCCTCGATCCACATCGAGGAGCACGAGGTCGACGCCCGCGACACCAAGCTGGGCCCGGAGGAGATCACCCGGGACATCCCGAACGTCTCCGAGGAGGTCCTCGCCGACCTCGACGAGCGTGGGATCATCCGCATCGGCGCAGACGTCGTCACCGGTGACATCCTCGTCGGCAAGGTCACGCCCAAGGGCGAGACCGAGCTCACCCCCGAGGAGCGCCTGCTCCGTGCGATCTTCGGCGAGAAGGCGCGCGAAGTGCGCGACACCTCGCTGAAGGTGCCGCACGGCGAGTCCGGCAAGGTCATCGGCGTCCGCGTCTTCGACCGCGACGAGGGAGACGAGCTGCCGCCGGGAGTCAACCGGCTGGTGCGTGTGTACATCGCCCAGAAGCGCAAGATCACCAACGGGGACAAGCTCGCGGGCCGTCACGGCAACAAGGGCGTCATCTCCAAGATCCTGCCCGTCGAGGACATGCCGTTCCTCGAGGACGGCACGCCCGTCGACATCGTCCTCAACCCGCTCGGTGTGCCCGGCCGCATGAACGTCGGCCAGGTCCTCGAGACGCACCTGGGCTGGGTCGCGAAGACGGGCTGGAAGGTCGAGGGCAACCCGGCCTGGGGCGCCAACCTGCCCGAGGCCGCTCGTCAGGCCGAGCGCGGCACCAACGTCGCGACCCCGGTCTTCGACGGTGCCCGCGAGGAGGAGATCACCGGTCTCCTCGCCTCGACCATCCCCACCGACGACGGCGTCCGCCTCGTCGGCGGTGACGGAAAGGCCCGTCTCATCGACGGGCGCTCGGGTGAGCCGTTCCCGGAGCCGGTGGCTGTGGGCTACATCTACATCCTCAAGCTGCTCCACCTGGTCGACGACAAGATCCACGCCCGTTCGACCGGGCCCTACTCGATGATCACGCAGCAGCCCCTGGGTGGTAAGGCCCAGTTCGGCGGCCAGCGGTTCGGCGAGATGGAGGTGTGGGCACTCGAGGCGTATGGCGCCGCCTACGCCCTCCAGGAGCTCCTCACCATCAAGTCCGACGACGTGCTCGGCCGCGTGAAGGTCTACGAGGCCATCGTCAAGGGCGAGAACATCCCGGAGCCCGGTATCCCGGAGTCCTTCAAGGTGCTCATCAAGGAGATGCAGTCGCTGTGCCTGAACGTCGAGGTGCTCTCCGGCGACGGCATGACCATCGAGATGCGTGACACCGAGGACGACGTCTACCGCGCCGCCGAGGAACTCGGAATCGACCTGTCCCGGCGAGAGCCCAGCAGCGTCGAAGAAGTCTCACCGGAGTCGGCGGCCGACGCACACGCGTCGGCCGCCGCACCCTGAGGACACCGACGAGTCCACCGACAAGTTAGGAAACAAGACGTGCTCGACGTCAACTTCTTCGACGAACTCCGCATCGGTCTCGCTACCGCCGACGACATCCGCACCTGGTCCCACGGCGAGGTGAAGAAGCCTGAGACCATCAACTACCGCACGCTCAAGCCGGAGAAGGACGGGCTCTTCTGCGAGAAGATCTTCGGTCCGACCCGTGACTGGGAGTGCTACTGCGGCAAGTACAAGCGCGTGCGCTTCAAGGGCATCATCTGCGAGCGCTGTGGCGTCGAGGTCACGCGCGCCAAGGTGCGTCGTGAGCGGATGGGCCACATCGAGCTCGCCGCGCCCGTCACCCACATCTGGTACTTCAAGGGTGTCCCGAGTCGGCTGGGCTACCTGCTCGACCTCGCTCCCAAGGACCTCGAGAAGGTCATCTACTTCGCTGCCTACATGATCACCGAGGTCGATGAGGACCAGCGCGCGATCGACCTCCCGTCGCTCGAGGCGAAGATCTCCGTCGAGAAGCAGCAGGTGAGCAACCGCCGCGACGACGAGGTCAACAAGCGCGCCACGAAGCTCGAGTCCGACATCGCCGAGCTCGAGGCGGAGGGTGCCAAGAGCGACCAGCGCCGCAAGGTCAAGGAGTCCGCCGAGCGCGAGATGGCCCAGATCCGCCGTCGCGCCGACGCGGAGATCGACCGCCTCGACCGCGTCTTCGACCGGTTCAAGGGTCTGAAGATCCAGGACCTCGAGGGCGACGAGGTGCTCTACCGGGAGATGCGCGACCGCTACGGCCGCTACTTCTCCGGTGGCATGGGTGCCGCGGCGATCCAGCGTCGTCTCGAGACGTTCGACCTGGAGGCCGAGTCGGAGAAGCTGCGCGAGATCGTGCACACGGGCAAGGGCCAGCGCAAGACCCGCGCCCTCAAGCGTCTCAAGGTCGTCACGGCGTTCCTGCAGACGCGCAACTCGCCCATGGGCATGGTGCTCGACTGCGTCCCGGTCATCCCGCCGGACCTTCGCCCGATGGTGCAGCTCGACGGTGGCCGGTTCGCGACCTCGGACCTCAACGACCTCTACCGCCGCGTCATCAACCGCAACAACCGCCTCAAGCGGCTGCTCGACCTCGGTGCCCCCGAGATCATCGTCAACAACGAGAAGCGGATGCTCCAGGAGGCCGTCGACGCGCTGTTCGACAACGGTCGCCGTGGACGTCCGGTGACCGGCCCGGGCAACCGCCCGCTCAAGTCGCTCTCGGACATGCTCAAGGGCAAGCAGGGTCGTTTCCGTCAGAACCTGCTCGGCAAGCGCGTCGACTACTCCGGCCGCTCGGTCATCGTGGTCGGCCCGCAGCTCAAGCTGCACCAGTGCGGTCTGCCCAAGCAGATGGCCCTCGAGCTCTTCAAGCCGTTCGTCATGAAGCGGCTCGTCGACCTCAACCACGCGCAGAACATCAAGTCCGCCAAGCGCATGGTCGAGCGTTCGCGTGCCGTCGTGTGGGACGTCCTCGAAGAGGTCATCGCCGAGCACCCGGTGCTGCTGAACCGCGCACCCACCCTGCACCGTCTCGGCATCCAGGCCTTCGAGCCTCAGCTGATCGAGGGCAAGGCCATCCAGATCCACCCGCTCGTCTGTGCCGCGTTCAACGCGGACTTCGACGGCGACCAGATGGCCGTCCACCTTCCGCTGTCGGCCGAGGCCCAGGCCGAGGCTCGCATCCTCATGCTCTCGAGCAACAACATCCTCTCGCCGGCGCACGGTCGCCCGATCACCTCGCCGTCGCAGGACATGGTGCTGGGGATCAACTTCCTGACCTCCGAGCGGGAGGGCATGAAGGGTGAGGGCCGCGCCTTCACCTCGGTCTCGGAGGCCTTCATGGCCTTCGACGCTCGCGAGATCATGGTCTCGAGCCACGTGAAGATCCGGTTCCCCGACGTCGTCCCGCCCGCGGGCTGGGTCGCTCCTGAGGGCTGGGAGACCGGGGACACCTTCATCCTCGACACCACGCTGGGTCGTGCCCTGTTCAACGAGGCGCTCCCGGTCGACTACCCGTTCGTCAACGTCGAGGTCGACAAGAAGGTCCTCGGCGGCATCGTGAACGACCTCGCCGAGCGCTACCCCAAGGTCCAGGTCGCAGCGACGCTGGACGCCCTCAAGGAGGCCGGCTTCCGCTGGGCCACCCGCTCGGGCGTCACGATCTCGATCGAGGACGTCGTCACGCCCCCGAAGAAGGCCCAGATCGTCGATGAGGCCGAGACCCGCGCGGAGAAGGTGCAGACCCAGTTCGAGCGTGGTCTGATCACCGACTCCGAGCGTCGCCAGGAGCTCATCGAGATCTGGACCCGCGCCACCGACGAGGTCGCCGATGCGATGCGTGAGCACTTCCCGCGTCACAACCCGGTCTTCATGATGGTCAACTCCGGGGCCCGTGGTAACTGGATGCAGGTTCGCCAGATCGCCGGCATGCGCGGCCTGGTGGCCAACCCCAAGGGCGAGATCATCCCGCGGCCGATCAAGTCGAACTTCCGCGAAGGCCTCTCGGTCCTGGAGTACTTCATCTCCACCCACGGTGCCCGCAAGGGTCTGGCCGACACCGCCCTGCGTACGGCGGACTCGGGGTACCTCACCCGACGTCTCGTCGACGTCTCCCAGGACGTCATCATCCGCGAGGTCGACTGCGGCACCGACCGTGGTCTCGCGACCGCGATCGGCGTCAAGGCCGCCGACGGCATCGTGCGCCGCCACGACGAGGTCGAGTCGACCGCCGCATCGCGCGTCCTGTCCGAGGACATCGTCATCGGTGGCCGCACGATCGCCAGCGCCGGCCAGGAGCTCGGGCTGCTCGTGATCGACGACCTCTGCGCCGCCGGCGTCGAGGAGGTCAAGGCCCGCTCGGTCCTGACCTGCGAGAGCAAGGTGGGCACGTGCGCGACCTGCTACGGCCGCTCCCTGGCCACCGGCAAGCTCGTCGACGTGGGTGAGGCCATCGGCATCGTCGCGGCCCAGTCGATCGGTGAGCCCGGCACACAGCTGACCATGCGTACCTTCCACACCGGCGGTGTCGCGGGTGAGGACATCACCCACGGTCTCCCGCGTGTGGTGGAGCTCTTCGAGGCCCGCACCCCCAAGGGTGTTGCCGCGATCAGCGAGGCAGTCGGCCGCGTCAAGATCGAGGACACCGACAAGACCCGAAAGCTCGTCATCGTCCCCGACGACGGCTCCGAGGAGATCCCCTACCCCGTCTCCAAGCGCTCGCGCCTGCTGGTGGGGGAGGGCGACCACGTCGAGGTCGGCCAGAAGCTCTGGCAGGGTGCTGTCGACCCCAAGCAGGTCCTGCGCATCCTGGGCCAGCGCGCGGTGCAGCTGCACCTCGTCGCCGAGGTCCAGGAGGTCTATCGCTCGCAGGGCGTGTCGATCCACGACAAGCACATCGAGGTCATCGTCCGGCAGATGCTCAAGCGCGTGACCCTCATCGAGGGTGGCGACACCGAGTTCCTGCCCGGTGAGCTCGTCGAGCGTGGCCTGTTCGAGGCGGAGAACCGTCGGGTGGTCGCCGAGGGCGGCACCCCGGGTGCGGCCCGTCCCGAGCTGATGGGTATCACCAAGGCCTCGCTCGCCACCGAGTCGTGGTTGTCCGCGGCGTCGTTCCAGGAGACCACGCGGGTGCTCACGGACGCGGCGATCCACGCCAAGTCCGACCCGCTGCTCGGGCTCAAGGAGAACGTCATCCTGGGCAAGCTCATCCCGGCCGGCACGGGTCTGCCGCGCTACCGCAACATCAAGGTAGAGCCCACCGAGGAGGCGAAGTCGGCGATGTACGCCTCGCTCTCGGCGTATGACGACCTCGACTACGGCTCCTTCGGCAGTGGCTCCGGCCAGGCAATCCCGCTCGAGGAGTACGACTTCGGTGGCTACACCAGCTGACATCGTCCGCCCGTAGGGCACGGCTCGGCCCAGAGGGGCTCTCCGCACGCCGGGGGAGCCCCTCTGGCGTGCCGTGGGCCGCTTTGCGTCGAGGGTTCCCGGCCCATGGCTGCTCGGGGCTTCCCCGGCGGCCCTGACGCCCGTGAGGCTGCCGTGGCCCGCTGACCGTGGGCAGTCCGGCGTGTCGCCGGCACCGGCAGCCCCGAGGCTGCCAAGGTTGCCCCACCGGAGCACCCAAACCCCGGTAGTCGGACGCGGCACGACCCAGACGTGACGGGAGCCACTCCCGAGCCGGGCACCGCGTTTTGACCCCGGCCGTGCTGCCTGGGTAGTGTCTCTCCCTGTGCCTGGGCTCGCCCCGGGTGCCCGCGTGTGCGCTCGATCCGCTGGTACGGGTCACCTCGCTCGCGCTAGGACCTCCACATCGGGGAACGCAGTCCCGCCCAGTCGGGCAGGGTGCGACACGCCCGGCCGCGGGGGTCGAGGGCACCGGAGCGGAACGAGCACGCCGGACAGGTGGGAACGCCATCGCCCGGCTCGAAGGAACGACACGAGAACGTCGCGACGGAACACGGAGACGCAGTGCCCACGATCCAGCAGCTGGTCCGCAAGGGCCGGCAGGACAAGGTCTCGAAGAACAACACGCCCGCGCTCAAGGGGAGCCCCCAGCGCCGCGGCGTGTGCACACGCGTCTACACGACCACGCCCAAGAAGCCGAACTCGGCTCTGCGCAAGGTCGCGCGTGTCCGCCTCACCAGCGGCATCGAGGTCACGGCCTACATCCCCGGCGTCGGCCACAACCTGCAGGAGCACTCGATCGTGCTCGTGCGCGGCGGCCGGGTGAAGGACCTCCCCGGTGTTCGCTACAAGATCATCCGCGGCGCACTCGACACCCAGGGCGTCAAGAACCGCAAGCAGGCACGCAGCCGTTACGGCGCGAAGAAGGAGAAGAGCTAGATGCCTCGCAAGGGTCCCGCTCCCAAGCGCCCGGTCGTCATCGACCCGGTCTACGGTTCGCCGCTCGTCTCGCAGCTGATCAACAAGGTGCTGCTCGACGGCAAGAAGTCGACCGCCGAGAAGATCGTCTACGGCGCCCTCGAAGGCTGCCGCGACAAGACCGGTTCAGACCCCGTCGTCACGCTCAAGCGTGCGATGGACAACATCAAGCCCACCCTCGAGGTGAAGAGCCGCCGTGTCGGTGGCGCCACCTACCAGGTGCCGATCGAGGTCAAGCCCGGCCGCGCCACGACCCTGTCGCTGCGCTGGCTCGTGAGCTTCTCCCGCCAGCGTCGTGAGAAGACCATGACCGACCGCCTGATGAACGAGATCCTCGACGCCAGCAACGGCCTCGGCGCGAGCGTCAAGCGCCGGGAGGACATGCACAAGATGGCCGAGTCGAACAAGGCTTTCGCGCACTACCGCTGGTAATCGCGCCCCGCGCTCCACACCCCCGCTCTTCCCTCTTCCCACACTCGGATTCGGAGCTGTCACCGTGTCGACCGACACCGCCCTCGACCTCGCCATGGTCCGCAACATCGGGATCATGGCGCACATCGACGCGGGCAAGACCACGACCACCGAGCGGATCTTGTTCTACACCGGGATCAACTACAAGATCGGTGAGGTCCACGACGGCGCAGCCACGATGGACTGGATGGAGCAGGAGCAGGAGCGCGGCATCACGATCACGTCCGCCGCGACGACCTGTCACTGGAAAGACGTCCAGATCAACATCATCGACACCCCCGGTCACGTGGACTTCACCGTCGAGGTCGAGCGCTCCCTTCGCGTCCTCGACGGCGCGGTCGCGGTGTTCGACGGTGTCGCCGGCGTCGAGCCCCAGTCCGAGACCGTCTGGCGCCAGGCCGACCGGTACAACGTGCCGCGCATCTGCTTCGTCAACAAGCTCGACCGCACCGGCGCGGAGTTCCACCGCTGCGTCGACATGATCATCTCCCGGCTCAACGCCGTGCCGCTCGTGCTGCAGATCCCGATCGGTGCCGAGGCGAACTTCCGCGGCGTCGTCGACCTCGTGCAGATGAAGGCGCTCGTGTGGCCCGAGGACACCCAGAAGGGCGAGGACTACGACGTCCTCGAGATCCCCGCGACCCACACCGAGGCTGCTCGTGAGTGGCGCGACCGTCTCCTCGAGACGATCGCCGAGGCTGACGACGCGATGATGGAGAAGTACCTCGAGGGCGTCGAGCCCGATATCGAAGACCTCCACGCTGCGATCCGCCGCGCCACCATCGCCGGCAAGCTCACCCCCGTCCTGACCGGCTCGGCGTTCAAGAACAAGGGCGTCCAGCCCATGCTCGACGCGGTCATCGCCTACCTCCCGTCGCCGCTCGACGTCGACGCGATCGAGGGCCACAAGGTCGGCGACGACGACGTGGTCGTCTCGCGCCAGCCGCGCAACGACGAGCCGTTCGCGGCCCTGGCCTTCAAGATCATGACCGACCCGCACCTCGGCAAGCTCACCTACATCCGGGTGTACTCCGGCGTCCTGAAGTCCGGCACCGCGGTGTTGAACTCCGTCAAGGGGCGCAAGGAGCGCATCGGCAAGATCTACCGGATGCACGCGAACAAGCGCGAAGAGATCGAGTCGGTCGGTGCGGGTGACATCGTCGCCGTCATGGGCCTGAAGGACACCACGACCGGCGAGACGCTCTGCGACGACAAGAACCCCGTCGTCCTGGAGTCGATGAACTTCCCGGCACCGGTCATCCACGTCGCCATCGAGCCCAAGTCCAAGGGCGACCAGGAGCGGCTCGGCACGGCTATCCAGCGCCTCTCCGACGAGGACCCCACCTTCCAGGTGCGGACCGACGAGGAGACCGGCCAGACGATCATCGCGGGCATGGGCGAGCTGCACCTCGAGGTGCTCGTCGACCGCATGCGCCGTGAGTTCCGGGTCGAGGCCAACGTCGGCAAGCCCCAGGTCGCCTACCGCGAGACCATCACCAAGACGGTCGCGCGCATCGACTACACCCACAAGAAGCAGACGGGTGGCTCGGGCCAGTTCGCCAAGGTCCAGATCGCCATCGAGCCTGCGTCGGGCACCAACGACGGTGAGGGCGGCTACGAGTTCGTCAACGCCGTCAGCGGCGGGCGTATCCCTCGTGAGTACATCCCCTCGGTCGACGCCGGTTGCCAGGAGGCCATGGAGAACGGCGTCCTGGCCGGCTACCCGATGGTCGACATCAAGGTGACGCTCAAGGACGGCGCCTACCACGACGTCGACTCCTCCGAGCTCGCCTTCAAGATCGCCGGGTCCATGGCGTTCAAGGAAGGCGCCCGTGCCGCCGGCCCCGTTCTCCTCGAGCCGATGATGTCCGTCGAGGTCATCACCCCCGAGGACTACATGGGCGAGGTGATCGGCGACCTGAACTCCCGCCGTGGTCAGATCCAGACCATGGACGAGCGCTCGGGTGCCCGGATCGTCAAGGCTCTTGTCCCCCTCTCGGAGATGTTCGGCTACGTCGGAGATCTCCGGAGCAAGACCCAGGGACGAGCGAGCTACTCCATGCAGTTCGACTCCTACGCCCAGGTTCCCAACAACGTGGCGCTCGAGATCATCGCGAAGGCGCGAGGCGAGTAAGTCCTCGCCTGCGCACACGGGGTGATCGAACGCAGAGCGTGAGAGAGCCCGAGGCAGACAGCACGACAGCACCACCCAGCACCATTGACCCCGATCCATCAGGACCTACGTCGTACGGCGTAACCATCCGCAATGTCCACAGGAGGACACCGTGGCGAAGGCGAAGTTCGAGCGGACCAAGCCGCACGTCAACATCGGCACCATCGGTCACATCGACCACGGGAAGACGACGCTGACCGCAGCCATCACGAAGGTGCTGCACGATGCGTTCCCGGATGTGAACCCGTTCACGCCGTTCGACCAGATCGACAAGGCTCCCGAGGAGCGTCAGCGCGGTATCACGATCTCCATCGCGCACGTCGAGTACCAGACCGAGGCGCGCCACTACGCCCACGTCGACTGCCCTGGTCACGCTGACTACATCAAGAACATGATCACCGGTGCGGCCCAGATGGATGGTGCGATCCTCGTGGTCGCCGCCACCGACGGTCCGATGCCCCAGACCAAGGAGCACGTGCTCCTCGCCCGCCAGGTCGGCGTGCCCTCGCTCGTCGTCGCGCTCAACAAGTGCGACATGGTCGATGACGAGGAGATCCTCGAGCTCGTCGAGCTCGAGGTTCGCGAGCTGCTCTCCGCCTACGAGTACGACGGCGACAACATCCCCGTCGTCCGCGTTGCCGCCTTCCCGGCGCTCCAGGGCGACGAGAAGTGGGGCCTGACGATCCTCGAGCTCATGAAGGCCGTCGACGAGAGCATCCCGACGCCCGAGCGCGAGACCGACAAGCCGTTCCTCATGCCCGTCGAGGACGTCTTCACGATCACCGGTCGCGGCACGGTCGTCACCGGCCGGATCGAGCGCGGGATCATCAAGGTGAACGAGGAGATCGAGATCGTCGGCATCCGCCCGACCACCTCGAAGACCACGGTCACCGGCGTCGAGATGTTCCGCAAGCTGCTCGACGAGGGTCAGGCCGGCGAGAACGTGGGCCTGCTCCTGCGCGGCACCAAGCGCGACGACGTCGAGCGTGGCCAGGTCCTGTGCAAGCCGGGCTCGGTCACCCCGCACACCGAGTTCGACGCGAACGTGTACATCCTGAGCAAGGACGAGGGTGGCCGTCACACGCCGTTCTTCGACAACTACCGTCCGCAGTTCTACTTCCGGACGACCGATGTCACCGGCATCGTCACGCTGCCCGAGGGCACCGAGATGGTCATGCCCGGCGACAACACCGAGATGAGGGTCGACCTCATCCAGCCCATCGCGATGGAGGAGGGCCTCCGTTTCGCCATTCGCGAGGGTGGCCGCACCGTCGGTGCCGGTCGCGTCGTGAAGATCCTCAAGTAACACCTGCGTCATCACCTGGTGACCGCGGTCGGGCCCGACCGCCACGCGATACGGGCCCGACCGTGTTCCCACCGGGGCGCGCCCCCTTCCAGGGGCCGCTCCTCCCAGCGGCACTCGAACGATAAGGAACCGAAGCCATCATGGCGGGACAGAAGATCCGCATCCGGCTCAAGGCCTACGACCACGAGATCATCGACAGCTCGGCGCGCAAGATCGTCGAGACGGTGATTCGCACTGGTGCGCAGGTTGCGGGCCCGGTGCCGCTGCCGACGGAGAAGAACGTCTACTGCGTCATCCGCTCGCCGCACAAGTACAAGGACAGCCGCGAGCACTTCGAGATGCGTACCCACAAGCGTCTCATCGACATTCTCGACCCCACGCCGAAGACCGTCGACTCGCTGATGCGACTCGACCTCCCGGCCGGTGTCGACATCGAGATCAAGCTCTGAGGACCGCAGTCACATGAGCAAGCACATGAAGGGGTTGCTGGGCGAGAAGCTCGGCATGACCCAGGTCTGGGACGAGAACAACCGTGTCGTCCCGGTGACCGTGGTCAAGGCCGGCCCGTGCGTCGTCACCCAGGTCAAGAACCCCGAACACGACGGATACAGCTCCGTCCAGATCGCCTTCGGCGCGATCGACCCCCGCAAGGTGAACAAGCCCGCTTCGGGCCACTTCGCCAAGGCGGGCGTCACGCCGCGACGGCACCTGGTCGAGCTGCGTACCTCTGACGCCTCCGAGTACGCCGTGGGCCAGGAGCTCGATGTCGACACCTTCGAGGTCGGACAGACCATCGACGTCGTCGGCACGACCAAGGGCAAGGGCTACGCCGGTGTCATGAAGCGTCACGGCTTCCACGGCGTCGGTGCCTCCCACGGTGCCCACAAGAACCACCGCAAGCCCGGCTCGATCGGTGGCTGCGCCACCCCGGGTCGTGTCTTCAAGGGCATGCGCATGGCGGGGCGGATGGGTGTCAACCGTCAGACCACCCAGAACCTCACCATCCACTCGATCGACGCGGAGAACGGCATCATCCTGATCAAGGGTGCCGTGCCTGGCCCCAAGGGTGGCCTCGTCCTCGTCCGTACCTCAGCGAAGGAGGCCTGACGCCATGAGTGCACAGCTCGAGACCGCCGAGGCCACCTCGGTGGACCTCCGCACCCCGGGCGGCGACGTCGCCGGCTCGGTGGAGCTTCCGGCCCACGTGTTCGGCGTGCAGGTCAACGTCCCGTTGATCCACCAGGTAGTCGTCGCCCAGCTCGCTGCGGCCCGTCAGGGCACGCACAGCACCAAGACGGTCGCCGAGGTTCGCGGTGGTGGGCGCAAGCCCTACAAGCAGAAGGGCACCGGCCGCGCCCGTCAGGGCTCGATCCGCTCCCCGCAGTTCACCGGTGGTGGAATCGTCCACGGCCCCAAGCCGCGTGACTACAGCCAGCGGACCCCCAAGAAGATGAAGGCTGCCGCTCTCCGTGGCGCCCTCTCCGACCGGGCCCGCAATGGCCGCGTCCACGTGGTGACCGGGATCGTCGAGGGTGAGACCCCCTCGACCAGGGCCGCCATCGCGGCTCTGTCGGCATTGAGCGACAGGCGTCACCTCCTCGTCGTCCTCGAGCGTGACGACGACGTCAGCTGGCTCTCGCTGCGCAACGTGCCGAGGGTCCACCTGCTGGTCGTCGACCAGCTCAACACCTACGACGTGCTCGTCAGCGACGACGTCATCTTCACCCAGGGCGCGTTCGACACGCTCATCACTGGTCCCACGACCGGCAAGGGCGCGAAGGCGGTCGCCACCGAGACCGAGGCCGAGGAGGCTGCGCTGTGAGAATCAGTGACCCGCGCGACATCCTGCTCGCGCCCGTGATCTCCGAGAAGAGCTACTCGCTCCTCGACGAGAACAAGTACACGTTCCTCGTTCGCCCGGACGCCAACAAGACCCAGATCAAGATCGCGGTCGAGCAGGTCTTCGGGGTACGGGTGACGAGCGTGAACACGCTCAACCGCCAGGGCAAGGTCATGAGGACGAAGTTCGGTCTCGGCAAGCGTGCCGACACCAAGCGCGCCATCGTGAGCCTGGCTGACGGCGACCGCATCGACATCTTCGGCGGTCCGGTCTCCTGACCGGCGCCGCTACCGACGAGGAAGAGAAACCCGATGGGTATCCGCAAGTACAAGCCGACCACACCTGGACGCCGTGGCTCCAGCGTGGCCGACTTCGTCGAGATCACGCGCACGACGCCGGAGAAGTCGCTGGTCCGACCCCTGCACAGCAAGGGCGGTCGAAACAACACCGGCCGGATCACGACGCGGCACCAGGGTGGCGGCCACAAGCGCGCTTACCGCCTCATCGACTTCCGTCGCCACGACAAGGACGGCGTGCCGGCCAAGGTCGCGCACATCGAGTACGACCCCAACCGCACCGCGCGCATCGCGCTGCTGCACTACGCCGACGGCGAGAAGCGCTACATCATCGCGCCGCGGCTGCTGAAGCAGGGCGACCAGGTCGAGAACGGCCCCCGGGCCGACATCAAGCCCGGCAACGCGCTGCCGCTGCGCAACATCCCGGTCGGCACCGTGGTGCACGCGATCGAGCTGCGCCCCGGCGGCGGGGCCAAGATCGCCCGCTCCGCCGGCACGAGCGTCCAGCTCGTCGCCAAGGAGGGCCCGTTCGCCCAGCTGCGCATGCCTTCCGGCGAGATCCGCAACGTCGACGTGCGCTGCCGCGCCACCGTCGGCGAGGTCGGGAACGCCGAGCAGTCGAACATCAACTGGGGCAAGGCCGGCCGTATGCGCTGGAAGGGCAAGCGCCCGTCCGTCCGCGGTGTCGCCATG
>JBBRAQ010000008.1:0-123748 GCA_038206635.1 Candidatus Nanopelagicales bacterium | reverse complement strand
CCAGCCCCCCGCGCACCGCCACGCAACCCCCAGCCAAGTCCCCCCCCCCCCCCGAAGTCAACGGGGGTTGTGGTGGTGCCCGCAGCGGGCACCCCACCACACCACCAGTGACATGCGGAGGGGGAGGCGGGGCTTGGCGGGTGGGGGTGGCGGGGTCAGCTTTGGGGGGGCTGGAAGGTCTGGGTGCGGGCCATGGCTGCCGCGCGGCCCTTGGCCGAGATCACCAGGGCCATCTTGCGGCTGGCCTCATCGATCATCTCATCGCCCAGCATGACGGCGCCGCGGGCACCGCCCTCGGCGGAGGTGTAGTAGTCGTACGCGTCCAGGATCAGCTCGGCGTGGTCGTAGTCGCTCTGCAGCGGCGAGTAGACCTCGTTCGCGGCGTCGATCTGGCCCGGGTGCAGCACCCACTTGCCGTCGAAGCCCAGCGCCGCGGAACGCCCGGCCACGCGGCGGTAGCCCTCGACGTCGCGGATCTGCAGGTAGGGACCGTCGATGGCCTGCTTGTCGTAGGCGCGCGCCGCCATCAGGATCCGCATGAGGATGTAGTGGTAGGCGTCGCCCACGTCGTAGCCGGGCGGCTGCTCGCCCACGACCAGGGTCTTCATGTTGATGCTGGCCATGAAGTCGGCCGGGCCGAAGATGATGGTCTCGACGCGCTGCGAGGCGGCCGCGATCGCATCGACGTTGGTCAGGCCCAGAGCGTTCTCGATCTGCGCCTCGATGCCGATGCGTCCGACCTCAAGACCCATCGTCTTCTCGATCTGGGTCACCAGTGTGTCGAGGGAGACGACCTGCTCGGCCGTCTGAACCTTCGGGAGCATGATGCAGTCGAGGTTGGCGCCGGCGTTCTCCACGACCTCGATGACGTCGCGATAGGTCCACGCCGTCGTCCAGTCGTTGACGCGCACCGTGCGCACCTTGTCGCCGTAGCCGCCCTCGTTGAGCGCCGCGACGACGTTCTTGCGGGCGTCGGCCTTGGCGATCGGGGCGACGGAGTCCTCGAGGTCGAGGAAGATCTGGTCGGCCGGGAGACCCTTGGCCTTCTCCAGCATCTTCGGGTTGCTGCCAGGTACCGCGAGACACGACCGGCGCGAACGAAGGGTACGGGGCGCGATGCTCATACCTGGCACCTTACGAACGTCGCTTCCCCGTGTCACACGGGGGGCGACTCGGTCGGCGTCCGCGGGTCGCCGGCCCGGATCACGAGCACGAGGCCGGCGAAGATGAGCACGACGGCCGGCACGATCGACGCAGGCGGGACCTGGCCGAGCCACAGCGCGGCGATGACGGTCGCCCCGGGCATCTCGAGCAAGATCGCCAGGCTCGTGACGGTGGCCGAGGTCGTCCGCAGCACCCGGTTGATGAGGGTGTGCCCGAGCAGCTGGGCACCGGCGGTGAGCGCCAGGATCGTGACCCACTCCGACGCGGTGTAGCCACGGAGCGACTGGCCCAGCACGAGGCACAGCGGCAGCAGCGCGGCTGCCGAGACTCCGTAGGCGATCGACGTGTACGTCGGCGTCGAGACCGTGCGCCGTACCCGTTCCCCCGCGGTCACGTACGCCGCGGACAGCATGCCGCCGACGAGGGCGAGCGCATCACCGATGAGGTGACGCGGGTCGCGGGAGACGTCGATCCCGGTGAGCACGAGGACGCCGACCAGTGAGATCGCGATGCCGATCCAGGCGCTTCTCGGGATGCAGGCGCCCTGCCGCCGCGCCAGGAGCGCCGCCCACACCGGCTGGAGCGACACGAGCGCGGTCGAGGACGCCACGGAGGTGAACCGCAGGCTCGGGAGCCAGGCTGCGAAGTGCAGGGCAAGGAGGACGCCCGCGACGACTGTCCAGCGCACCTCGTCGCGGGAGAGCGACCTGATCTCCTGGCGGTGGCGGAACCACGCCCACGGCAGGGTTGCCGCCGAGCCCAGCAGGCTGCGCCAGAAGGCGATCGCGATCGCGGGCACGGCGGTCGCCGCGATGAGCGGGGCGGACGTCGCGATCGCGAGGACGGCGACGCCCAGCAGGACGAGATCGGTCGCCGGCGGTCGCGAGAACTCGGCGCCTGCGGTCGCCTCGTCCCGGGTCACGCCGTCATCCAACAGGACTGCGGGCGACTGCTCCGCCACGCCGGCCACCTGGAACGTCCGCCCCGCGCAGACGTACGCGGAGGGATCCGCCGGGCAGGATCCACGACGGGCCCCCGCCCTCGGCGTGACGTGCGGGCCCCGTCGCGGCGTCAGTGGGTCGCTGCGATCAGCCAGATGCCCTGGGCCGGAAGAACTCCATCGGGATGGCATCGAGGTCGCGGACGTTCAGGTGGGACACGACGGGGGCAGATCGACCCCCCGAGCCCTCGATTCCCAGGTCCGTGAGCCGGGCGCCCCAGGCCGCCAGCTCGGCGGCGTCGGCGCACACGAAGGAGCTCCGGGCCCTCGACGCCCACCAGGCGCACACGGACTGAGCCGTAGCGCGTCCCTGTCGGCGCGGTCGGACCAGACTGGGGGCACCGGCCGCAGGAGGTTGACCCATGCAGATCGACCACGTGCTCATCGGAGTCGCCGACCTCGACGCCGCCACGTCCGCTCTCGGCGCCGAGCACGGCCTCTCGGCGATCGGCGGCGGCCGGCACCCGGGGTGGGGCACGGCGAACCGCATCGTGCCCCTCGGTAGCGCCTATCTCGAGCTCGTCACCGTGGTGGATGCCGAGGAGGCGGCCCACAACGCGTTCGGGCGCTGGGTGACCTCGATGCTCGACGGCGGCCCGGCCATGGGGTGGGCCCTCCGCACCGACTACCTCACCGACACGGCGTCCCGCCTCGACCTGGAGATCCACGAGGGGTCGCGCCGGCTCGAGGACGGTACCTCGCTGCGGTGGCAGCTCGCCGGAGTGGCCGAGGCCGCCACCGACCCGATGCTCCCGTTCTTCATCCGGTGGTCCGAGAGGACGCCGCTTCCGGGCCAGGCCGATGCCAAGCACGCGGTGGGTCCGGCGACACTCGGGCTGCTCCACCTCGACGGCGACCTCGAGCGGCTTCACCTGTGGACCCTCGCGCCGTCGCTCCCCGTGGCCGTGCACGACGGCCAGGTCGGTCGCGGCGGTCCTGCCGCCGTCAGCATCTCGACGCACCACGGACCCGTCACGCTCGACGCCGGCGACTGGACGCGCGCCCGCGGCTAGCACCCGAGCGCGGCGTCGGGGTCGTGCACCGGGATGAACAGGAGCCGGTGAGAGCTTGCGACGACCCTAGTGGACAGCGTCCCCTCGCGCGCTTCCCCGATCCTGCTCGCCTCCCGGCGGCCGCTCAGCTGCCGCTCAGCTTGCCGATGTCGAGGGTCTCGCTGTCGGTGGGGACCTTCACGTCGACGGCCTTGCCCCAGTCGCTGAAGGACAGGGCGTCGCCCTGCTTGCCGCTGTCGATCTTGAGCGGCAGCGGCTGGCCGGTCGTGGCGACCCAGAGCTTGCCGTTGGTCGAGACGAGGGCGATGGCGGGCTGGCCGTCGACGGTGGACTGGTCGCCCTTGGTGATCGTCGAGTCGGGCTTGAGGTAGTTCTCCAGCGAGGTGGTGAAGTCGCCGAGCTGGGCGATCGGGGCGAAGGCTGCGCTGCTCGCCGCCGCCTTCACCCAGCGGTCGCCGATGACCGCGGCGGTCGCGGCGCCGGCCGAGGTGGTCCAGTAGGCCTTGTCGGCCTTGATGTAGACGTCGGTGCCGGTGGAGACGAGCTGGATCTTGTCCGTACCGATCGACACGCTGCCGATGCCACCGCCACCCGCCCGCAGCCTCATGTCCAGCCCGAACGCCTGACCGTTGTTGGACCCCTTGCCGGCAACGTGCACAGAAGTCTGGGCCTTGGCGGCGGTGGTCGCCTTCGCGAGGATCTGGTCGGCAGGCAGGTCCGCGACGCCGTTGCTCGACGCCGACGGCGTCGCCGTGCCGGTCGAGGAGCCGCCGCAGCCGGCCAGGCCCGCGATGGCGAGCGCTGCGATGACGACCATAGCTCTGGACCTGCGCACGGGAGATCTCCGATTCCTCGACCGGGCACGGGCAACTGCCCCTGACCGTGCCCGAGGGTACCGGTGTCGATCTCGCCGACACGCGCTGCCGGAGCCCGGACGGCGCAACGCCCCTGGAGCCACGATGCCCGCGCCGCTCTCGACGGCGGCTCACCTGCCCTGCGGGCGTTTCCCGTGACGGTCCGGCCAGTTCCGACGGCTACCCTGCGACCATGAGCGGAGCGCTGACGAGGGTCTTCATCGCACGCCTCGCCGGCATCGCCGTGTTCGACCCTCGGGGCGACCAGGTCGGCAAGGTGCGCGACGTCGTCGTGACCCTGCGCCATGGGAGCAACGCCCCCCGCGTCCTGGGCCTGGTCGTCGAGGTGCAGCCGCGCCGCCGGATCTTCTGCCCGATGACGCGCGTCACCAACATCGACGCCGGCGCCGTGGTCACGACCGGCCTGCTCAACATGCGCCGCTTCGAGCAGCGTGCCAGCGAGACCCTCGTGCTCGGCGAGCTGCTCGACAAGCGGGTCACCCTCCTCGAGACCAACGAGGAGGTCACCGTCCAGGACGTCGCGATCCAGCAGGAGCGCACGCGCGACTGGTCGGTGAGCCGGATCTTCGTGCGCAAGCCCGGAGGCAGCTTTCGCCGTCGCGGCGAGACCCTCGTCGTGGACTGGTCGGCCGTGTCCGGGCTCTCCCTCGCCGACCCGAAGCAGGGCGTCGAGAGCCTGTTGGCGACGGTCGAGAAGCTGCGCCCCGCCGACCTCGCCAACGTGCTCCACGAGCTGAGCCCGAAGCGACGCATCGAGCTCGCGGCCGCACTCGACGACGACCGGCTCGCCGACGTCCTCGAGGAGCTCCCCGAGGACGACCGCATCGAGATCGTGGCGTCCCTCGGTGGCGAGCGTGCCGCCGACGTCCTCGAGGAGATGGACCCCGACGATGCCGCCGACCTCCTCTCCGAGCTCTCTCCCGAGCAGGCCGAGGCGTTGCTGTCCCTCGTGGAGCCCGATGACGCCGAGGACCTCCGACGGCTGCTCACCTACGACGACTACACGGCCGGCGGCATGATGACGCCGGAGCCGGTGATCCTCCCGCCGGACTCCACCGTCGCCGAGGCGCTCGCCCGCGTGCGCGACTCCGACCTGTCCCCCTCGCTCGCCGCTCAGGTCTACGTCGTACGGCCGCCGTTCGAGACGCCGACCGGCAAGTACCTCGGCGTCGCGCACTTCCAGCGACTGCTGCGCGAGCCTCCCTCGACCCTGGTGTCCGCCGTCCTCGACGACGCGCTCGAGCCGATCGGGCCGGACGCCCCGCTCAGCCAGGTCACGCGCTACTTCGCGACGTACAACCTCGTCGCGCTGCCCGTGGTCGATGAGAACGACCACCTTCTCGGCGCGGTCACGGTGGATGACGTCATCGACCACATGCTCCCGGAGAACTGGCGCGACTCCGACTCCGACAACGACCACGACGACGACGAGGCGGTGACCCATGGCTCGTGACCGCAGCCGCGGACCCCGCCTCGACCAGCCCCTCGAGCGTGGGATCTCGCTGCGTCCCTCGGTGGACTCCGAGGCGGTAGGCCGACTCTCCGAGCGCATCGCTCGCTTCCTCGGGTCGTGGCAGTTCATCGGCTACATGACGGCGTTCGTCGCCGCCTGGGTCATGCTCAACGTCAGCCCGTGGCACGTCGACGCCTACCCGTTCATCTTCCTGACCCTGCTGCTGTCCCTGCAGGCCTCCTACGCCGCGCCCCTGATCCTGCTCGCGCAGAACCGCCAGGCCGACCGCGACCGGATCCAGTACCAGGACGACCGGGCGCGCACCGACCGCCTCATCGCCGACACCGAGTACCTCATGCGCGAGATCGCCTCCCTGCGCATCGCCCTCGGCGAGGTCGCCACACGCGACTACATCCGCAGCGAGCTTCGCGACCTCCTCGACGACATCGACGAGCGCGAGTCCAAGCCGCGCAAGAAGAAGAAGACCAAGACCTACGACGACGCCGAGGCCACCGTCACCGACGACCCCAGCACCGAGAGCACCGCAGTCACCGACTGAGGAGCACCCGAGCAGCGGCGCCTTGGCCCGGACAGGGCCACCCGAGCAGCGGTGACGCGGCCGCGACACCGGACGCACCGGCGCCGCCGCCCACCCGGTCGCGACCGGAGGCCGGGCCCGTAGCATCGACCCCATGTCCGACAGCCTTCTCGACCTCGTCGACGCAGCACTCGCCACCGTCGAGGACCCCGAGATCCACCGTCCGATCACCGAGCTCAAGATGGTCAAGTCGCGCGACGTCCACGACGGCGTGGCCCGGATCGCCGTGTGGCTCACCGTCGCCGGGTGCCCGATGCGCGACACCATCACCTCCCGCGTCCGTGACGCAGTCGGGGCGGTGCCCGGCATCACCTCGGTCGAGGTCGACCTCGACGTCATGAGCGAGGAGCAACGCAAGGAGCTGCGCGCGGGCCTCGTCGGGCACGGCGAGCGCGAGATCGTGTTCACCAAGCCCGGCAACCTCACCCGCGTCTACGCCATCGCCTCGGGCAAGGGCGGCGTCGGCAAGTCCTCGATCACGGCCAACCTCGCCGTGGAGATGGCGGCCTCGGGCCTGTCGGTCGGTCTCGTCGACGCCGACATCTACGGCCACTCGATCCCGCGCATGCTCGGTGCGACCGAGGCCCCGACGATGGTCGAGGGCATGATCATGCCGCCGGAGGCCTACGGCGTCCGGGTGATCTCGATGCTCCCCTTCAAGCCGGGCGGCGTCTCCCAGCCAGTCGCGTTCCGCGGCCCGATGCTCCACCGAGCTCTGCAGCAGTTCCTCGCCGACGTGTGGTGGGGCGACCTCGACGTCCTGCTCCTCGACCTCCCGCCGGGCACCGGTGACGTCGCGATCTCCGTCGCCCAGCTGCTCCCCCTCGCCGAGCTCATCGTCGTCACGACGCCGCAGACCGCCGCGGCCGAGGTCGCCATCCGTGCGGGCATGCTGGCCCAGCAGACCAAGACCCGCGTCGGCGGCGTCATCGAGAACATGTCATCGTTCCCGTGCCCGCACTGCGGCGAGCCGATGGACCTCTTCGGCAGCGGCGGCGGCCAGGTGGTCGCCGACACCCTGACCCGCGAGCTCGGCACCGACATCCCGCTGCTCGGCCGGGTGCCGTTCGACGTGCGCCTGCGTGAAGGCGGCGACGAGGGACGACCCCTCGTCCTCACCGACCCCGACACCCCGGCCTCGACCGTGCTCCGCGAGCTCGCGAACCGCCTCGGGACACGCTCGCGCGGACTCGCTGGGCTGTCTCTTGGACTGACCCCGACCGGCCGGCTGTAGGCCGGAGCCCGAGCGGACCGGCGCGAGACACCGGCCGCGCGCAGGTCAGGTGGCGTCGGGGTCGAACGCCGCCGGGGCGGGCATCTCGACCGACGCCGGGGCGTCAGCCGGGCGAGGGGTGAACGACGACGCGGACGCGGAGGCCCCGAAGGAGTTCACCGGGGGCGCGGGGGTGACCGGACCGGCCGGCGTCGTGGGCGGACCGGTGGGGGGAGGCGACGTGTCGCTGAGCAGAGAGGCGGCGATGCGGCGCGGGTGCAGCTCGCCGAGGTCGGACATCGTGCGCCGTAGATCGTCGGTCATGGCCGGATCGAGGTCCGCGGCGGCTGCGATCTCGCGACGCGCGTTGCTGGCGGCGCCCTGGAGGTAGCGGAGCCACTTGATCCCCTCGGCCATCGCCTTGGGCAGCCGGTCCGGCCCGAGGATGAGCACGGCGATGACGGCGATGACGACGAACTCCATGGGGCCGACGCCGAAGACCGTCACGCCGTCACCCTTTCGCAGAATCCGCCGAGCGGGAAGTGCCGCCGGCCCGGACGGCGAGGCGGGCACGCAGGCCCTGCGCCGAGCGGGTGACCCCGGACCGACGGAGGCGCCCACCCGGCGGGGTGAGCGCCTCCAGGGTACGTCCTGGTCAGCCGCTGGCCGTGCCGGACCCGAGGGTCACCTTGACCTCGCGCGTCCCCGACCCGGTCTTGATCCCGAGCGTCACGGTGTCACCGGGGGCGTTGGCGCGGATCGCGACGATCATCTCGGTCGCGTCGGCGACCGGCCGGCCGTTCACGCTCACGATGACGTCGCCGGGCTTGAGGCCCGTCTTCTCGGCCGGCCCCCCCGCGGTGACCGTCTTGACCTGCGCTCCGGGGCCGGCGAACGTGAGGTCGACCGAGACCCCGATGACGGGGTGGGTCGACTTCCCGGTCGAGATGATCTCCTCGGCCACCCGCTTGGCCTGGTTCACCGGGATCGCGAAGCCGAGCCCGATCGAGCCGCTCTGGCTGCCCGTGGTCGTCTGACCGAGGGAGGCGATCGCGGAGTTGACGCCGATGACCTTGCCCTCGGCGTCGACGAGCGGCCCGCCTGAGTTGCCCGGGTTGATCGCAGCGTCGGTCTGGATCGCGTTGATGAAGGAGCTCTCGCCGGACCCGCCCGCGGTGACCGGGCGGTTGAGCGAGCTGATGATGCCGGAGGTCACCGTGCCTTCGAGACCCAGCGGTGAGCCGATCGCGATGGCCGTGTCGCCGACGACGACGTCGTTGGAGTTGCCGAGCGTCGCCACCGGGAGCCCGGTCGTGTCGACCTTGATGACCGCGAGGTCATAGGAGGTGTCACGGCCCACGATCGTGGCCGGCTTCGTGATGCCGTCATGGAAGGTGACCGACAGGGTGCCGCCGGTGGCAGCCCCGGCGACGACGTGGTTGTTGGTGAGGATGTAACCGTCCTGGCGCAGCACGAAGCCCGAGCCCGTCCCGCCGCTGGTGCCGTTGCGCTCCTCGATCTGCACGACCGTGGGGAGCACCGCCGCCGCGACCGAGGCGATGGTCCCGCTCGGCCGGGTGGACAGCGAGGCGTCGGTCTGCGGCAGGACCGTGCCGGATGAGGTGAGCGAGGTCGACGCGCGACGCTCGGCCACGGCGTAGGCACCGGCACCGCCGACGGCCCCGGCGAGGAGCCCGGACACCACGGCGATCGCGATGACCTTGCCCGTGCCGCCGCGACGGCGGGGCGCCTCGGGTGTCTCGTCGAGGTCGACGCTCGCCGCCGACGGCGACCCCTCCAGGAGCCAGGGGTCCGACAGCTGCTCGGAGGCACCGAGGACAGGAGGCTCGAACCCGGTCCGCGCCGCGGACGGGGCGGCCGGCTGGGGCGATGCCGGTGCCGCGGCGGCGGTCGCCCACTCGGGTGCGGGCGGACCCGGGACGCGACTGCCGGGGTCGGGCGCGGGGAAGCTGCGGGTCTCCCCCCCACCCAGCACGGTGGTGTCCTCCACCCGGGGAACGACCACGGTCTCGCGCTCCGCCTCGGCCGGGACTGCCGCGGCAGCCTCGTCGCCAGGAACGGGCGTCGGAGGTCCCCAGGTGGGCTGGTCGGTCATCGCGTCTCCTGAGGTCGGGGCGGGCGGCGTCCGCCCGCTGGAACCGTCGTTGGGTCCTTCGTGGTACGTCGTCATTGTCTGATCCTCTTCCCTGGCCGCGCTGCGGGGGAACTGTGAATCGGCTGAGAGACCGGATCGACACCGGTGTGACTTCTCACACCGCCTCGAGAACGACGTGGGTGCCGGTGGCGACGAGGTCGACCCCGGCCCTGGTCACTGCCACCGAGGCCACCGTGAGCCCCAGGGGCAGGGCACCGATCGACCCGGCGAGCGCCGTGAGCTGGTCGGTGACCGCCGCGGGCACCGAGGAACCGTCGACCGAGACGCCCAGGATCGTGATGGAGGCGAGGTCCAGCGCGAGGTGGCCCTCGCGCACCACGGGGGTCACCCGCGCCTCGACCGGCAGCGGCCCCCTCCAGGTCACCGCGAGCGTGTCGCCGTCAGGTCGCACCGTCCAGCTGTCGCCGAGCTGGGCCTGCAGCGTGGCCGTGCTGACGCTGGCCACCGCCCGGACCCGGTCGGCCGTGCGCGGGGAGGCGGTGGCGACGCCGTAGAGGTCCACGACGAGGGTGCCCAAGGTGATCCCGCGACCTGCGGGCACGCCGTCCATCGTCACCGTGACGTGGTCGAGGGACCCGTGCGCCACCTGGGTCAGAACCGGGATGCCGGCGATGCTCGTCGACACGGAGGTCGCTCCGGTGACGGACTTCTGGACCTGCTCACTGATCGTGCGCTCGGCTACCGAGGCGACGGCGCGGTCGGCGCCGAGGCCGATCAGCGAGAGCAGGATGAGGACCGTCGCGATCACGACGGCTGCCTTCTTCACGAGCCACTGCCGCCGGTCAGTCGGTGCCAGCCACGGGTGACTCGCGCCCACAGCGAGCTGCCCACGGCGTCGGGGACCGGTGGGAACGCCGCCACCACCGCGGCCGCCGTACCGAGGGGGTCCTCGGCGTCGTCGGTCACCAGGGTCAGGACATAGTCACGGCAGCCCCACACGACCGTCGCCGCAGGTGCGCTCGAGGTACCCCCGCGCACCCATGCGGTACCGCCGGAGAGCTCGGTCGCGGTGAACCCCCGCTCGGTGAGCCCGCTCGCGTCCTCGGGTGAGAGCGGCCCGGCGATCGAGAAGAGCGACACCGTCGTGAGGCCGTCGGAGAACAGCTGGTGGACCACCGGCAGCGCCGACACGGCGCCGGCCGGGGCGCGGCGGGCATCGAGCAACGCAAGGCCGCCGGGCAGGGAGTCCGGGCAGGCACAGCCGGAGTGCCGCGCCGACGCGAGCGCGGCGGCGTCCAGCGCCTCGGTCCAGACGTCCTGGGACCGCGCCGGTACCACGGCATCCGCCGGAACGCCGAGGTGGAGGGTCTCGAACCCGGTGCGGTTCCAGGCCTTCCCGGAAGGGTCGACGAGCTCCTTGCGCAGCAGGAGACCGGTCTGGTGGTCGAGCCAGTATCGGGCCTCGAGGACACCGTCGGCACTCACCGCGACAACGGCGTCGGCGGGCCGTCCCGCCACCACGGTGTCGAGATCCGCTTGGCGGAGGACCCGGTAGTTGTCGCGCAGCAGGGCAAGCGGGCGGCCGTCGTCGGAGAACGAGCCGGAGCGCCCCTCGGGGGCGAACCTCGCCTGGGACGGCGGCGCCCCCGCCACGACGGCGATGGTGCCGCGGCCGGGCAGATGGGTGAGGTCGGTGGTGACGGTCCCGGCGTGGTCCCAGGTGACGGCACGGCCGGTGTAGCCGACGGTCGAGGCCGCGGACGCCGAGCGTTCGAGCAGGCTGACGGCCACGTTGTCGTCGGGGGTCATGGCGGCACGATCGGACAGCGAGGCACTGTCGACGCGGCCCGTCCAGCCCGACCATCCGTCCGAGGAAGAGGACGAGGAGGAGGCAGTGCCGGCAGCAGAGCCGAGGACGGCGAGCCCCGCGACGCCGAGGGCGCTGAGCCCGACGGCCGTGCCGATGGCCACGACGCTGCGACGGCGGCGGGTCACGGCAGCGGGGACGGCGAGCCCGAGGCGGCGGGGCCGGTGAAGCCGACCGTCACCACTCGGGGCCCGGAGAACGGCATCTGGTCAGCCGATGCTGCGTGCTCGTCGGCCAGCGTGTCGATCACGGGAGCGATCGCCGGGCGAGGCGTCACCGCGCCGGTGAGAGCCCCCGAACCGCCACCGATCACGGCGACGACGGCGAGGGCGGCCGCTCCGGCCGCGGTGGCCAGGGCCATCCGACCGCGGTGGCGACGGGCCGGGGGACGGGTGGAGGCTCCCGCGGCGACGCCCGGGCGGCGACCCGCGGCCCCGGCGGGACGGCGTCCTGCCCCGCCCTGCGGCGGGATCGCGGCGGGGACGCTCGCTGCGGGCTGCCGGGGGATGTTGCGCAGACGGGCCAGGAGGTCCTCGGACGGCTCGACCGGGGCGGAGGACGCCAGCTGGGAGGAGGCCGAACGCTGCGCGTGGAGGTCACGACGGCAGGACTGGCACGCGGCGACGTGGGCGTACGCGCGCTCGGCCTCGGCCGGTTCGAGGCGGCCCCCGGCGAGGTCGGCGACCCGCGCCCCGAGGCACCGGCTCACGGCGTGCGCGCCGAGGGGAGCCGCTGCGCCGTCGCCGGCGTGCGGTGGGCGAGCGAGTCGCGCAGCTGGGCGCGGCCGCGGTGGATGCGCGAGCGGACGGTGCCCAGCTTGATGCCGAGGAGGTCGGAGATCTCCTCGTAGGTGAGGCCCTCGATGTCGCAGAGGACCACCGCGACGCGGAAGTCAGGCGACAGGGCGTCGAGGGCCTGCTGGATGTCGGCATCGTAGGAGCGGTCGTCGATCAGCTGGGCGGGGCCGATCTCGCGGGAGGGGATGCGGTCCGCGGCATCGTCGGGGAGGCCCTCGAAGCGGATCCGCGCCTTGCGGCGCATCTGGTCGAGGAAGAGGTTCGTGGTGATCCGGTGGAGCCAGCCCTCGAAGGTGCCGGGCGTGTACTGCGACAGCGACCGGAAGACCCGGACGAAGACCTCCTGGGTGAGGTCCTCGGCGTCGTGCTGGTTGCCGGTGAGCCGGTAGGCCAGGCGGTAGACCCGGGCGCTGTGGTCGCGAACGACATCGTCCCAGGACGGAGCCGCCCAGGGTGCGGGGGGTGCCGCGTATCCCTCGGTCTCGCGTGACGGGTCGATCATGGGGCCCAGCTCCTCGGACACGGCCACGGCCCGGTCGAGCAGGGCGAGGCCGTTCCTCGTCCCACCGGTCGTGAGGTCCATGGTGCCTTCCCCGAGCGCCCTGCGCGAAACCTGCGCGCCGCTGTTACTGGTCCGATCGTGATCCGAACGTGTCCGGACCGTCCCTCCGGGCCAACGATCCGGGTGCTCGGTGGGTTCCCGTCGAGACGTTCGTGCGCCACCTGGCCCCCACCCCGCTAGCCTCGCGGCGTGGACCTTGACGCCCGCGGCCTCGCCGCGTTCCGAACCAGCTGGGAGTACTCCGAGGCCTTCGTGGCCGAGGACGCCGTGCTCACCGATGCCCGCAGGCGCGCCGACGAGGTCGGGTGCGTCCCGATCCATCCCGGCGGCGGCGCCGCACTGCGCCTCCTCGCGGCCGTGCTGGGCGCACGTCACGTGGTCGAGATCGGCACCGGCACTGGCGTGTCGGGCATCTGGCTGCTGCGCGGCATGCGCGAGGACGGCATCCTCACCTCCGTCGACATCGAGGCCGAGCACCAACGGCACGCCCGCGAGGCGTTCGCCGCCGAAGGGATCGCGCCCTCCCGGGCCCGCCTCATCACCGGGCGCGCCCTCGAGGTGCTGCCCCGGCTCGCGGATGGCTCCTACGACCTCGTACTGGCCGACGGCGCCAAGGACGAGTACGCCGACTACGTCGAGGAGGCGGCGCGACTTCTGCGTCCCGGCGGCGTCCTCGCGATCGACAACAGCCTCTGGCACGACAAGGTCGCCGACCCCGCCCAGCGCGACCCGGACACCATCGCGATCCGCGGAACGCTCAACGCGCTGCGCGAGGACGAGCGCTGGCTCGCAGCCCTGCTCCCGGTCGGCGACGGACTCCTGGCGGCCGTGAAGAGGTAGGACCGAGCACCCGGACTGCGGCCCACGGGCCGCCGCCTCGCAGCTGCGGGGCGAGGCACACACAGCAGAGGACCCCGCCCCCACAAGGGGGCGGGGTCCTCTGCTGTGTGTCAGTGGCTCGTCGGCGTCAGCCGGCGACCGTCGTCAGCTGGGTACCGAGGTCGCGGGCCTCGTCCGGGGTCAGCTCGACGACGAGACGGCCGCCGCCCTCGAGCGGGACGCGCATGACGATGCCACGACCCTCCTTGGTGACCTCGAGCGGGCCATCACCCGTTCGCGGCTTCATGGCGGCCATGCAGCACCCCTTTTCGCATAGTCGCACCGCCTGGTGGGGCCGGCGCGAAATCCTTCGGGCCCATTATCCCTGATTCCTGACCGTGCTCGCACCGCCGTCGTCCCGATGCGTCGTGGCCCACGCTGCGGGCACGTCCATCAGGCGTCGTCCGGGCAGCCCCGCACCGAGGAGCAACGCTGGGCGGGCAGGTCAGCGGCCGATGGCCGAGCAGCCCTCGAGGTGGTCGTCGACGAGGCCCATGGCCTGCATCGCGGCGTACATCGTCGTGGGGCCGACGAAGGCGAACCCCCGCCGCTTGAGCTCCTGGGACAGAGCGGTCGACTCGGGCGTGACGGGCACGAGGTCGGCGGACCGCCGGGGGCGCGGCCGCTCGGCTCCGGGGGCGAAGGACCACACCAGCCGGTCCAGGGCGCCCGCTCCGTCGGCGACGAGCAGCGCGAGGGTGGCCCGAGCGTTGGCGATCGTGGCGTCGACCTTCGCCCGGTTGCGGACGATCCCGACGTCCGCGAGCAGGCGGGCGCGGTCGCCGTCGCCGTAGGCAGCGACGGCGGCGATGTCGAAGCCGTCGAAGGCGGTCCTGAAGCCGTCGCGCTTGCGCAGGATGGTGAGCCAGGACAGGCCCGACTGGAACGCCTCGAGCGTGATCCGCTCGAAGATGGCGACGTCGCCGTGCACGGCGCGCCCCCACTCGGTGTCGTGGTAACGCTCGTAGTCCGGGGTCGAGGCACCCCAGGGGCAGCGTCGGAGCCCGTCCGCCCCGAGGACGACGTCCTCGGGCCAGGTCATCGGTCGTAGTCGCCCGGATCGGGACGGGGGACGCCGCGCGCGGCGAGACGCGTCTCGAGCTGCTCGATGCGGGCGTCGCGCTCGGACACCTCCGCGGCGAGACGGTCGAGGACGTCGTCGACCTCGTCCATGCGGTAGCCCCTCATCCCGACGGCGAAGCGCACGGAGTCGACGTCCTCGCGGGCGAGCGGGCGGTCGTCGGGGAGGGCGAGCGGCGGACGGTCCGGCTCGACCTCGGGGAGCTCCCCGAGGCGCCCCACCGCGAGAAGTGCGACCGCGGCGATGACAGCGATGGCGGCGATGAGGAACGCGAGGGTCACGCTGGGCTCACTCCTTCCGGTGGCGGGTCGCCCCGCACCGTCGGACCGCCCCTGCGGCGGCGCCGTCGGCACGAGCATGCCACGCTGATCGGGCCGGAGGCGCTCACCCCCGGTGACTCGCTCGGAGGGGAAGTGCCCGCTCGTGCCACTGCGCCTGGGTCGCCACGTGTTCGGTGACGACGAGACCGTTGTGATGGCGATCCTGAACCGGACCCCCGACTCCTTCTACGACAAGGGCGCGACGTTCGCGGACGGGGCGGCGCTCGAGGCCGTCGACCGCGCGATCGCCGAGGGCGCCGGCATCGTCGACATCGGCGGGGTGAAGGCCGGTCCGGGAGCCGAGGTCGACGCGCAGGAGGAGATCCGGCGTACGGCCTCGCTCGTGGCCGCCATCAGGGCACGCCACGACGTCGTCATCAGTGTCGACACCTGGCGTGCGGAGGTCGGTCGCGCGGTCTGCGCCGAGGGCGCGGACCTGCTCAACGACGCCTGGGGCGGGCATGATCCCGAGCTCGCGGGAGTCGCTGCGGAGCATGGCGTCGGTCTGGTCTGCACCCACACCGGAGGCGCGGCGCCGCGTACCCGCCCCCACCGCCGGGAGTACGAGGACGTCGTCGAGGACATCGTCGGCTTCGCCCTCGCCGAGGCGGAACGGGCCGTCGCCCTCGGCGTCCCGCGGGAGTCCGTGATCGTCGACCCGGGCCACGACTTCGGCAAGAACACGCGGCACTCGCTCGAGGCCACCAGGCGCCTCCCCGAGCTGGTCGCGACCGGGTGGCCCGTCCTGGTGTCGTTGTCCCGCAAGGACTTCGTGGGCGAGGCGCTGGACGTCGCGGCTCCCGCCGACCGCCTTGTGGGCACGCTCGCCACCACCGCGGTCTCGGCCTGGCTCGGCGCGCGCGTCTACCGGGCCCACGACGTCGCCGCGACGCGGCAGACACTCGACATGGTGGCGTCGATCCGCGGCGTCCGGCCGCCGGCGGTCGCGCGCCGCGGCCTCGCCTGACCTGCAGTCCCACTGAGCCCGCCTGACGCCCGCCTGACCCGGACCCGGACACGGACACGGACGCGGTCGCGGTCGCGGACACGGTCGCGGACACGGTCGCGGAGACGGCCACGGCGACCCATCGCGGGGAGGTCCGGTGCGGCACACTGACGGAGTGATCCCCCGACTCGGACAGCGCGGCCAGGGCTGGGTCGCGCTGCAGCTGGTGCTGCTCGCGGCCATCGTGGTCGTCGGCGCCCTGGGCCGCGGCGGGTGGCCCGGGGCGCTGCGCCCGACGCTCGTCGTGGTCGGAGCGGTCGGGGTCTTCGCCGGCCTTCTGGTCGCAGCGCTCGCGATCAGCGGGCTCGGCTCGGCCCTCACCGCAGTTCCCGCTCCGCTGGAGGACGAGGCGCTGCGCACCGACGGCCTCTACGGGCTCGTGCGCCACCCGATCTACGGCGGCCTGGTGCTCGCCGCGACCGGGTACGCCCTGGCGACGAGCCCGTGGGCGCTCCTGCTCACGGCACTGCTCGGCGTCGTGCTGGACCTCAAGCGCCGGGTCGAGGAGGAGTTCCTCGCCGCCACCTACCCCGAGTACGCGGACTACCGACGCGCCGTGCCGAGGGCGATGGTCCCCGGTCTCTGGTGAGCCCGGTGCGCCCGAGGCCGGCTCAGGTCTCCGCCTCGAGCCACTCGGCCGCCGTCGGCTCCACCCCGCCGGGCTGACCCGCCTCGGCCCAGCCTCGCTCGATCGCCGCCACCGCGTCGTCGACCGTCGTCGTCCAGACGAGCAGGGCCGCTGCGGAGTGGCGGACGAACCCGGCCTGGGCCAGCCCGCTCACCAGCAGGGCCAAGGGCTCGAGGTCGCCCCACGGGTCGAGGACGACGATCGGCTTGTCGTGCATCCGCAGCGAGCGCGCCACCCAGATCTCGAGGAGCTCCTCCAGGGTGCCGATGCCGCCCGGGAGGGTCAGGAAGGCGTCGCTGCGCCGCTCCATCTCGCCCTTGCGCTCGCGCATGTCGTCGGTGACGACGAGCTCGTCGGCACCGCGGTCGGCGACCTCAAGCTCGACCAGCGCACGCGGGATGACGCCGATCGTGTAGGCGCCACCGGCGCGCGCCGCGCGCGCCACCGCGCCCATGCAGCTCACCGAGCCACCACCGCTCACCAGGGTCCAGCCGCGGCGCGCGAGTGCGAAGCCCACCTCACCGGCGAGGACGGCGTACCGCTCGTCGATGCTCTCGCTGGAGGCGCAGAAGACCGCGATCGTCGGCATCTCAGACCTCCACGGGCGGGTACCAACCGGAGGTGTGCGATCCGCCGATGTGACCGTGGAACCCGGCATCGACGAGGCGCACGGCCTCCTCGACGTCGTCGGTCACATGCAGCAGTGCGAGGTCCTTCGCCCCGATCTTGCCCTCGGCCAGCACGTGGTCGCGGAGCCAGTCGATGAGGCCACCCCAGTACGCCGATCCCATGAGGACGACGGGGAACGACGTCACCTTTCCGGTCTGCACCAACGTGAGTGCCTCGAACAGCTCGTCGAAGGTGCCGAAGCCGCCGGGGAAGACCACGAAGGCCTGGGCGTACTTCACGAACATGGTCTTGCGCGCGAAGAAGTACCGGAAGTCCACGCCGATGTCGACCCACGGGTTCATGCCCTGCTCGAAGGGCAGCTCGATTCCGAGGCCGACCGAGAGGCCGCCCGCCTCGCAGGCGCCCTTGTTCGCCGCCTCCATGATTCCCGGTCCACCACCGGTGATGACGGCGTAGCCCGCCCTTGCCAGTGCCGCCGAGAGCCGTGTCGCATCGGCGTACTCGGGGCTCTCGACCGGGGTACGGGCGGAGCCGAAGATGCTCACCGCCGGGCCCAGCCCCGCGAGCGCGCCGAAGCCCTCGACGAACTCGGCCTGGATGCGCAGCACGCGCCAGGGGTCGGTGTGGACCCAGTCGCTCGGGCCCCGGGTGTCGAGCAGGCGCTGGTCCGTCGTGGAGGACGTGACCTGGGAGCGTCGCAGCGTCACCGGCCCCTTGGTGCGGGACGGCGGCAGTTCGGCGGGGACCGGCGACACGACGCCGTCGGAAGAGGAAGGGGAAGTCGTCACCCCCCGACGCTAGCCCGTGGGCGGCCTTCGCGACCCCTCACGTCGCCCGGGAGGCGTGGACTCCGTGCGACGACACGGTGCACTGCCAGTGGTGCGGGGCGAGCGGGGGGCGGAGACGGCGCAGGCGGAGCGAGCACCCGAGCACCGGTCAGGAAGGTCCGGGACCGCACGGCGGTGACCACGAGCGCGGCCCACGCCTCCGCGCCGGCGGTGTTGGGATGCACGCCGTCGAGGAGGTAGGCCGCCTGCCGCGTCGGCCTGGACATCAGGAACGCATACCAGCCCGACACCGCCGCGACCGGCGCGGAGTCGTCGCCGTCGACGTCGACCCGTTGCCTCGCGACCGCGGAGTTGACCAGACGCGAGTTGATCAGGTCGTATGCCGCGAGGCTCGGGGCGGCGGACCACCGGCGCACCCACACGTCGACCCAGACGACGGGCCGGGAACCGGCGTAGGCCTTGGCCCGGGACACCTGCGAGGTCATCCGCGAGGGAGCGAAGATGTCGTTGGACCCGGTGGCCATCACGATGAGGTCGACCGTCGCCGGGAACGCGGCGGCGGCGGCGTAGTAGTCCAGGGCCGCCGACGTCGGCTGGCTCGACCGGGCGTCGAGGCAGACCGACCAGCCCGCGACGCGGAGCCGGGTGACGAGGGCGACCCTGGCCCGGACTGTGACGGAGTCGCCGATCACGAGCACGCGGTGCCCGACCCGCCCGGTCTCGCAGTCGTGGGTCCGGTACCGCGCGTGATCGGCGTAGGGACTGAGGAGTCCCGACCCGGCGGGGCCGGGATCAGGCGCGACCGGCCCGTGACCAGGCGCGGAGCGCACCGAAGGCGCTGGTGGCAACGGGCTCCCCGTCGTCGCGACGGCCGCGGGCGCGGCGACTGCGGCGACCAGGCCGACCGCGACAGCCGTACCCAGGAGACGGGTCACGCGGCGTACGACGGTCACAGTGTCTGATCGACGCCGCGCCGCGCCGTCTTGACCACCGCGACTCTTCAGGTTGCAGATTCAATCATCCTGTGTTCAACTTCTAGTGTCGTTGAATCATTAACCACTTCCAGGAGTCCCCATGAGTAACGCCGTCAAGGTCGCGATCATCTACTACTCCGCCACCGGTTCCGTGCACACCCTCGCAGCCCGCGCCGCCGCAGCAGCGGAGAAGGCCGGTGCCGAGGTCCGCCTGGTCAAGGTCGCCGAGCTCGCCCCAGCCGAAGCCATCGCCTCGAACGAGGCCTGGGCTGCGAACGTCGCCGCCACCGCCGGCATCCCCGTCGCCACCGCTGATGACATCGACTGGGCCGACGTCGTGCTGTTCGGCACGCCCACCCGCTTCGGCAACATCGCCTCGCAGCTCTCCCAGTACCTCAACACCCTCGGGGGCCTGTGGGCGCAGGGCAAGCTGGCCGACAAGGTCTACGCCGGCTTCGTCTCCACCGGCACCAAGCACGGCGGCCAGGAGACGACGCTCCTCGCCCTCTACAACTCCGTGTACCACTTCGGCGGCTTCATCGTGCCCCCCGGCTACACCGACCCGGCCGTGAAGTTCGTCGACGGCAACCCCTACGGCGTCTCCCACGTGTCGGCCAACGGCGCCCTTGCTCCGGCCGACGAGGAGTTCAACGCGATCGACCACCTCGCCACCCGCACGGTCACGGTCGCGGCTCGGCTCAAGCGCGGCGCCACCGTCTGACGGTCCGCAGGACAGCGCGATGAGGGGTGGCCCGGGTTCCCCGGGCCACCCCTCATCAGCGTCTCGGACCGGTGAGGTGCGGTGCGCGTGCCGTGGTCAGTGCGGAGGTTGCACCGTGCCCTCAGGTGACGGCCGCTCGGGCCGGGTGCGCTGCCGGCTGGCCGCGTAGAGCACGGCCAGGCAGCCAGCGACGGCCGCGATGAACGCGGCCATGGCTAGGACCAGGGTGAGGGTCATCGGCTCCGTCACCGCGTCCAGCGTCACCGCGAGCTGGGAGATCCACACCGACAGCACCACGGCGACAAGCCCGAGCCCTCCGGCCACGGTAAGCATGCGTCGATTCCAGGGGCGACGTACGGTCTCGGGCTCGCTCGGGTCACTGGGGTAGCTGCTCACCCCCACATCCTTGCTCGACGTCGCAGACCGCGCCGACCCGAGGCGGCTCGTGACGGATGGCGGGGCCGCGCCGACAGGACGGGGCTCGCGGGCGAGTCCGTCCGTGGTGGTGCGCGCGGTCGACCCTGCCGGTCAGGGCTTGGCGTTGTCGGTCCGGTGGGGCGAGCTCCCGCTACCCGGCGGTCCCAGGGCTGGTGTCCGCCGGTGGGGTGATGACCCGTCCACCTTCGTGGACGACGTGGTGGTGGCGAACGCAGAGCGGGACCGGGTTGGCCAGGGAGGTGTCGCCGCCGTGCTCCCGTCCGCGGACGTGGTGGGCGTGGGTCCGGTCGACGTGGACCCGGCATCCCGGGGAAGCCGCAGTGCTCGTCGCGGGCTTCGAGGGCGCGGCGCACCCTCGGCGGGACGGTCCGGAAGTCACGACCGACATAGAGGACCGTCCGCGCCCGGTCCTGCCACCACTGCGGCTCGCCGATGCAGCCGTCGGCCGTGGCCACACCGTCTGCGAGGGTCAGCGGCAGGGTGGTGACGATCGGGGTGATGGTCGAGTCGCACAGGATGCGGTGGATCGACGCACTCGACGGGAGCACCGACTCATCGATCCCGGGCACGTGGGAGCTGCCCACCCACCCCGGCGGCCAGGTCAGCGGCGTCCACCGTCAGGGTCAGGTGGGCGGCGGTGCCGTGGCGGGAGCCGACCATCCCGTGGTCGAGGAGGTCGCGCATCCTGGCGGCACCGCCTCGTGGGTGAGATGGGCGGTGATGACCATCATCTCCCCGACCTCGCGGCACCTGAGGAACTGATCGTCGTAGGCATCCATCGCGGCCTGGTCCAGGCCTGTCGGGGTCGGCGATGAACCGCAACCGGGCCACCGCACGCGTCACATCGTCGACCGTCCCGGCCTTCGCTACCTGAAGGACGATGGCCTCCGCGCGCACCGACTCCACGACCCGGTCCGCGGATGTCACCGCCCGCAACGCCAGGGTGATCCCGCGGGTGATCTCCTGCGTGTGCCCCGAGCTGATCTCCCCGGCCAGCAAGGCAGCAGCGGTCGCAGCGAACGTCCCGGCCAGATCCCTGGCCCGACCCAGCGTCGCCCCCGAGGTCGCGTCGGACTTCCTGCACCCGGCCTTGAGCCACGTCTTGGTCGACATATACCCGGCGAGCGCCAGGACGCCCGAGGCGTGCACGGCACCGGTCAGAAGCGTCGCGCACCTCTCACCGAGGTCAGTCGAGCGGTGCACCGCAGCCGTCAGCTCAGGCAGCGCCACCGAACCGGGCGACCAGGTGCGCGAGGTGCGCACCTCGGCTGCCGGGACCCGATGGCGGTGTCGAACGCATCTAGCACAACCGGCCGGCCCCACTGACAGTGGACCACCCTGAAAGGTCAAGGGAGAGTGTGTCTTTCGACAACCGGCGCCCCACCGCTCAACGTCGCGCGACGCTCCGGGGCACGGTGGCGACGACCACGGCAGGCCACATCGCCTGCATCCCCGCAGCAATCCGCTCGAACAGGCCGACGTCAGACCAGCCCGCGACGACGGCGAGGAAGAACAGCGCCGTGGCGGCCGTCAGCACGGCGCCGGCGGCGAGCGCCGCCCTCGGTCGAAGGCCCCAAGGCACGCCCGCACCGGCGCGGCGAGCGAACGGCGCCCACACCGTCAGCAGCACGAACGCCGCGAAGGCAACGATGCTGTGCGCCGACGACGTCCCACCGCCGGCCGGCAGCGGGACGAGCGCGACGAGCACCGACATCGCACCACCGAGTGCGAGCAGCCGTCGGCCGAGGCCCGCCGCGGGTCGCAACGCCGCGGCGGTGACGACGTGGCAGACACCGGTCCCGCCGATGCCCAGAGTCATCACCCAGCGGTCGGTGGCGTCGAGGCCCGCGAGCTCGCTGATCGTGCGGACGACGGAGTCGAAGCCACCCGGCTGCAGGGACGCGGCCAGCGACCACCCGCCGATCAGCAGCACTGGCGCGGCAATCGAAGAGACGCGACCCCACCAGGGGATGCCGCCCCGCGGCGTCGGCGTCGTGCGCACGGCCGGCCCGGAGCCGGCACCTGTGCCGGCGCCGGTCTGATCGGTCACGCGTCAGCCCATGTGGGGATAGCGGTGGTCCTTCGCAGCGACGGAGGTCTCCTTGATGGAGCGAGTGGACGTCCAGCGCTGCAGGTTCTGCGGCGCACCGGCCTTGTCGTTGGTGCCCGACGCTCGAGCGCCGCCGAAGGGCTGCTGGCCGACCACGGCGCCGGTCGGCTTGTCGTTGATGTAGAAGTTGCCGGCCGCGAAGCGGAGCGACTCGGTCGCGCGCGCCACGGCCTCGCGGTCCTGGGCGATGATCGAGCCGGTCAGCGCATATGGCGATGCCGACTCCATCTGAGTCACCATGGCGTCGTAGTCGGCGTCGTCATAGACGTGCACCGACAGGAGGGGGCCGAAGTACTCGTCGCGGAAGTACTCCGCGGCCGGGTCGGTGCCTTCGATGACGGTCGGGCGGATGAACCAGCCCTCGCTGTCGTCATAGGTGCCGCCGGCGATGACGGTGACGTCGGGATCGGCCTTGGCGCGATCGATTGCACCCGTCACCCGGGCGAAGGCACGGTCGTCGATCACCGCGCCCATGAAGTTGCGGAAGTCGGTCGTGGGGCCCATCTCCAGCGAATCGACGGTGGACGCGAGGTCGTCGCGGAGCGTGCGCCACAGGGAGCGCGGTACGTAGGCCCGCGACGCCGCCGAGCACTTCTGCCCCTGGTACTCGAACGCGCCCCGCACCAGCGCGGTGCGCAGCACGTCGATGTCGGCCGAGGGGTGTGCCACCACGAAGTCCTTGCCACCTGTCTCGCCCACGATGCGCGGGTAGGCGCGGTAGGAACCGATGTTGTCCCCCACGGTGCGCCACAGCTGCTGGAACACCCGGGTCGACCCGGTGAAGTGGATGCCCGCGAGGTCCGGGTCGGACAGGACGACCTCGCTGGTCTCCACGCCGTGGCCGGTGACCATGTTGATGACGCCCGGCGGCAGGCCTGCCTCCTCGAGCAGGCGCATGAGCAGGTGGGCCGCGAACTGCTGGGCGTGCGCCGGCTTCCAGATCACGACGTTGCCCATGAGCGCCGGCGCCGTCGGGAGGTTGCCCGCGATCGCGGTGAAGTTGAACGGCGTGACGGCGTAGACGACGCCCTCGAGGGGGCGGTGGTCGACCCGGTTCCACACGCCCGGCGAGGAGATCGGCTGCTCCGCCAGGATCTGCCGGCCGAACCCGACGTTGAAGCGCCAGAAGTCGATGAGCTCGCAGGCGGCGTCGATCTCGGCCTGGTAGCAGGTCTTGGACTGACCGAGCATCGTCGCGCCGTTGAGGCTGTCGCGCCAGGGACCGGCAAGGAGGTCCGCAGCCTTGAGGAAGATCGCTGCGCGGTCGTCATAGGACAGCGCCCTCCATCCGGGAGCCGCCGCCTTCGCCGCGGCCATGGCGGCGCGCGCATCGTCGTGCGTCGCTCCCCGCAGCGTCCCCAGCACCTGGTGGCGCGCGTGCGGCTGGACGACGTCGATGCTCTCGCCGCTGCCCATGCGCTGGACGCCGCCGATCGTGCAGGTCAGGTCGATCGGGTTGGCCGCGAGCACCCCGACCCGCGCCTCGAGACTGATCCGCTCGGCCGAGCCGGGTGCGTAGTTCCGGATGGTCTCGTTGACGGCGGCAGGCGTGCGGGTCACGGCATCCATGGCGTGCTCCTCGAGAACTGTGGCGCGGGTGGTCGGCCCGCCGGGGCGGACCGCGGGTGCGGCAGGGTCATCAGGTGCCGGGTCCGGGTCGGGCACGACACCGATGCCATCCTGCCTCGTCCGGGCCGCGGTCGCCGCCCGTCAGCGCAGCAGGTCGGGGATCTCCTGGGTCGCGAACCACATCAGCTCGTGCCGGACCAACGACACGTCCGCGAGTGCTTGGCCATCGCCCGCCTCGGCCTCGGGGAGCCGGCCGAGCGCGAGCACGACCTCGCCCTCAGCCGCCGAGTCGTCGACGTGGACGGCGGTGCAGTGCGACAGCAGCACCTCCGTCGTGACCGTCACCTCCGTCTCGTCCTCACCCGTCACGACATCGGCGTCGTCGACGTCCGCGACCACCACGATCCGACGCGGCTCGGCAGCGCTCGCCGCGATGAGCCGCAGCGAGTCGAACGCCGCCGCCATCAGCACGGCGTACTCGAGCTCCTCCTCGTCAGCACCCGCCCAGGAGCGGCGCAGCGCCGGTGTCACGGCATGCGCGAGCAGCGGAGCCGGGGAGACCCGGCCGGAGGAGTGCAGGGCGGCGAGGCCCGCGACGGTCAGCGGGAGGTAGATGCGCACGGGACCAGCATGCCGCAGTTGCCGAGGTGCACCGTCACGCCGTCGGTCCGGTGCTACTCCGTGGCCTTCGGAGCCCGGGCAGGAGTCCGCCGCGCGACGAGCCCACGCGACGCCGACGATGACACTTGCCGCGGCTGGACGGTCGAGGGCAGGACCGATCTGTCCGGGGGCGGGACGGCGGTCCCCGATGCCCCGTCGCGGACATCGACGTCGTCGCCGCCCGCGCCTCGAGCAGGAAGGTCAGGCACCGCTCTCGGACGCGACGGTGCGGCCGCCGGCGGGTCGACCGGGGCGGGCCCGGCCGGGGTGATCGGGAGGGGCACGGGCGTGGCCCCGGCGATCGACGTCGTGGACACGGGCTTCGGCTTCGTCGCCGGCTTCGGCTTCGCCGATGCCGTGCGTGTCAGCGGCACCTTCGCCGAACGGCGGTTCGCCGGGCGGTCGACGCGCTTGGGCTGGCGGGCGTCGGCCGACGCCGATGCCCGCGGCCGACGCCGGTTGGACGGCACGGTGTCCAGGAGCTCGGACAGAGCCGACAGCAGGCACTCGGCGAGGACGTCGACGTCGGTCATCGCATCGCGATCGGCGTTGAGGCCGAAGAAGATCCCGCCGTCGTAGGACGTGAGCCCGATCGACACGGCCTGGCCCTTCGCCAGCGGGACCACGGGGTAGGCGCCGAGCATGCGGGCGCCAGCGGCGTAGAGCGGGAACTGCGGGCCGGGGACGTTGGTGACGACGAGGTTGAACATCCGTCGCGACCAGTCGTTGGCCGTGCGGGCGGCGGCGGCGTGCAGCGTGGGAGGGGCGAACCCCGCGATCCCGACCAGCGCCTGGGCACCGACCATCTGACCGGTCGCCTTGAGCTGTTCCATCTCATAGGAGATCCGGTGCAGGCGTACGACGGCCTGCGGCTCGCCGACGGGCAGGTCGACGAGGAATGCGGCGATGTGGTTGCCGGTCGACCCCTCGTCGGAGCGAACGCTCACCGGGACGAGCGCGCGCACGGCCGTTCGGGACGACACCGACTCGCCGCGCGTCATCATCCACTCGCGCAGGGCACCCGACACCACCGCGAGGACGACGTCGTTGATGGTGCCGCCGTGGGCGCGCCGGATCGCCTTGTAGTCATCGAGGCTCATCGACGCCATGCCGAAGCGGCGGGCCTCACCGATCGGGGCGTTGAGCGGGTTGGCGGCGGGCGGCCGCGCGATCGTCATCGCGGCGGACGCCAGTCCCGCGGCACGGCGTCCGAACCGCTCGACGGTCTCGCGCACGTCGATGGCACCGGAGCGCACGGCGTCGACGGCCGCACCGGGGCTGCGCAGCACCTCGCTGACCGCGCCGGCGACGAGGTCGAGGTCGCTGGGCTCGCGACGCGGGGTCCAGTGCTCCGCCGCGGCACGCTGCGGCTCGGGCGTGACGTCGAGGATCACCTGGCCGATGTCGATGGCGCCCGCGCCATCGACCATCGCGTGGTGAGTCTTGGTGAGGATCGCGAAGCGCCCGCCGGACAGCCCCTCGACGAGGTACATCTCCCAGAGCGGGCGGCTGCGGTCGAGCGGGCGCGCCATGATGCGCCCGACAAGGTCGCGCAGCTGGGCGTCGCTGCCCGGCCGGGGCAGGGCCGAACGACGCACGTGGTAGCCGACGTCGAACTCCTCGTCGTCGACCCACACCGGGTTGGCGAGGCGGCCAGGGACCCAGCGGACCTTCTGGCGGTACCTCGGTACGAGCCCGATGCGCTCCTCGATGAGGTGCACGAGCTTGATGAGCTCGAAGCCCTCGTCGGGCGCCTGGAACACCGCAACGCCGCCCACGTGCATCGGCGTCGTGGACTCCTCGAGATAGAGGAACGACACGTCGAGCGGGCTCAGCCGGTCGGGCATCGCACCTCCTCCGGACGCCACCAGCGCGATCGCCGAACAGGCGACCGGGATCTGGCTCTCATCGTGTCACGACTCCCCCCGCGGCGGCGGTCGCACGATCGGACCCGGCCCAACCGGGGCGGCACCGCCCGGCGCCGTCAGGACAGCTCGCGGTCGAACAGGATCTCGAGCTCGGCCAGCGTCTCGGCGTAGGACCGATGGCGAACGCCGACCATCCCGACGGCGACGGCCGCAGCGACGTTGTGCGGGAGGTCGTCGACGAACACGCACTCCCCCGGCTCGAGGCCGAGGAGCTCGAGGGTGTGGGTGAAGATGCGGGGCTCGGGCTTGCGCATCCCGACCTCGCCGGACACGACGACGACGTCGAACATGTCGACCCAGCCGTCGCGGGGGTAGTCGTTGCCCCAGGAGTTCGACAGCAGCGCCGTGAGCAGACCTCGCGTCCGGGCGCGGCGCACGAGGGCGGCCATCTCCGGGGCGTGCTCGAAGCGCTCGAACATCCGGACCAGGAGCCCCTCGGCCTCATACGGCCGTCCGGTGCGGGTGCTGAGCGCCTCTGCCAGGCGGGTCTCGAAGGCGGGAACGGTCATCTCGCCGCGCTCCAGCGCGTGCACCGGGTTGAGCAGCGCCTCGACACCGTAGGGCTCGCCCATCCACTCGCGCATGATCCCCGAGTAGACCTCGAGGTCGACGCCGTCGGCATCGGCCCACGCCTCGACGACCCCGCGCAGGTCGTTGGTCAGGACGCCGCCCCAGTCGACGACGAGCCCGCGCAGCTCACTCACCGCAGACCTCGCGGGCGCGGGAGAGAAGGGCGGGGACGCCGTGCTCGAGCTGGGCGTAGAAGGCGTCGTCGGACAGGCCGGCGAGCCACCGGTGGTAGCTGGCCTCCAGCAGGATCGCGAGCTTCCACACGGCCAGCGCGACGAACCAGCGCATGTCTCCGGCCCGCCGACCGGTCGACGCCTCCCACAGCTCGATGACCTCGCCACGGAGCGGGAAACCGTCGTGCACCATGGCCAGACCGGCCAGGGCGACCTCCTCGCCGGGCTCGGGCCAGAACGACAGCAGGTAGCCGAGGTCCGCGCGCGGGTCGCCGACGGTCGCCATCTCCCAGTCGACGACCGCGGAGATCCGCGAGCCCGTGACCAGGCTGCCGGACGCGTCCGAGTGGATCGACGGCTCGACGATGACGTTGTCGAGCTTGTAGTCGCCGTGCACGACGGCCGGCTCGGACTCCTCGGGCAGGTGTGCGCGGAGCCAGTCACGGACGACGTCGTAGTCGGGCAGGTCGCGCGCCTGCCCGCCGGCGGCGGCCACCGCCGCCTGGATGCCTTCGCGCTGGCCGACCCAGCGGCGGAGCTGGCGCTCGAGATAGCCCGACGGCTTGCCGATGCCCGCCGCGACGAACGGCCTCCAGTCGACCCGGTGGATCGCGCCGAGCACCTGAGGCATCTCGACGCCGAGGTCGCGTCGGGCGTTCCATCCGCCGGGGCCGGACATGAACTCGGGCAGCGCGTCGCGGACGACCACACCGGGCGAGCGGTCCATGACGTAGAAGGGCACGCCCAGGACGTCGAGGTCCTCGCAGACCCCGCGAACCGGCGGCACGCGGACCTCGCCGCCGGAGGCAGCCAGCAGCTGGAGCACCTGTGCCTCGCGGACGACGTCGTGCGCCGTCGGGAGCAGCGGGCCGCGGGGTGGCCGCCGCAGGACGAGCTGCTCGTCGCCACGGCGCACCAGGAAGGTGAGGTTGCTGTGGCCCTCGCCGAGGGGCTCGACCGACAGCGTGTCGCTCCCGTGGAGGAGCCCGCGGGCGGCGAGCCAGGGTTCGATGTCGCTCTCGTCCACGAGGTCGCTCACGCCGCTGACCCTAGCGACCTCCCACCGCTGCTCCGGAAGTGGTGGGATCGGCTCATGGACCTCACCCCGTCACCACGTGCGCAGGAGCTGCGCGGCATCCTCGGCGACTTCATGACCTCGCACGTCCTCCCGGCCGAGCCGGTCTACGCAGCCCAGCGCGAGAGGCTCGCCACCGAGGGGCGGGCGAACGACCTGCCCCCGGTCGTGGAGGACCTCAAGCACGCGGCGCGGTCCCGCGGGCTCTGGAACCTGTTCCTGCCCGACGAGTCGGGCCTCTCGGTGCTCGACTACGCCGGTCTCGCCGAGGTCACCGGCTGGTCGCCCGAGATCGCCCCGGAGGCCCTCAACTGCTCGGCACCCGACACCGGCAACATGGAGGTGCTGCACCTGTTCGGCACCGCGGAGCAGAAGACGCGCTGGCTCGAGCCGCTGCTCGCGGGCGAGATCCGCTCCGGCTTCGCCATGACCGAGCCGGACGTCGCGAGCAGCGACGCGATGAACATCGAGACCTCGATCGTCCGAGACGGCGACGACTACCTCATCAACGGCCGCAAGTGGTGGACCACCGGAGCCCTGGACCCGCGCTGCCAGATCCTCGTCCTCATGGGCCGCACCGATCCCGACGGCGACCCCTATCGCCGTCAGTCGATGGTCCTCGTCCCGATGGACACACCCGGCGTGCGCGTCGTGCGCGACCTCACGGTGTTCGGGTACCACGACCAGCACGGCCACGGCGAGCTCGAGTTCGAGCAGGTACGTGTGCCGGCGTCGAACATCCTCGCGACCGAGGGCGACGGGTTCCTCATCGCCCAGACGCGTCTCGGACCCGGACGGGTTCACCACTGCATGCGCGCGATCGGCATGGCCGAGCGCGCCCTCGACCTCATGTGCCGCCGTGCCGGCGAGCGCACCGCCTTCGGAAAACCCGTTGCGGCGCAGGGAGTGTGGCAGGAGCGTATCGCCGAGGCACGGATGGCGATCGACCAGGCGCGGCTGCTCGTCCTGCAGGCGGCGTGGCTCGTCGACACCCGCGGCCCCGCGGATGCCGAGACACGGCGACAGGTGGCCGCCATCAAGGTGATCGCACCGCGCGTCGCCTGCCAGGTGATCGACCAGGCCATCCAGGTGCACGGCGGCGGCGGCGTCAGCTCCGACACCCCGCTCGCGGCGATGTACGCCGGTGCGCGCAGCCTGCGCATCGCGGACGGCCCCGACGAGGTGCACGTGCGAACGGTGGCACGCTCGGTGCTCAAGCCCTACCGCTCGCCCTGAATCCGACGACACCCACGACGGGCGCGGCCGATCACCACGGCATCGCTCAGGCGGTACCCCGGCGGGCTTCCCCGTCGCCGTCAGCGGGAGAGCTGCGACGATCTCGAACTGCCGCGGCACCTTGAACCGCGGGAGGTTGCTCCTCGCGTAGGCGTCGAGCGCCTCGACGAGCCCGTCGTTGCTGACGCCGTCCACCGGGACGACGCAGGCCTCGAGCCGGGCGCCGAACTCCTCGTCGGGGACGCCGCCGAGACGACGTCGTCGGCCACCACCGGTGTCGCAAGGGTGGACCAGCCCTCCTCGCTCGAGCCGTACAGGTCGAACAGGACCGGCCCGTAGGACGCCGTCAGCCGCGCGGCCACCGAGGGAGGGAGCAGTCCGGCACCGCTCACGACGGCCGAGAGCCGGGCAGCGCCGGTCACCCGCTCGATCCGGGCGAGCACTGCAGGCACCCCGACGAGGACGCAGCCGGGCCGGGCGGCCATCACGTCGCGTACCTGCTCGACGTCCGGACGCCGGCGCACAACCACGGGGAGCACGAGCGCCAAACCGAGAGCGAGGAAGCCCAGCCCGAAACCGTGGGACAGAGGCGGTGTCAGGATCATCGGTGTTCCCGCCCGCAGCGGGATCCACCGGACGAGCGTCGTCACGGGAATCGACTGGCCGAGGCGGTTCCGGTCATGACGGGCGCCCTTGGCCGGGCCGGTCGTGCCCGACGTGAGCACCACGACCTGCCCGCCGCGACCCGGTCGCGCGCCTCGCCCGATGCCGGTGCCGGCCGCCCGCGCCGGCACCGGTGACCTGAGGTCGAGCACCGGGAAGCCCGGCGGCGGCGCGGGCAGGTCGTCGCCGTCGAGCAGGACCAGGTCGACGCGCTCGGACACCAGGACGGCCGCCAGCTCGCTCGGGACGTACTCGCGGTTGAGCAGGACGACGCCGGCCCCGAGCCGCGTCACGGCGACCACGGCGACCACGGCGACGAGGGCGACGACGAACTCGCGGCCGTTGCGGCACAGCAGCCCCAGGCGCGCCGTCCCCTCCGGCAGCCGCGGTTCCAGCGCCGCCGCGGGCTCGTCCGCGCGCCGGTCGAGCTCGGCGTACGTCATCGGCCCGGCATCGTCGATCACAGCGATGCCGTGGGAGCGGTTGACCGCGGCGAGGTTGCGCTAGCGCCACGGCGCCGCCGCCAGCACCAGCCGCCCCAGCCCGACAGACACCTCGCCGGCTGCCCTCCCCCGGATCACTCGCCTCAGCCCAGCTCGCCAGGCCGGTAGGAGCCACGGGGACAGGGTTGGGGCGCCGGCGCAGGACTCGGGCGGTCACCGCGTCGCAGGGCCCTGTACGACGTCCGCCAGCGGTGACGCGACCCGCACCCACCACGGCACGAGTGTCCGAGGCCTCGTCACGAGAACACGGCCGATCACCTCCGCGGCCTGCTCGGCGGTAAGCCCAGGCACGCGGGCGCTGTACGTCGGGGCGCTCATCTCCTTGTGCACCAGGGGAAGATGGATGGAGGTCGTGGCCACGTCGTCGACCCGGACCTCCGGGGCGATGCACCGCAGCCAGGCCTCGAACGCGGTAGTCGACGCGCTGCAGACGGCCCAGTACATGGCCTGCAGGTCGACGTCGACAGTGCTGAGGTTGACCACGCGGGCGTTCCCGGACGCGCATCTGCGGCAGGAGCCCGGTGAGAAGGCGCACGTGCGCGAGGTAGTTGACGGCGTTCGTCCGGGTCACGTCGTGGAACCGGTCGGTGGTGTCGGTGAGCGAACGCCGGATCGACATTCCCGCGTTGCTCACGACCACATCGACGCGGCCGTGGTGATGCGAGCACGGAGCAGGTCGAGGCGGTCGGCCCGTCGCGCCGTGAGCACCACCGTCGCGCCCGCGGCGCCGAGCAGCTCGGTGGTCCGCTCCCGTCACGAGGACGACGCGACCGGCGACGGCGCCCTCCAGGCGCACCGGGGCGACCGGCGACCACTCGGGTCCGAGCATCAGGTGGTACGCGTCGTCGAGAGGAGGAATCGGATCGCCAGTGCGTCAGCCGCCGTGGCCCGCTGTGCGTCAGCCGCCGTGGGGCAGCCAGCACCTGCCGCGCGTGCCGCCCGGCTGCTCGCGGCCCGGCTCCTACCTGCCGCGTTGTCCGACGGCGACGCGTGGGACGGTCGCGCCGATCCCGAGATCGCGGACCAGCTCCGCAGTCACGCTCCGCAGCGCCCTGCGCGCGGGCGACGACGGCGCCACCTCGGCGAGCGTGCGTCCGGCACGCAGTGCGGCGTCGTACGCCGACCGGTCGTCGGGCACGCACCACACCGCGTCGACGCCGGCATGGCGGTGCAGCGCCTCGGCGACGGCGGACTCGCCCCGGCGTCCGAGCAGCGACTCACGCAGCCGTGTCACCAGCACCCGCCGGTCGAGACCCGGCAGGACGTCGTGCAGCTCGGACAGCCCGCTGACGAGTCGCACGAGCCCGACCGGGTCCGCGGAGCCGACCGCCACGACTACCTCCGCGGACTCCAGCGCGGCGAACGTCGCGGCGTTGCGACGAGGTGCCTCGGTGTCGAAGACGAGCTCCTCGTCGGCCTCGAGGGAGAACCCGCAGTCGACCACGACGAGGTCCGCGATCTCGCGCGCCACCCTCAGCACCTCGGTCATCGCGACGGCGCGGATCTCGTTCCAGCGACCGGATCTGGGGAGACCCGGAAGCACCAGGAAGCCCTCGCTCACCCGGCGCGACAGCGCCGCGAGAGCCGATGCGTCGAGACCGCCACCGAGGGCCCGGCGGCACGCCGATGCAAGGCCCGCGCCGTCGTCCACGATCCCGAGCACGACCGTGAGCGACGGCGCCCACGTGTCGGCGTCGACCAACAGGACCGAGACACCGGCGCGCGAGGCCTCATCGGCGATCGACACAGCCACCGACGTGCGGCCAGGAGCGCCGGCCGGACCCCACACCGCGACGATCCTGCCCTCGCCGGAGCCGGGCGAGGGCAGGTCGGCGATGTCGAGCGGTGCGGGGCCGCTGGCGCGGTCGACCGCGGCCGCGATGTCGCGGACGGCGGCCCCGAGCTGGAGCGGGTCGACCGCCACCACGACGTCGGCGCCCCACCGCGAGAGCCGACGCGCGGCGTCGTCGTCACCGGCGCCGACAACCCCGATCACGGCGATCCCAGCGCCCCGAAGTCTGTGCAGCACATCGGAGTCCAGCCTCGGGGCATCCGCCCCGACGATGGCGACTCGTCCTCGCCCCGCAGACGCGGCCGCGAGGAGGTCGGCTGTGTCCAGGCACCGGCGCGCGATCGAGACGCGGCTCGACGGGTGCGCGAGGCCCGCGATCAGCGGACCCTCCCAGGGCGTCGCTCCGAGAAGGACGAGGACGGGGTCGGCGGGTCCCATGTCAGGCCCCCGTCCCCACCCGCACCAGGTCGACGTCCCCACCCCGTGCGGCGGCGACGGCCTGGTCGGCGTCCTTCGCCGCGACGTCGAGGACGACGCCCACCTGCGTGCTGGTCCCCCCGGAGTCGACCGCTCCTGGGTCGGCCACGAGCGCAGCCGCGAGGACGAGCGTCGGCAGCACCGTCACGCCGTCCTGCCCGACCGATGTCCCGTCCTTGGGCGACACGTAGACGTCGACCCGCTCACCTCGGGCGAGTCCGGCCGGGGCGTGCAGCGGATCGACCGCCACGGTGACGAGACGACGGCTGCCGGACGCGGCTGTGCTCACCGCTGCCGCGGGGAGGAGCTCTCCGGCACCGACGTCGCGCACCAGCGGCCGGCCCGCCACCTCGGTGGAGGACGCGACGTACGCCGCGATGTCCTCCAGTGCCACGGGTACGGCGACGAGGTCGTCGGCTCGCAGCGTCGTCCCCGCCGCGAGGCCGGTGCGGGCCGACCAGACCGACGCCCGGTCACCGGACGTCGTGAGCAGCCGGCCGCCGAGGACGACGCAGAGGACGACGAGGCCGACCCCGAGGGCGAGCCGCACGTCGCGACGGTCGGTCCGGAAACGTCGCGCGGGTGGAGTCGTGAGAACGGCCATGCATCGAGAGTGCGCCGTTCGGGTGTCCACATGCCCGTCCGGGTCACCCACTCGGGCGTCGGCCGATGCGAGGATGGCAGGGTGTCCCCTCGGTTCCTCACCCTTGCCGATATGGCTGAGGTGCTCAACATCTCAGCGTCCCAGGCCTATGCCCTCGTGCGCAACGGGGACGTGCCCGCCATCAAGGTCGGCGGGCGCGGGCAGTGGCGGGTGGAGGCCAACGAGCTCGAGGCCTACATCGCCCGGATGTACGCCGAGACGGCGGACTTCGTGAAGTCGCACCCGCTCACCCGCGAGGACGATCTCTCCCTCTGATCGGCCGACCCACCGCCCGACAGGCTCGACGTCCCGGTGGGGCGGTCAGCGGCTCAGGACCGCGACAGCCGTCAGCGGTACGGCGATGGTGCCACCGCCGCCGGTGGAGAGCTCGAGGTGGTCGGCGAACGTTGCCGAGGCCAGCCCGGTGACCACGGATCCGTCGACCAGCAGCACCGCAACCTCCGACCTGTCTCGGCACCACGCCCGCAGCAGCGAGGTCATCGAGCGCGCCGGGAGCAGTCCCGCCGGCGGCGCGACGGCTCGACCGAGGCCACGCACCGCGACCACGGCGGCGAGAGCCACGAGGTGCTCCGCGGTGACCGTCCGCTGCCCTGCAGGTACGTGGGCCAGCACGACCCAGTCCTCGCCCACCTCCGAGGCGACGCCGGCGTGACGGCCACCTCCGCGCGTGGAGACCTCGACCGGACCACGGCTGCCTCGGAGCCGGTCGCGCAGCGTGATGGTGGACCGCTCGATCCTGGTCCGCTCGGCCACCTCGGCGTCTCGCTCCAGGTCGGCGTCGGCTGCCGCCAGCGCGGCGAGGTCCGCCTCCAGCGCCGCAACAAGATCATTGTCGGGCTGGCTCATGGCCGACCCTGATGTCGCGCGCAGTCCCGGCTCGCGTAGTCCCGACCCGCACCGTCCGGCCGCCTCGTCATCGTCGCGGCCCCCTCGGGTACGCCGATCGCGGAGTTCCTCAGGGCCCCATCGTGGTCCACCGGCGACGACGTCGCCGCTTGACACATCGGCGCATCAGAGGCTGTCATAGGCAAACACACGCAAACGAACATATCGGAGATCATGTGTCACTCCACGGGAGCACGGACGCGGCGCTGCAGCAGGCCCTCACGGTCGCGGGCAACGCGCTGACCCACGCCGCTGTGGCGCTCGGAGCGCTGGTCCTGCTCCGGCTGCTGCTTCAGGGTGTCGGAGCCGCCGCGGCCCGGCTGCCCGGGCGGCTGGGCCGGTGCGCCACCGCAGCGGGCCGCGCGCTCCGCCCGGGCGCGGCCCGGCGACTCCTCGCGGCGATCCTCGGCCTCGGCGTCCCGTTCGTCTCGATGATGACCGCCTCCCCAGCCGCCTCCGCCCGCGCCGTCACCATCACGGACCCGGGCCCCACCCAGCGTGACCTCGGGTCGGCGAGGACCCCGCCTCTCGCCGTCAGTGCCGTCAGTGCCGTCAGTGCCGTCAGTGCCGTCAGTGCCGTCAGCGCCGTGCGTGCCATCCGTGCCGTCGTCGTGGTCGTCCACGGCGACACGCTGTGGGACATCGCGCGACGTCACCTGCCCCGAGGCGCGACCGACTCCGACGTCGCCCGCGCCTGGCCCCGCTGGTACGCCGCGAACCGCGCCGAGATCGGACCCGATCCGGCCCACCTCCGTCCGGGCACGCACCTGCGCGCACCGGCCCGCCGTTCGACAGGGACGTCGACGTCGTCGCACCACCGACCCTCCGCCTCTCGCGCCGACGCCGTCGCGGTGGCACTCTCCCTGGACCCCGATCGACGGTGACCCATGTCCGAGCCCACCTCCCGCGACTCGCGCCCCGTTCCGCTCCTGCGACCCGCACGCTCGATCACCCGCACGATCCGCACCCGCCCCTCGGCCGTCCAGGGCACGCTCGCCCTCCAGTGGCAGCTGCCGGGCGCGGTCGACGCGGAACCCCGGCCGGACCGGGCGCTGCGCCTCGTCTCCCGTGAGCCTGCACTCGACCGCGATACCGACCCCGCCTTCGCGGTCGTGGCGACGGCCCGTGCCGCCCTGCCCGATCCCGGTCCCTGGACCGGGCAGCTCGTCCAGGCGGTGCTCGAGGTCCTGTCGCACGAGCGTCCCCGCAGCCAGCTCGTCCGCTGGCTGACCAGCGAGGTGTACGCCGACCTCGGCACCCACCTCGCCGCGGCGCCGGGCCGTCCCCCCGCGGGACGTCCGGGAACCGGCCGCGCGCGACGGACCGTGAGCAGCGTCCACATCTTCGAACCGGCCGACGGCGTCGTCGAAGCGACCGCCGTGGTGGTCGGCGGGCGTCGGGCCCGTGCCATCGCCCTCCGCCTCGAGGGCTGGGACGGCCGCTGGCGCTGCACCAGACTTGCTGTCCTCTAGGTCGCCCAGATCTCCTGGTCGCCCAGATCTCCTGGTCGCCCGGATCTCCTGGTCGCCTCCCAGGAGCCGCGCTTCGCGCGCCTCCGTCGGCGCCGGATCCGCTTCGGGCCTGGCGCGTGGCCTTCGGCCTCTCGCGGATCAGTCGGCGGACGCCCCTTCGGGCGGTCCGCCGGCTGATCGCCCCTCGGGCTTCGCCGTACTGCCCCTGTGTCGCTGCCCCTGGTGCGCTGCTCGTCGGGGCGCTGCTCGCCTGTGGGCCCGACAGCGCAGGAGCACGCTGCTCGGCGTTGTCGCCGTGCTGTGTGCTCCCGAGGTGGTGCGTGCTCGTGCGGAGCTGTCGCTACTTGCGCTTGCGGGCTGCTCGCTCGGCGCGGCGACGCTCGGCGCGGCTGGCGTCGGCGCTGAGCTCAGGGATGTCCTCGACGTCCTCGGACTGGTGCACGACACCGGCCTCACCGTCGATGCTGGGCGCGGTGTACTCGAGCCGCTGCGGGCGCTGCGGGCCGAGTCCCTTGGCCGAGATCGTCGGCGTGGTGGGGGGAGACAGCGACGGCGCCGGCTGCGGGGTCAGCTCGATGGCCGGCGGGGCCTCGACGACCTCGCCCTCGATCGTCTCGCCCTCGGGCGCCTCGTCCTCGACCTGGACCTCGACGTTGAACAGGTAGCCGACCGACTCCTCCTTGATGGACTCCATCATGGCGTTGAACAGGATGTAGCCCTCGCGCTGGTACTCCACGAGCGGGTCCTTCTGCGCCATCGCGCGAAGCCCGATCCCCTCCTGGAGGTAGTCCATCTCATAGAGGTGCTCGCGCCACTTGCGGTCGAGCACCGACAGGACGACGCGGCGCTCGAGCTCGCGCGTGACGTCGTTGCCGAGGGTGGCCTCGCGCTCGTCGTAGGCGCCCTGCGCGTCGGCGCGGAGCTCGCCCACGAGGTACTCCTGGGTGAGCCCGCCGCGGCCGCCCCCGGAGCTCTCGATGAGGTCGTCGGGCGTGGAGCTGACCGGGTACAGCGTCTTGAGCGCCGTCCAGAGCCGGTCGAGGTCCCAGTCCTCCGGGTAGCCGTCGCTGGTCTCGGCGTGGACGTAGCCGTCGATCGTGTCGTCGAGGAAGCTGCGCACCTGCTCGTGGAGATCCTCGCCCTCGAGGACGCGACGTCGCTCCTCGTAGATGACGACGCGCTGGCGGTTCATCACCTCGTCGTACTTGAGGACGTTCTTGCGGATCTCGAAGTTCTGCGCCTCGACCTGGGTCTGCGCGGACCGGATCGCGTTGCTCACCATCTTGGCCTCGATGGGGACGTCGTCCGGCACGTTGAAGCGGCGCAGGAAGGCATCGACGATGTCGGCCTTGAACAGCCGCATGAGGTCGTCCTCGAGCGAGAGGTAGAACCGGGTCTCGCCCGGGTCGCCCTGACGGCCGGAACGGCCTCGCAGCTGGTTGTCGATGCGCCGCGACTCGTGCCGCTCGGTACCCAGCACGTAGAGGCCGCCGAGGCCGGTGACCTCCTCGTGCTCGGAGGCAACAGCCTTCTTCGCGCGCTCGAGCGCCGCGGGCCACTCGGCCTCGTACTCGTCAGGGGTGTCGACCGGGCTCAGCTCACGCTGGGCGAGCTCGGCGGCCGCCATGAACTCGGAGTTGCCTCCGAGCATGATGTCGGTGCCTCGTCCGGCCATGTTCGTGGCGACGGTGACGGCGCCCTTGCGCCCGGCCTGCGCGACGATCGACGCCTCACGCTCGTGCTGCTTGGCGTTGAGGACCTCGTGAGGCACTCCGCGCTTGCGCAGCAGGGCGGAGAGGTGCTCGGACTTCTCGACGCTCGTGGTGCCGACGAGGACGGGCTGACCCTTCTCGTGGCGAGCCGCGAGGTCGTCGATGACGGCGTTGAGCTTGGCGTCCTCGGTGCGGTAGACGAGGTCGGCCTCGTCGAGCCGGACCATCGAGCGGTTCGTCGGGATCGGGATCACGCCGAGCTTGTAGATCTGGTCGAACTCCGCGGCCTCGGTCATAGCCGTACCGGTCATGCCCGAGAGCTTGTCGTAGAGGCGGAAGTAGTTCTGGAGGGTGATGGTGGCCAGGGTCTGGTTCTCCTGCTTGATCTCCACCCCCTCCTTGGCCTCGATGGCCTGGTGCATGCCCTCGTTGTAGCGGCGGCCGGCGAGCATGCGTCCGGTGTGCTCGTCGACGATGAGCACCTCGCCGTTCATGACGACGTAGTCCTTGTCGCGCTTGAAGAGCTCCTTGGCGCGCAGTGCGTTGTTGAGGTAGCCCACGAGCGGGGTGTTCACCGACTCGTAGAGGTTGTCGATGCCGAGCCAGTCCTCGACCTTCTCGACGCCGGACTCAAGGATGCCGACGGTGCGCTTCTTCTCGTCGATCTCATAGTCGCCGTCGATGCCCTTGGCCTCGTCGCCCTTCTTCAGGCGCGGGACCATGCGGGCGAACTCGGAGTACCACTTCGTGGCGGCGTCGGCCGGACCGCTGATGATGAGCGGCGTGCGCGCCTCGTCGATCAGGATGGAGTCGGTCTCATCGACGACGGCGTAGTTGTGGCCGCGCTGCACGCGCTCCTCGATCGACCACGCCATGTTGTCGCGCAGGTAGTCGAAGCCGAACTCGTTGTTCGTGCCGTAGGTGATGTCGCACTCGTAGGCCACGCGGCGCTCGGCCGGGGTCATGTTGGCGAGGATCACGCCGACGGTGAGGCCGAGGTGGCGATGCACCCGGCCCATCCACTCGGAGTCGCGCTCGGCGAGGTAGTCGTTGACGGTCACGACGTGGACGCCGCCACCGGACAACGCGTTGAGGTAGGCCGGGAGGGTCGAGACGAGGGTCTTGCCCTCACCCGTCTTCATCTCCGAGATGTTGCCGAGGTGCAGCGCCGCCCCACCCATGATCTGGACGTCGTAGTGGCGCTGGCCCAGCGTGCGCTTCGCGGCCTCGCGGACGGTGGCGAAGGCCTCCGGGAGCAACGAGTCGAGCGACTCGCCGTCGGTGTAGCGCTCCTTGTACTCCTCGGTCTTGGCGCGCAGCTCGGCGTCGGTGAGGTCGACGAAGTCCTCCTCGAGCGCGTTCACCTGAACGGCGATGGACTCCAGCTTCTTCACCAGGCGTCCTTCACCGGCGCGGAGGATCTTGTCGAGGAGCGACACCAGCTACGTCCTTGTCAGCACAGCGCTGCGTCCCGGGTCAGGGACGTCAGGGCGAACGGGAGCCCCGCCACCGCAAGCATGGTAACCATCCGGTCACGGGCACCGACATCCCGACGCACCTGCACCGGCGATCGGGCTCGACAACCGGGTCGCCCTCCGACCGTGGGATGAGGTGGGATGGGACGGTGACCGACAGCCCCCCACCCGCCTCGCTCCCGCCCCGCCGCGACCTCACCGACGCCGTGGTGGTGCTGCGTGAGCCCTGTGCGGCCGACGCCGACGCCATCGCCCGGGGGGCGGGCGATCCCGACGTCGCCTTCTTCACCCGGGTCCCGTCGCCCTACGCCCGGGCCGACGCCGATGACTTCCTCGCGAAGATCGGACCCTGGTGGGAGGCCGCCACCGACGCGGTCTGGGTCATCGGCGAGGCCGCCGACCCCGACACCTTCCTCGGGCTGGTCGGCCTGCACGGGATCGACCTCACCGGGGAACCCGGCGGGGTGGCCGAGGTCGGCTACTGGATGGTGCCCGAAGGTCGTGGCCGCGGGCTGATGACGCGCGCGGTCCGCCTCGCCTGCACCTGGGCCGTCGACGAGCTGGCACTGACCCGGATCGACTGGTTCGCGATCGTCGGCAACGAACCGTCCCGACGCGTGGCGGAGGCGGTGGGCATCGAGGTCGAGGGCCTCCTGCGCCGCGGTGAGAGCCGACGCGGCGAGCGGCTCGACCACTGGGTGGGCGGGCTCCTGGCCGAGGACCTTCGGCGATGACCGGCCCCGAGCTCACCGAGCTCGTCGCCGGGGCCTGGCAGCTGCGGCCGTGGCCGACGGCTCACGCCGACCTCGACGACGTGCTCGCGGAGCGATACGACGCGGGCGAGATCGGCCACGAGCGCGAGGCCCGGCTCGCCGGCTGGGAGCGGGGTGACCTGCTCTCCTTCGCGGTCCGGGAGATCACCACAGGTGCGAGCATGGCAGAGGTCCTGGTCGTCGTGACCCCGCACCGGCGCGCCTCCGTCTCCGCCTGGCTGCGACCCGACCACGACGGCGAACGGCTCACGACCGAGGTGCAGGACGTCGTGCGCCGGTGGGCCTCGGGCGCCCTCGGCCTCTCGGTCGACTGAGTCGGCCGCGGCAGCCGACGGCGGTGACCTCAGCCGACGCGACGTACCACCACGACCGTCGGCGGCTGGCGAAGGCTCTGGCCCACGACGCAGTAGCGCTCCGTCGACGTGGCCAGCCGCGCGAGGGCGGTCTCCTCGACGTCGGCTTCGACGACCGCCGTGAGCGTGACAGGGCCGACACCGACGTCGACCGACCGGTCCAGGCCCAGGGTCCCGCGCGCGTCGAAGTGGCTCTCCGCCGTGATGTGCACCTCGCCCAGCTCGAGGCCCATCGCCGTGGCCACGCTGCGCAGCGTGACGCCCGCACAGGCGACCAGTGCCTGGAGCAGCATGTCTCCCGAACACGCATCGTCGCCGTCGCCCCCGGTCGCGGGGTGGAGCCCGGCGCGCACCGGCCCGGCACCGGTGCTCACGGTGCACGTGATGCCGCCGTCGCGGTGGTCGCCTGCCGCATGTAACGGCGTCCACGCCGCTGCCGGATCGGCCTTGTATCGCTCGCGCAGGGGCGCCTGGGCTGCACGCAGCTCGTCACGGTTCATGCCCGCGATTGTGCTGGACCGACCGCGGCGGCGACGCGGTTCGCGCTCATCGGCAGGGTCTGCCCCGGCCGCCGCGACACGAACCGGCTTGTGCACGCACGTCGGCCCTCGCCCGTAGGCCCGAACTCCTAGGGCCCGTCGGTGGGTGCGGCGCGCGACCCGCATTCCCCGACCGTCGCCCCTGACTCCGTTCCTACCGCTGGGCAGGAATCAGGGTGCCGGGTTACGCTACCGTAGGTTACGCGGCAGTAACGTGAGAGGAACCGATGCCCGGGAACGACGCGAGCCCGCTGCGGCGGACCGCGGTGCTGCACGGCCACGAGATGTCCTACGTGGAGCACCCCGGCTTCGGCGCGCCGCTCGTCCTCATCCACGGCGTGGGCGCCAGCATCCGCACCTGGGAGGACATCCCCGAGCGGCTGGCGCGGTCGGGGCGCAGCGTCCTGGCCATCGACCTGCTCGGCCACGGCGAGTCCGGATACGGCAACGGCGACTTCAGCCTCGGTGCGAACGCGAACAGTATCCGCGACCTCCTCGACCACCTCGGCCACCAGCACGTCCACCTCGTCGGCCACTCTCTCGGCGGCGGCGTCGCCCTGCAGTTCGCCTATCAGTACCCCGCCAAGGTCGAGTCGCTCACCCTGGTCGCGAGCGGCGGGCTCGGCCTCGATGCCGGCAGCGGCCTTCGGGCCGCGAGCCGACCCGGCTCGGAGCTCGTGCTGCGCCTGCTCACCTCAGCGCCCGTGCTCAGGACGGGCACATGGGTGAACCGGGCCCTCGACCGCGTCGGGGTCGCCGGTGGAGTGCTGAGCCCGGAGACCATCGACGGGCTGCGCGTCCTCCGAGACGACCAGCGCCAGGCCGCGTTCCTCGCAACACTGCGCAGCGTGGTCGGACCGCAGGGGCAGAAGGTGTCGGGCATCGAACCGTTCAAGGCACTCGACCCGCACCGGGTCCTCCTCGTGTGGGGAGACTCGGACGCCATGATCCCTTGGCAGCACGGGCTGAACGCGAACGACCTCCTCCCCGGCAGCCGCTTCGTGCTCGTGCCAGGCGCGGGCCATCAGCCGCACACCCATGACCCTGAGCTGTTCACCGACGTCGTGCTCGCGCACCTCGCGCAGCAGGTCCGCGCGTCCGCCTGAACCAGGATGGCGAGCACCGCAGATCCCTGATGCTGCTCGGGGTCCGGACGTCAGGTGTCCTCCCCCGGGCGGACAGGGACATACTCCTCGTATGGCGAAGAACCGCTACGTCGCCGCCTGGATCCCGGACACCACGGGCCGAGACCCGGACGAGGCGATCGTCGTCGCCGTCGACTGGGTCGAGAAGTGGATCAGCAGCCACGGGGGAAGCCCCACGCTCGTCACCGTGAATTTCAAGGTCGACACCAGCCACCCGCGGCTGAGGGACCTCGCCGATCGCGGCCGGCACGTCACGCCGAGAAGCCGCAGGGACGCACATCCCGGTCAGGGCCCGGTCCTCGCCCTGGGCCCCGACGCCCGTTCGTTCGACCTCGCGCACGCTCTGGCGAGGGGCACGGCGCTCTGCGGCATCGAGGCATCCCCCTTCCCCTTGGCGGGATGGGCCGCCGAGGTCGGCGCACTGGACCTCACGACGGGCTCGGTCACACCACCGGTCGACCACGAGCTGCAGGTCCAGGTCGACCGCATCATCGACTACGGCAACAACGGCTGGGTCAGGGGATTCGGCGCGGACATGACCGCGCGGATCATCCACGAGCTCAGGACCCTCGGGCTGCTCGACCGCGACCTCGTCCTGGGCGCAGCCACGGCGCGAGGAGCGGGTGGCGCGGCTGTCGAGCGCCTCGCCGCACTGCTCGAACGCCACAGCCCGGAGCACCTCGCCCTCGAACGCGAACGCGCGAACCGCGGGTAGCCGCACGTCCGATCCGCCTGATCCCCCGGTCGCTACCAGGACGTCAGGGTCAGGCCCGATCGCCGAACGTCGCGGGCTTCGCCGCAGGGCACGAGGACGCCTCAGCGGGCGGCGACCGCCGACTCGAGGGCTGGCCGGACGGACTCGGGCTCGACACGGTCGACGACGACGTCCGTGCAGCCGACCCACGACGCCGCCTCGCGCAGCGCTACCGCGACCCCGGTGACAGCCGACGCCGCGACTCCCCCGCGAGTGCCCGTCTCGAAGAAGACCTGCCGCGCGTGCAGAGTCGACCCGACTCGCTTGGGATCGATGCGGGCGACGAGCCGACCCCTGTGCAGGACCGGCATCGTGAAGTAGCCGTGCACGCGCTTGTCCCTGGGCACGTACGCCTCGAGCTGGTAGTCGAAGCCGAAGAGCCGCGACGTGCGGCCGCGGTGCCACACGAGGGAGTCGAACGGCGAGAGCACGGTCGTTCGTGAGCGTCCTGACGCCTGGCGGTCGGAGAGCGAGTCCAGCGCCGCGGCGTCGGAGTACGCCGCGGACTGCCAGCCCTCGACCTCCACCTTGCGCACGACACCGTCGTCGACAAGGCCCGAGAGCTGAGCCTCGACCATCGATCGAGGCACGTGGCGTGACGTGAGGCGGTGCACGTCGACCACGTCAGTGAGCGTGCCGACGCCGCAGGCCCGCACCGACCGGATGAGCAGCTCGCGGACGCAGTCCTCGTCGGTCGGGCCGAGGACGCCGTCGACGTCGGTCCACGACGGGTCGGGGGCGCGGTGGCGCTCGGGGATCGCGCGTTCGGCGAGGTCGTAGACGCGCCGCCACCCGACTCGCCGCACGCACACGACCTCACCGATGTAGAGCAGCCACTCGATGGCGATCTTCGACTCCGACCAGTCCCACCACTCCCCGCCCGCCTTGGCGCCGCCGAGCTCGGTGGTGGTGAGCGGCCCGATGTCGCGGAGCTTCGCGAGCACGCCGTCGACGGCGGCGGTGGGCGTCTCGTGCCAGTGAAACCCCTTACGCCGGAATGACCTGCGCCGGAAGGCGAACCACGACCACTCCTCCACCGGGAGGATGCAGGCCGCGTGCGACCAGTACTCGAAGGTGGTGGCCTCGTCGGGATGGACGTGGTCGCGCCCACCGCCCCAGTAGGCCTCCTCGACGGAGTCCCGGCCGACGGCGCCGAGCCGGGAGTACGGCACGAGCTCATGGCTGCGTGCCAGCACGCTGATCGTGTCGAGCTGGACAGCACCGAGACGTCGCAGCGTGGTGTCGACGGCGGCCGTGCGACGTGCCTTCGACGCACGGTGGCTCTGCGCCGGACGCAGCGGGAGCACCCCGGGGACGAGCCCCTGCGCGCGCAGGGCGAGGGAGCGCGCGTCGTCGATGGAGAGGGCAGCGCTCACGGGACCGAACCTAGCGGCGGGTGCCGACGACGAGGCCGCTGACGAGCGCTGCGATGAGGACCAGCGACGTCCCCCGTGCCGCTGTCACGCGATCTGCAGCACGCCCTCGCGCACCGCGCGGACCACAGCCTCCATCCGCGAGTGGACCTGGAGCTTCTCGTGGATGTTGCGGATGTGGTTCTTCACCGTGTTCTCGCTGATGAACAGGGCCTCGGCGATCGCGCGGTTGTTGAGGCCCTGCGCGACGAGGGTGAGCACCTCGAGCTCGCGGCGGGACAACGAGCCGGTGCCCTCGGCCGGCCCCTCGTGCCGCCGGACCAGCACCGCGAACTCGTCGAGCAGCCGCGACGCCATCGCCGGCGACAGCAGGGAGCTGCCGGCAGCCACCGCCCGCAGCGCCTCGACGAGCTCCTCCGGCGTGGTGTCCTTGAGCAGGTAGCCGCGGGCACCCGCGCGCACCGCACCCGCCAGCTCGGCGTCGTCGTCGGCCTGGGTGAGGACGACGACGCGTACGTCGGGCCGTGTCACGCGCAGGAGGGCACAGGCCTCGACGCCACCACCAGGGATCGCGAGATCGAGCAGGACGACGTCGACGTCGAGCCGGGTCACCAGGTCGAGGACCTCGGAGCCGTTGTCGGTCTCGCCGGCGATGACGAGGTCAGGCAGCACCGCGATGACGTCCGCGACCCCGCGACGGAACAGCGGTTGACGGTCGGCGACGAGAACCCGTACGGGAGAGCTCGTTCGCTGCGCCACGATCGCATCATGGCACGCAGCGAACGAGTCAGGGGTGGCACCGGAGAACCCGGTGCCACCCCTGACCGACTCCGTGACGACGCCTGGGTCAGGAGGCCTCCACGTGCTCCTCCGCGGTGTTCAGCTCCAGGCGCAGCAGTCCGTAGTCATAGCCACGCCGCTTGTAGACGACGGTCGGCTGGTCGGTCGCGACGTCGTGGAAGAGGAAGAAGTCGTGACCGACGAGCTCGAGCGCGTGAAGTGCCTCGGACACCGTCATGGGGATGCTCGGGTGGGTCTTGTCGCGGACGACGATCGGACCCTCCTCGTAGACGACGTCGGCCTCGGTGTCGTCGGCCTCGGCGGCCTCCTCGGCTGCGGCGGCGGCCGCACCCGGGATGCCCCCCATCGGAGTGACACCACGACGGTGCTTGCTGTGACGTCGCTCGCCGGCGCGACGCAGCCTCTCCTCGAGGCGTGTATAGGCCAGGTCGAGGGCGGCGTACTTGTCGGTGGCTGTGGCCTCCGCGCGGATCACGGGACCGCGGCCGACGCACGTGAGCTCCACCTCGAATGCGCGGTCGGCTTGTCGGGGATTGGCTTCCTTGGTCACCTCGACGTCGATCCGGCTCAGAGTCACTCCGAACCGGTCGATGCGCCCGAGCTTGTCCGCGACGTGGTCGCGGTAGCGCTGGGACAGATCGATGTGACGGCCCCGAACGACGATGTCGACGGGCGCGTTCATGGTGGTCATGGCGGCGTCACCTTCCTTCACGACGTGCGCAACTACCTGACGACTTGCTGTTCCCCGTACTGACCAACGTACCGAGCGGTGCACTCGCCCCGCACGGTGGCCGACCATCGTGCGACACCCGTCCGGCCGACCTGGTCTTCGACCCCACAATCGCCTGCTGAAGGTCTCGCCGCGCCCGGGCGGGCATTGTGCGACTACTCCCCTTCTCCTGGATCGACGAGCACTGTGTCTCATCGGCAGGGCAGGGCTTACTTCTAAACCGCACCGTGATCGAACGACGAAGAGTCGCCTTACGTGGGCCGCTTCGCCTGCGGCTGGCATCGGCTTGCCCTCGAGAGGCTCTGGAGAGCGGAACCCTGTCGAGAACGCAACCACGGACCCGGACGGGTGCCACAAGGACACGCTATCTCCGTGCGCGCGGCGGCGCGCGGCGCGCACGGCACTCGGGGAAAGCTCTTACCTTCGCGAGACTGCAGCCGCGACGACGGCCGCCCCGAGGGGCAGGACACCCACCGACCGGAGCGCCCGCGAGGCCTCGGCGAGCGTCGAGCCCGTCGTGACGAGATCGTCGATGAGAACGACTCCGGTGAGCCCGAGGGCGACCCGCGACGGCGTCATCGCCTGGCTCAGGTTGGCGGCGCGAGCGGCCCGACCGAGGCCCACCTGGTCGTGCCGACGACGCACGGATGACAGCGCAGGCACGACGTCGGCGGCCAGGCCGGTACGACGCACCATCCGGGCGGCGACCCTCGCGAGCTCGAGCACGTGGTCGCCGTCCCGGGCCCGCGCGGACCCCGGCGACCCCGGCACCGGGACGAGCGTCAGCCGCTCCGGGAGACCTGCGTCGGGCCGTCCGAGGGCCGCGGCCGCGACCGCCGGCGCGAGGGCCGCGCCGAGCACACTCCGCAGGGACCACCTGCCATGGTCCTTGAAGGCGATGAGCGCCTCGCGGACCGGCCCCTCGAACGCCGCCACCGACCACACCCCCGGGAGCCCGGGCAGGCGGGGGCGCAGGTCGGCCTGGGACGCCGGCCCGCGCAACGTCTCGTCGCACGAGGAGCACCAGGGACCACCCGGCCCCCGGCACCCGGCGCACGGGCGGTCCACCACCGACCCGAGCAGGAGGCGGGTCCGCGCCGCCAGCCCGGTGACCGGGAGGTCGGCCGGGGGCAGGGGCCAGGCACGGGTCACGGTGCCAGCGTGTCGCCCACGACGGCGCCGCGCCGGCGCCGTCCCCAGCGCCGATCCGACGGCCGGTGGCTGTGGGCTCGGCGCGGACCGGGGCGCTCGATGACCACCCACCGAGGCTCGATGGCCACCCACCGAGGAAGGAGCGAGGTGGCCCCCGGGCAGGGGCGGTGGGGGCCATGCGCAGATCCACCGCACGAGGTGCCGTGACGGGGGTGACCGGCCGCACGGTGACGACGTCGGTCGCGCTCACCCGTGCGCTGTCCTGGATCGCGGGCTGCAGCACCTCGTCGCCAGGCTCGACCGCACCAGCCCTCTCAGCCAGCTCGACCTCGACCCCCTCCCTCGGCACCGGCCGCTCTCAACCCGGTCGCCGGCCAGAACCTGGTCCCGAGCGCCCGCGTTGTCGAGCTCCGGCACGCCGAGGACGGGGAGGAGAGGGGACGGGAGGGGAGGGGACGACCCTGCTGGGTGTCCTCGGCCGGGGCGGCTGGCGCCGGACATGATCGGCGGTGGCAGCCTGGTGAGGACCGACGACCTGTTCGGCAACGTCACCGGCCCGGACCCTGGCGTGGCCCGGGCCACCCTCATCACCGTGCGAGGGGTCTCGGCCACCCACGATCAGCATCCGCGCGCCGAGCGCGGGATCGCACCTCGTGCGCGGGCGCCTGGTGCTCACCGGAGCCGGGGCACCGTGGTCGGTGCGCGCCTCGTCGTCGTCGGGTACTGCGCGGTGTTCGAGCGGGCCCCCCAGGTCGGGGCCGTCGACACCGGCCCGACCGGGGACTGGCAGCTGCGCACGACAGCGCGGGCGACCATCTGGTGCGTGCGCTACGCCGAGGACTCGACGGAGGTGCCCGTGAAGCGGGCCGTGACCCGGTGAGCTGGACCGCGAGACCGCCGGCCAGCCCTCAGCCCGGGTAGACGGGGTAGGTGGCCTGGGTGAGCAGCGTCCGGCTGCCGCCGGACGTCTTGTAGACCTGCTTTCCCGCCCCGATGAGGATCGAGCGACCCGGCGCGGCGGCGAGCGTGCTGGCCTTCTCGGGGGCGTCGCCGGACCGGACGCGCGCAGAGCCGACGTCGATCTGCAGCACCTGCAACGCCGACGCGCCGGACGTTCCGAGCACTGCCAGCGTGTCGGCGTCGAGCCAGGCGAGGTCCTCGGCGTCGGTGATAGCGCCCTCCACCCGGCGAGGTCCGGCGACGCGCACGGTGTCGCCGAAGCTCTCGATGCGCGCCACCATCGGCTCGACCCTGCCGTCGCGCTGGACGAGGAGAGCCATCCGGGTGCCGTCGCGCGACACGGCCACGGCCCGGATGTCCTTCTGGGACATACCCGTCGGCAGCTCCGCGATCGGCATCGGGGTCGCCTTGCCGTCCCTGACCGCGACCAGGCCCGTACCCCGGTCGACGACCCAGATGGTTCCGCTGCGGTCCCAGGACGGACGCGACAGCGAAGCGCCGGAGTACACCGGACGCGTCGCGGTGGCGCCGTCGGCGAGCTTCAGGTCCCACAGTGACCGGCCGTCGGCTGAGATCCCGGCCACGCGGGTCGAGTCGAGACTGATGCCGGGCAGGATGAGATCGGGCTTGACGTGGGCCACGAAGGTGGCACTTCCGTCGAGGTCGATCCGCACGAGCCCGCGCTTGTCGACGGCGTAGGCGCGCGCGGCGTCGGCGAGCGCGTTGGGGTCGACGAGTGGCCAGGAGTTGATCGGTTGGACGACGCCTACCCCGGGCACCGAGACCGGCACGCCGTTGACGCTCATGCTGACGCCGGTGATGTCGGGGAGCTGGCGCAGGGTCCACACGATCTGCGCCGAGAGCTTCTGGCGGGTCGTGTCGTCGGCCAGCACCTCCGCCGTGAGCGCGACGTCGGCGACGCCGTCGACGACGGGCACCGAGTCCAGGGCGAGCTGCGTCCCGGCCGGGAAGGCCGAGCGGACCGCCGACGCGATCCACGGCGTCGGCCCGGCCAGCAGTCCGCGGACGAGCTGGGTCGCGAGGCCTGCGTCCGACACGGGAACCGTCACCGGCGCCGGCACGAGCATCGTGAAGTCACGAGTGAAGAAGTACAGGTTGAACGTGCGGAACCCTCGCTCGATGTCCGACGGCGAGAGCACGAGGCCGTCGGGTGCCGAGGAGATCCGCCACTCCCCCTCGACCCGCTCCATCGTGTAGCGCACGGAGAACTTCGAGCCCGGCGCGGCCACGGCGTACTCGCCGGAGGCGCCGATCGTGCCGGACAGGCCGCCGGACATGGTCACGACGCTGTCCCGGGTCGTGGGCGTGAGGGGCGCGGAGTCGGAGATCTCGACGCCGAGGGTCGGGTCCCACGTCAGCGACCCCGCGGGCGTGAGGAACTCGCGGGCGACCGCGTAGAGCGCGTCCGGGCTGGCGGTGGCGATCTGGAAGCCTCGCACCACCTCCTCCGGCGTCATCCCGGCGTGCGGGGGACGAGCGATCACGCGGATGAACTGGTCCTCGCCGGCCGGCACGAGGACCGGCCCCTGCTGGATCGGGCCCGACGTCGGGACGCCGGCGCAGGCCGCGAGGGTGAACGCGGCCGCGAGCAGTGCCGCGACGCGGAGGTGCCTCATCGCTTCGCCTCCTCACGCCGCGGCGTGCGGTACGGCGTCGCCAGCGACGCCTGGACGCGCGGGCCGGCGTCGTCCGGCTCGAGCGGCAGCGGCGAGTCGTCGAAGGTGCCGTGCACGGTGCTCGGCAGCGTCATGCGGAAGTTGGCGCCGTCACCGGGTGCGCCCCACGCCTGCAGCCAGCCGCCGTGGAGACGGACGTCCTCGAGGGCGATCGACAGGCCGAGGCCGGTGCCTCCCGTCGAGCGGGCACGAGCGGGGTCGGCGCGCCAGAACCGGTTGAACACCAGGGAGGTCTCGCCCGGGCGCAGACCGACGCCGTGATCGCGCACCGTCACCGCGACGGCGTCCTCACTCGACGCGACAGTGATCTCGACCGGGCGTCCCTCACCGTGCTCGATCGCATTGACGACGAGGTTGCGGAGCACGCGGTCGATGCGACGGGCGTCACCCTCGACGAGGCACACCGAAGCCGGGGCGGCGATCGTGATCACCGAGCCCTTGCGCTCGGCGAGCGGGGCCGCGGCCTCGACGGAACGGGTCACCAGGCCACGGAGGTCGACCGGGTCGGGGTCCAGGACGGCGGCCCCGGCGTCGAAGCGGGAGATCTCGAGGAGGTCGGCGAGCAGAGCCTCGAACCGGTCGAGCTGGGTCTGCAGGAGCTCAGCGCTGCGGGACGTCGCGGGGTCGAATTCGTCTCGCGACTCATACAGCAGGTCGGCTGCCATGCGCACGGTGGTGAGCGGGGTGCGCAGCTCGTGCGACACGTCGGACACGAAGCGCTGCTGCACCCGCGACAGCGACTCGAGGCGGGTGATCTGCTCCTGGAGGTTGGTCGCCATCCCGTTGAACGACGTCGCCAGCTTGGCGAGGTCGTCCTCGCCCCTGACCCGCATACGCTCGGCGAGGTGGCCGGCGGAGAACCGCTCGGCGGTCCGTGCCGCGAGGCGCACCGGCGACACGACCTGACGGGTCACCACGTAGGCGATCCCGCCGAGGGTGAGGACGAGCAGGGTCCCCACCAGCAGCACCGCGCGTTGTACGAGGTCGAGCGTGCTCTGCTCCTGGGTGAGCGGGAAGAGGTAGTACAGCTCGTAGGGTCCGACGCCGGGGACCGACAGCGGGGCGCCGATCGCGAGGCCCGGGACCGACCGTCCGCTGAGGTAGTGGATCTCGGTGTAGGTCCACGACTGGCGCTGGTCGCTGCCGACGGCGCTGCGCAGGCTCGCCGGCACGCTCGCCTCGGCCACGTCGTTGGTGCTGAGCTCGGGAGACCCGGAGTCCTTCGACGGGGACGCGAGGACGAGCACCTCGTAGAGACCGGGGCTGCCGGCCCGCTGGGCGAGGGTCGTGATGACCGACTCGACGAGCTTGGGCCCTGACGGCGTGCTCGGACCGGTGTTCGCGGCGTCAAGGACGCTCTGAGCCTCGGCCGCGCCGCTGCTGGCCTCCGCCACGGCAGCCCGCTCCTTGGCGTCGAGCAAGCCCGAGGTGATGCGTCCGACGAGCAGGATCCCGACCATCCCGACCACGAGGAGGGACAGGGCCAGCGTCGTCGACACCACGCGGAGCGACACCGACGAGCGCCATGCACGGGGAGGTCGGCGTACCGCGGACCAGTCCCGCTGCCGTACATCCGACCAGCGACTCATGCGATCACGGAACCCGCGTCATCACGGAGGACCCGCCTTGTAGCCGACTCCGCGCACGGTCACGACGATCTGCGGACGCTCGGGGTCGTGCTCGATCTTCGAACGCAGCCGTTGCACGTGGACGTTGACCAGGCGGGTGTCGGCGGCGTGGCGGTAGCCCCACACCTCCTGCAGCAGGATCTCGCGGGTGAACACCTGCCAGGGCTTGCGCGCCAGGGCGGCGAGGAGGTCGAACTCCAGCGGGGTCAAGGAGATCTGCTCGCTGTCGCGCTTGACGGAGTGGCCGGCCACGTCGATCTGGAGGTCGCCGATCGCGAGGTTCTCGGGCCCGACCTGGTCGATGCGCCGCAGCCTCGTGCGGACACGGGCGACGAGCTCCTTGGGCTTGAACGGCTTCACGACGTAGTCGTCGGCACCACTCTCGAGGCCGAGGACGACATCGACGGTGTCGGTCTTGGCGGTGAGCATGACGATGGGCACACCGGACTCCGCGCGGATCGATCGGCAGACGTCGATTCCGTCGCGGCCGGGGAGCATGAGGTCGAGCAGCACGAGGTCGGGCTTGGTCTCGCGGAAGACCGCCAGTGCCTTCGCGCCGTCGGCGCAGAACACCGGCTCGAAACCCTCGGTGCGGAGCACGATCCCGAGCATCTCTGCCAGTGCGGTGTCATCGTCGACGACCAGCACTCGTCCCTTCACACCGGTCATCGTCGCACCCGTCTCGCCTGGGTGTGGCCGGACGGCCCACCTCGCTGCCTGCATGATGCCGCTCCCTGCTGCTCAGTGGTGCAACGTGCCGGAGGACGGCGCGGTTCCCGTGGGACGCGACGCCGTCCGGTGCCGTTCCCCCGGTCGACGCAGCGGGTCACGCGCCGCCCGCGGGCGGCGCGTGACACGATCGGGCCGGGGACGCGCGACGGTGGGTCCGCACCCCCGGGGCCGGCCGCACGTCCGGCCGGGGAAGGGACCGCGTCGCCGCCCATGAGCGAGGACACCGACCGACCGAACGACTCCGACGAGGACGCCCCGGTGTTCCCTGCGACAGTGCCGGAGTGGCCGGCGGCGCCGTTGGAGGGGAACCTGTCGCCCGGCACAGCGTCGCAGGAGACGGCGTGGCTCACGCCAGGGCCGACCGCGTCCGTGGAGCCGCCGCCGACCCTCGTGAGCGGCCCGGACGCCGAGACCACCCGGCTCGGGGCGCAGCCGACGTACCCGGACCCCACGCTCCCTGCTGTCCCGCCGACCACCCCGTCCTGGAGCTCCCCCCCGACCGCCCCGTCCTGGAGCTCCCCGACGTCCTCGGGGCTCGGCGGCATGCCGCCCGCACCCCCGGCCTTCCCGCCGCCGTCCTACGGCCAGCCGCCGCCCGGCCAGTACGCCGCACCGCAGTGGGGGCAGCCGGCGTACGGGCAGGCTCAGTACGGCGGTCCGGCGTACGGCCAGCACTACGGCCCGCCCGGCACGGCGCTGCCCGGGGTCGCCGGGTGGGGCGCAGTGCCCCAGGCGCCGAAACCGGGCGTCGTGCCGCTGCGCCCGCTCGGCCTCGGCGAGATCCTCGACGGTGCGATCAGCTACATCCGGCGTGATCCCACGACAGTGCTGGGGATCTCGGCGGTCATCTCCCTCGGCGTCGCGGCGCTGCAGCTGGTCCTGCTGGTGTCGTTCTCCTCCCTGCTTGACGCGCTGGCCCGCGACACGACCAACCCCAGCGACGTCGTCGGCCTCATGCCTGGCGCGGGGGGCCTGACGATCGTCGTCGTCGTCCTGTCCTTCGTGCTCAACATCCTCGCCACCGGAATGCTCACGACCGTGATGGGCCAGGCCGTGCTGGGTCGTCGCGTCACCGCGGCTGAGGCGTGGCAGCGCGCCGCGGCGCGCTTCTGGCCGCTGCTCGGGCTCACCCTGCTGATCGGCCTCATCCTCACCGGCATCGCCGTCGTCGGGCTCGGCATCTCGCTGCTGCTCGGCGTCGTCGTAGCTCAGGCCAGCAACGCAGGGGGGCTCGGCATCCTCGTGGGGCTCCTGCTGGCCCTCGCGACCTGGGTCGCCTGGGTCTGGGTCTACATCCGGCTCCTGCTGGCCCCGGTGGCCCTCATGCTCGAGGGTGCCGGCATCCTGCGCTCGCTGCGGCGCTCGATGTCGCTCGTCACCGGTGCCTGGTGGCGCGTGTTCGGCATCCATCTGCTCGGCGCCTTCCTCGGCTACGTCGTGACCCAGGTGCTCTCGATCCCCTTCGCCCTCATCGGCGGTGCGGCGAGCCTGGTCACGCTGAGCGGCTCCTCGGGTGCCATGCCGATCGGCCAGTCGATCGCGTCCGCGCTCGGCACCCTGGTCTCGAGCACCGTCGTGATCCCGTTCACCGCCGGCATCGTGACCCTGCTCTACATCGACCGCCGGATCCGCCGCGAGGCGCTCGATCTCGAGCTCGCCCGCGCCGCCGGCGTCGGGATCTGACCCGGCCGTGCCCGCAGCCCTCGCCCTCCTCCTGGCCCGCGCGCCCCTCGACGTCCCGATCGACCTCGGGCGGGAGGAGGCACAGCGGCTCGCCCGCCTCGAGCTGGCCAAGCCCGCCTACAGCAACCAGGACCCCTGGATCCAGCGCGTCATGAGCTGGATCATCGAGCGCGTCGGCCAGCTGCTGGACAACCTCGGCGGCACGTCCCCCCTGGGCTGGTTCGGGATCCTGGGCATCGCGGTCATCGTCGTGCTCGTGGTCGTCGTGATCAGGCGACGTACCGGAGGTCTCGGCCAGGGCGCGGCCCCGGCGTCGTTGTTCGACGGCGCGGCGCGCTCCGCCACCGAGTTCCGTCGTGAGGCGGCGCGCTACGCGGAGTCCGGCGCATGGGCCGAGGCGGTCCGCGCCCGGCTTCGCGCGGTCGTGCGTGACCTCGAGGAACGGGGTCTGGTCGACGCGCAGCCCGGTCGCACGGCCGACGAGATCGCCCGCGACGCCGGACGCGCCCTGCCCTCCGTATCGGCCGACCTCCGGCTCGGGGCACGCCTGTTCGACGACGTCTGGTACGGCGGGCGCACGGCCGACGCCTCGACGTACGCCCGGCTCGTGGCCGTCGACGACGCGGTCGCCTCGGCCCGCCCGGATCGCACCAGCCGCAGCGACGGCCCGGCCCTGATGGTGCCGCGATGAGCCTCATGGACGCGTCCCCGTCGGGCGTCGCCGGGGCGGGTGTCGTCGGTGACGGCAGCGCCGACGTCGTCGTCACCCCGACCGTCCGCGGACGCCTGCGCGCCAACCGCGGGCCCATCGCGATCGGGCTCGTCGTCCTGCTCGCCGCCGTCCTCATCGCCCTCGCTCAGGGTTCGCGGACGTCGGGGGCACTCGACCCGGACGCCACCGACCCGCTCGGGTCGCACGCGGTCGCGGCCCTGCTCGGGGACCAGGGCGTCACCGTCGTCCGCGTGACCGACACCGCCGCGGCGGTGGCGGCGCTGTCGCGAGGAGGCGACGCGACCCTCGTCATCGACCCGACGGCCCCGCTCTCGGACCGGATGGCCAGCGCGATCCAGGACGTGCAGGCGAAGTACACCGTCCTCCTCGCGCCGCAGCCGTCGACGCTGGACGCGCTCGCCCCGTGGGCGACCCCCACCGGCTACCAGATCTCGACCGACGAGGCCGCCCCCGGCTGCGACTGGTACCTCGCGGTCCGTGCCGGACCTCTCCCGCAGTCCGGCGGCAGGTACTCCACGGACCGTTCCGACATCCACACCTGCTGGGCCGGCGGCGTCCTGGACACCAGCAGGGGCGGCGCCGGTGAGATCGTCACGGTCGTCGGGCTGACCGACGCCTTCACCAACGCCCACCTCGCCGACTCGGGCAACGCCTCGATGTCCCTCGGCATCCTGGGACGCACCCACACCGTCGTGTGGTGGCTGCCGTCGTCCGCCGACCCGTTGCAGTTCCAGGAGAGCGCCGACATCTCGATCCAGGACCTCGTCCCGTCGTGGGTCGGCTGGGCGCTGCTGCAGGTCGCGCTCGCGATGGTCGTCGTGGTGTGGTGGCGCGGACGCCGCCTGGGCCGCATCGTCGTCGAGCCGCTGCCCGTCGTCGTACGGGCGACCGAGTCGGTCGAGGGGCGCGCACGCCTCTACCGTCGCGGCCGGTCGCGCGGACGTGCCGCTGACGCCCTGCGCACCTCCACGCTCGCGCGACTGCGTGCGCTGCTCTCGCTACCCCGTGGCTGCGACGTCGCCGCGGTGATCGCGGCGACGAGCGCCCGCACCGGCCGGTCCGCCACCGACGTCGCCGCCCTCATCACACCGGGCACCGACCCCACCGACGACGCCGGCCTGACCGGGCTCGCGGACGCGCTCGACACCCTGGAGAACGAGGTTCGCCGCTCATGACCGACACCCCCGGCCTCTCCCCCACGCCCGAGCAGGGGCTCACCCCCGGGCACGACCTCGACGCCGCGCAGCGTCTCGGCGGCCCACCGGCACCGCAGGTACCGGCCCCGCAGATGTACTCGCCGGCCACGCCGGTGGCTCCCGCTGCGCCGGTCGCACCGACGGCACCGACCGTGGCCGCACCGGCCGCCGACTCGGCTGCCGACTCGGCGGCCGACTCGGCGGCACGAGCGTCGCTGCTGGCGCTGCGCGAGGAGGTCGCGAAGGCCGTCGTCGGCCAGGACTCCGTCGTCACCGGTCTCGTGATCGCCCTGCTCTGCCGGGGTCACGTGCTGCTCGAGGGTGTGCCGGGGACGGCGAAGACCCTGATGATCCGTTCGCTCGCGACCGCGCTCGACCTGGAGAGCACCCGCATCCAGTTCACCCCGGACCTCATGCCCGGCGACGTCACCGGATCCCTGGTGTACGACAGCCGCAGCGCCGAGTTCTCCTTCAAGCCCGGCCCGGTCTTCACCAACATCCTGCTGGCCGACGAGATCAACCGCACGCCGCCGAAGACGCAGGCCTCGCTGCTCGAGGCGATGGAGGAGCGGCAGGTCACCGTCGAGGGCAGGGCGCGCCTCCTCCCCGACCCGTTCATGGTGGCGGCCACGCAGAACCCCGTGGAGTACGAGGGCACCTACCCGCTGCCCGAGGCCCAGCTCGACCGGTTCCTCCTCAAGCTCACCGTGTCCCTCCCCGAGCGCAACGACGAGTACCAGGTGCTGCGCCGCCACCTCGACGGCTTCGACCCCCGCGACCTCGCCGGTGCCGGCCTGCGTCCCGTCGCCGGAGCCGAGGACCTCGCCCGGGCACGCGCCCGCGTGGCCCAGGTGACCGTGGCCCCCGAGGTGGCGGCCTACGTCGTCGACCTCGTGCGGGCGACGCGCTCGAGCCCCTCGCTGCGCCTGGGCGTCTCGCCGCGCGGTGCGGTCGCCCTCATCAGTGCGGCGCGGGCCTGGGCGTGGCTCTCGGCGCGTGACTACGTGTCGCCCGACGACGTCAAGGCCCTCGCCCGGCCGGCCCTGCGCCACCGCGTGTCGCTGCGCCCGGAGGCCGAGCTCGAGGGGGTCACGCCCGATGCCGTCCTCGAGGGCATCCTCGCCACCGTCCCCACCCCGCGCTGAGGACGGACGGTCCTCATGGTCGTCACCGGACGTGCCGCGCTGCTCGCGCTGCTGCTGACCGTGCCCGTCGCGCTGGCCGCGCGGTCGGTGGCCGCCGTGCTGCTGCTCGACCTCGCGCTGCTCGTGCTCCTCGGCGTCGACGTCCTGCTCGCGGGCTCGCCGCGAGCCCTGGCGTTCAACCGCACCGGCGACCAGATGACGAGGCTCGGTGAGGAGGCCGTCGTCACGCTCACGGTGCGCAACAACGGGAAGCGCGCGGTGCACGGAGTTCTTCGCGACGCGTGGGCCCCCACGGCGGGCGTCGCGGTGACGCGTCACGCGCTGTCGGTCTCGCCCGAGCGCATCGCGCGCGTGTCCTCGGTGCTGCGCCCGGTGCGCCGGGGCGAACGGCGTCCCGACCTCGTCACGGTGCGGTCGCTCGGGCCGATGGGGCTCGCGGGTCGTCAGGTGTCGCACGCCGTACCGTGGGCAGTGCGCGTGCTGCCCGCGTTCCCCTCGCGCAAGCACCTGCCCTCGAGGCTCGCGCGCCTGCGCGAGCTCGACGGCCGTACGGCGTTGATGATGCGCGGGCAGGGCACCGAGTTCGACTCCCTGCGTGAGTACGTCATCGGTGACGACGTCCGCTCGATCGACTGGCGCGCAACGGCTCGCGCGTCCGACGTCATGGTGCGCACGTGGCGTCCCGAGCGGGACCGGCGGGTGCTGCTCGTCCTGGACACGTCGCGCACGTCCGCGGCTCGCGTCGGTGACGGGACCCGCCTCGACGCGTCGATGGATGCGGCGTTCCTCCTCGGCGCGCTCGCCGGCAAGGCCGGGGACCGCGTCGACCTGCTGGCCTTCGACCGCGCCGTGCGCGCCGACGTCCGCGGCGCCTCGGTCACCGACCTGCTGCCGCAGATGTCGCGTGCGCTCTCCGCCGTCGACCCGCACCTCGTCGAGACCGACGCCCACGGCCTCGTCGCCGCCATCAACGCCCGCGTCCGCCAGCACTCCCTCGTCGTGCTCCTCACCGCGCTGGAGCCCTCAGCGCTGCGCGAGGGGCTGCTGCCCTACCTCCCCGCACTGGCCGCGCGTCACACCGTCGTGCTGGCATCGGTCCGCGACGAGCGGCTCGAACAGCTCGCGGCCTCCCGTGGCGACGGCCGGGCCGTCTACGACGCCGCCTCGGCCGCGCAGGCCATCGCCGCACGCGACCGGATGACCGAGCTCGTCATGCGTTCCGGCGTCGAGGTCATCGACGCCGGGCCCGACGACATCGCCCCCAAGCTCGCCGACCGCTACCTAGCCCTCAAAGCAGCAGGCCGCCTCTAACCCCAATCTCCCAAGTTCTTCCCTTAGGGAGGAAAAGCGCAGTTGAACTGCGTTCTGACACCCGGATTCGTGATCTTGGTGCTCTCGGCCGAGCGGCGGCGCCGGCGGAACTTCGCTCAGCCGGCGTACGGCAGGGTCTCGGTGATCGCGGCCCGATCGGAGACGTCGCCCATGTCACCCTCGCGCTCGGCACGGCCTCCCAGCACCACGACGTAGGTCAGGAACGCGATCCACACGACCGCTCCGATCCCGATGCGCGCCCAGGTGGGGAGTCCGGACGGCGTCACGAACGCCTCGACGACGCCGCTCACCAGCAGCACGACGATGAGACCGAGCGCGATGGTCAGGGTCGATCGCCCCTCCTCGGCCAGCGCGATCGATCTCGGGCGCGGACCGGGGCTGATGATCTGCCAGCCGAGCCGGATCCCCGCACCCCCGGCGACGAACACGCAGGTGAGCTCGAGCAGGCCGTGCGGGGTGATGAGCCCGAAGAACAGGTCGAGCCGGCCGGAGTAGGCCATCAAGCCGCCGACGACGCCGACGTTGAGGGCGTTCTGCCACAGGATGTAGATGCCCGGCAAGCACAGCAGGGCGCCGCCGACGAGCGCGAGCGCCGACACCCAGGCGTTGTTGGTCCACACCTTGAAGGCGAAGGAACCGGCCGGGTTCGAGGAGTAGTAGCTCGCGAAGTCGGAGCTGACGAGCTGCTTGAGGTCCTCGGGCGTCGAGATGGCCGCGACGACGTCGGGGTTGTGCGCGATCCAGGCACCGATGCTCAGCGCCACCACGGCGGAGATGGTCGCGACGCCGATCCACCACCACCTTGCGCGGTACACCGCGACGGGGAACGAGCGCGTGACGAAGCGCGACACGTCCGACCACGACGCTCCGCTCGCGCCCGTGACCGCGGCACGTCCGGTCGCGACGAGCGAGGAGAGCCGCCCGACGAGGGCTGGGTCGGGTGCGGCCGACTGCACCATCGACAGGTGCGTAGCGGTGCGCTGGTACAGGTCGACGAGCTCGTCGGCCTCCGCGCCGCTGAGACGGCGGCGTCGGGTGGAGAGCTCCTGGAGGCGCGCCCACTCACCGGAGTGCTGCGCGACGAACGAGTCGACCTCCACCGCGTGCCTCCTCCCGTCGCGAGCCGCCAGCAGCGAGACTAGTGCGATGTCCACGCCGTCCGGTGACTACACCACGCTCGTGCCGGTCACGGGCGAGGCGGTCGCCCTCGACCTGCGCATCGCGCAGTTCCCCAGCCGCACCCTCGCGCTCGCCCTCGACCTCGTTGTGCAGTGCGGTGTGCTCGTCGCCGTCGGGCTGTTCGCAGTCTCCGTCGCGAGCCAGGTCGACGGGGCCGCAGCGACGGCGATCGTGCTCGTCGCGATCGTGATGGTCATCGTGGGGATGCCCACGCTCATCGAGACGCTCACGCGAGGGCGATCCCTCGGCAAGCTGGCGGCGGGCCTGCGCGTGGTGCGCGACGACGGCGGCCCGGTGCGGTTCCGCCACTCCTTCGTCCGGGCCCTGTTCATGATCATCGACTTCTGGCTGTTCACCGGGGCCGTCGGACTGATCAGCGCGCTGGTCTCCCAGCGCAGCAAACGGCTCGGCGACCACTTCGCGGGCACGGTCGTCATCCGCGAGCGAGTCCCCGCCGCAGCCTCGATCCGGCAGTACGTCTATGCCATGCCGCCTGCCCTCGAGGGCTGGGCAGCCTCGCTCGACCTCGCCCGCCTGCCCGACATCACCGCGATGCAGGCACGGCAGTTCCTGCTGCGCACCGGCAGCATCGCCCCGCAGGTCCGATCCACCATGGGGATGCAGCTCGCCGCCGAGGTGTCGTCCTACGTCGCGCCACCGCCCCCGCCGGGCACGCACCCCGAGACCTATCTCACCGCGGTCCTCACCGAGCGCATGCGCCGCGCGACCCGCACGGCTCCTTCCGCGTCGCGCCCCCCGTACCGGATGCCGCCGCCGATGCTCGCGCCGCCGACAGGGGTGCCGACACGGGTGCCGCCGCGGACCGCTCCACCTGCCGCCTCGGGGGTTGCACCGACACCGGGTGCCCCGCAGGTGGAACCCCCTGCTACCGGGCCGTTCTCGGCCCCTCACTGACCCTTGCCGGTGAACGCCGACACGAGGCGGTACCCGGGTGACCGCGTCCGGCTACGGACCACCGATTGGCCATCCGCGCGCACGCCTGGCTACCGTAGAGCGGTGATGCGTCCTCCCCGTGCCCTGATCACGTATGCATCCGGCGTCGCCCTCCTGATCACCCTGGCCGGCTGCGGATCCGCCCCCGATGGGCCGGCTCCGACCCTCACGTCCAGGACGGAGTCCTCGTCCGCACCCTCGGTCACCGCATCGGCGACACCCGCCGTGCCGCGGTCGACGGCGTCGAACATGGCCGTGATCCGTTCGGGCCGTTGGGCTGTCGGCGACTCGGTCATGCTCGGCTCGAAGTCGCTTCTCGTCGCCCGAGGGTTCCGCGTCGATGCGAAGGTGAGCCGTCAGTTCTACCAGGCTGTTCCGCTCGTGCGCGCCGTGCTCCACACCGGGACGCTGCCCCGCAACGTCGTCCTGCACCTCGGTACCAACGGCACGGTGTCGGTGAAGGACTGCCGCACGGTCGCCCTCACCGTCGGCCCGAGCCGCCGCTTGTTCCTCGTCACCGTGCACGCCCCGCGTTCCTGGACGCTCCAGGACAACGCCCACCTCCGCACCTGCGCGGCCTACTTCCCGGTCAACCACGTGATCGTGGTCGACTGGGCGCGGGCCTCGGCCAACCGGCCGGCGTGGTTCGGCGCGGACCGGATCCATCCGAACAGCACCGGTCGCAAGGCCTACACGAGCCTCATCGCGACCGTGGTCGCGCGCTACGCCCTCTGAGGACCTCCTGGCCCGACGTCAGTTGCGCAGGGCGTCGCGGATGAGTGCGGCGTACGCCGCGCTGCCCGCGGCCTTGGTGTGGATCCCGTCGGCGTAGAACCAGTCACGGTGGCCGACGGCGAGGCTCGCCCAGTCGGCGACGCGCACGTTGCCGGGGAACGCCGCTGCGGCGGCGAGGATCGAGCGGTTGCTCTGAGCGATCCAGGACCGGTCTGCGCGGCAGGTGACGAGCACGACGCGAGAGCGGTCGGTGAGCTGGCTCAGCAGCGCCATGAGATCGGCCGAGCGGATCACCCCGTTGGTGCCGGCACCGATGACGACGACGTCGCCGAGCTGCCCGACCTTCTTGCGCAGCCTGATCCGGTCGAAGATGTCCAGGGGCTGACGGCTCACGTGGGCGTCGACGAGGACCTTGGGGAACAGGTCGGTCAGGGCGCTCCTGGCCGCGAGCATCACGGAGTCACCGACGGTCGTCGTGGGGAGCCCGAACGCATCCTGGCCGGTGCTGAGCACCGGGGGGATGTGGGTGGCGGGAGGGGTCCGCCTGGGGGTGGCGACGGCCGACGGGCCACCGGACGCCGACGGGCCCGGGCCACCGGACGCCGACGCGCTGGGGAACGCGGACGGGCTGGCCGTGAGCGGGTCGTCGCCGACGGCGGCCACACCACCGAGCGCGTCCTCGACCGTGGGCGCGTGCACCGCGCTCAGCCCCACGCCGAGGGCCAGCACGACCCCGGTCGCGGTCACGGCGGCAACGGCGGACCGACCGACGAGACCCCGTTGCCCGCTTGCCTTCCAGGCCGCCCACATACGTCCGACCACGCCATGCCGCACCGGCATCTCGACGTAGCGGTAGGACAGCTCGGCCGCGACGACGGTGAGCCCGACCCGGAGCAGCTGCACCGGCCAGCCGTCGGCGTCGAGGTCGATGCCGGGCCGCAGCACCATGAAGATCGGCCAGTGCCAGAGGTAAAGGCCGTAGGAGCGCTCCCCGAGGTACTTCAGCGGCTGGGTCGCCAAGGCTCGTGCGAACGACGTCGCCGTGACGGCTGCGGCCGCGACCATCGTGGCGGTGATGATCCCGACGACGAGGAAGCCGCCGCGGTAGAGGACCGACGACGTCGGGCCCACGAGGCCGAACACGGCGACGAGGGCCATGAACGACGCGAGCCCGATCCCGCTCGTGACGCGCTGGCCGCGCGGGGTCAGCTCCGCGGAGATGCGTGCCGGCGTCCACAGCGTCGCCAGGACAGCACCCACGAGCAAGGTCATGGCGTGGGTGTCGGTGCCGAAGTAGACCCGGCTGGCGTCCGCGGTCTCGGGCATGCCTGCACGGACGGCCAGGACGGTCATGAGGGCCGTGGAGAGCAGCGCGCCGGCTGCGGCACCGATGCGGACCCCGCGGACGCGTCCGAGCCGCCAGAGGCCGTAGAGAAGGATCGGCCAGATGACGTAGAACTGCTCCTCCACCGCGAGGGACCACAGGTGCTGGAGCATCGGGGGACGGCCGGTAGCCTCGAAGTAGGACTGCCCATGCAGGACGTACCACCAGTTGGTGGCGTAGAAGAACGCCGCGACGGCGTCCTCGCGCACCCGGGCCGCGGCGTCCTGTGCCACGGTGGCGGCCAGCAGGGAGGTCGCGATGAGCACCAGGAACAGCGCCGGCAGCAGGCGGCGCGCGCGGCGCTGGTAGAAGCGGCCGAAGCGGAGACCGCCGCTCTCCCCCAGCTCGGTGAGCAGCAGCGAGGTGATGAGGAAGCCCGAGAGGGTGAAGAAGACGTCGACCCCGAGGAACCCGCCGGGCAGCCAGTCGGGGTTCGCGTGGAAGAGCAGGACTGCGGTGACGGCGATCGCCCGCACCCCGTCGAGCCCGGGCATGTGGACCCACGAGCTCGAGCGCGATCGCGTCGACGCCGGAGCGTCGAGGGCGGTCGAGGTCATGGGGCATCCCGTGGAGTCGGCGAACCCTCAGGATACGACGCAATTACCCGTATCTCGAAACCCCGTCCAGCACACGGACAATGGCGTGTCGCGCTAACGAGTCACGACGAGCAGCCCGGTGACGGCGATCAGGTTGTTCAGCGCGTGTGCGACGACGCTCGCACCGACGCGGCCGGTGCGCGCGCGCAACGCCGAGAGCACCAGCCCGATGGTCAGGAGCACCGGGATGCGGACGGGCTCGAGATGGATGAGCGCGAAGAGCACGGCCGACCCGATCGTGGCCACCGGGACCCCGGCCAGGCCGCGACGCACCGAGGCCCGGGCCAGGGCGGCGAAGACGAGGCCGCGGAAGCAGAGCTCCTCGGCCATCGGTGCCCCCACGGCGGCGCACACGGCGAAGACGTAGACGATCCAGTGCGGCCCCTCGGTCGCGGCGAGGGCAGCACCGGCGGCGGAGCCGAAGTCGCCGACGAAGTGCTGGGTGATCAGCCCGACCAGTGTGCCGAGGACGAGGCAGAGAACGCCGCCTGCGAGCCCCCAGGCAAGGTCGATCCATCTCACTGTGTACCCGAGGTCGAGACGAACACCGTTGCCCTTGAACCGGACGCTGAACCACGGCCAGAGCGCGAACCCCACCCACGGAGTCATCAGGCTGAGGAACAGGACGGCCGGGCTCGCCGACCGCGCCCCCGAGGCGAAGGCCACGCCGAGCACGAGGACCGGGGCGATGAATGACAGGAGCAGGGCGATGACGACGTCGCCGAGCCCCCACCACGACACGCGCAGCGGCACACCCGCGGCGCACGCCTCGACGTAGGTGACAGGGGCACCCGGGTAGGGCGCCCCTGTCACGGCCGGCCGGTCGGCCGTCTCGGACATCTGGAGTGGTCCCGCTGCCTGGCGAGGACGATCAGTAGCGGTACAGGTCGGACTTGAACGGACCGGCCACGTCGACGCCGAGGTACTCGGCCTGCTTCTTGCTCAGCTCGGTGAGCCGCACGCCGAGCGCGTCGAGGTGCAGGCGGGCCACCTTCTCGTCGAGGTGCTTGGGCAGGACATGGACGCCGAGGGCGTACTCGTCGCGCTTGGTGAACAGCTCGATCTGGGCGAGCACCTGGTTGGTGAAGGAGTTGCTCATCACGAACGACGGGTGGCCCGTCGCGTTGCCGAGGTTGAGCAGGCGCCCCTCCGACAGGACGATCACCGAGTGCCCGTCCGGGAAGACCCACTCATCGACCTGCGGCTTGATGACCGTGCGCGTGACGCCCGGGAGGGCGGCGAGGCCGGCCATGTCGATCTCGTTGTCGAAGTGCCCGATGTTGCCCAGGATCGCCTGGTGCTTCATCAGCTTCATGTGCTCGACGTTGACGACGTCGTAGCAGCCGGTGGCGGTGATGACGAGGTCGGCGCGGCCGATGACGTCCTCGAGGCGGGCGACCTCGTAGCCGTCCATGGCGGCCTGGAGCGCGCAGATCGGGTCGATCTCGGTGACGATGACGCGGGCGCCCTGGCCGCGGAGCGACTCAGCCGATCCCTTGCCGACGTCGCCGTAGCCGCACACGACCGCGACCTTGCCGCCGATGAGGACGTCGGTGGCACGGTTGATGCCGTCGATGAGGGAGTGGCGGCAGCCGTACTTGTTGTCGAACTTGCTCTTGGTCACCGAGTCGTTGACGTTGATCGCCGGGAACAGCAGCGAGTTCGCCCGGAACATCTCATAGAGGCGGTGGACCCCGGTCGTGGTCTCCTCGGTGACGCCGAGGATTCCTGCTGCGATGCCGGTCCAGCGGGTGGTGCTCTCGCTGAGCGAGCGCGCCAGGGCGGCAAGGACGACGGCGTACTCCTCGGAGTCGGACTCGTCGGCCGACGGCACGACGCCGGCGAGCTCGAACTCGCGACCCTTGTGCACGAGCATCGTGGCGTCGCCGCCGTCGTCGAGGATCATGTTGGGGCCGGCGCCGTCGGGCCAGCGCAGCACCTGCTCGGTGCACCACCAGTACTCCTCGAGCGACTCGCCCTTCCAGGCGTAGACCGGGACGCCTGCGGGCGCCTCGACCGTGCCGTGAGGGCCGACGGCGATGGCTGCGGCGGCGTGGTCCTGGGTGGAGAAGATGTTGCAGGAGGCCCAGCGGACCTCCGCACCGATGGCCGTGAGGGTCTCGATGAGGACGGCGGTCTGCACGGTCATGTGGAGCGAGCCGGTGATGCGGGCGCCGGTGAGAGGCTTGCTCTCGCCGTACTCGGCGCGCATCGCCATGAGGCCGGGCATCTCGTGCTCGGCGAGGCGGATCTCGTTGCGGCCGAACTCGGCGAGGCTGAGGTCGGCGACCTTGAAGTCGCGATCGGTCGGGGTGCTGCTGGACATGCGTGATCTCCGTTCGGACGCCCGGGTCAGGGCGGGGCGCACCGGACGTCTCGAGGCCTCGATGGTCCGACGGCTGCTCACGCGGGCAATGGACACCGCAGGGCGGGACCAGTGTGCCATTACTTCATGGGGTCCGGCGAACTGACGTCGGACCCGCTCGCGCCGTGGAACAGGTCCGGCTCGAGGTAGATCCAGCGCGCCTCCGGCACGACGGCGCGCACGCGCGCCTCAGCGGCGTCGATGGCGATGGCGACGTCGGCGGCAGTCTCGGCGCCGTTCACAGCGATCTTGGCGGCCACGAAGATCTCGTCGGGCCCGGTGTGCAGGGTGCGCATGTGGATCACCTGCTCGACCCTCGGCTCAGCCTCGAGTGCGGCCAGGATCGCCGCAGTCTGCTCGGGGACGGCACTCTCACCCACGAGCATCGAGGACATCTCCCGTGCCAGGAACACCGCGATGACCAGCAGCAGCGACCCGATGGCGAGGGCGCCGACGCCGTCCCATCGACCGTCGCCGGTGACGACGGCCAGGGAGACGCCGAGCAGCGCGAACACCAGGCCGACCAGGGCTCCGGCGTCCTCGAGCAGGATGACGGGGAGCTCGGGCTGGCGCGCCTCGCGCACGAACCTCAGCAGGGACTTATCACCTCGGCTGTGGTTGGCCTCGCGGACCGCGGTGCGCAAGGACAGCCCCTCCAGGACGATCGCGATCCCGAGGACGATGAACGCGACCGACGGGCTGGTCAGCTCCTCCGGGGCGCGGACCTTGTGCCATCCCTCGTAGAGGCTGAAGAGTCCACCGAGGCAGAAGAGCACGATCGAGACGACGAAGGCATAGACGTAGCGCACACGCCCGTAGCCGAACTGGTGCTGCTCGTCGGCGTCGCGCTTGGCCCGGCGTCCGCCGAGCAGGAGGAGCACCTGGTTGCCGGAGTCGGCCACCGAGTGGATCGCCTCGGAGAGCATCGAGCTCGAGCCGGTGATGGAGAAGGCGGCGAACTTCGTGATCGCGATGCCGGTGTTGGCGGCCAGCGCGGCGATGACCGCCTTGGTGCCGCCCTCGGTGCTCATGAGATGCGGTCCTTGAGCTCGTTGATCGGGCCGATCGGCGTGGGGTCCACGCCCAGTGCGATGGCGGCGTAGACGCTCGCCCAGTCGGCGAGGCCGATCAGCGACGCGAGGCGCACGACGGGGTGGCCGTCGACAGCGTGCACGACCTCGACGGGGACGTCGCGACGCTCGGCGATGTCGCGGACGACCTCGGCCCGCCGCGCGTCCTGCGGGTGCTCGGCGGGATCGCGCAGCAGCACGAGCCGCAGCCGGGCCGGCGCTGCGCCGTCCTCGATCGGGTCGCGGAAGATGTCGTCGTCGTGGGACACCAAGGCGCCGTCGAGGGCGACCACCTGGTTGTGCGTGGCCTCGGGGATCGCGCCGTGGACGACGGGGAGCTTGGCGTTCTCGTTGAGCTGGCAGGCGAGGCGGTAGGCCGACACCGCACCGATCGGCGAGGTGCCCCAGACCATCGGCAGCGAGGACGCCAGCGCGACGCCGAGAAGCTTCGCGGGGTTGTCGGCCAGCGGCGCCGAGGGGCCGCACTCGACCGAACGCGCGTCGAGGACGTCGGCCGCCCGCTCCAGGACGCCGTGCGGGACCGAGGCGACGCCCAGGATGTCGGCCACGATCAGCAGCGGAGTCGCGAGCAGCCACAGCGAGGCACGCGGCATGAGCGACCCGGCGTCGACAGCGAGGAACACCGCACCGGGGGCGGAGATCACGAGCGCGTGCAGCGGCGAACCGGCGGCCCCGACGCCGACCAGCCGAGCCCCCCGCTTCACGGCCTCGGCCGCGATCGAGAGAGTCTCCTCGGTGCGTCCGGAGCACGAGACGGCCAGGACGAGGTCGAGCGGCCCGACCCACCCCGGCAGCACGTAGCCACGGAGCGTGGTGATCGCGACCGGGCAGCCGGTGCCGCACACCGCGGCGAGGACGTCGCCGCTGATGCCCGAGCCGCCCATACCCGCGACGACGATGGCACGCGGACGCCCGTCCGCGGCGATCGCCTCGAGCGCCTCCGCGCTCGTCGCAGCGAGGGCACGGCGTATCTGGGCGCCGGCGTCGGCGGTGGCCCGGAGCATGTCGCCGGGGTCGGCGGCGGAGAGGGCCGAGACGTCGTCGAGCTGCAGGTCGTCGGCGTAGCGCGCCATCGCTAGGCCCTCAGATCGGCGCCGATGCCCTGCGGGCCCGGGGTCGCGTCGTCGAGCAGCATGACGGGGATCCCGTCACGGACGGGGAACGACGTCAGGCAGCGGGTGCAGACGATGGCCGCCGGCGGCTCGCCCTCGACGCGCACCGGCGCGTGCCGGTCGCAGGGGCAGGCCAGGACCTCGAGGAGGACCGGGTCGAGAGGGCTCACGCGCCACCGCCGCGGATGATCGCGAGGGCCTCATCGCGAACGGTCGCCATGAGCGGTTCGTCGGCACCCTCGACGTTGAGGCGCAGCAGCGGCTCGGTGTTGCTGGCCCGCACGTTGAACCACCACTTCTTGCCGTCGGTGCTGCCGGTGACGGTGAGCCCGTCGAGCTCGTCGAGGACGACGCCGTCGCGTACGCCGTAGGTGGCCCTGATCTCGGCGATCACGGCCGCCTGGTCGGCGACCGTGGTGTTGATCTCGCCGGAGGCGACGTAGCGCCGGTACTGCGCGAGCAGGCTCGAGAGCGTGGTGCCCTCGGGGGTCTCGCCGAGGGCCGCGAGGACGTGCAGGGCGGCCAGCATCCCGGAGTCGGCGCGCCAGAAGTCGCGGAAGTAGAAGTGGCCCGAGTGCTCGCCGCCGAAGACCGCGCCCGTGTCGGCCATGCGGGCCTTGATGAAGGAGTGGCCGACGCGCGTGCGCTCGGGGATGCCCCCGTGCTCGAGGACGATCTCGGGGACGGCCGAGCTGGTGATGAGGTTGTGGATGATCACCGAGCCCGGGTCCTTGCCGAGCTCGCGCACCGCGATGAGCGCCGTGAGGGTCGAGGGGTCGACGATCTCGCCACGTTCGTCGACGACGAAGCAGCGGTCGGCGTCGCCGTCGAAGGCGAGCCCGAGGTCGGCGTGGGCCTCGAGGACCGCGCGCTGCAGGTCGCGGAGGTTCTCCGGGTCGATCGGGTTGGCCTCGTGGTTGGGGAACGTGCCGTCGAGCTCGAAGAACAGCGGCGTGACCGTGAGCGGCAGCCCGGACAGGACGGCCGGCACGGTGTGGCCGCCCATCCCGTTGCCGGCGTCGACGACGACGTCGAGGTGGCGGCTGGCGTCGAGGGGCACGAGGCCGTTGAGGAACGAGGCGTAGTCCGCGAGGAGGTCGCGGTGCGTCACCGTGCCGGGAGGTCCATCGAATGCGGGGACGCCCGAGCCGGACCACTCCAGCACGAGTGCCTTGATCTGGTTCAGCCCGGTGTCCTGGCCGACCGGGGAGGCACCCACGCGGCAGAGCTTGATGCCGTTGTACTGCGCCGGGTTGTGGCTGGCGGTGAACATCGCCCCGGGGAGGTCGAGGGACCCAGCGGCGTAGTAGAGCTGGTCGGTGGACCCGAGCCCGATGTCGAGGACGTCGACGCCCTGGGAGGTCACGCCCTCGGCGAAGGCGCTGACGAGCTCGGGGCCGGAGGGCCGCATGTCGCGGGCCACGACGACGGTGCCGGGGCCGCCGTCGGCGCGAGCGGCACCCACGACCTGGACGAACGCCGCGCCGACGAGGCGGGCGATCTCGGGGCTGAGGTCGTCGGGCACGACGCCACGGACGTCATAGGCCTTGATCAGTCGGTCGAGGAGCGCAGCATCCAGCACGCGATGACCCTATCGGTCGAGGCTTCGCGGGTGTGACGGGTCAGCGCTTGCGCTGGGCGCGCGAGAGCACGTGGTCGACCGAGAGGAGCTCCTCGCCGTGCTGCCAGGTGCGGTGCTCGCACTCGAGGCAGTGGGTGAAGTCGACCTCGGAGCCGTCGGTGAGCTCCATCGAGATCCGGGTCACCCGCTCGGACTGGCACATCTGGCAGCGGACGCCCACCCGGGCGCCGGGCTGGGTGAGTGAACCCAGCGGCACCGGTGTTGCCGTCTGTGTGCTGCGAGCCATGGTCGTCCTCCTCTGGTCCCCCCACGTGGACCGAGGATCCGGCCCGTGGCGTGATGCTTGGTCGCGCCCCGAAGGAGATCGGGCGAACCGCCCCCCCGCGTGATGCAAGTGGGACCATACGGCGGAAATCGCGCCCTGGGAAGCACTGGTGTGACCAGAGTGACAGATGTGACCCCTGTGACCACCCTGCGAGACCGGACATCTACGTTGTGTGATCGGCCGTCCGCGACGCGGCACAGTCCGCCACGGTGCGGGGACTGCAGACCGATCAGGCGTCGGCGTCGGACCGCAGGATGCGCAGGTGGCCGCGGCGACCGAGCTCGACGGGGGCGGGCACCGTCTCGCGGATCCTCGGTCGTGCCGCCTCACGCACGGCGTCGGCCAGGGCCTCGAGGTCGTCGCTGGAGGGCCGAAGGGCGTCGGGGTCGGGCTGGAGCCGGACGACCTCCCAGCCGCGCGGCGCAGTCATGCGCACCGAGTGCTGCTCGCACAGGTCGTAGCAGTGCGGCTCGGCGTAGGTCGCGAGCGGGCCGAGCACGGCAGTCTGGTCGGCGTAGACGTAGGTGAGGGTCGCCACTGCCGCACGGGTGCAGGAGGGCTTGGAACAACGCCGGACTGGGCTCACCTCGCTGACACTACGGTCCCCCACCGACACCGCCCGTGACCGGCACGCCGTCAACCCGCTACCGGGAGCGCGCCGCGAGCGCCGCGGACCTCGGGAGGGTGGGCCGACCGCTCCGCACCGGCCCCCCGGCGCGTCAGGACGGACGAGGCGTGCGTGCCAGACGCGGCGTCCCGCCCGCCTACCCGCCCGCCTCCCTCCCGCGCCCTACCCTGGCCACGTGACCGAGGACCGATCGCCTGTGCCCGCGATCCCGGCAGGCCGGGAGCCGCGGCCGGTGCCCGTGCGCCATCGGCGTCGGCGTCGAGACCGGCACGGCCACGGCCTGCGCGGCCCGCTCGCGCCGCCGTCCTCACCGGCCACGATCACGCGCGCCGACGAGTTCGGCGATCTCGTCGTGGCAGCCGTGGACCGGCTCGAGCCGGGCTGGGGCTCACGGCTGCGCTCGGTCGACGTCGAGATCCGCGACGTGCCCGACGTGAGCGACGCGCCCGAGGAGGTGCCCCTCGCCGGGCACCGGCCGGGGCGGGCCCAGCAGTCCGCGACGATCGTGGTGTACCGGCGTCCGGTCGAGATGCGGGCCCCCGATCGCCTCGCGCGCATCGATCTCGTGCGCGACCTCGTCGCCGAGCAGCTCGCCGACCTGCTCGGGGTCTCGCCGTCGCACCTGGACCCGACCTACGACGACCGCGCCGACGACTGACACATCCTGGTGCGGCCTGCATCGCGCCGTCGGGCCCCGGCGTCCTGCAGCGGCGTCGGCGTGGCGCGAGCAGCGGCGCCGACGCTCAGCGGACGGAGGATCCCGGCACCGACACGACCTGGGGAACCTGGGTGGTGGCATGGGTCGGGAAGATCGGCGCCAGGGCGATCATCGGCCCGCGGCTGCCGGCCTCGGTGACCTCGCGGCCGGCGTACACCGGCCCACCGGACACCGGAGTCACGACCAGGATCGACGTCGCGGCAGCGGTCGTCACCGGGACGGCGACGCGCCGGACGGAGCCGCTGGGGATGTCGAGGGTCATGGTCCAGGTGGGTGCGGAGGCTCCCGGCACGTAGAGCTCGAGGCGCACCGAGGCGTCGGCGGCCGGTGCCGCCACCATCACCGCGTGCTTGAGCCGACCGCCGGCGAGCCCGACGACGATGCCAGGCGCGGTGAGGGCCGGGATGCCGGACGTCGCGTCCTTCTCGCGCAGCGTCGAAGGGTCGCCCGTACCGACCTCGACACCGGCCACGATCTCGCTCGTGGAGGTGATGACCAGTCCGATGGGCTGGTCGGCGAGCTCCGGGGTCAGGTCGACGGACACGACGTGGCCGGACGGGAGGTCGATGCGGTCGATGCCCGCCGGCACCAGCGAACCGTCCGGGGTCAGCAGGACGACCGAGACCGTGGTGTCGGCGTCCGGCGAGAGCAGGTCGAGCCGCGCCTGATGGATCGGGGCCGGGACGTCAGGGATGACGATCCTGGTGCCGGCGTGCGTGACCGAGAGCAGCGACATGCCCTCGGGGACAAGGCCGACCGCCTGCTGGTCGAGCCCGGAGACCCCGACCCGGCCGGAACGTGCGATCACGTGCACGGCGGTGACGGCCTGGTCGGGTGCCAGGGCGTCGAGCCGGACCTGGCGCCGCGACGACGCCGGCATCACGATGCCCGAGCCCCCGGGCGCGACGACCGGGCCGTCAGGGCCGTAGACCAGGAGGTCGACCTGCGCGGGGCGGTCGTCGTCGTTGACGAGGAGCACCTGGGTGAGGCGGCCGACGGTCGAGCCGCCGCCGATGAGCCAGCCGTCGGTCAGCGGGCGGGCGCACGGCGACGCCGCGAGCCCGCGGGTGCTGCCCTCGCCGGACCGGATCACCTGGTCGGCGCCGAACCCGGCGGCGAAGGACCCGGTGGCACGCGCGAGCTGCGCGGGCCCGGAGGTCTTACCGTCGAAGACGCGGCTGACGGTCTGCCCCGGCTCGGAGATCGCCAGTGGCTTGGAGGCCGACGCCTTCGTCGTGAGGTCCGCGAGCGTCGCGACGCCGTCCGTGACGCTCGGTAAGGATGCGACACCGGCGGTCACCGTCGAGGACAGCGCGGTCGTCGCTGTGGTCACCGGACAGACGAGCTCGGTCGAGGCGACCGGCTCGGTCACCGGTGAGGTGTCGGCGACCGATACTGCGGGGGTCAGGACCTGACCGAGGCCGATGACGGCGCCGATGGCCAGGACCGCGACGACGACGGCTGCTGCCGGGCGGCGCAGGAAGCTGTGGCCCGTGCCTCCGCCGCCCCGACGGGGGGCCACGGCACCGGAGGTGGTCGGCGGCCTCGAGCCGGTCGATGCCGTGGCGGCCGCCAGCGCAGGCCTCGGGCCGGCGGCGACCGTCGAGGGAACCGTGTGGGCGGTTGCAGCGATCGTCGACCCAGGGCCGACCGACGCCGCGACGCCGACAGGCGTCGGAACGGGTGCGGCTGGTGCTGGTGGTGGAGTCGGCTCGGCGGGAGCGGGAGCGGGAGCGGGGGCGTGTGAGGAGGAGGTGGACTCGGCTGCCCCGATGACCGAGGACCCCGCGATCCCCTCCACGCTGATGCCCCGCTCCTTCCGGGTCGGGGTGCTCGGGGTCGGGGTGGTGGGTTCGGCTGCGCTGCGCCCAGGAGTGGCGGGCGCGGCGGCCTTGTCGGCGGCAGGCACCGCGGTCGCGCTTGCCTTCCGGGCCGAGGCGCGCTTCGCCGGGGTCGCCTTGGCCGCGGAGCCCGATCCGGCGGCACCACTGTCCGAGCCAGAGGCACCGTCAGCCGTCGGTATGACGGCCGTGGCCGTGGCCTTCTTCGCGGGGGTCCGCCTGGCCGGCGTGCGCGCCGCTGACGCCTTCTTCGCCAGCGGCTTTGCGACCGCGGCCGGCTCAGGGCTCGATTCCTCGGCACGAGGCCGCTCGCCGCCCGACGCGGTCAGCTCGGCGGCAGAGGTCGCCTCGGCAACGGGGGTGGTGTCGACGGGGGTGGTGCTCGCATCGGCGGCGGCGAGAGCCGTGTCCTCGGCGGAGTCGCGGGGGTCGACCGGCGGAGTCGCGGTCATGGCGTCTCCTCGATCCTGGTGGACGTGGTGGACGTGGTGGACGTGGTGGACGTGGTCGCCTGCGTCGACGCGCTGCCGGTCGCGATCGGCGCCCAACCCGTGCCCGCGGGCTCAGCCGGTGGCGGCGGAGCCACGGCGGCCGCGGCGACCGGCGCGCTGAGGTCGTCGCCGGCGGGCTCGAGGTCGAGGGTGTCCGCGTCGTCGTCGTCCTCGCGGCGGCGCGACGGGAGCGCGAACAGCGCCACCAGCAGGAGGGCCGCGGCCTGTCCCCAGAGCCAGGCGCTGCGCGAGGCGCCGTCGAAGGAGATGGTCACCGGGACAGCACCGGCGACGACGCCGGCCTGCTGCAGCGACGGGTCGGTCACGGTGTCGTCGCGGCCCACGGCCCCCGGCACCGGTGTCACGGCGGCGCCGTCGACGCTCCAGCGCCAACGACTGTCCACGGTCTCGGACAGGACGAGGGCGCGGCCGCCCTTGCCGGCCCGCAGCGCGGTGTCGATGCGAGTCGCCGTTCGCGGGTCGTCGAGCGTCGCGGCGACCGGGGTCGAGGACCGTACGGCGACGGTGCCGGCCGCAGCTCCGGCGGTGGGGTCGAGGACCTGTGCGCGGCTCGCCACCGGGACGATCCGCCAGACCGCCGCGCCGTCGCGCGAGGACAGCCGCCGGAGGCCGCGCTGGCCGTCGAGCGACTCCACGATCGGGTCGTCGGGCCGCGAGGCATCGGCCAGCACGACGTAGCGGATTCCGTGCGTCGCCAGTGAATCGACCTCGTCGGCGCCGAGGCCGGCGGCGAGGCGCGCCACGAGCCGGTCGATCTCCGCGGACACCGACGCCGGGGCCGCGGAGTCGAGGTCGCCGGTCTGCGGCTGCGGGGTGGCGAGGAGGTCGTAGACGAGCAGGTCGCCGACGCCATGGCGCAGGACGAGTGACCGAGGGCGCTGGACGCCGCGCATCTCGGCAGACACGAACGCCGGCAGCACCTCGCGGGTGCCTCGGGTCAGCGGGCCGTCGATGCCGTGTACCAGCAGCGCGATCGAGCCGACGGGTGCGAGCGCCAGCAGGGCGACCATCCCAGCCGCACCGGGCTGGCGCCAGCCGAAGCTCGCACCGGCGAGCAGCTGCGGAAGCCGGTCGACGGTGAGGGCAGCGGCGACGATCAGGGCGCCGGCCCAGATCGCCGTGGCGACGCCGGGCCACGGCGCGACAGGCGTGCCGAGGGCGTCAGGGGTCACGCGGAGCACCGACTGCACGACCCCGAGCACGAGCCCGGACAGGCCGACGATCCACGCCGCTGCCACGGCTCGGCGTCGGCCCGGGATCGCCAGGGCGACCAGGCCCGCCAGCACGAGTCCGACGCCGAGCCACAGCGGCGTGGAACCCACGCCGCCGGGCCGCAGCAGGAGGACGTCGTAGGCCCGCAGGCGCAGGTCGGTCGGTCCGACGAGACCCGGCTCGAGCCAGAGCAGCGCCGGTTCGCGCACCACCCGCAAGCTCCACGGGACGAGGAGCGCGACCGGGAGGACCACGGCGAGGAGGAGCCGGAGGCGGCCGGCGGCGTCGCGCCGGACCGTGGCCCCGGCCACGACGGCGAGCGCGACGGCGGCCAGCCACACGACGGGGGTGAAGGAGGCGACGACGGCGAGCAGGAGCGCGGTGCCGAACGCCCGACGCCAGGTGGACGCCCGTCCGACGCCGACGAGCCGGGCACCTGACCGCACGAGCCACGGAAGCAGGACGATCGAGGCGGCGGTGCCGATGCGGCCGCCGGAGATCGCGCCGGTCACGGCCGGGAGGGTGGCGTAGGCGGCAGCGGCCCACACCCGCGTCCACGACGACGCGACGACACCCTTCATGGCGAGGTAGGAGGTCAGGCCGGCCAGGGGCACGAGTCCGAGCAGGAGGACGTCGACCGCGGTGGACGCCGACCCGCGCATGAGCAGGGCCAGGCCACTCAGCGGGACGAGCCACGCCGGGGCGTCCGCGGAGGAACCGGGACCGATCTCGTGCCACGCGGTGGTGTAGCTGGCCCAGAGGTCGCCGACGCCCTCCGGCGCTGGGAGCAGGGCTCCGCCGAGGAGCACGCCGTCGCCGAGGAGGGTGCGCGCACCCACGAGTGCGGAGACGGTCAGGGCGAGGACGAGCAGGGTCCCCGGAAGCGCGAGCGCCCGACGCAGGCGGGAGGGTCGGCGGTCCTCGGCGTACCAGCCGTCGGGGTCCTCGGGGGTCGCCTCGAGCACCGACACGGTGGCGTCGGCCGTCTCCCGACCGGCCACGAGGTCGGCCACCGACTCGAGCACGTGACGCGCCTGGGTGCGGCGCGAGGCGAGGAGGTGCCGGACGTCGACCTCGGGGACGGCGCCGGGGAGAGCCGCGGCGGCCGCGATGCGCGCCCGCGAGGAGCGCAGGCCGCCGCGGTCGCGGACCGCCTCTCCGAACGCGCCCCACTCGTCGCGCGCCTCGTCCGGCGCCTTGCCGAGCAGCAGCCCGATGGCTCGAAGCAGCGAGCCGATCAGGAGGCGGAAGGTCACGAAGGGACCGCGGACGCCGGAGGAGTGGGCGCGCATGAGGTGGATCGCGGCGACGCGGTCGCGTCGCCGCGGACGGTCGGGGTGCTGCGGCGAACCGGCGTCGACCGGACGGCGACCGTGAGTGGCCGCCTCGCGGTGGTGCACCACGGCCGACGTCGCGACGATCACGCGGTGCCCGGCCAGACGTGCGCGCCAGCAGAAGTCCACGTCGTCGCGGAACATCGGGAGCGACGGGTCGAAGCCCCCGAGGGAGTCCCAGACCTCACGACGCACGAGCATGCCCGCGCTGCTCACCGACAGGACGTCGACGACGCCGTCGTGCTGCCCCTGGTCGAGCTCGCGGCGTTCGAGCCCCGTGACCCGGTTGCCCGAGCGCGCCACGGTGACACCGCACTCGACGAGGACGTCGCGGTTGCGCCAGCCCCTGAGCTTCGCGCCGATGATCTCGGCGCTGCGGTCGTGGTCGGCGGTGTGCAGGAGGCGTTCGAGGGCGGTGGGCGCGGGCGCGGAGTCGTCGTGCAGGAGCCACGCCCAGTGGACGATGTCGGCGTCATCGGTCGAGCCGGCCGTCGCGGCGCCCGGGTTGTCCTCGGCCGTGCCCGACCCGGTGCCGAGCCCGGCCGCCACGGCCGCCCCGAAGCTGGTGTCCCGCGGCAGGGTGACGACGCGGTCGACGAGCCCGGCGGCCACCGCCCGGACCAGGATGGCGGCCGTCGTGTCGGTGCTGCCGGTGTCCACGGCCACGACGCGCTCGGGACGTCGGGTGGAGCGGGCGAGCGCGGTGAGCACGGCCGGGAGCCAGCGGGTGCCGTCGTGCGCGACGAGGACGGCGGTGACGCGGTGGGTGCGTGCGACCACGTCGTCGTGGCCGAGGTCCTCGTCGGGATCCCCGAGGTCCTCGGAGTCGACGGTGTCGGTGCGTCCGGCTCCGGTGTCTCGCGACGCCCGCGGCTCGAGCAGGTCGGTGACGTCGTTCTCGTGCCCGGGAAGCCCTGCTGCCAGCGCCCCCACCTCGTCGCTGAGGTGCCTGAGGTGGTCGAGGGAGTCGACGGGCGCGACTGCTGAAACCTCGTTGACCATGGCGCGCAGCACCCTATGCGACGCAGCTGAGTGCCCCGTCGCGCTGATCCGGCCAGCGGGCGCGGATCACCGGGTGGGTCAGACTGCGGCCTTCTTGAGGCGGCGGCGCTCACGCTCGGACAGGCCGCCCCAGATACCGAAGCGCTCGTCGTGGTCGAGGGCGTACTCGAGGCACTCGACCCGCACGTCGCACGTGGTGCAGACGCGCTTGGCCTCGCGGGTCGAACCGCCCTTCTCCGGGAAGAACGCCTCCGGGTCTGTCTGCGCGCACAGAGCGCGCTCCTGCCAGCCGAGCTCCTCGGCGTCGGTCATCGGCAGGACGGTGGCTGTGGCGTTGCTCACCGCGGTACCTCCTCGACCTCGGCTTCGTGTGCTCGCGACACACGGAGCCTGATGTGGTGTCGGCCACAGTCTGTGGACGGCACGGGGTGAATTACAGCCGTGTAAGTGTGGTCGAGTCAACCCCGCGGGCGAAAGTGCCTCCTGCTCACGGCAGGCAGTCGAGCACCGTGAGTGACCACCGCGTGGGCGAGCGGCCGGTCGGTGACAGGATCGGCGCATGCGCATCACGGTCCTGGCGGGCGGCATCGGCGGGGCGCGCTTCACGCGCGGGCTCCTCGACCATGTCCACGCCACCGCCCCCGGCTCCGAGGTCACCGTCATCGGCAACACCGGTGACGACATCCGCCTCTTCGGCCTCGCGATCTGCCCGGACCTCGACACCGTCATGTACACCCTCGGCGGCGGCATCAGCGAGGAGCGCGGCTGGGGCCGCGAGGCCGAGACCTTCACGATCAAGGAGGAACTGGCTGCCTACGGCGTCAAGCCGGACTGGTTCGGCCTCGGCGACCGCGACACGGCCACGCACCTCGTCCGCACTCAGATGCTCGCCGCCGGCTACCCGCTCTCGGCCGTGACGGAGGCGCTGTGCACCCGCTGGCGGCCCGGCGTGCGACTTGTCCCGATGAGCGACGATCGTCTCGAGACCCATGTCGTGGTCGACGGCGACGAGCCCGGCACGCGCAAGGCGATCCACTTCCAGGAGTGGTGGATCAAGCACCGCGCGGGCATCCCGGCGTACGGCTTCGTCCTGGTCGGCGTCGACGACGCGAAGCCGGCACCCGGTGTGCTGGAAGCGATCCACGACGCCGACGTGGTGCTGCTCCCGCCCTCGAACCCGGTCGTCTCGATCGGGACGATCCTGCAGGTGGCCGGTGTGCGTGACGCCGTACGCACCACCGCCGCGCCGGTTGTCGGCGTCTCCCCGATCGTCGGCGGCGCGCCCGTACGGGGCATGGCCGACGCGTGCCTGAGTGCGATCGGGGTCCAGACCTCGGCAGTGGCGGTGGCCCGCCACTACGGCCCGCGAGCTGGCACGGGAGCGACGGCCGGCGGCGGGGTCGGGCTGCTCGATGGGTGGCTCGTCCACGACGCGACCGACTCCGCTGCCGTCGACGAGCTCACTCCCCTCGGCATCGAGACGCGTGCGGTGCCGCTGCTCATGACGGACCTGGCCTCCACTGCCGCGATCGCCTCTGCCGCATTGGATCTCGCCGCAAACGTGCGCCGATGAGCTTGCCGGTCCTCGTCGTGGCAGGGGTGCCCGGCGTGCCCGAGATCGCACCAGGCGACGATCTGGCTGCGATGGTCGCACCGCTGCTGGAGTCCGTAGCGTGGCCCGACGGAAGCACCGGGCTGCGCGACGGCGACGTCGTCGTCGTGACGAGCAAGGTCGTGAGCAAGGCCGAGGGACGGATCGTCGCCGCGGACGATCGCGAGGACGCCATCACGGCGGAGACGGTGCGCGTCGTGGCCACCCGGGTGACCCCACGGGGAGTCACCCGCATCGTCGAGACCACCCACGGTCTGGTCATGGCAGCCGCCGGCGTCGACGCGTCGAACACCGCTGCGGGCACGGTGCTGCTGCTGCCGGTGGATCCCGACGAGAGTGCCCGGAGACTGCGTGCGGCGTTCGAGCTCTCGTCGGGCTCGAGGCTCGGCGTCGTCGTCACCGACACCCTCGGGCGGCCCTGGCGTGACGGGCTCACCGACGCCGCGATCGGGGCGGCCGGCGTCGTCGTGCTCGACGACCACCGGGGCCGGCAGGACTCCCACGGCAACACCCTCGAGATGACCATCACGGCTGTCGCGGATGAGATCGCATCGGCCGCGGACCTGGTCACCGGCAAGGTGTCCGGGCTCCCGGTCGCCGTCGTCCGCGGTCTCGGGGCCTACGTGACCGACGACGACGGACCCGGTGCACGCGCGATCGTCCGCGGGTCCACCGACGACTTGTTTCGCCTCGGGACGTCGGAGGCACTCGCGCAGGGACGTGAGGAGGGGCGCCGGGAGGCCGTGCTGGCCCGGCGCACCGTCCGCCGGTTCACCGAGGAGCCGGTGGATCCCGCAGCGATCCGACGTGCCGTCGAGGCGGCCGTCACCGCGCCGAGCCCCCATCACACGACCCCGTGGCGTTTCATCGTGCTCTCTGACTTCCTCGGTCGCGCAAGGCTTCTCGATGCCATGGCGGCCCGGTGGGAGCGCGACCTGCGTCTCCTCGACGAGTTCTCCGACGAGTCCGTGGCGCGGCGGCTGCGCCGTGGCGAGGTGCTCCGCGAGGCGCCGGTCGTCGTGCTCCCGTTCCTCGAGCTGGAGGGATCCACCCACGCCTACCCCGACGAGGCGCGCCGGGGGTACGAGCGGGACCTGTTCCTCGTAGCCGGCGGTGCCGCCGTCCAGAACCTGCTGGTGGCACTGTCGGCCGAGAGCCTCGGCTCGGCGTGGATCTCCTCCACGTTGTTCTGCCCCGAGGTCGTGCGCGAGGTGCTCGGGCTCCCGTCGTCGTGGCAGCCGCTCGGCGGCGTCGCTGTCGGCCATCCGGCCGCCCCGCCGGGAGACCGTCCGGCGCGCGACATCGACGTCCACCTTCTGCAGCGCTGACCGTTCCGCTGTCGTCCCTACCATCCGAGGAGTCGAGCCGTCCCATGTCCGACAACCTGCTGTCCCCCATGCTCGGCACGGTCGGCGCGCGCTTCGACCACGTCGCGGTCGCCGGGCCGTTGCTCGCACCGCAGATCGCCTTCTACCAGGGCACTCTCGGTGCGGAGTTCCGCTACGGCGAGATCCTGCCCGTCGGTGCCGTCGTCGCCACGTTCGCGATCGGTGGCGGGAAGATCGAGCTGATGGCGCCGACACCCGGCTCCACGTTCTTCGACGGCTTCTTCGCCGGCACCGCTGGCCGTGGCGGACTCCACCACGTCACGTTCGCCGTGGACGACATCGACGCCGCTGCGGCCGTGCTGGACGCCCACGGCGTCGAGACTTTCGGGCTCTCGCACCATCCCCTGTGGTCCGAGGTGTTCGTGCATCCGCGGTCGAACGGCGGCGTCCTCGTACAGCTGGCGCAGATCGGCGACTTCAGCTCAACCGAGTCGAAGGACCTCGATACCCTCCTCGCCGCGGCGCTCTGATCACCTCTCACACAAGGGATTCTCGGAACTGCACGACGTTACCCTCCGGGTCGTGACCATCGCAGACCCGCCAGCCGTTGAACTCCCACTCCCGCTCCGGACCGTCGACGCCGCCGCCGAGCGACGGCGCCGCGGCTCGGGCGACCTCGATGCTGCTCACGACGAACGCGAGCTTGATCGGGGTCTCCTCGCGGCGCACCGGCGGGTCCGCGATCTCGATGGTGTCAGCGACGTCCCCCCGGATCCCCACCACGTTCAGCTCGAGCACCGACGAGGTGAGGGTCGTGAACCCCGCCTCCGCGTGTGCGACACCCATACCGGCGGCACCGGTGTAGAAGGCCACGACGCGATCGATGTCGACGGCGTACAGCGCCGCCGAGGCACGTTCTGGTGCTGACATGGTGCCCTCCGTGAGGTGCTCGCGCGCCGGCCGTCCGTGAGGTGGACCGCCGCGCAGGGGATCGACTGGGGCCGGTCAGACCTTCTCGAGGGTACGCGTGCCGAGGATGCCCTCGGGCTTGAACACCAGGAGCACGATGAGGATCGCGAACACGACCGACTGCGACCACCGCTGCCCGAGGCCGTAGGGCAACCCGTCGTTGCACGCCTGGATCAGCCCGATGAGGAAGCCGCCGAGCACGGCCCCGGGAAGGTTACCGACACCGCCCAGAACCGCTGCGGTGAAGGCGATCAGCCCGAACTGGAACCCGACCGAGTAGTTGGTGCCGCCGTACGTGGCGAAGTACAGCAGTCCGGCGGCGCCGGCCATCGCACCGCCGAGGGCGAACGTGAACGAGATCGTGCGGTCGACGTCGACCCCCATCAGGCGCGCCGCCTCCTGGTCCTGCGCCGTGGCACGCATGGCCTTCCCCCGACGCGTGCGCTGCACGATGTAGGACAGCAGCAGAAGCAGCGGGATCGTGACGGCCGTGACGACGATGGTCGAGTACACGACCGTCACCGGACCGAGCACCACCCCACCGTTGGGGATGACGGTCGGGAAGATCCGCTGCCCTGACCCGTTCAGCTCCAGACCGACCCACTGGAAGATGAAGCTGAGACCCACGGCCGCGATGAGCGAGGCCAGCCTCGGGGCGCGACGCAGACGGCGGAAGACGACGTATTCGGCCGCGACGTTGATCCCTCCGCACAGCGCCATCACGACGAGGAGGACCACAGCGGCGAGAGCCCAGTTCCTCGCGTTGCCCGACTCCACCCCGAGCCACTGCACGAGGATGATCGCGGAGAACACCGAGCCGAGCATGAACAGGTCGCCGTGGGCGAAGTTGATCAGCCCGATGATCCCGTAGACGAGGGTGTAGCCCAGCGCGACGAGCGCGTAGAGCGAGCCGATGCGGAGGCCGGCCAGCCCGACGCTGAGGCACTGCACCGGTCCGGCAAGGACGTTCACGACGAGCCAGGCCGCGAGGGCGACGAGGAGCAGGACGGCCAGAACCCGGGCAAGCTTCTCCCGGAGCAGGAGAGCAGGTCTGGAGTCCGCGGCCTCGACGACGGTGATCGTCACCGCTCGACACCCCCCTCCGACCCTCGCCGCGCAGACGCCCTACCGTAGCCGCGCGTCAACGAGCGGGCCCCCGAGGCGGCGCGCACGGATGTGGGTGCAGGCGTCTCCCGTGAGCTGCTGGAATCCTGTGGGACCGAAATGCTCCACCGTCCCTTGACCTTCGGGTGTGGTCGACTGTCGATCGTGTCGGCCAGCAGTGCCACATGTGTTCGACGCCGCCATCGGGTCCCGGAGGTCAGGGTGCGCTCCTCGCGGACCTCGTCGCCCGGTTCGACGCTGCCGCGGCGGCGTTGTCGGCCGGGGAGATCAGCTCGAGGCACGCACAGGAGATCACCCGCGGGATCACCCCGGCGTTGCGGGCGGTGCCGTCCGCGGACCGGGTCGTGGAGTCCGTCCGCGCGGGAGCCATCGTCCTTCAGGTCGCGAAGACCGGCACGGTCGACGATGTGAGGCGCGTGGTAGCCCGGTTGCGGTTCATCGCCGACCCCGACGGCATCAGCCAGGCCGCGATGGATGCCGATGACAACCAATCCCTCAGGTTCCGCAAGGTCGGGGAGATGATGATCATCACCGCCCACCTCAACCACGAGGCCGGTGCCGCCACGATGGCCGTCCTCGAGCAGAAGGTCGACGGCTGGTGCAGCAGCGGGTCCCTGGTTCCCCAGGACCAGCCCCGACCAGCCAGCCCCGCCCCGGTGACACGGAGTGGGCTCAGAGCCTGGGCACGACCCTGCGCCGTCCCCACCAGCTCGCGCAGGCATGGGGCGAGATGATGCGTGAGGCTCGGCCACGGCCTGGTCGGCTCCCGCCATGGCACCGCCGCCCACCTCACCCTCACCGTCGACGCCGCCGACCTCGCCGCCGGGCTTGGGCGGGCAGCTCCACCTCCCGGGGATCGAGGAGTCGGTGCTCGTGTCGAGTGCGTCGATCCACCGCATCCTGTGCGACTCGACCATCACCCCCATCGCCACCACCCTGCCGCTGACCCTCGTAACCGGCGGGGCAACTGCGGCCGGCGGGTGCACGGGTGCACCGCAGTGGTGGCAGGACCGGACCCGGACGGTCCGCTACGTCGGTCGTGGCCTCGGGACCGTTCCATCGAGGCTGCGCCGCGCCCTCGAAGCCCGCGACGCGCACTGTGCCTTCCCGGGGTGTCGGGTCCAGGTCGACCGGACCCGCACCCACCACGTCCGCGGACGGGAGCACGGCCGCGACACCTCCCTGGCCAACCCGGTCCCGCTCTGCGTCCGCCCACACCACGTCGTCCACGACGGTGGATGGGTCATCACCCCACGGGCCGACACCAGCCCGGGAACGACCGGGCACTGGGAGCTCGCCCCAGCCGACCGACCGCCCCCGCCCTGACCAGCAGGGCTCACCTCGTGCACCACCCCAGACCGACCCGCCCCGCGAGCCCGGTTCCCTCAGGCAGGCCCGCCGTGTCCAGCGTTCGCGCTCACCTGGCTCGGCCCGCCGGGCAGAATGCTCCGGACCGCTCGGCGCATCACGCGAGCCGGACAACGGGGGAACTCAGTGCCGAGCCTGACGCCTGAGGCACCGCTCGTGCTGGTTCTGGCGGTGATCGTGGGGGTGGTGATCTGGCTCGTGGGCAAGCGACGCCCCCGGACCACCATCGCCGCGTTGCTCGTCGTGGCCTGGGGCGTCGTCATCGCGGCCACCTTGACGCCCTCGCCTCACGCGGCTTTCGAGCCACATGTCACCTGCGACTTCGCCCTGGCGCTGGGCGAAGTGCCCGCGGAGCGGCTCGCCAATGTCCTGCTGTTCGTGCCGCTGGGACTCGTGTCGTGGTTGGCATCGTCCCGCTGGTTCTGGGTCACACTCGCGGTCGCGGCACCGTTCCTGATCGAGGCGAGCCAAGGGCTGATCGTCGCGATGAATCGCGGCTGCGATGTGGTGGACGTGACTGCCAACGTGCTGGGCATCGCCGTCGGCGTCGGGCTGGCCGTGCTCGGGCGGTGGCTCTGGAGGCGAAGCCGGACCCACTAGCGCCGTACCGGCATCGGTCCCATCGTGCACACCGCTGCTATCGAAACGGGCCTCACCATCTGGCTGGCCCGTCGTTGCGGCCAGGACCAGTCGCTGCGAGGTGTCCTCGACTCCGTAGACGGCAGCCCTTGCGCCGGTCGCCTGACCGCGGTCCACTACCTGCGTGCGAGCCACCCCATTCCTCATGTTCCAGGGGAACGCCTCGGGTTGGCTGGACCTGGTGATCGAGGCGATCCCGGAGGCGCACGTCATGTCGATGTCGCGCAACGGAGCCGACGGCCCTGGTCCTGAGGGATCCGTGGCGATGGCCGAGGTCGAGATCGGCGGCTTGCTGGTGCGGTTCAACGACAGCCCGCCCGTGCACGACTTCACGTTCACGCCGTCGGTCTCGCTCTTCCTCGACCTTGACTCTGACACGCAGCACTCGGCCGTCCATGACCTGCTGTCTCACGATGGCGTCGTGCTCATGCCACCGGACGGCTATGGGTTCAGCCGCCGATTCTCCTGGGTCCAGGACCGGTTCGGCGTCTCCTGGCAGCTCAACGTCCCCTGAACGGCCACGACTCGACCACCCGCCGCACTCGCGAGGTGGCTCGGGGTGACCGCCCTCAGGCGGGTTCGGGCTGGCGCGCGTCGTCGGTGCAGACGACGGTGTCGTCCCCCATCACCCGGACGGTCCCGGCGTTGGCGCGGAAGGACGGGCTGGGAGGGTCGATGAGCCGGACGAGGAACTGCCCGTGCGCCGACTTCATCCGGACGGCGAACTGGCCGCAGTCACACACCAGCCAGCGTGGGTCTGCGTGGGGGAAGAACGTGTGCTCGTGCTCGCCGCTCATGGCTGCCTCCCTCGCCCCCGGCGTGCGACCTGCGGTGCGCGGCCCGGGGTCCCACGGCTCACGCTAGGACTGTGCGGGAGTCGTTGCGCGCTGAGTGGACGATGCGAAAGCGGTCCCGTGCCCGATACCCCCGGTGGTATCCGTCACACCGGTCCGAAACCGGTCTGACCACGGCCGGACCCTCGTCCTCAACGACCGCGAAAGTCCAACGGGCTGTAGCGCGGGCCACGGGCCGGGCGCGAGATCCCGGTCATCTCCACCAGGCGCACGACGCGGCCCCGATGGCCCGCCCACGGCTCGAGGACCTCGGCGAGCCGATCGTCGGTGCCGTCGGTCTCCCCCGTGAGGGCGAAGACGACGTTCTTCGCGACGTGGACATCACCGAAGCTCACGGCGTCCGCGTCCCCGAGGGACCGGGACACGACCTCGGCGGAGGTCCATACACCGATCCCGCGGATCGCCTGCATCCGCGCACGCGCCGTCGCGACGGGAAGGTCGACGCACTGCTCGAGCCGTCCGGCATAGGAGACGGCGCGGAGGATCGTGGCCGATCGCGAGCCGTCGACACCGGCGCGATGCCACTCCCATGAAGGGATCCGCGCCACGACGTCGGGTGCGGGGAACACGCGCATCCGCTCGGGTGCCGGCCCGGGAGCGGGCTCGCCGTACGCCGACAGCAGCCAGCGCCACGAGGTGCGGGCCTCGAGGCCCGTGACGCGCTGCTCGAGCACCGCGGCGACGAGGATCTCGAGCACGACGCCGACGGCCGGGGTCCGCATCCCGGCGCCGACCCGGCGCCACTGCTCGGCCACGAGCGGGTGGAGCGAGGCGTCGAAGCCCGACACGTCGTCGTCGACGCCGAGGATCTGCGGCAGCCGGTCCGCGGCCCACGCCGCTCCCGGCCCCCAGCTCGTGGAGGTGATGACCCCGTCGACGGCGAGGAGCCGCTGGGTGGCTGCGCCGTCGGGAGTCCGCATCGTGCGCCACAGCGCCCGGTCGGGACCTCGCTGGTACGCCGGGTCGCGCGAGCCCCGGTCGAGCCCGCCGAGCGTGCCCCCGAGGCTCACCGGCCAGTCGGGGCGCCAGCGGCGGACGACGGCGTCAGTCACCTCGGGGCCTGGGAGGCCGTCAGCGGTCGGAGGAGAAGCGCACGGCGGTATCGCCGAGGGCGACGCCCGGCCACACGCGCGCACCGGGGATGAGCTCGTTGCCCGGCCCGACCACGGCGCGGTCGCCGACGACGACGCCGTCGAGGACCGCACCCGAGCCGATGATGGCGCCGGACCCGATGACGGAGTCCTTGACGTGGGCGCCCGCGGCGATCATGGCGCCGTCGAACAGCGACGAGCCGTCCACGATCGCACCGGGGCCGACAGTCGCACCGGCTCCGACGAACGTGCCGCCGCACAGGATCGCGTCGTTGGCGACCTCGGCGCCCGGGCGGACGAGGAAGTCGCCGATCGGGCCTGGGAGCGCCGGGCTGGGCGCCCTGCCCGTCACGAGGTCGCGCGAGCCCTGGACGAACGCCAGCGGGGTGCCCAGGTCGAGCCAGTAGCCGTCGTCGACGAAGCCCGTCACGACGGCGCCGGAGCGCAGGAGTCCGGGGAACGTCTCGCGTTCGACCGACACCGGCCGCCCGGTGGGGATCGAGTCGATGATCGATCGCCGGAACACATAGCAGCCGGCGTTGACCTGGTCGGTGATGCACTCCTCCGGCGTCGACGGCTTCTCCAGGAACTGCAGGACTCGTCCCGACGGGTCGGTGGGTACGAGGCCGTAGGCACGCGGGTCGTCGACGCGGGTGAGGTAGATGGAGACATCGGCCCGGTCGTCGCGCCAGCGCTGTACCTGCCCCGCGATGTCGTGCCCGGAGAGCACGTCGCCGTTGAAGATGATGACCGGGTCGTCCGGGCCGCTCTCCAGCAGCGGTGCGACGTGCCTGATGGCGCCGCCCGTGCCGAGAGGCACGTCCTCCGTCGCGTAGATCAGCTCGACGCCGAAGCGGGAGCCGTCGCCGAAGTAGTCGGAGAACACCTCCGGCTTGTACGACGTCCCGAGGATGACGCGCGTGACGCCGGCCTCGCGCGCACGCGCGATCTGGTGCTCGGTGCACGGGACACCGGCGACGGGGAGCATGGGCTTGGGGGTCGTCACAGTGAGGGGACGGAGACGAGTCCCCTGGCCGCCGACGAGGAGGACTGCTTCCAGCACGCCGTCACTGTCCCACACCGGGGCGGGCGCGCGCCCCCGAGTCCGACGGCACGGCGGCGACCGGTGCCGAGCGCCGTAGGGTCTGGCGGGTGACCCTCACGACCGTGCCCGACGCGCTCCGCTCGCTGCTCGCCGGCGACGCCGCACAGCCGCTCATCACCTACCTCGGCCCGGACGACGTGCGCACCGAGCTCTCCGTGCGCACGTTCGAGAACAACGTCGCCAAGGCAGCGAACCTCCTCCGCGACGACGCCGGTGTCTCGCGCGACTCACGCGTCGCGCTCCTGCTGCCCCTGCACTGGCAGGCCAGCGTCTGGCTCGGCGCCTGCGCCCTCACCGGCTGCGAGGCCTGGCTCGACGGCGATCCCGAGGACCTCGCCGTCGAGGTGGGCGTCGTCGGCCCGGACGCCCTCGACCGGCCGAGGGCGCCGCTCCAGCTCGCGACCGCACTGCACCCGTTCGGGATGCCGTTCACGACGCCGCTCCCCCCTGGCGTGCTCGACGCCGCCACCGAGGTGCGGGCTCACGGCGACCGCTTCACGCCGTACGAGGTGATCACCGGGGACACGCCGTGGCTGCGTCTCGGTGACCGCACCTGGACCCAGAGCGAGGCGCTCGAGGACGCACGGCGCCTCGCCGGCTCGCTGGGGCTCGGTGGGGGCGGACGGCTGCTGTGTGCTCGCGCGCTCGACGACGTCGCGGCGCTGGCGCTGCTCGCCGTTCCGCTCGCGATCGGAGGGTCCGTCGTGCTGCTCGACGACAGCGCCGGTGTGGTCGACGCCGAGGCGGTCGCCGTCCGTGAGCGCTGCGAGGCGATCTTGCGATGACGCGCGGCGCAGCCGTCAGGCGCGGCGGGCGGCCGCGACGACGGCCGCACTGACGCCGACCTGGACGGTCAGTGCCGAGACGCCGCGCTGCAGGAACGCCGCAGCGGCCGACGGCAGTGACGCAGCCGTGACGAGCATCGGAGACCGGGGCGACGCAAGCATCGCCGTCGTGAAGCCGGCAGGCGTCGCGAGCACGACGCGCGGCGGCGCGGACGTCCTGACGCCGAGGGTCCCCAGCACCCGCACCGAGGTGTCGGCAGCGTCGGCACCGGCCACGCGGACGCCGGCACGCAACGTGCTGAGGACCGACGCGGGGATGACCGATGTCGTACCGACGACGTTCGTCCTGGCCGGCGCCAGCGCCGTGAGATAGGCCGAGACCGTGGCGGAGCCGGTGGCACCGCCGGGGACGAGCAGCAGCGGCCGGCCCGATGCCGCGGCCGTCGATCCGGCGATCGTGGCCGATACCGGGTCGGTCACGGCTGCCACCATTGCCTGGGTTCCCATGGGCCGGTTGAGGAGACCGGCCACGGTCGCCGAGATGTCGGAGTCGGTCGCCCCGGAGAAACGACCGACTCGGGGGACGACCTTCTGGATCAGGGCAACGATCGCCGGCGGGATCTCAGCCGGGGTGCCGACGACGTACACGCGCGTTGCCTTGCGGCGCACCAGCTCTGCGCGTGTCACGGCCGGGAGCGTCGTGCGCGACACGATGAGGAGGGGCCAGCCCCTCTGCACCGACAGGTTGCTGGCGACGGCGATGAGGGCTGGCGACCCGAGCGGCGCGACGATCACGAGAGGTGACGTCGACCCGGCAGCTGTGCGCGCGGCAACGGTCGTGGCCGCACCACTGGTCGAGTCGACAGCACGCCACACCCACGTGCTGGGGAGTGCGAGACGCGACCGCAGGACCTCGCCACGGATCGTGGCCGAGACACCCGTGGACGACCAGGCGACGGCGTTGCGGACACCGCCCGCAGCCGTCCGCGACGACAGGTCGATGCGTACGACGTTCCGGAGACCGAACGCCGCGGCCACCTGCGCCTGCGTCCGCACGCGCGGGACCCACGACGACCACGGCACGGACGGGTCCAGGCTCCAGTGGTCGTCGACGGAGGCGGCGTACGGCAGTGCGGCGAACCACACGTCCTGCGAGGCCTGAGTGGCACCGCCCGACGCCGAGAAGTAGAACGCCGTGATCGGCTTGCCGGCCGACAGGACGGCGTTGGCCTTGGTCGAGCTCACCAGGGTCGAGAGCACCGCGGAGCGCCAGTTGCCACCGGACGGCCCGGACTCCTTCGACCAGCCGACGAACGTCTGGTCGTGGTAGGGACCGCGGCCGTTGTCGACGTGGCAGCGGCAGGCCGAGCGCGCCGTTCCCGTGCCGTAGCGGGCGAGGGCATAGGAACGCGCCGCGAGGACCTGGGCCTGGAGGGCCGCCGCGGGCCACGACGAGGACACCTCACCGATGCCGAGCAGGTACTCGTCGTGGATCCGCAGCGAGTTCACCGCCTCGAGCGTCGTGCGCGAGGCCGAAGTCGTCCCGAAGTCGAGCCAGCCGTATCGATAGCGGTGGCCGGCCGTGGCGAAGCCGCCGCTGCTCGTCACCAGGTTCAGCACGGTGGCGCCCGTACCGGCGGCGCCCGGGACGCGCGTGCCGGCCCAGTGGACGACGACGTAGGTGCCGGTGCCGACCGGGATCGTGACGCCGGCGCGCGAGCGGGTGACCGTGACCTTCCCGGCCGCCGCGGGTGTGACCGTCCAGGTGTCGGTGGGACCGCCGACGACGGGCGCGAACCCCGTCACCGTGACCTCGATGCCGCCGCCGCCGGCGACGAGCGCCTCGGACCGGAAGACGGCCCTCTTCTGCAGGTGCAGCAGGTTGACCCTGATGTTCATCGTGTCGGCGACCGGCGTGACCGTCGTGCCCGAGTAGTAGTGCTGCACGATCTGCGCGCCGGTCGAACCCTCGAGCGCCATGCCGCGAGCGCCGTACTGCGACATCCCGACACCGTGTCCGAAGCCCGAGCCGGAGAAGGAGAAGCTGGTCGGGACGATGGGCGGCCCGGTGGGCACGGGGGTCGGCGTCGGGCTGACGCTCGGCGCGATCGTCGGCGTAGCAGTGGCACTGGCCGTCGCACTGGGAGACGCGCTCGGGGACGACGTCGGCACCGGAGTGGGTGCAGGCGGCGGCGTCACGGTGGCCGGGCGGGTCGCGATCGCCCGAGCGAGGGCGCCGATGGCGGAGTCGCGCCAGCTGCCGGCCGCCAGGGCGTGCGCGACGCGGCCGTGCCTGGCGAGCCACGTGGTGACGGGCGTGATCACGGCCGGCGACAGCAGCAGAGGGCGGCCGGTGCTCGCGGCTACGGCACGTGAGGCGACGGCACCCACCGGCAGGATCGCGACGCGGGATGCGCTCGGTGCGAAGCCGTCGACCATGGCCGACGCGGCGGCGACGTCATCGATTCCGGTGACGCGCGCACCACCGCTGATCGCGGCGATCACGGCGTCGGGGACGACGGCCGCAGACGCGGCGACAGCGACGGACGTGATGCCGAGGCGGGACAGGACCGCGGACGTCGACGACGGCACGGCCTTGCCCGTGACGACGACCAGCGGACGATGCGTCACCGCCGCGTCGGCGGCCGCTGCGGTGGCGAGGTCGAGGGAGGCGTTCGCGTCGAAGGAGACGGCCACGGCACGGCCACCCACTCCCATCTCGTCGGCGACCGCCGCGGCGAGGGTCGCGTGGTCGACGCCGGCGAGACGGACGATCGTCGTGACGCCGAGGGAGCGCAGCTGGGTCTCCACTGCCGGCGTGATCTGGGTCGTGGTGCCGACCACGTAGGCGGTGGTGGTGCGACGCACCTTGATGTCGGTGACGACAGAGGCGGGCAGCGACGTCGCAGCCGTCAGCAGCCGCGGTGCGCCTTTCACCGCGGCGAGCGGCGCGGCGACGAGCGCCTCCGGCAGCGCGCTGTCGGCACCGGAGGCGAGGACGATCGTGGTCGAGGACGGGGCGCTGAGGCGGCCCGCCTCGACGGCTGCGGCGTAGCGCTCGGTCTGCACGAGGCGGCCGGCCTGGTCGCACGGGCCCAGCGGCGAGGTCGCGGTGGGTGCGACGACGTAGGGAAGCTCGACCGGGTAGGCGACGTGGGAGCCCGAGCTTGCCGAGAGGACGAGGCGGTAGGTGCCGGGGAGGGCCGGCGTGCCGTCGGAGGCCTTCTGGTTCCAGGCGACAGCGAGTGCACCCGCAACCCTCTGCGTCCCGGACAGGACCCGCACCGGGGTGTCCTGGCAGACCGAGAAGACCTCGAGCTTCCAGGTGACCGGCGTCGTCGCGGTGGCGGTGATCCGCGTCCCGGCACCGCCGTACGGCGTCACGGACGGGGTCGTGGCGGGGATGAGGAGCTGCGTACCCATCAAGGCGCGGGTGAGCGAGCGGATGCGCGGCACGTACTGCTCGATGTACTTGCCGGGGCACGCGGTCGACCCGATGTCACGGTGGCCGGAGATGACCGGGACGGTGGCCCTCGTCCCGGCGGCGAACCGCGACGTTCCGGCAGAGCTGTTGGACACGAGCGTCGCGCTGCCGAGCGGGTTGCGGTGGTTGAGCGCCAGCTTCCAGGCCATCAGCCTGGAGATCGACGTGACGATCGCGTTCGACTCGGTTCTCGTGGGGTTGTACGTCTGGAAGTTGCCCATCACCGACACCGCGAAGGTGTTCTGGTTGAACCCCGCGGTGTGTCCGCCGAGGACGTTCTTGTCCATGCCGCCGGCGCGGCCCTCGTACAGGCGGCCGTAGCGGTCGACGAGGAAGTTGTAGGCGATGTCGCTGTAGTGCAGGCCGAGGGTGAAGTAGGCGTAGAGAGCCCGCACCTGGGCGGTCGACTGAGCCGGCGTGTAGTTCGACGTCGCGGCCGTGTGGTGGACGAAGCCGACCTGGATCGGCCCGGTGTAGATCGGGCCGCGGTCGCGCAGCGACTCGTCGGCACCCCACTGCGCGCGGGTGATGATCGCGGGGCGCAACGGGTCGCCGGCCGCCTGGGCCGTCGAGAGCGCCGCCGGCTCCGTACCGGCGTCGGCGGCAGAGGTCCGGGGGTCGATGAGGGTGACCTTGGCGTCGGTGGGCACGACGCCACCGTCGGAGTCGACGCGCACCTGGACGCCGTCGGATCCCGGCGAGGTCATGAGCGGCTCGGTGCCGGAGCGGACGTCGGCGGCCAGGGCCTCGGCGGACCCGGCGTCGGGGCCGTGGTCGGGGACGACGTCGAGGGCCGACCAGCTGCTCCACGCACCGTTCTCGTGCACGCGGACCTGCACTGTGGTGCCGGGCGGCGTGGTGCCGGTCCAGTCCACCGCGACGAGGCTGAACGGCGGGGTCGTGCTGGCGGAGGTGACGACGGCCGGGGCGAGCGCGACGTGCGTGACGGCGGGACGGCGCGTGCCCGGGGCGGCGGGCGTGACGGTGGTGTCGGGCGAGCCCGTGGGGGCCTCCGCGACGGGGGCGCTGGAGGCGCTCAGGCCGGCGGGATCGATGCCGGTGAGTGCGATCTGCGTCACTAAGGGGGAGACGGCATGGATGGCGGCGTGCGGCCCCGTGATCACCGGGAGGGCGACGACCGAGGCCACGACGACGAGGGCCGCACCACTGGCGACGACACGATGACCACGCTGCACAACAGACTCCTCCGGTGAGAGCGGCCTCGGCGCACGCGTTCGGACGTCCCCGCCACTCTCCTTCTGACCCATCGGGGTGAATGTCCGCCGACTTGACCCTCTCGGCCGGAAAACGTCCCGTTCGCCATGGAACGGACACGGATGTCGCCCCGCCGCCCGACCTCGACCTAGACTCGTCCGATGAGCGACGAGGGACTGACCACGCGGAACGGCGTGCCGCGGCACGTCGTCCTGCGGCGTGTGATCGCCGTCGCGAGCGTGATGACGGTGCTGGCCACGACGCTCAGCGGGGCCAGCTGGTTCACCCTCAACAAGATCCAGGGCAACATCACGACGGTCGACGTCACGTCCCAGCTCGGCACGAACCGCCCCACGAAGGCGACGCCGACGACACCGCAGCAGTACGACCCAGTCAACATCCTCGTGATGGGCACGGACACGCGCACCGGGCAGGGAAGCGGCTTCGGCACCGCGGCGGACACCTCGAGCGGTACCGGCCACAGCGACACCACGATCCTGTTCCACATCTCCGGCGACCGTCAGCACGCCATCGCGGTGAGCATCCCCCGCGACTCCTGGGTGACCCGGCCCGAGTGCAAGGGCAAGGGCAGCACGACCGGCCGCATCAACGTCGCCTTCGCGCAGGGCGGCGCCGGCTGCGCCATCAAGGCCGTCGAGAAGCTCACCGGTGTCTTCATCGACCACTACGTCGTCGTCGACTTCACCGGCTTCAAGGCCGTCGTCGACGCTCTCGGCGGCGTCCAGGTATGCCTCACGACCGCCGTCAACGACGTGAAGAGCCACCTCAACCTCACGGCTGGCAAGCACGTCCTCAACGGCGACGACGCCCTGAAGTTCGCCCGCGTGCGCCATGGCATCGGAGACGGGTCGGACATCAGCCGTATCGGCCGCCAGCAGGACTTCCTCAGCTCGATCATCCGGGCGGCCACGAGCACCTCGTTGCTCACCAACCCGATCAAGCTCGTGTCGGTGCTCAACGCCGTCACCGGTTCGCTCACGACCGACCCGCAGATGGGCAAGTTCGACTACGAGCGCCAGCTCGCGACGAGCCTGGCCTCGATCCCGACGTCGAACATCACGTTCGTCACGGTGCCGTGGGTGGCGCGGCCCGACGGCGCGACGATCGCGTGGAACACCTCCGAGGCCGACAAGATCTGGTCCGCGATCAAGACCGACACGCCCTACGGCGTCACCAAGGCGACCAAGCCGGCCGGTCAGAAGGCCCTGACGGTGGCACCGACGAGCATCCGGGTGAGGGTCCTCAACGGCACCGGAACGCCGGGTGCGGCCAAGAAGGCGGCGGCGCTGCTCACCGCCGCGGGCTTCACCGTCGTCTCCACGGGCAATGCCCCCGGCACCCCCGTCGCCACGACGAGCGTCACCTACCCGTCGGCGTACTCCGAGTCGGCCCGCACGCTGGCCTTCGCGACTTCGGTGACCACGCCCACCGTCGCCGGGAGCGGCCGCGTCCTCACCCTCGTCCTGGGCTCGGACTGGGCCGGTGCCGTCACGAAGGTCACGATCGCCAAGCCCACCTCCCCGTCCGCCCCGGCGGTCAAGACCGCCGACCAGAACATCTGCTCCTCCTGACTCTGGCCCTGAACCTGGTCCGGGCCCTCGAGGCTGCGCGACCATCGGGGACGTCGGCCTCGAGCATGGACCCGCGTCAGGCCGTCCGGCGCCGATAGAGTCCCACCGCACCCGATGCGAGGAGGACGCCATGGCACTGGACAAGGTGGTCGGCTCGGCCGCTGAGGCCGTCGCCGACATCGGCGACGACGCGACGCTGGCCGTCGGCGGGTTCGGGCTGTGCGGTGTCCCGAGCGCGCTGATCGCGGCCCTCCTGCAGAACGGCGCCTCCGGCTTGTCGGTCGTGTCTAACAACTGCGGCGTCGACGAGTGGGGGCTCGGGATCCTGCTGTTCGCCAAGCGCATCGCGCGGATGACGTCGTCCTACGTCGGGGAGAACAAGGAGTTCGAGCGCCAGTTCCTCCACGGCGAGCTCGAGGTCGAGCTCATCCCGCAAGGAACCCTCGCCGAGCGGCTGCGCGCAGGCGGTGCGGGCATCCCGGCCTTCTTCACCCCTGCCGGAGTGGGCACCCAGGTCGCCGACGGCGGGATGCCGTGGCGCTACAACGACGACGGCTCGATCGCGCTGCCGTCGCCGCCCAAGGAGACGCGCCAGTTCGACGGCCGCGACTACGTCCTCGAGCGCGGCATCGTCACCGACTTCGCGATGGTGCGCGCGAGCGTCGGCGACCGTCACGGCAACCTCGTCTACGACAAGAGCACACGCAACTTCAACCCGCTCGTCGCCACTGCCGGGCGCATCACGATCGCCGAGGTCGAGCATCTCGTCGAGCCCGGCGAGATCGACCCGCAGACCGTGCACACCCCCGGCGTCTTCGTGCAGCGCGTCCTCGCGCTCACCCCGGAGCAGGCCGCCGACAAGCGCATCGAGCGTCGCACCGTGAGCAGCCCGTCCGCACCGAAGGAGTCCTGAGATGGCGCTCACCCGAGACGAGCTCGCCGCCCGAGTCGCCCTCGAGCTGCGTGACGGCGAGTACGTCAACCTCGGCATCGGCCTCCCGACCCTCGTGCCCCAGTACCTGCCCGCCGATGTCACCGTCGTCCTGCAGTCGGAGAACGGCATCCTGGGCACCGGCCCCTACCCCACCGAGGACCAGGTCGACGCCGACCTCATCAACGCCGGCAAGGAGACCGTCACCCTGCTGCCGGGTGCGGCGTTCTTCGACTCCGCGCAGTCCTTCGGCATGATCCGCGGCGGCCACATCGACGCCGCCATCCTCGGCGCCATGCAGGTCTCTGCGACAGGGGACATCGCCAACTGGATGATCCCCGGGAAGATGGTCAAGGGGATGGGCGGCGCGATGGACCTCGTCCACGGCGCCAAGCGCGTCATCGTGATGATGGAGCACGTCGCCAAGGACGGCTCGCACAAGATCGTGGGCGAGTGCACTCTGCCCCTCACGGGCCGGGCCGTCGTCAACCGGATCATCACCGACCTCGCGGTGATCGACATCACGCCCGAGGGTCTCGTGCTGCGCGAGACCGCGCCCGGAGTGAGCGTGGAGCAGGTCCTCGCGGCCACCGGAGCCCCTGTCGCGGTGCCGTCCGGTTGAGCGGCCGGGGTAGTCTCGATAAGTGATCATCACTCGGGGGACACCTGCTCACCGGCTGCTCGCACTCGTGTCGGTGCCCATCACGGTCGGGCTGCTCGGCACCGGGGTCGCCGCTGCGACCCCTGCCACGCAAGCGAAGGCAGCCACTACGGCGCCTGCCGCGAGCACCACCAAGGCGGCCGCAGCGATCGCCACGCCCGCCAGGACCGTCGCACCGTCGACGAAGGTGGGGGCCAAGTCCGTCGCCCTGCCGTTCGCGGACGCGGCGCTGCCCTACAGCGTCACGACGACGGGGTGGTCGATCATCGACGTCCCCGCTGGGCTGCTGCCCTACCAGGCGTCCACCGCAACCTCCCTGGTCGACACCCGGCCGCACGACTCCAACGGCGTCCGCAAGGTGGTCATCAACGGCCACACGTACGACCACCCGGTCGGGCAGGCCGCCCTCGCACTGTCGCTGATCGACGGCTACCGGGTCACGAAGAACTCCCGCTACCTCACCCGCGCGATCGCCAACGCCGACCGGCTGCTGGCCACCAAGGACGTCGACACCTCGGTGGTCTCCGACGGCGCCTGGTTCTACCCCTACCCCTTCGACTTCTCGCTGCACCGCTACCCGGCGTTCACCCTGCGTGCGCCGTGGTACTCCGGCATGGCCCAGGGCCAGGCGCTCAGTGTCTTCAGCCGCCTCTATGAGCTGACCAAGGCTGCGAGGTGGAAGGACGCCGCCGACCACACGTTCGCATCGTTCCTCATCGCCAAGCGCTCCACCGGCCCCTGGGTCGTCAACCGCGACCAGGACGGCCACCTGTGGCTCGAGGAGTACGCCTCGAGCACCGGCAGCCCGAAGCCCGACCGCACCTTCAACGGGCACAACTTCGCGACGGCCGGTCTCTATGACTACTACCAGCTCTCGAAGGACAAGCGCGCCGGTGGCCTGCTCGACGCCGCGATGACCTCGGTCCTTGCTCGGCTTCCGCTCATCCGCCAGCCCGGCTGGAAGAGCCACTACTGCCTCGCGCACCCCGAGGTCACGAGTGCCGGCTACCACGCCATCCACATCGGCCAGCTGCTGTGGTTCCACCAGTTCACCGGCGACGCCCGGTTCGCCCGGTGGGCCGACCTCCTCGAGGCCGACTACCCGACCCCCGCCGTGACCGCGAAGGTCGTCCTGCTGCGCGGCGTCCACGTCGGTCGCCGGTTCAGCTCGACCGGCACGCTCCTCGGTTCGGTGTCGATGACCCTCAACCACTCCTCGAGCGCGCCGATCGTGTCCCGTGAGCGCATCCACCACCGCAGCGGCGTCTGGTACCAGATCAGCGCCGGGAAGATGGCAGGAACCTGGGTGCTCGAGGCCCCGTCGTCGACCTACCTCGCCGGCACGCTCGTGCGCGTGCGCTACAAGACCCCGCGCACCGTGCTCCTGGCCGCTGGTGTCCACGTCGGCATCGTCTCCGTCGACCGGTACGGCCGTCTCGTGCACAGCGGCACGATCACCTACCCAGTGGCGACCACCCTGACGATCGACGCCCGCGGAATCGTCAACGGCGTCGAGCGGCTGCGCGTCTCCTCCGGCAAGTGGAAGCTCTGGTGGATCACCGCCGGGCAGGGCAAGCTCGACGCGTCCGCCGCCTGATCGACCAGCCGACGCACCGCGCGGTGACCGCCACTCCTAGGCTCGCGGCGCCATGATCTCCCAGGATGCGCGCGCAGCTCACGACGCCGCCGTGGCGAGCGGCGAGGACTGTTACCTCGACCCCCCTACCGGGTTCGTCGTGATGACCGCCGTCGCGCTGGCTCGTCGTGGCCGCTGCTGCGGGTGCGGCTGCCGGCACTGCCCCTACGGGCCCGACGAGCAGGCCCGCGCCGGACGACCCGGGTCCTAGCGCCGGCACAGGGCCGTCACGGCGGCCCGGCTCAGACGCGGGCGGTGGCGAACAGGTGCTCGTGCAGCACGCGCGCGGCCAGGCGCCCGTCGTGGAACTCCGCGATGAACGCCGGACCTGTCGCGGCGGCGGCCCGGGCCGCGTCGCGGTCCTCGAGCACCCGGGTCATGACGGCACCGAGGGTGTCGGGTGTCGCCTCGATGACCGGGATGTCACCGGGGACCCGGCTGCGGACCGAGTCGCCGATGTGACCGATGACGACGCGGGCCAGTGCCGCGCCTTCGCACGCGAGGACGCCGTAGCCACCGAGGCGCATCTGGTCGATGACGACGTCGGCGTCCTCGAGCAGCGCGCCGACCTGCGACGGCGGCACTCCCTGGATGCGCCGGTAGTCGATGAGGCCAGCCTCGGCCATCGGCACCAGCACCGCCTCGACGTGCTCGGTGCCCTTGAGGGCGGTGTTGGACGGCGCATGCACGACGATCGGCACCGCACGCTCGAGCGGCGGCGCCTGCGGCGTCCAGATCCCGGTGTCGACGACGAGCGGGAGCCAGGTGGCGTCCGGGAGGTAGTCGAGGAGGTCGGGCGTGGAGACGAACGTCGGACCCTCGAAGCTCGCGACGAGCGGCGCGAGCTCGTCGTACTTCTGCTGGAGGCGGGCGGTGAGCGGGTCGGACGGGTCGAGGAACGGTGACCACCGGTGCGTCGCCGCGTGACGGCGCGGGTCGCGGATCTCCGAGCCGTGGAACACCAGCCCGACCGTGATCCCCGAGGCCCGCAGGACGGCGGTGTCCCCGAGGAAGTTGCGGCCGTTCAGGGTGCCGACGACCGGGCGCCCCGCCTCGAGGAGGGCGTGCGTCCAGGTCGAGGTGACGTGCTCGCCGAAGCCCAGCTGCCATTCCCGTCCGCGCGCGAAATCGGCTGCGGCGACAGACGTGTCGCAGGGGTAGTCGTAGGCGTCCTTCACGACCGAGACGACCTCGCACCGCACGTCGGTGAGGAACCTCTCGGCCGCCTTCGCCCACGCCCAACCCTGGCCCGCGGAGTTGGCCGGGCCGATCCCGAGGAACGTCCCGACGTGGTCACGGCGGTAGGGGCGCGGGGTGCCGATGGTGAACGGCACGTCGGGCAGCACGAGCTCGATCCCGAGCAGCGCGCGGTAGACGTCGACGAGCGTCTCCTCCTGACCCTGCCAGGTGTAGGCGTGGTGGTCACGCTGGGCGGCGACCTCCCCGGCGAAGGTGTCGCGGTCGGCGAGCACCGTCGTGACGGCGGCGGCGAGCGAGGGCGCGTCACCCGTCGTGAACGAGGCCCCCACGTGGTGGGAGGTCACGAAGTCGGCCAGCGCCTTGGCGTCGGACACGACCAGCGGCAGACCTGCCTGGAGGTACTCGAAGAGCTTGTTCGGCAGCGCCATGTCGTGGTTGGGGATGCCACCGGGGAGCGGGTGGACCCCGATGTCGGCGGTGCGCAGGAAGGACGTGACCTTGTCCGGGCCCACCGGCTCGAGCAGGTGGATCCGGTCTCGGACACCGAGGGACACGGCCGTCGCCATCAGCTTCTCGACGACTTTGCCCTTGGTGCTGGGCACGGCGACGACGGCGAGGTGGACGTCGGGCAGCAGCGGCAGCGCGCGCACCACGACGTCGATCCCCCGTGCCGGGGTGACTCCGCCGCTGTAGACCAGCAGCGGGACGTCGGAGCCGAGGCCCACAGCGGTGCGCACGTCGGCACCCTCGAACGGCGTCTCCGTCGCCGCCGGCGCGTTGAGCACGACGGAGGGCCGGGCCGGGAGCCGGTGCCGGGTGCGGAGCACGTCGGCGATGAACGGCGACACGGTGATGACGGCGGAGGCGTCGCGGATGTACTCGCGCTCGATGTCGGCGTAGGCGGCGATGATGCGCGGCGTCTTGCCGCCGTAGGTGGCCATGCCGGGGACGAACTCGTGAGCGTCATAGATCCACGGCACGCGCGTACCCCCCGACGACGCACGGGCGGCGGCAAGGGAGGCGACGTTGACCATGTGGAAGTCGTGCGCGTGGATGATGTCGGGGTTCAGCGAGTCGATGACCGGACCGAACGCGAGCTCGAAGTCGCGCATCTCCGGGGCCAGCCGTCGCCAGCTGACGCCCGCGGACGTGCGTGACCAGCCGCGATCCCAGACCTTCCAGCCGAGGCTCACCCCGCGGTCGAGGCGGCGCTGGACACTGCCACGCGCGCGGACGGTGAACGTCGAGAACTGTTCGCGCCGTTGGGCGATCGCACTCCCCTCGGACTCCCGCAGCCGTGCCACGGCGCGGACCTTCGCGCCGGCCGCCTCGGTGCCAGAGCCCCAGCCCGCGACGACGAGACGACGGTTGCGACGCCGGGCCCGCTTCTTCTGCCGCGCGTTCTTCAGCCGCATGTCGACCGGCACGCGGAGGATCCGGACGTCGCCGAGCACGCTGTCGGACCGGGTGCCGCTGGTGGCGTTGCCCACGACCGTGACGCGCATCCCCGCTCGAACAAGGGTCGTCGCGGTCTTCAGCACGCGGTTGTCGGTGGTGACGTCGTTGCCCACGAGCATCACCACGTGCGTGGGGCTCGCGGGCACCGGCCGTGCGGGGTCCGTGTCGGTCATGGTCAGGCTGTGCCCAGCACTCGGCGTACGACGCCGGTGAACAGACCGGCGTCGGTGACGCGCCTTCCGTCCACGAGCACTCGCACCCCGGGCAGGTCGCCGGCGGCGAGCACGCGGTACTCGGCGTGGTCGGCCTGGACGACGGCGGCGTCGACCGGCTCGCCGAGGTGGTAGGCGGTGAAGCCGTAGCCGGCGAGCTCGGCGTCGGTGTACATCGGGTCGTGCACGAGCGCCTCGGCACCGCGAGCGCGCAGCGCCTCGACGGTCGGGAAGACACCGGAGAACGCGGTCTCCTTCACTCCCCCGCGGTAGGCCGCACCGAGGACGACGACGCGCGCGCCGGTGAGGTCGCCGTACGCACCCTCGAGGACGCCCACGGCGTACGCCGGCATCTCGGCGTTGGCCTCGCGCGCGGCGCGCACGACCGTCGCGGACGGGTCGTTCCAGAGGTACATCCGCGGGTAGATCGGGATGCAGTGACCGCCGACCGCGATGCCCGGCAGGTGGATGTGGCTGAACGGCTGGGAGTTGCTCGCCGCGATGACCTGGTAGATGTCGATGCCGTTGTCGGCGGCGAAGCGCGCGAACTGGTTGGCGAGGCCGATGTTGACGTCGCGGTAGGTCGTCTCGGCGAGCTTGGCGAGCTCGGAGGCCTCGGCGCTGCCGAGGTCCCACACGCCGTTGGGACGGTCGAGGTCGGGACGGTCGTCGAACTCCAGGACCGCCTCGTAGAACGCGACGCCGAGCTTGGCGCTCTGCTCGTCGACCCCGCCGATGAGCTTGGGGTAGGTGCGCAGGTCCGCGAAGACGCGACCGGTGAAGACGCGCTCGGGTGAGAAGACGAGGAAGAAGTCGCTGCCGCAGGTCAGGCCCGAGCCTTCGGCGAGCATCGCCTGGAAGCGGGTCCGCGTGGTGCCGACCGGCAGCGTGGTCTCGTAGGAGACGAGGGTGCCCGGCTTGAGGCCGCGGGCGATGTCGGTGGTGGCGGAGTCCATCCAGCCGAAGTCCGGCACCCCGTCGATGTCGACGAACAGCGGTACGACGACGACGACGGCCTCGCTCTGCGCGACGGCGGCGGCAGTGTCGGTCGTCGCGGTCAGCAGACCGCGGGAGACGACGTCGGCGAGCTTCTCGGCCAGGTGGGACTCGCCCGGGAAGGGCTCCTGGCCGGCGTTGACGAGGGCGACGGTCTCGGGGTTGACGTCGGCACCGATGACCTGGTGCCCGAGGGACGCGAACTGGACCGCGAGCGGGAGACCGATCTTGCCGAGGGCCACGACCGTGATGTTCACAAGGCTGCCTTGCGCTAGGGAGCGACGGGTAAGCCCAGCCTACCGGCCGGACGCCGGCCTCCCCGCGCGTCGCAGGCGTCCCGGAAGCTTCACCGCCCCGGAGAACGGGGCCTTGCGGACCTCGGCCAGCGCCTGCCCGACCTCGTAGGAGCGGCTCGTCCGCAGTCGCTCGGCGGCGTCACGCAACCGGGCGGCCACCTCCGTGAGTCTCGCCACATCCGCCTCGGCGGCGACCGCGCGTCGCCGGAGGACCTCGATCCGCGCGGCGTCCGCCATGGCCTGTGCACGGGCGGTGGCCCCACCGAGGACGAGCTCGGCGGCGAGCCGCCTGCTCTGGTCGGCGTCGAGGTCGACGAATCCGCGCGAGGGCAGCCAGGTGACCGAGGGGGCCGACCTCGACCGTTCGAGCAGCAGCGCCACGGGATGGCTGCGGTCATCGACGGGGACGACGGCGGCCACAGAGGACGCGCCGCGCACGGCCGTGTCGACCAGGCGCCCCACGGGGATCTCGACCACGGCACAGGGCAGCAGCACGAGCACCCGGGCACCGTCGGGGACAGTGCCGAGCAGGGCGGCGAGCGGCTCGGTCGCTGCTGCGTCATCGAGCGCCAGGACGACCGTGTCGAGCGGCCCGACGTGGGACTTCTCGGGTCCGTTGGGCGACGGGTCGTCGGAGCCGGTCGCGGCGACCGTACGGCCGCCGGGGCGGGTCGCAGCGGCGGCGAGCTCGAGCGGGCGCACCCTCACGCGTCCTTGGCGAACACGTGGAACCCCGCGGGGGTGTCGCGGAACCCGTAGGGCTCGAACTCCGCGCGACGGGCCAGGCCGTGCTGGGCGAAGAGCCGGTCGTAGCGGCTGCTCGCACGCGTCTTCTGATAGGTGCCCCAGACCTTGTCCTCGTCTGCCCCGTGGTCGGCGACGAGGAGCATCCCGCCGAGCCGGACGAGCGAGGCCAGGTTCGCCATCGAGGCCGCCCACTCGTCATCGTCCATGATGTGGAAGGCGACGTCGACGCAGTACACGGCGTCGTAGAGATGGCCGGGGGCCCAGCGCGAGAGGGTCGAGACGGCGTAGGTCTCGTTCACGCCGCCGAGCGTGGTGCACTCCTCGACCGCGTGCGGCGAGGCGTCGATGCCGTCGACGCGGTGACCGAACCGGCCCATGCCTCGCGCGAAGAAGCCCTTGCCGCACCCGGCGTCGAGCAGGTGGCGCTGCCACGGCGGCGACTCGGCGAGGCCGAGGATGTCGATGAGACGACCGAGCCGCAGCGCGTAGAAGACCTCGTTGGCGGCGTGGTCATAGGACAGGTCGCCGCCGGACCGCAGCTCCCCTTGGGACTTGTGACGCTTGTCCCAGAACTCGAGAGCTTCATCGACGCCGAGCACCTCGGGGTCAGTCATGGGCGGTCTCCCGTGGGTAGCGATGGTCCTGCGCGACGGCGGTTCCTCGGTCGCGGCGGCTCGCGCCGCCGCTTCGCCAACCTAGTGCCTCGGCCCGGTCGTCTAGGCTCAGGAGCCCTCACCCCGCCCTCCAGGGAGCCCCCATGCGCGTCCTGTCCATCGTCGGCGCCCGCCCGCAGTTCGTGAAGCTGGCACCGGTCGCCGCGGCCTTCGTCGCCGACGGCGACATCGAGCACATCATCGTGCACACCGGGCAGCACTACGACGCGAAGATGTCCGACGTCTTCTTCGCCGACCTGCGCATCCCCGACCCGGACGTCCACCTCGGCGTCGGCTCCGGGAGCCACGGGGTGCAGACCGGCGCGATGCTCGCGGCGCTCGACGGCGTCATCGACGAGCACAGGCCTGACTGGGTCCTCGTCTACGGCGACACCAACTCCACGCTGGCCGGCGCCCTCGCCGCCGTGAAGCTCCACATCCCCGTCGCCCACCTCGAGGCAGGGCTGCGCTCGTTCAACCGGCGCATGCCCGAGGAGCACAACCGCGTCCTCACCGACCACGCGGCCGACCTCCTGCTGCCGCCCACCCAGGTGGCGCTGGTCCACCTCGAGAGCGAGGGGCTCGGCGCGCGCAGCGTCGTCGTCGGCGACGTCATGACCGACGTCTGCTTCCGGGTTCGTGACGCGGTCGCCGGCACCCCACCTGAGCTCCCCACCGGCGTCACCGTCGAGGGCGGCTACCTCGTGTCGACGATCCACCGCGCCGAGAACACCGACGACCCTGCCCAGCTGCGCGCCATCGTCACCGCCCTGCAGTCCCTCGATCTTCCCGTGGTGCTGCTGGCTCATCCGCGTCTCGTCATGCGCGCTGCGGAGTTCGGGATCAGCCTCGAGCTCGGTGCCGTCCGCGCGATGCCCCCGATGTCCTACCCGCAGATGGTCGCCGCGGTGCTGCACTCGCGCGGCGTCGTCACCGACTCGGGTGGTCTGCAGAAGGAGGCGTTCCTCCTCGGCGTCCCGTGCACGACTCTGCGCACCGAGACCGAGTGGGTCGAGACCCTCGTCGACGACTGGAACATCCTCGACCCCGACCTCGCCCGGGTCGCCTCCGTCGCGGCACGCCTGGCACCGACTGCCACCCAGAGCGTGCCCTACGGCGACGGGCACGCCGCCGAGCGCGTCGCCACGGTGCTGCACGAGCGCCGCATCTGGCCTGCCTAGGCGGGCCGTCGCCCTGCCCGCCGTCAGAGCGACGGTGTGGGGCGGAGGAACTCCTGGAGCACGACTCGCGTCCTCGTGCCGTCGTGGAACGTGCGGGCGAACTCCGGCCCTTGGGCTGCGGTCGCGACGCTTCGCTCGCGGTCGCCGATGACCTCGAGGAGCACCGAGCGCAACGACGTCGGATCCGCCTCGACCACGGGCACATCGATCCCGTAGTGAGCCCGCACGTGGGGAAGCAGATGGGCCAGGACGACACGACCGGAGGCCAGGGCCTGGGTGGCGAGAACGCCGTTGTTGCCCATGACGATCTGGTCGACGACGACGTCGGCACCACGGATGTGCGCGAGCAGCTCATAGCTCGGCACCCCGGCGAGACGCCGATAGGTGATCAGCCCCGCGGAGTCGAGCTCGGCGAGAACGGCGTCGATGACCGCCGAGCCCTTGAGCGCCCCCGAGCTCGGCGCGTGCAGCACGACCGGCAGCCGGTCGCCGAACAACGCGCGCCCCGGCCGGAAGCTCCCGGCCGGCAGCACGAGCGGCAGCCAGGTCGCACCCGGCACGAAGTCGAGCATGTCCGGTGTCGTGACGAACGTCGTGACGTCGAGCCGCTCGAGGGTGTCGTGCACGGTCTGCGTCTGGGTGCGCCGCTTCGCCCACTCCGGGGCGTGACCGGCATCGCCGAACGGCGAGAACGGGTAGGCCGCGAGGTGGTCGTCGGGGCGTCGCGCCTCCGATCCGTGCAGCACCACCCCCACGGTGCGCCCCGAGTCGAGGAGCCGCTCGAGCTCGAGCGCGCCCGCCGACGGCGACGACGGATGGACGTAGCCCTCGGTGCCCAGTGCCGCAATGGGGCGCATCGCCTCGGCGAGGACATGGGTGGCCGGCACGATCTCGCGTGCCGCGAGCCGCGCCCGCACGGCTGCGAGCGGCCACTCCGTCGTCGTGACGACCACGTCGGACGGGAAGGAGAAGGGCGACTGCGGCGACACGACGGAGACGTTGCGCGCCAGGACCGGGTCGGCGCTCGGGAGGCCACCGGAGGCTGCATCGCGATCGCTGGGCGGCTCACCGAGGGCACGCGCCCACGCCGAGGCCTGCCCGGAGTAGTTGGCCGGTCCGATCAGCAGCCGTAGGCCCCCGGTCGAGGACTCCCCGCCACCCCAGCTCGCGGGCGTCGGCAGTCGCCCGGACAGCACCTGCTGCTCGGACACGACGTCGGCCACGACCGGGCGGCGCAGCAGGACGGCCCTCCCCTCGGCGGAGAGCGTGACGACCGGCTTGTCGGCGTCCTCGACGACGACGACGACGTCTCCGGAGCCGTCGGCAGCATCGGCGGTGTCGAGCGGTGCCTGCACGACCCGCGGCGCGTCCGGCCGATCCGGGACGGCCTGGTACACGACCTCGACGTCGCGGATCAGCGGGGCGACGACCGAGAGGTCACCGTCGTCGGGGTAGCTATCGGCCTCGGCCTTGAGAAGCCTTGCAGCGGGAAGGGTCCCAGCGATGACGACGAGGTCGGGATGGGACCGGACGAGGTGCCAGCCGATGATCTCGGCGCGCTCCCCCACCACCACGACGACCGCGAGCCCTGGCGCCCGGCGGACCAGGCTCGTCGTCTGCGCTAGCGCCGCCGAGAGCCAGTGCTTCCACTCGACGACCTGGCCAGGCATCGCCTTCCTCGGCAGCAGCTCGATGTGCTCGGGACGGTGCAGGACACCCCCCGCGACGCGACGCGCCCGGTTCAGGATGCGGTGGGCCGGGCCGACGGCCGATGCGGCGGAGTAGACGTCCGAGGCGGACCACATGGCCGGCGGCGTCGCGACGAGCGCGGTCGTCACGTCGGCGCCCGCGAGGCGAAGCGGGGCGACGTCGACCGCGACCCCGTGGTCGACGAGGACGAGAGCCGCCCTCGGCCCCGGGGTCATCTCGCTCCCCCGTCCACCGCTGCGGCGTCTCCGGCATCCGGCTGCGTGGCCCCGAGCAGCCGTGCGATCTGGGGGGCGAAGGCGTCCGCGTCGGACCAGTCGACGACCCGGATCCGGTCGGCCGCCTCGGGTGCGGCCCCAGCCCAGGCCATGCCGTGCGCAGCGTCCCGGACCCAGGCCTCGGTGCACGCGTCGAGCAGGGCGAGCGTCGGGGCGTCGAGGAGCACGTCGTCGTCGAGCAGCACGAGGACGGGGACATCCGTCTCGGCCGAGAGCATCAGGGCGGTCGACCTCCCCGCTGACAGCGAGCTGCCGCACACGGCCAGGGTGACCTCCAGCCCGCGGTGCGCGGAGTAGGCGGCGGCCTCGACACGGGCACGCCAGCCCTCGGTGCCACGCGAGGAGGAGCCGGCGACAGCCCAGTCGTGGCGCCGGACCGCCTCGTCGGAGGACGTCACCGACGTCAGCGGCCACAGCGACAGGACGGGGAGAGCGTCACCGCAGGCGGCGGGGACCGGGACGGCGCCGTGCACGAGCTGCTCGGGGAGCTCGGGCGTGACGACCTCGATGGTCGTGAGGAGCCGGGCCGACATGGCGTCGAGGCACACGAGGGTCACGTCCGCGCCGCTGTCGGCCGCCGCGGCCAGCACGCCCGGGACGGCGCGGACGGACGGGGACGGTGCGCGGAGGGGGCCGGCGGTGACGCCCAGCGCGTGCGGACGGCCCGAGGTGCGCGCGTGCTGCGCACTCACGCCACCCTCGTCGGTCGATAGCGATCCGGCGCCCCGGCTCTCGCCAGGACCGTGGCCGGTGTTGCCCGCGGGCAGGACGGGACCGCGCTCGTCGGTGCCCTGCGCCGGGCCGTCGCCGTCCACGGCGTGACCCTAGGCGACGATGCGGCGACACGACGTGCGGGGCTCGCTCAGAGTCGGACGGTGACGCCCTCCGCGGCCGAACGCAGCGCTGCCTCCGCGACCGCGACCGTGGCCAGGCCCTGCCGCATCGTGACGATGTCGGACTCTCGGCCGAGCACGGCGTCGCGGAAGGCCTCGTGCTCGGTACGCAGCGGCTCCGGCTTGGCGATGGCGTAGCGGATCACGTCGCCCTCGGAGACGCCGCGGAACTTCGCGATGGAGTCCCACTCCGTCGCGATGGTGCCGTTGGCGTAGAACGTCAGATCGGCCGTGAGGGTGTCGGCGACGAAGGCACCGCGCTCGCCGGTGATGACCGTGACGCGCTCCTTGAGCGGCGAGAGCCAGTTGACCAGGTGGCTGGTGACGGTGCCGTCGGTGAGCTGCCCGACGATCGCGACGAGGTCCTCGTGCTCGCGGCCCGAGCGGAACGCGACCTGGGCCGCGACCGAGGCGTAGGGGTGGCCGGCAACCCAGGCGGTGAGGTCGATGTCGTGGGTGGCGAGGTCCTTGACGACGCCGACGTCGGCGATGCGGGCGGGGAAGGGCCCTTGGCGGCGCGTGACGATCTGGTGCACCGCGCCGAGCTCACCGGCGGCAAGGCGACGACGTGCCTCCTGCAGGGCCGGGTTGTAGCGCTCGATGTGCCCGACGGCCCCGACCAGACCGCGGGACTCGAAGGCCTCGGCAAGGCGCGTCGCGGACTCGACGTCGGGCGCGAGGGGCTTCTCGATCATCGAGTGGACGCCGGCCTCGGCGAGCGCGAGCCCGGCGGCCTCGTGGAAGCGGGTCGGGACGGCAACCATGGCGTAGTCGATCCCGAGGGCGATGAGCTCCTCGACACTGTTCACGACGGGATGGCCGCCGGCGGCACCGTGCACATCACCGGCCGGGTCGGCGACGGCGACGAGCTCGACGCCATCGAGCGACGCCAGGACCCGGGCGTGGTGGCGCCCCATCATGCCGAGGCCGATCAGGCCTGCGCGCAGCGTCATCAGGCACCCGCCGCCGCGACGGCATTCACGGCGGACACGATCGTCTCGAGGTCCTCCTGCGAGAGCGCAGGATGCACCGGCAGCGAGAGTGCCTGTTGTGCCGCGACCTCGGTCTGCGGGAGGACGAGGCCCGGGGCGAAGTGGGTCAGCGACGGCAGCCGGTGGTTGGGGATCGGGTAGTAGACGCCACTGCCGACGCCGCGCTCGGCGAGCGCCGCGGCAAAGGCGTCACGGTCCTGGTCGACCACGCGGATCGTGTACTGGTGGTAGACGTGCGTGGCCTCGGGCGCCACCGGCGGCACGACGACGCCGCGGAGGTTGGCGTTGAGGAACTCGGCGTTGCCCTGGCGCTGCTTGGTCCAGCCGGCCAGCTTCTTGAGCTGCTCACGGCCGATGGCGGCGTGGACGTCGGTCATGCGGGCGTTGAACCCGACGACCTCGTTCTCATATCGCTTCTCCATGCCCTGGTTGCGGTAGAGCTTCACGCGTCGGGCGAGCTCGTCGTTGGCGCACGAGACCATGCCGCCCTCACCCGAGGTCATGTTCTTCGTCGGGTAGAGGGAGAACATGCCGAACTCGCCGAACGTGCCGACGGGTTGGCCGTTCCACGCAGCCGCGTGGGCCTGGGCGGCGTCCTCGTAGATGGCGAGGCCGTGCTTGGCGGCGATCGCGCTCAGCGCCGTCATGTTCGCCGGGTGACCGTAGAGGTGCACCGGCTGGATCCCCTTGGTGCGGGGCGTGATCGCGGCCTCGACGGCGGCGGGGTCGAGACAGAAGTAGTCCGGCTCGATGTCGACTAACACCGGCGTCGCACCGGTGAGCGCGACGGAGTTCGCTGTCGCAGCGAACGTGAAGGACGGCACGATGACCTCGTCGCCCGGGCCGACCCCGGCGGCGAGCAGGCCCAGGTGCGAGCCGGCCGTGCCGGAGTTCACGGCGACGCACGTCCAGCCGCCGGCGACCTGGTCGCCGAACTCCTGCTCGAACGCGGCGACCTCCGGGCCACCGGCGATCATGCCGGAGCGCAGGACGCGGTCGACCGCCTCGCGCTCCTCGTCTCCGATGAGCGGCCTTGCTGCGGGGATCATGCCTGGGCCTCCGTGAGGGTCTCGTCGATCTCGGCGTAACGGGCTCCGGTCTGCGGGCACACCCACTGGCCGTCGCCGGATGGTTCGAGCGGTACGCCGGCACGGCCGACCCACCTGATGCGCTTGGCCGGGACACCGGCGACGAGCGCGAAGTCGGGAACGTCCTTGATGACGACGGACCCTGCCGCCACGAGGGCCCAGCGGCCGATCGTGACGGGCGCGACACAGACGCTGCGGGCGCCGATGGAGGCGCCCTCGCGGATCGTGACGCCGACCGGCTCCCAGTCGTGCCCCGACTTCTGCGTGCCGTCGGGGTTGATCGAGCGCGGGAAGTGGTCGTTGGTGAGGACGACCGCGGGGCCGATGAACACCCCGGCCTCGAGGACGGCAGGCTCGTACACGAGCGCGTAGTTCTGGATCTTCGTGTTGTCGCCGACGACGACACCGGTGCCGACGTAGGCACCGCGCCCGACGACCACGTTCTCGCCGAGGACGGCTCCTTCGCGCACCTGCGCGAGGTGCCACACCGAAGATCCTTCGCCGATGACGGCCCGCTCGTCGACGTCAGCACTGGGCACGATGCGCGGCGGCACGAGGCTCCTTGAGGTCGGTGGACCGGCCCGGCGACGGCTCGGGACTCGACAGCGAAGTCTACCGGCCGGGCCTACCGGGCAGGCCAGTCGACGCGTGACCTCCGTCTCGGCGGCAGCGGCGGCCGCCGGGCCGTCGTGCCCCCGCGTCGCGCACGGCAGAGGGCCGCGCGTCACGCCGTTATCCTGGGCGACGTGAGCCGTCGTCCCCATCTCCTCTACGTCGCGTGGGGGTACCCGCCCTGCCGCGGCGGCGGCGTCTACCGCGCCCTCGCCACTCCCAACGCCTTCGCCGCGGCCGGGTGGGACGTCACCGTCCTCACCGTCGAGCGGGAGACGTTCTTGCGCTACACCGGGTCGGACGAGGCGCTCGAGGCGCTCATCGACCCGAGCATCACGATCGTCCGTACGCCGTTCGTCTGGGACGCACTCGAGACCGACGTTCGCACGTGGTCGTGGCTGCGCGCCCATGCGCCTCGTGTGTGGGGCCGCTACCGCAAGTACCGCGACCGGTACCGCCGCTTCCCCGAGATCGGCTACGCCGGCTGGCGCAGCGACCTCGAGAGCGCAGCGTCGAAGATCCACGCGGACAAGCCGGTCGACCTCACGATCGCCTCGGCCAACCCGGCCACCGCGTGGCTCGCCGCCTGGCACCTGCACCGCACGGCCGGCGTCCCCTACGTCCTCGACCAGCGTGACGGCTGGACCCTCGACGTCTTCAGCGGCGACCGCGTGCACTCCGAGTCCAGCCGTATCGGCAAGTGGGAGGCCAAGCTCCTCACCGAGGCGCGCGAGGTGTGGTTCGTCAACGAGCCGATCCGGGCCTGGTACGCCAGGGAGTACCCCGCACTCACCGAGCGGATGCACGTCGTCATGAACGGCTGGGACGCCGAGCTGGCGCCGTCGTCTGCTCCCCCGACCGTCGCGCAGCGCCCGCTGACCTTCGGCTACATCGGCACGATCAGCCGGATGGTCCCCCTCGCCGAGTTCGTCGCCGGGTGGGAGAAGGCGCGCGAGGACGACGAGGTCGTGGCCGGGGCGAGCTCGGTGCTGCGCGGCTACCTCGGCTTCTACGCGACGCCGAACCCGATGCAGATGCGCATGGTCGCCGCCGCCGAGAAGTCCGACGTCCGATTCGACGGCCCGGTGTCCAAGACCGAGATCGCTTCTGTCTACAACGGTTTCGACGTGCTTCTACTCATCCTGGGCAGCGGTCTCTACGTCACCAGCGGCAAGGTCTTCGAGTACCTCGCCACCGGGTTGCCCGTGGTGTCGGTGCACGAGCCGTCCAACGCGGCCACCGACGTCCTTCGCGGCTACCCGCTGTGGTTCCCGACTGCGAGCCTCTCGCCCGACGACATCGCCGACGCCCTGACGAAGGCGGCGCACGCCGCGCTCACCGCCGACGTCGCGACCCGCATCGCCGCGCGGGAGTTCGGCGAGCAGTTCCGCCGCGACCGCCAGCTCGACCCGCGCGTCGCCGCCCTCACCGCCTCGGTCACGCCCGCGGAGGTCCCGGCATGAACGTCGTCATCCTCACCACCACGCGCATCGGCCGGACGAAGGGAGCCGAGGACGCCGTACGCCGATGGGTCGACGCCGGCGACGACGTCGTGCTCGTGACGATGTACCCGCACGACCCCACGATCTGGCCGCTGGCCAGCGTGGTCGTGCTCGGCGCCCCCAGCACCGGCGGCCGCCTCGGCAAGCTCGGCCACGCTCTCGTGCGCCTCTACCCCGGCTCGCTCTCGCGCCAGCTCCGACGCAAGGTGAAGCGCTCGAGCGCCGCGCGCGCGGCGCTCGACGCCGCAACCCTCGTCGTCGCTGCCGAGACCCCCGCCGTCGCGACCGCGTGGTGGGACGCCCGCCGCCACCCCGACGTCCCGCACATCTCCGGCCTCGCCTCAGCCCTCCAGCTCAGCAGCCGCTGACCTCCGGCTTCTGAGGTTCCGTCGCTGGTCTGGCTGGCCTCGCCGGCACTCCACCACTACCCGATGACCTCGCACGCGGTGCGGCGGAACTCGCCCTCGGGGGCCACCGACATGACACCGGTGATCCCGTCGCCGGCCGTCTTCCCGGCCCGGTACCGGACCTGACCGGGCTTCATCGCGGCCAAGCCCCCACCGTGAAGTCCACGGTCTCGGCGGATGAGGAGTTGTCGTTCGTCCAGCCGTAGAAGTTGTACGTCGTCCGGGGCTTCACGGTGTCGAGCGGGTCGACGGCCTTCCACGTTCCGCCCGGGTCGGCCGAGGACCAGGTGGCGAACTCGGTTGCCGCCGGAGTGTTCTCCCAGCTGCCGAACGTGCGGGCATCGTCGACCTGGATCGTCGCGCCGTCGATCCGGTCGTGGCGCACCTGGAGGTAGCCGACCGGGTTCCCGCTCGCGTCCACACCGATACCGACGACCGCACCACCGGGCACGGTGCAGCCCGCCGTCAGCAGGGCCGCCGCCGCGGCGGTGACCTCCTCATCCCGGCCACGACGAGCCCGTCACGCTGCCCGCCGAGACGGTGCGCCGGATCCTCTGCGACTCGCAGGTCAGCCCCGTCGTGACCACCCGAGCCAGCACCACAGGCGACCCGGCCAGGGACCTGCCCGGCCGCGCGGGGAGAGCCCCCCGTGGTGGCAGGACCAGGCCCGCACTGTGCTCTACGTCGGCCGCACCGAGGCCCACCGCGTCCGGGAACGGCTTCGCCGCCACAGCCCGACCGACATCGACAACCTCATCCTGTCGTGTGCCCGACACCACCACGTCGTCCATGAGGGCGGCTGGGTCACCACCCCGCGAGCCGACACCAGCGCGGGAACAACCGGGTACTGGGAGTTCACCCCACCCGACCGGCAACGCCGGCCCGGACCGGCAGGGCCGACCACGCGCACCACCCCACACCGACTCGCCCCGCGAGCCCGGTTCCCGAGTCGCGAGGCAGGCGGGCATTCGCGTTCGTGCGATGCGGTGGCAAGCCCAGCAGCGGAAATCGGGAGGCGGGTCAGTTCTGGCTCACCGTCGTGGTCAGAAGTGACGTGGGTCTGCCGTACAGGTAGCCCTGCCCGTGGCTCCAGCCCTGCTCCCGCAGTATCTCCGCCTGTGCGGGGGTCTCGATGCCTTCGGCGACGCCGTCGAGACCCAGTCCGTTGGCCAGTCCGGCGAGCCCGGCTGCCAAGGCCCTAGCAGTGGTGTCAGTGGCAATGTTCCGGGTGAAGGACAGATCGAGTTTGAGCCCCGTCACGGGAAGGTCACGCAGAAGCGCGACAGTGGAGTACCCGGTGCCGAAGTCGTCGACGTGGATGCCGACGCCCCGCTCTCGCAGGTCGACGAAGTCAGCTCTCGTGCGCTCAAGGACGGACAAGATCGCGGTCTCTGTCACTTCGATGATGACCCTTGCCGGATCGACGCCGTGGTGATCAAGTTGATCGAGGAAACGGTGGTGCCACCCCGTCCGGGCGATGTGCCGGGGTGACTTGTTGACGCTGATCGGCCCGGGCAGGTCAGGATGGTTCCTGAGTTGAGTGCACACCACGTCGAGGACCAGCTCTTCGATGCCGATGATGAGCTCGGTGTCCTCGGCCACCTGCAAGAATTCGATCGGTGCCAAGAGCCCTCGTTGAGGGTGCTCCCACCGGACGAGGGCCTCGTGGCCCGTCACGGTGGCGTCGGACATGGACACGATTGGCTGGTAATGGACCCTGAACTGCCGCTCGGTGATCGCGGTGCGCAGTTCGGCTTCGATCTCCAGACGTGTCCTTGCTTGGTTGCGCATCCCTGCGGTGGAGAACTCCCAATGGGATCCACCAGTGGACTTGGCCCGGAACATGGCGGTGTCGGCGTCGCGCAGCAGGTACATCGGGATGGAGTCCTCGTCAGATAACGCGATGCCGATGGAGGCCGACACGATCACTGATCGGTCACCTATCTGGACCTCGTCGAGCACGGCGGCGCAGAGTCGTTCCGCGATAGCGTCGGCGTCGTTGCGGTGCCGGATTCCGGGGGCGACCACGATGAACTCGTCGCCGCCGAATCGCCCGACCCGATCCCCGGGCCGTAGCACCTTCGCGATCCGGTGTGCTGCTGCGGTGAGGACCTCATCACCGACGAGGTGGCCGAGCGAGTCGTTGACGACTTTGAGGTTGTCCAGGTCGATGAAGAGCAGCGCAACCAGGCAGTGGTCCCTTCGGGCGACGGCGAGGTCCGTTTCGAGCATGTCCAGGATCCAGGCCCTGTTCCGCAGTCCGGTCAAAGTATCGTGGAAGGCGAGGTGGGACAGCTGCTCCCTCATGGCATGTTCCTCGTGCACGTCCCGCAACCCCACGACCCGACCCGTGGCAACGACGTCGCGGTCCGGTAAGGGCGCGATGCGCGCCGACATCCACCGGAAACCGCCCGAACTGGTCCGGCACCGGAGGTGCGTCACATCGACCACCCCGTCGGCCAGGACCGTTCTCAGTCGCACCTCGGTAGGCATCCGGTCCTCGTGGTAGAGCAGATCCAGGCCGGGCGTGCCCACCAGCGAGTCGGGCTCCCAACCCAACGTCTCGCGAACGCCCGCTGAGATCCACACGATGTTCCCCGCTGGGTCGTCTTGGTAGACGACGTCGGTCGCGTTGTCCGCCAGCATCGCGAATCGTGCGCGCTCATCCTCCAACCGTTTCACCAGCAACACGAAACGGTCCTCGTCCACTTGCGCGCCGGACTCCTCAGCGGCAAGCCGCTTCATCCGTACCGGTGCCTCGTCCATCGTCCGCGCCCCAGACTGCCGCTGTGGACGACCACGCTAACCGGACTTATCAGCGCGTCGCGCGGTGAACGGATCCCGCTTCGACGCGCGAGTGCTGGACTTCCGTACCGCTCACATCAAGACCATCAACCACACCGGTACTGGCCTGCTGGGCCAGCGCGGCCTCGACGACGACGGCGGATGGCAACGACTGGTGGACAGACCCGACCCGGAGACGAACCAACACGAACGAAGCTCAGGGCTACCTCTCGATCGAGGACTTGGCCCACGACCGGTTCGGGCGGCACTTCCCTGACCCGCCCAATCCCGCGACGGAGCGACTGGAAGGATGCTGACGTGACGAGCCGACGCGTTGGGCGGTCTCGTTGGTTTCCTGCCGTTGAGGTCATGCACCCCCAGGACGGCGCTGACGCTATCGAGGCTGGCGCAGCTTGGGTCGTCCTGCGATGCGACGCGGGTCGGACTCCGTGGCGCATCGAAGGCACCGACCAGTCGGTGCTTCGTGCCGCTCAGGCAGAGGCGATCACGCCGGAGGAGAACGCCCGATTGCTCCGAAAGGCTCGATCCAGAGGCCGGTCCAAGACCGTGATCGTGGCCGAGGAGTGGCAGGACCGCACTGGTCTCCGCCTCGTGGTCTACCGCGAGGGTGGCCCGACCCATGCACCCGACGACCTGCCTGATCTGACGTCGGTCGGGCTGGGATAGCCGCGGCGAAGCCCGATCTTGATCGGGCGTGACCTGCGGCACCACCCACTGCTGGACCTCACCCCACCGGGCCTACCACCCGATCTCTGACCGCCAGGGCGCCCGCCACGCTGACGCAGCGCTCTCGCGTGCATCGCCCGACGGCCGGTCAGCGACTCGCGAGGGCCCGCACGGCGTCGACGAACGCCGTGTAGCCCTCGTCGGCGCCGCCTCCGGTCCAGGCACGGGCCGAAGCACGTTGTGCGGCAAGGAGTTCGGGCTGCTCGAGGTAGGCCGTCAGGGCGACGGACGCGGCCGCGACGTCGGCCACGACGACGCCGGCGCCGGCCTGCTCGACGAGCTCGGCCTGGCGCGGGAGCGGCGTGGCCACGACCGGCAGGCCGCAGGCGAGGTACTCGTACACCTTGGTGGGGACGGCGCCGCGGAACGCGGGCGTGTCCTGCAGCAGCGACAGCCCGACCCACGCCCCACGCGCGAGTGCCCACGCCTCGTGCGGTGGCTTGCGTCCGTGCAGGGTCACGCGCCCGGCGACGTCAGCAGCGGTGAGACGGCGGTCGAGCTCGTAGGCGTCCGCCGGGGCGACCGGGCCGACGAGGTCGAGCCTCCACCCGGGGGCCGCGGCCACGGCCTCGACCATGTCGAGCAGACCCCGGGTGCGGCGCAGGTCACCGACGTGCAGCGCCCGCGGCGCGTCGTCGAGGTCGGTCGGGCCGGGGAGGTAGTCGCCGTAGGGAAGATTGCGCACGACGATGCGGCGCCGGGCCTCGGCGGGCGGGACGTGGGCGTCGGCCACGACGGTGAGGTCGGCGCGGCGCGCGAGGGACGTGGCGAGACCCGTTCCGGCGCGGGCGATCCCACCGGCGACGCCGTGCGCCCAGGCGCGGTCCTCGAGCAGCGCGGCGTAGTCCTCGTGGACGTCGACGACGAGCTTGCGACCGGTGAGGCGCCGCAGCCACGCGCTCGGCACGGTGTCGGGGTCGAGCACCACGACCACCCGACCGCGGGCCTGCCACGGTGAGACCAGGGCGTCGGCGAGCCGACCGCGAGCACCGCGACGAGGTCGGGTCCGGACGGCGACGGCACCAGCGGGCGCCGAAGCGGCGTCACCGAGACCGAGGACCTCGACCCGGAGACCGGAGTCGGTCAGGGCAGCGACGAGACGGTGGAGCCGGGCGTCGGCGACGTCGTGCCCGGAGGTGACCAGGCTGACATCGACGACGGGGCCGGTACGGGCCACGGAGGGTCAGACGTCCTCGAGGGTGTACGCCGACTCGCCGACGTTGACGAACTTCGTGTACTCCTTGATGACGTGCTCCGGCTCTCCCCGGAGCATGAGCTGCCCCTTGTTGAGCCAGATCGCGTCGTTGCACATCTCCTTGACCGTGGCCAGCGCGTGGCTCACCAGGATCATCGTGCGGGCCTCAGCGACGAGGGAGTTCATCTTCGCCGCTGCCTTCTCCTTGAACTTCGCGTCACCGGCCGACAGCGCCTCGTCGACGAGCAGGATGTCGGGCTCCATGTGCACCGCGACGGCGAACGCGAGGCGGCTGAACATGCCGGAGGAGTACGTCCTCATCGGCATCTCCATGAAGTCGCCGAGCTCGGCGAAGTCGGCGATCTCCTGGTACTTCTGGGTGATCTCGGCGCGGGTGTAGCCGGCGGCGAGACCGCCGAGCATGACGTTCTCCTCACCCGACATCGCACCGTTGAAGCCGACGCCGAGTGCGAGCAGGGTGCTGACCTTGCCGCGGACGGTGATGCGGCCGGTGGTCGGCGGGAGGATGCCGGCGATGGCACGCACGAGCGTCGACTTGCCCGCGCCGTTGCTGCCGACGATGCCGAGGACGGAGCCCTTGGTGACGTCGAAGGTGACGTTCTTGACGGCCTCGACCTCACGGATCGCTCGCTCGCCGCGGCCGAGTCGCACGACGGCGTCCTTCAGCGTAGGACGGCGCTCGAAGGTGGTGCGGTACGTGATGCACACGTCCTGCACGCTCACCGAGACCTGGTCAGAGTCGGACGGCAAAATCGCGCTCCCTCGACATGAAGACGAACGCGCCGACGAGGAGCGTCCCGAAAGCCCACAGGATCGCCTGAGCCCACATCGTCCACGGAAGCAGTTCGCCGCGGACGAGGAGCGTGCTCCACCCACCGAGCAAGCTGAACAGCGGGTTGAGCAGTTCCAGATTGCCGAGCTTCTTGAGGAAGGGCGCGTCTGTGTAGAACAGGACCGGCGAGAGGTAGAGCCAGATCCGGGTGATGTAGGGCAGGAAGCTGCTGGTGTCCCGGAAGTAGACCTGCATCGTCGCGAGGATCATCGCCATCCCCATGCCGAAGATCACGATCAGCAGGAACATCGGGATGGCGAGGAACGCCGTCCACGGGATGCCCACGTGGGTGATCAGGGCCACCGGGACGTAGACGAGCATCGTCGGGAGGAACTTGCGGAAGGCGATGAAGACCGCCGAGAACACCAGGAGCACCCGGGGGAACGCGGTATTCATGATGATCTTGCCCGCGGCGATCACCGACGCGGCACCCCCGGCCATGGAGCCGGAGAGGAAGTAGAAGGCGAACAGCCCGGCCATGACGTGGGCGAAGTAGTCAGGGCCCTTGGCCCCTCCGCCGATCACCGCCACGAGCAGGTAGTAGACGATCGCGAGGAGCAGCGGGTTGAGGACGTTCCACAGGACGCCGAAGACGGTGTTGCTGTTACCGGCCCGCAGATTGGCGCGAGACATCTCGACCGCGAACTCCCGGCGGCGCCACAGCTCCTTGAAGTACGGCTTCAGCGGGGGCAGACCGGCACGGTGGGGCTCATAGACGTGGAACTCGCCCAGGTAGTCGTCCGTGGGGACGGGCACGAGTTTCGACACGCGGGGACCTTCCGGGGGGAACGAGGACTCGACGCCGCCCGAGGGGGTGTCGTGGGACGAGGATACCCGCCGCCGGGGCTCCCGCCCGCCCGTCTGGGCCGTGGCGGGCATCACGGTACGGGGCGGCGGGCCTCTCCCAGCGCCTCGTACACCCCGGTCAGGGCCCGGGAGTCGGCGTCCCAGGAGAGCTCCTCGGCGGAGGCGGCGACCGAGGCGAGGAGGGCGGCGTAGCGCCCCCTGGCCCGGCGGACGGCCGCGGCAAGGCCCGCGGCGTCGCCGGGGGGGTAGAGCTCGCCGAGGTCGTGGCGGCGCACCACCGAGGCCAGCTCCGGGACGTCGGTGGCGATCACCGGCACACCGGAGTGCACCGCGTGGAAGAGCTTGTTGGGCAGCGCCAGCAGGTGGCTCTCGAACTTGTCCGAGTGGGTGACGAGGGCGAGGCCGTTGACCCGCAGCAGGGTGGTGACCTCCTCGACCCCCACCGGGGGCAGCAGCCGGGTGCCGGTGGAGGAGATGGCGGCGGAGTTGCGGCCGAGCCAGACCTCGTCGGACGGTCCGATGAGGGTCACCGGCAGGTCGGGCACGAGCGGCGCCGCCGCCAGGACGGTCTCGAGCTCGCGGTGGGCGTCGACCCGTCCGGCGTAGACGAGGCCGGTCGGTGCGCCCGGGAGCGGCGGGAGCGGCGTGCCGTCGTCGACCCGGGCCGGGAAGGAGTTGCGGACGACGACGACGTGCGGCCAGCGGTAGCTCGCGCGCAGGGAGCCGGCGACGCCCTCCCCCACCGTGATGACGGCCGCGGCGGCGGACCCGAGCCGGGCCTCGGTGCCGCGCTCGTCGCGGTCCTGCAGCGGCGTCGGGCGGTACTGCCGCTGGCGCCCGAGCCACAGCTCGTGGGTGTCGTAGACGTAGGGGACGCCGCGCTCCGCTGCCAGCTCCGCGCCGGCCTCCAACGCCGTGTAGTCGTGGGCGTGGACGACGTCGAACTCGCGCGTACGGGCATCGACGACGGCTGCCCGCGCCCACGAGCCGAAGGCCTGGTTGCGGTGCTGGGGAAGGAGCGCCCACCGGGCCGCCCGCTGCGGTGCGGAGAGGTGACGGCCCGACGACGACGCGGTGCCGGCCGGCCGGAACACGCTCGAAGCCCCGGCGCTCGACACGGTGATGCCGGCCGGAGGCACGAAGTCCGGCGGCACGTCCTTGCCGACGATGTGAACGGAATGGCCCGCGGAGACAAGGGTTTCCGCCTCGCGCACCACTCGTGTGTCGGTCGCGACCGACGTCGCGACCAGCATCAGGACGCGCACGCGCTCAGCCCCCGCCGCGGATGCCGCGCGGGCTGGTGAGGAAGCCGAGGCCCCAGGCCCCGTGCATCGTCGCGAACACCAGCGGGAGCCGCACCCAGGCCGAGGGCGGCAGTCCGCGCCCGACGACGATCCCGCCGCCGAGCACGAGGACGGCGTATCCGATCGGCGCGAGCCAGCCGACGGCCAGGATCGCCGGCCCGTCGATCGACAGCAGCCCAGCGAGGCTGCCGAACACGACGGCGAGGACGGCGACCGGGGCGGCGAGGTAGCGGGCGTTGAGGGTGTCGGGGTGCCGGCGCGCGACCTCGCGGCGCCAGCGGCCGTACTCGAAGTACTGACGGGCGAGCGCCCGAAGGGTCGGGCGCGGGCGATAGGTGACGCGCATCCGCGGCGTGAACCACACGAGGCCACCGGTCTCGATGATCCGGTGGTTCATCTCCCAGTCCTGGGCGCGCACCATCGTCTCGTCGTAGCCGCCGACCCGTTCGAGGGCGGAGCGCCGGAAGACCCCGAGGTAGACCGTGGGAGCGGGCCCCTCGTCGCCGCCGGTGTGGAACGACGACGCGCCGACGCCGAGGCGCGAGGTCATGGCACACGCCACGGCCTGCTCGAACGGGGTCTCACCCTCGGCTGCCATGACTCCGCCGACGTTGTCGGCGCCGGTGCGCTCGAGCACCTCGACGGCGACCCCCACGTAGTGCTCGGGCACGAGGGCATGGCCGTCGACCCGGACGATGACGTCGTAGGAGGCGGCGGCGATGGCCGAGTTGAGCCCCGCTGGGGTGCGCCCGGTGGGGTTGGCGACCAGCCGCACGCGAGGCTCGGCCGCGGCCAGCGCCGCGGCGATCTCGTCGGTGCGGTCGGTGCTGGGACCGAGCGCCAGCACGACCTCGAGCGGACCGGGGTACTCCTGCCCCAGCAACCGTTCGACCGCCGTGGCGAGGTGCCGCTCCTCGTTGAGCACAGGCACGACGACCGAGACCCCGGGGTACGGGGCCGGCACGGCGGGGGACGGCGTGGGCTGGGGGTCGGGCGCGGCGGGGGACGGCGTGGGCTGGGACATCGCGGGTGAACGGTAGTCGACGCACCGCAGGTGACCCACCTCACGCGGCGTTGCGGCACCAGCCGGGCCGGGGACGCGTCATACCGTGGACGCCACCGTGCACCGGGTGGTGCACCGATCGGCGCTGAATGGTCCTGGAGGACGCGCGTGACGAACGCAGAGCAGCACGGCGGCTCGGCCGGGGCGACCTCGACCGGCCTTGGGACCGCAGCGCCTCGACGTCGACGCGGGCTCCGCGTCGCAGCCGCCGTCGCGTCAGCCGCCGTCATCCTCACGAGCGGCGTCGCCTGGGCCGGTGTCGACCGCTACGCCGGCAAGATCAACCACATCAGCATCGGTGGCCTCACCTCGGACACCAGCAGCCCGAGCGCGCCCATGACGATCCTCGTCGTGGCCAGCGACAGCCGCCAGGGCCTCACCCGCGCGCAGGCCGACAAGCTGCACCTCGGCACCGCCAACTACGGCCAGCCGCGCACCGACACGATGATGCTCGTCCACATCGGAGCGGACGCCGGTGCTGTCACGGTCGTCTCGCTCCCCCGCGACACCCTCGCCACGATCCCGGCGTACACCGACTCCCGCGGCCAGCGCCACTCCTCCCACCCGGGCAAGCTCAACGCGGCGTACGAGGCCGGCGGAGCCACTGCCATGGTGACGACGATCGAGGGCCTCACCGGCGTCACCATCAACCACTACGTCGAGGTCAGCTTCAACGGCTTCCTCCAGATGGTCGACGCCGTCGACGGCGTCGAGGTGTGCCTCGCCAAACCGTTGAAGGACAAGAACTCCGGGCTGAACCTCCCGGCGGGGCGACAGACCATCACCGGCCCGCAGGCCCTCGCCTACGTCCGGGCCCGCTACGTCGACCCGACCGCCGACCTCGGCCGGATGAAGCGCCAGCAGAGGTTCGTCGCCTCGATCGTCAAGAAGGCCACGAGCGCGGGGACGATCCTCAACCCCATCAAGCTCAACAACTTCCTGTCCGCCGTCGCGGGCAGCATCACGACCGATTCCGGCCTCGGCAAGGACCAGATCCTCTCCCTCGCCAACCGGCTCAAGGGCACCAGCCCGGGCAACGTCGCATTCATGACCGTGCCGCTGCAGGGTGACAAGAAGGTCGCCGGCGTCGGCGACGTCCTGATCTGGGACCAGGCCAAGGCCCGCGCCCTGTTCGCGGCGATCAACAACGACCAGCCGATCGTGACGCCGGTGCCGTCGGCGTCCGCCTCGTCGTCGACGGCGTCCGGTCTGACCGTGGCGCCCGGATCGATCACGCTCAAGGTCGCCAACGGCACCTCGACCACGGGCCTGGGCACCAAGGCGGCCAACGAGCTCGCCGGCGTCGGCTTCGCGATCTCGGGCCGCGCCACCAACGCACCCGCACCCGTCGGCGCGTCGACCGTCATCAGCTACGACCCCCGTGACGCCGTTGCGGCCAAGACGGTCGCCGCAGCGATCGCCGGCTCCACCCTCGTCGCAGTGCCCGGGCTCGGGCACACGATCCACGTGAGCGTCGGAACGTCCTACGCCGGCGTCAGGAAGGTCGGCACCGGCTCCAGCGCCCCGACGCCCTCGTCGAGGATCGTCAACGCCCGTACGGCGGCAGCCGACACCTGCAGCTGAGCGGCGCGACTCACACTGACTTCGGCGTCCGAGATCGCACTGATCAGTGAGACGGATCCTCGTCGCGACGGGCCTGGATGGCCCTGCGGCGGGAAAGGCGTGACTCGCGACGGATGAGGGCCTCGGCCCACCGGCGGTGGTCGTCGTCGCCCTCGGGAAGCACCGGCACCGCCGGGCACGGGTGCTCGTCGTCGCCGACGGCCACGAACACGAGGTACGCCGAGGCGACGTGATGGCCGACAGCGTCGGCGTCGTCCCATCGCTGCGTCGTGACGCGGACTCCGACCTCCATCGACGACGTGCCTGTCCAGTTGACCTGGGCCTTGCAGGTGAGGATGTCGCCGATGTGCACGGGCTCGAGGAACACCATCTCATCCATCGACGCCGTGACCGCCTTGCCGCGGGTGTGCCTCGACGCGGAGGCGCCGGCCGCGTCGTCGACGGACTTCATGATCACGCCGCCGTGCACGTTGCCGTGCAGGTTGGCGTCGCCGTCGTCCATGATGCGCGCGAGCGTGACCCGGCTGAAGGACGTCGGAGTGGGATCGGTGTGCGGCGTGGGCATGCCACGAGGGTAGCCATCACGGCGCAGTCACCCGTCCGACGCCGGCAGCGTCGGAGGTGCCACTGCCGCGCCACGGCTCCGCCACTCGGGACACACTGGGGACCGGAGGGAGTTGATCGTGGTCCTGCCCAGCGACTGGTGGCACCTCACGGTGGCGCTCGCCTTGGGCCTGATGGTCGGTCTCGAGCGCGAGCGCACCGGCCACCGCAACGCCGGGTCGCGCACCTTCGGCATCGCCGGCCTCCTCGGCGGCGTGGCCGCGGCGATCTCGCCGTACGCCGTCGCCGGTGCCCTCCTCGCCACCGGAGTCCTCGCGGCCTCGACCTACCGGCACAGCCCCGACGAGGAGCCCGGCGCGACGACCGAGCTCGCGCTCGTCGCCGTCGTGGCGTTCGGCGCACTGTCGTGGTCGGCTCCGTCGCTCGCCGTCGGCGCCACCGTGGCCGTCGCCCTGCTGCTGTGGGCGAAGAACCCGATCCACCGCTTCGCCCGCGACCTCGTGAGCGACGCGGACGTCCGCGACGCCCTCACCTTCTTCGTGGCGGCCTTCGTCGTGCTGCCGTTGCTGCCGGACTCGGACATGGGGCCCTATGGCGTCCTGAACCCGAGGCGGATCTGGCTCATCGTCGTGCTGCTCACGGCCACGGGCTGGGTGGGCTACGTCGCCGCCCGTGTCCTGGGGGCGCGGCGCGGACTCGCGATCACCGGCCTCGCCGGCGGGTTCGTGTCGGCGTCCGCGACGACCGGCGCGATGGCGCGACGCGCCCGAGACCCCGCCGTACGTCGCGAGGCACTCGCCGCCGCGATCCTGGCCAGCGTGTCGACGCTGCTCCTCCTCGTCCTCATCTGCGCCTATGTCGCCACCGACGTGTTGCGCGAGCTGGCGCCCTCGCTCGTCGCCGGGCTGGTGGCCCTGCTCGCGACCGCCGCCGTTCTGATGCGACGGCCAAGCATCCGGCCGGACGCCTCCCGTGCACCCGCTGTGGGCGCGTCGCACCCTGACGCGAGCCAGCCCGCCCCGACCCGCCCCGAGGCCGCCGACCCCGACACGACCCCGTCCGAGGCAGCCCCGTCCGAGGCAGCCCCGTCCGAGGCAGCGCGGCCGTTCGCCCTCGGTCCCGCCGTCATCCTCGCCCTGGTCCTCACCGCGGCGCTGTTCCTGGGACGCTGGGGCGCGGCGACGTTCGGCAGCGCGGGCGCCGTCGCGGTCAGCGGCGTCGCCGGGCTCGCGGACGCGCACGCCGGCTCGCTCGCAGCGGCGCAGCTGGCGGCCGACGGCGAGATCTCGGTCACGACCGCCGTGTGGGCCATCGCCGCAGCGCTGATGTCCAACACCCTGCTCAAGGTGCTGCTCGCCGTGGCCGCCGGAGGATGGCGCGTCGGGAGCCGCTACGCCGCCCTGATGGTCGTGCCGGTCCTCGCCTTCGCCCTGCCGCTATTCCTCGTCGGCCGGTGACCGCGGCGACGAGGACCGCCGGCTGTCCGGCCCGTTGCGGCCGGCGACCTCGACGTACCCTGCCGTGATGATCCTCATCGACTCGCCGCAGTGGTGGCACCGCGAACGCTGGTGGGGCCACATGGTGAGCGACGAGTCCTACGACGAGCTGCACGAGTTCGCGGCGTCGCTCGGCGTCCCGCGCCGCGGCTTCGAGCGCGACCACTACGACCTCCCCGAACACCTGCACGAGCACGCCCTCGAGGCAGGCGCAGTGCGGGTGACATCCAAGGAGCTCGTCGTCCGGCTCACAGCCGCAGGGCTCCGCCGCCCCAAGGGACGCCCAGCCCCCAAGACCCCCTGACCCCCTGACCCCCTGACCCCCTGACCCCCAAAGTCCGATGTCACTGG
>JBBRAQ010000007.1:0-128351 GCA_038206635.1 Candidatus Nanopelagicales bacterium | reverse complement strand
GCGTCCGCCCGCAGCGCCGCGAGCAGCTCGTCGAACAGCCGCTGAAGCTGTGCCGCCACCCCGCCCATGACCGCCCGCTCGCCCGCGAGCGCGTCGGTGATCACCTTCCAGCCGCCGTCGACCTCTCCCACACGCGCGGTGTCCGGGACGCGCACGCCGTCGAAGAAGCTCGAGCACGAGATCTCCCCCGAGAGGCCGGTATGCCGCTGCAGCTCCCAGCCCGGCAGCCCGGTCGGGACGAGGAAGACGGTGATCCCGGCGTGCGGCGGAGCCGCTTCCGGGTCGGTGCGCGCAGCGAGCCAGACGTAGTCCGCCTCGTGCGCACCTGTGCCCCACAGCTTCTGCCCGTTGATCACCCAGTCGTCGCCGTCGCGCACCGCACGGGTCTTGATGCCGGCGACGTCGCTGCCCGCACCGGGCTCCGACACCGCGATCGAGCAGACCATCTCCCCGCTCAGCGCGGGCTCGAGGTAGCGCCGCTTGAGGTCGTCGCTGCCGAACCGCGCCAGCGCCGGCGTCGCCATCGAGGTCTGCACGGCGATCGCCATGGGCACGCCTGCGCAGTCGGCCCGGCCGAGCTCCTCGGCGAGCACCACGGTGAAGGAGTGGTCGGCCCCCTGGCCGCCGAACTCCGGGTCGTACTCGAGCCCGAGGGCGCCGATCGCGGCAAGCTTGGGGAACAGCTCGTGCGCCGGGAAGATCCCGGCGCGCTCCCACTCCGGCACGTGGGGGTTGATCTCGTTCTCGACGAGGTCGCGGACGACCTTGCGGAACTGCTCGTGCTCGGGTGTCGTGATCATGGCTTCTCCTGAATCGATGGCGATGTCCTGATACCGAGGCCGCGCGCCCACAGGTGCGTCAGCGTCTCCACAGCGGTGTCGTCGTCGTAGGCCGACGCGGCCTGCTCGCCACGTCCGTACCAGTGGCGACCGAAGCCCTCGACCATGGCGCAGAGCGCCCCGGCCGCGACGGACGCATCGAGGTCGGTGGCGGCGATCCCGGCGGCCTGCAGCCGGGCGATGTCCCGGGTGACCCGCGCGACGTGGTCGCGGCGTACGCCGACGAGGGCATCGCGGTAGCGGGAGTCGGTGGCCGCGGCCTCCTCGACCACCTCGAGCATCCGCCCGTGACGGCGGTAGGACGCGAGGTAGCGGCGGTTGGCCTCGAGCATGCGTTCCTGCGGCTCGTGGACCTCCTCACCGATCGCCAACGCGGCGTACACCTCGCTCACGATGTCGTCGACCAGCGCGCGCAGCACGGCCTCCTTGTCGGAGAACCAGGTGTACGTCGTGCCGTGGCTGACACCGGCCGCGGCGGCGATGTCGGCCATCCGCGTGGCGGTGTAGCCGCGCTGTTCGAACACGGTGCGACCCGCGGCGAGCAGGTTGTCGCGGGTGCGGCGACCCCGGTCGGTCAGCGGTGCCGCCTTGGCCACCGGCTCGCTCATCGCCTCGCTCTGTGCGCTCACGGGCCGGATCCCGGCGCCGCCGACGACGGCTCCGCGTGCGACGGCTCCTCCGGGACGAGCGCGACCGGGACGTCGACGAGCCGCGCGCGCAGGTGCTCCCCGAGCCCCTTGGCCTGGGGGTCCAGGCCCGTCGAGTCGGCGACCCCGCGGCCGAGCAGCCCGCGGACCACGACGTTGACGGCGTGCAGGTTCGGCAGCGGGTGGACCGTCACGTCGAGGCCGGCCGCCTCCGGGAGCAGCGCATGGATACGGTCGCCGTCGAGGTACTGCACCAGCCACGCATAGCGGGCCTCGTCGATCGCCACATCACCGGTGGGACGGACCCAGAACCCGACGTTGGCATTGCCGCCCTTGTCGCCGGAACGCGCCCCCACCACGTGCCCGAACGGGATGCGGGTCGTGGGCGCCTCGAGCCAGTGCACGCCGCCGCTGGGCAACGGCTCGTCGAAGGACGAACCCTCCCGGTGGCTGGTGCCTGCGGCCATCGGGCCGAGGACGGTCGTGCCGCCCAAGCCGTCGTCGAGCGTGACGGTCTGGGAGACCAGCGCGGCCGCGACGGCCGTCGGCCAGTAGACGCCGTAGGGGGTGCCGTCCGACGGTGGTGCGGTCGGGAACATTCCGGGGTAGGTGGCCAGGGCCGACTCGACGACGCGCGTCGTGAACGCCTTGCCGACCGCGCCCGGGTCACCGGCCTTCACCGTGACGCGGAGCTCGGACTGGGCGTCGAACGTCGAAGCCGGGTCGTCGTGGTCGTGGCGGAGGAGCGCGACGTGGAGGTCGCGGACGTTCAGGCTCGACGCCGCCGCCAGATCCCTCGACGGGGTCGAGAGTGCCTGTGCAAGAGTCACTCCCGCGATCGTGCGCAGCGCGAGGTCAGCCTTCTCCTCGACGTCGAGACCGGTGAGTACGAGCGACATCGTGTTGCGGAAACCGCCGAGGGTGTTGATCGCGACCTTCACCGTCTCAGGCGCCGAACCACCGCGCACGCCGGAGATCCCGACGCGGTCGGGACCCACCTGGTCGAGGGAGATCGTGTCGAAGCGCGCCGTGACGTCGGGGTTGGCGTACGCAGGTCCGCCGATCTCGTAGAGGAGCTGCGCGGTGACGGTGCCGACACTCACGAGCCCGCCGGTGCCGTCGTGCTTGCCGATGACGCTGCTGCCGTCGGCGGCGACCTCCGCCCACGGGAACCCCACGTGCTCGAGGCCGGGGACCTCGGCGAAGAACGAGTAGTTGCCGCCCGTCGCCTGCGCACCGCACTCGATGACGTGGCCCGCGACCACGGCACCCGCGAGGGCGTCGACCGAAGCAGCGTCGTCGTAGGACCAGCCGTGCCACCACGCCGCCGGCCCGACCACGAGTGCGGCGTCGGTGACCCGCCCGGTGATGACGACGTCGGCACCCGCTTCGAGCGCCGCCGTGATGCCGCGCCCGCCGAGGTAGGCGTTGGCCGTCAGCGCCGGGAGCCCGAGGGAGTCCAGGTCCTCGCCGGTGTCGAGGTTGACGAGCCGGACGCCGTCGGCACGCAGCGCGTCGAGGCGCGGCAGCAGGTCGTCGCCCTCGACGTAGGCGATGCGGACGTGACCGAGCCCGGCGGTGTCCGCGTGTGCCCGCAGGGCGGCCGCACAGCCCGCCGGGTCGAGCCCCCCTGCGTTCGTCACGACCTTGATGCCGCGCTCGAGGCAGGTGGCGAGCACGTCGTCCATCTGCAGGATGAATGTCCGCGCGTAGCCGCTGCCCGCGCCGTGCTTCATCCGCTGACGGGCCAGGAGCAGCATCGTGAGCTCGGCGAGCCAGTCGCCGGTGAGGACGTCGATCGGACCGCCCTCGACCATCTCCCGGGCCGCGCCGAGGCGGTCGCCGAAGAAGCCGCTGCAGTTGGCGATGCGTACCGGGCGCTTCTCGGTCATGCCAGTCACTCCCCGCTCGTCAGGGTCACCACGACGGTGTGGGCGTCGACACTCTGACCGACGCTCACGTGGACCTCGGCGACGACGCCGTCGAGATCGGCACGGATGGTGTGCTCCATCTTCATCGCCTCCAGGACGACGAGGGCGGCTCCCACCGCGACGACGTCGCCCACCGCGACCGCGACGTGCGTGACCGTCCCGGGCACCGGGGTCGACGGCCCGCCGGACCCGGCGCCATGCTCTGATCGGGCCCATGGCTCGACGACCGTGAACGACGAGATCCACCGGTCGAGGTCGACCTCGACCCGGTCGCCGGACACCCCGCACCGGAGCGCGCGGCGGATGCCGTCGACCTCCAGCCGGGCCGGACGCAGCTCCGTCCTCGGCCACCGCGGTGCCGACTCCAGCCGTACGCCGTCCAGGCGCTCGAAGCGTGCGTCTGTCGGGATCGTCTGTGCCGCAACGAGGATCGGGTCGACGTCGGCGCAGATCCAGTACGCCGGACCCTCGCGCCCCCAGGCACGCGCGAGCGCCGCGACGACGTCCCGTGCACCGTCGCGGTAGCGGACGGTCACGACCTCGGGCACCCCGCCGACGTTGCGCCAGCCGCGCGCCGCCCGCGCCGGAACGCCACCGGAGCCCACGGGGCCGTCGGCGAGGGCCGGGTCGAGCAGGGCGACGGCGCAGGCGGCGAGGTGCAGACGCCGGACCTCCACGGGCAGCGTCGGCTCGAGGACCTCGGGGTGCTCGTCGAGGAACGCCGTGGTGGTGTCCCCGTCGAGGAAGGGCTGCGACTCCAGGATCGAGACCAGCGACATCAGGTTGGTCGTCACACCCGTCACGCGCGACGTGCGGAGCGAGCCCGCGAGCAGCTGGGCGGCGTGCGTGCGCGTGCGGCCCAGCGCGATCACCTTGGCCAGCATGGGGTCGTAGTAGGGCGTGACGAGCGACCCGTCCTCGACGCCGCTGTCGACCCGCAGCCGGGTGCGGTAGTCGCGCACGGAGAAGTCGGCGATGACACCGGACCCGGGCAGGAAGTCACGCGCCGGGTCCTCCGCGTAGAGGCGCACCTCGACCGCGTGGCCCTTCCTCGTGATCGCCTCCTGGACGAGTGGGAGGGCCTGGCCGCCCGCGACCGCGAGCTGCCACGCGACGAGGTCGAGACCGGTGACCATCTCGGTGACCGGGTGCTCGACCTGCAGGCGGGTGTTCATCTCGAGGAAGAAGAACTCCTGCGCCCCCTCGTCCCCGCTGACGAGGAACTCCACCGTCCCGGCACCGACGTAGCCGATCGCACGAGCGAGGGAGAGCGAGGCGGCGTACATCGCCTCGAGGGTGACGGCCGTCGCGCCAGGGGACGGCGACTCCTCGACGATCTTCTGGTGCCGGCGCTGGATCGAGCACTCGCGCTCGAACAGGTGCACGACGTTGCCGTGCGTGTCACCGAAGACCTGTACCTCGATGTGGCGCGAGCGCTCGAGGTAGCGCTCGAGGAACACAGTAGGGTCACCGAACGACGACGACGCCTCACGTCGAGCCCCCGCGACCGCCTCGAGCAAGCCTCCGGCGGTGCGCACGATGCGCATACCCTTGCCACCGCCACCAGCAGATGCCTTGACCAGCACGGGATATCCGACGCCGGCCGCCGCCACCAGCAGGGCGTCGTCCGAGGCGTCCACGTCCAGCTCAGCACCCGGGACCAGCGGCACGCCGGATGCGGCGGCGATCCGCTTGGCCTCGACCTTGAGCGACATGGCCCGCATCGACGATGGCGTCGGGCCGACCCACACGAGCCCCGCCGCGACGACGGCCTCGGCGAACTCGGCGTTCTCCGAGAGGAAGCCGTATCCCGGGTGCACGGCGTCGGCACCGGAGCGGCGCGCGGCGTCGAGCACCTTCGCGGCGTCGAGGTAGGACTCCGCGGACGTCGTGCCGCCCAGGGCGACGGCATACGTCGCCTCGTCGACGAACGGGGCCCGGCGGTCGGGTTCGCTGAAGACGGCGACGGTCTCGACGCCGAGCAGGTCGCACGTGCGGACGACGCGTCGGGCGATCTCGCCGCGGTTGGCGACGAGCAGGCGGGTGATCTCAGGCATCGCCGCTCACATCCGGAAGACGCCGTAGGAGTTCGACCCCTGGACCGGGGCCGAGTGCACGGCCGACAGGGCGAGCCCCAGGACGGTGCGGGTGTCGCGCGGATCGATGATGCCGTCGTCCCACAGCCGCCCGGTCGCGAACAGGGCCGTGGACTGCTCCTCGACCTGAGCCTCGAACGCCTCGCGCATCGGCGCGAACGCCGCCTCGTCGAAGACGGCACCGCCCGCCTCCGTGCGCTGACGCGCCACGATCGAGAGCACCCCGCCGAGCTGCTTGGGACCCATCACGGCGATGCGGTGGTTGGGCCAGGTGAAGACGAAGCGGGGGTCGTACGCGCGACCGCTCATGCCGTAGTTGCCCGCGCCGTAGGACGCACCGACCATGAGCGTGAGGTGGGGGACCGTGGAGTTGGACACGGCGTTGATGAGCTTCGCGCCGTCCTTGATGATGCCGCCCTGCTCATAGCGCGTGCCGACCATGAAGCCGGTGATGTTCTGGATGAACAGGATCGGCACGTCGTGCCGCTCGCACAGCTGGATGAACTGCGCACCCTTCTCGGCCTCCTCGCTGAAGAGGATGCCGTTGTTGGCGAGGATGCCGATCGGGTGGCCCTCGAGGTGCGCCCACCCCGTGACGAGCGTCGTGCCGTAGAGCGGCTTGAACTCCTCGAGCTCGCTGGAGTCGACGATGCGTGCGATGACCTCGCGGACCTCGAAGGGCACCCGCACGTCGGCCGACGCGATCCCGAGCAGCTCCTCCACGTCGTACGCCGGGTCCGCCGGGGCCTTCGCCGCACCAGGGCCGAGCCTGCTCCAGTTGAGGTGCCCCACGATGTCGCGGCCGGTGCGCAGCGCGTCGGGCTCGTCGGCGGCGAGGTAGTCGGCGAGGCCCGAGACGCGCGCGTGCATCTCCGCGCCACCGAGCGACTCCTCGTCGGCGTCCTCGTCGATCGCCATCTTCACCAGCGGGGGTCCGCCGAGGTAGACGCGCGCGGCGTCCTTCTGCAGGACGACGTAGTCGCTCATCCCGGGGACGTAGGCACCACCGGCGGTCGAGGAGCCGAACACCAGCGTGATCGTCGGGATGCCCTCGGCCGAGAGACGCGTGAGGTTCTTAAACGACGCCCCGCCGGGCACGAAGATGTCGGCCTGCTTGGGCAGGTCGGCGCCCGCCGACTCGGTGAGGGAGATCAGCGGCAGGCGGTTGACCCGCGCGATCTCCATGGCGCGCAAGCCCTTCGCGACGCTGGTCGGTCCCTGGGCGCCGCCCTTCACGGTCGGGTCGTTGGCCGAGATGACGCACTCGACACCGCGCACTGTGCCGATGCCGGTGACCATCCCGCCACCGAGGGGGTCCCCGGTGCCCCAGCCGGCGAGCGGCGAGAGCTCGAGGAACGCCGAACCTCGGTCGAGCAGGAGCCCGATGCGCTCGCGGGGCAGCAGCTTCCCGCGACCGCGCAGCTTCGCGACCGAGGCCGCGTCCTTCGTGGGGTCGCCCGAACCCCCACCGCGGACGACCTGAGCGGTGAGCTGCTCGATCTCGCCGAGCGCGGCCAGCATCGCGGCACGGTTGCCGGCGTACGCCGGTGCCCGCACGTCGATCCGGCTCGTGATCGGACTCATGTCATCCCCTCGTCGCGGCTCCGCTGACTTGACGCTAGAGTCAAGTTGACGCCCGCGTCAAGACACTCGGCCGAGACGATCCGGGCAGACCACGCGGCGGGTCGAGGGGCGCCACGGGGCGCACACCAGGAGGATCAGGACGTGACCGGGCCGGTGCTGACTCCCTGGAGCCTGGCCCGCCGCGCCGCGCGTGAGGCCGCCGGGCGGCTCCCCGTCGTCGAGGTCCCGCTCGCCGTGGCCGTCGGCGCCGTCCTGGCCCACCCGCTCGTCGCCGGCACCGCGCTGCCGCCGTTCGACTGCTCGAGCATGGACGGCTGGGCCGTCTCGGGTCCTGGTCCGTGGACGGTCGTCGGCCACCTCGCCGCGGGCCAGGTCCCCGACCGTCTGCCCGACGGCTCCGCCGTCACGGTTGCCACGGGGGCGATGCTCCCGATGGGTGTCGACGCCGTCCTGCGTCGCGAGCGCGGGCTGGTCCTCGACGGCCCGCACGGGGACCGCCTCTACGTCGGCAGCCAGGAGAGCGGGCTCACCGCGCCGCACCCCGGCTACGTCGAGCCCGGCACCGACATCCGACCGCGCGGCCAGGAGTCCGCCGCCGGCGAGCTGCTGCTCGAGGCCGGGGGCGTCGTGACCCCCGTGGTCACCGGGATGGCCGCCGCCGCCGGCTACGACACGCTGTCGGTCGTCCGGCCGCCCGACGTCGCCCTCCTGATCCTCGGCGACGAGCTGCTCGAACGCGGGCACGCCCGTGCCGGTCGCGTGCGCGACGCCCTCGGACCGATGCTGCCGGGGTGGATCGCGTGGGCCGGCGGCCGGGCGTTCCCGCCGATCCACGTGCCCGACACCCTCGATGACCTCCTCGGCGAGCTCGAGGACGCCAACGCCGACATCGTCATCACCACCGGATCGACTGCGGCAGGACCAGCCGACCACCTGCACGCGGCACTCGACCGGCTCGGCGCCCACTGGGTCGTCGACGGTGTCGGCGTCCGACCCGGGTCGCCGATGTGCCTGGCCACCCTCCCCGACGGACGCCACGTGATCGGGCTCCCGGGCAACCCGCTCGCCGCCGTCTCGGCGATCCTCACCCTGGCGACACCGCTCATCGCGGCGATGCGGGGCGAGGTCGGCGCCGACGAGTCGCGCGTCGAGGACGCCGTCCTCGATGCCGAGGTGACCAGCCATCCCGAGCACGTCCGGCTCGTGCCGGTGTCGCGCCATCGCGGCGACCTGATCACGACGGCGACGCCCACCCTGCACAGCGGTCCGGCAATGCTGCGCGGCCTCTCCCTCGCCGACGGCGTGGCCGTGATCCCGGCGGGCTGCGGCGCCCGCGGATCGACCGTCCAGGTCCTGCCGCTCCCCTGATGAGCTGCGCTCCCCGCACCTGGCCCGCAGTCGCTACGGTCAGCGGGTGAGCTCCACCGGGTCCGTGTCCATGCCGGCGCGGCGCCGCGGGCCGCTGGGCACCTTCGCGGTCCGGCTGGGCATCGCCGTCGCCTGTGTCGTCGCGACCACGGTGCTCGTCTACGCCGAGCGCGCCGGCTACCGCGACTCCAACGGCACGCCGATCTCCTGGCTCGACGCGCTCTACTACGCGACCGTCACCCTCTCGACCACCGGCTACGGCGACATCGTCCCCGCCACCGAGATGGCCCGGCTCGCCAACGTCCTGATCATCACGCCGCTGCGCTTCGTCTTCCTCATCACGCTGGTGGGGACGACGGTCGAGGTCCTCACCCAGCGCAGCCGCGACGAGTTCCGCACCAAGCGCTGGAGGCAGAACGTGAAGGACCACACCGTGGTCGTCGGCTTCGGGGTCAAGGGACGCAGCACGGTGCGAGGCCTCATCGACCAGGGCACCGCCCCCGCCGCCATCGTGGTCGTCGCGGCCGACCAGGCGGCGATCGACGAGGCCACCGCCATGGGCACCGTCGGCGTCGTCGGTGACGCGACCCGCGAGGAGATCCTGCGCGAGGCCTCGGTGCAGACGGCGTCGCGCGTCGTGGTCGCCACCGACCGCGACGACACCTCGGTGCTGATCACCCTCACGGCACGCCGACTCGCCCCGACGGCGACGATCGTCGCCTCGGCGCGGGAGAGCCAGAACATCTCCGTGCTGCGCCAGAGCGGTGCCGACGTCGTCATCCCGACGGCGGAGTCCGCGGGCCGCCTGCTCGGGCTCTCGCTCGCCTCGCCCACCGCCGGGCTGCTGATCGAGGACCTCCTCGAGCCGGGCGAGGGCCTCGAGATCGTGGAGCGCGACATCACCTCCGCTGAGCTCGGCGTCGCGCCGGAGTCGCTGCAGAAGGCGAGCACCATCGTGCTCGCCGTCGTGCGGGCCGGCGTCGTCCACCGGTTCGACGAGCGGAAGGTGACGCTGCTCCAGGCCGGCGACCGCGTCGTCGTCATCAGGCCCGCCGACCCCCTCTCGGGCCGGGCTCGTCGGGCGCCCGGATCATGACGGGCATGAGGCGCATGCACGCGGTGACGATGGAGGGGCCCGGCGGCCCTGAGGTCCTCACCTGGGCCGACGTCGCCCGGCCGGAGCCGGCCGAAGGTGAGGTGCTCGTCGCCGTCGCCGCCTCAGCCGTCAACCGTGCGGATCTGCTGCAACGACAGGGCTTCTACCCACCACCACCCGGCGCTTCGCCGTACCTCGGCCTGGAGTGCAGCGGCACCGTCGCAGAGCTCGGTCCGGGCGTCGAGGGGTGGGCGGTCGGTGACGCGTGCGTCGCCCTGCTCGCCGGGGGCGGCTACGCCGAGCATGTCGCCGTCCCCGTCGGTCAGCTCATGCCCGTACCGGCCGGGATCGACCTCGTGACGGCAGCCGCGCTCCCCGAGGTGGCGTGCACCGTCTGGTCGAACGTCGTCCTGGACGCCGGTCTGCGCGCGGGCGAGGTGGTCCTCGTGCACGGTGGCGCGGGAGGGATCGGGACGTTCGCGATCCAGGCGGCGGTCGCGCTCGGCGCACGCGTCGCGGTCACCGCGGGGTCCCCGGAGAAGGTCGCGCGCTGCCGCGAGCTCGGCGCCGACATCGGCGTCGACTACCGCACCGAGGACTTCGTCGAGCGGGTGCGCGAGGCCACCGACGGCCACGGCGCCGACGTCATCCTCGACAACATGGGCGCGAAGTACCTCGCCCGCAACGTCGAGCTGCTCGCCATCGGCGGGCGTCTCATGGTGATCGGCCTGCAGGGCGGGGCGAAGGCCGAGCTCGACCTCGGGCAGCTCCTGGTCAAGCGGGCCTCGGTGTCGGCTCGGGCGCTGCGCTCGCGACCGCTCGCGGAGAAGGCGGCGATCTGTGCGGCCGTCGTCGCCGGGGCCTGGCCCCTCGTCGAGGCCGGCGCGATCGTCCCCGTCGTGGACTGCGTCCTCCCGATGCACGACGCCGCCGAGGCCCACCGCGCGCTCGAAGCCAGCACCCACATCGGCAAGGTGCTCCTCACCACTGCCTCGTTCTTCCCTGAGGGAGTCAGCACGCAGTTGAACTGAACTTTCCCTCCCTAAGGGAGCAGAAGTGGAGTTCGCGCCGGAAGGTCAGACAGGGGCAGGGCGTAGCCCTGGACGGTTCGGGTGGCTTGCATCCCGACCTTCTCATAGAGGCGGACCGCTCCCGTGAGGCTGTCGGCGTCGACGCCGAGCTGGGTGCCCGCTCGTCCGAGGTCGCGGTAGTAGCAGAACGCGCGACGCAGCAGCAGCTGGGCAAGACCGCGTCCGCGGAACTCCCGTCGTACGCCCAGGATCCCGACGTATCCGTCGCCGAGGTCGGCCCTGCTCTCATCGAGCAGGCAGATGGCGGCGTCCTCGCCGTCGACGGTGAGCAGCCACCAGCCGGCGGGGTCGCGGGTCGACCGGGCCGACAGGTACGCCCACCACTCGTCGAACTCGCGCGGGAAGAAGTGCCAGTGGTCGAGGAATGAGGCGTTGTCGACGTCGCACAGCCGGCGCAACGTGGCCTCGTCGTCGCCGCAGACGACGATCTCGACGCCGTCGGGCAGGGGCGGCTCCGCCTCGGGCACGTGCGGCGACGTCGACTCGATGCGCATCCGGTAGAACCGGCGGACCGGGACGAACCCACACGCAGTGATGACCGCGGCGTACTCCTGGTCCGCCAGCCAAGCACCACAGCGCACCGTCCACTCGCCCGCCTCCGCAGCGGAGCTGCGATGCCCACGCGCGGCCTCGATGCCACGTCCCAGCCCGAGATCGCGCACGTCGCGTGCCAGCGCGCCCGGAGGGGCGAACACGTCGACGAACGTGTCGCGCGCGGTGGTGTCCGCCTCGACCCAGGTGAAACCGACGGGCGCCCCGCTGTCGACGTCGAAGGCGAGGAACGAAGCGCCCCGGTCCATCGTCGGCGACGCGAGCATCGTGGCGACATCACCGGCACCGGAGTCGGCCTCCCCGAGCACGGAGACGTCGCACGCCGTCACCAGGTCGACGGCGATCGCGAGGTCGGCAGTGGCGACGCTGTCGCCACCGGCGGCACTGCCGTCGCTGCCTCCCTCACCGACGCCGTCCGCCACGTACCGGATCGGACGCGTCGAGAGACGCCCACCACCAGCAGTGCCAGCCGTGTAGGTCATGTGGCCAGGATGGCGAGAAACGTCGGCCGGTGTCCTGCGAATATCGCGCGGCACGCGACCAGATCAGCGAGCCACCGGGAGGCTCGCGATGCGACGGGCAAGGTAGGGGGCGAACCAGCCGGCGTACTTGTGCTGCAGATCGGGCTTGGTCCAGTCGAGTCCGGTGACGACACCGCGGCAGGTCGGCTCCCCGCACAGGCAGGTGAACTCGTCGTAGTCGCTGGAGTCACAGGTCGCGTAGTCGAACGTGAGCTCCTCGCCGGGCTCGATGTCACGCCTCGCGACGAGCACCGTGGCACCCATGAGCCCGCAGGACGGCTCGCACGAGTGGTTGAGCATGTCGCCGGGCTCAGGGGTCTCATCCGAGACGAGGTAGAGGTGCTCGTCGACCTGGATCGAGCGGCCCTGGCGGTCCTCGCTGAAGGTGGCGAGGGTCTCGCGGGTGACGATCCATCCCCCGAAGGCGGCCACGGTCGTTCCGGCGGGGATGGGCTCGGTCGCGAACGATCCCCAGCCCTTCGCACCGACAGGGCGCGCATCCGCCCCCGGGACGAGCCAGTTGTAGTCCACGTGTCGTCTCCTTCGTTGACGATCGCGCGGCCCGGTGCCCAGTGGGTCCGGTGCCCTCACCCCTCGAGGTGACAAAGCCGTACGTACCCGTTCGGCACGACGTGCCACATAGTGGATCACGACCGGGTGACCAAGGCGAATCCCGGATCCCCTTACGGCGGAACGCTGAACGGCGATTCAGGATCGGCCGGCGGTGCTCGGGACCGGGCCGGGCGCAGCCCCTCGGGTTGCCCGACCCCCTCCTCCGTCCGCTGCTGCGGTGATTGGATGGCTGCATGACCCCGACGACGCCCGATCCCGACAGCAGCGAGCAGCAGGGCGATCAGACCGTCGAGCCACGCATCGTGATCGTCGGCCCCGAAGGTCAACCGATCGGCTACCTGCCCCAGGAGAAGGAGCCCGGCGCATCTTCCGAGGGCTCGGTCGCCGACCTGGTCGAGCAGCCGGCGAAGGTGATGCGCATCGGCAGCATGATCAAGCAGCTGCTCGACGAGGTGCGCAGCGCGCCGCTCGACGACGCCTCGCGCACTCGGCTGCGCGACATCCACCGGCGTTCGATCACCGAGCTCGAGAGCGGCCTCGCACCCGAGCTGGTCGAGGAGCTCGAGCGGCTCTCGCTGCCCTTCACCGAGGACCGCATCCCCTCCGACGCCGAGCTGCGCATCGCGCAGGCCCAGCTGGTCGGCTGGCTCGAGGGCCTCTTCCACGGGATCCAGACGGCCCTGTTCGCCCAGCAGATGGCCGCGCAGGCGCAGTTCGAACAGATGCGACGCCGCGCCCTCGGCCCCGGCACCGGTGACGGCAGCGCCACCACCGTCCCTGGCGCCCACGACGGCGGCAACGGCCTCTACCTCTAGCAGCCTGGCCGCCGGCCCGGGTGACCGAGCCGCCACCCCAGCACCGCGCGCAATAGGCTGCGATCGTGATCGATCTCAAGCTCGTCCGCGACGACCCCGACCGAGTCCGCGCCTCGCAGCGCGCCCGTGGCGAGGATGAGACGATCGTCGACCGTCTCATCGCCGCCGACGAGTCCCGTCGTACCGCCGAGGTGCTCTATGGCTCCTTGCGCAACGAGCAGAAGGAGCTCAGCAAGGCGATCGGCCCGATCCAGGGCCGGCTGAAGAAGGCGGACCACGTCGGGCGCCCCGCGCTGCAGACCGAGCTCGCCGCCCTGATGTCGGGGGCGTCCGACCTCGCCGACCGCGCCAAGGCGGCCGAGGCCGCACGCGACTCCGCCGACATCGAGACGCAGTCGCTCCTCTCCGAGCTGTCCAACCTCATCGACCCGGACGCGCCGGTCGGCGGCGAGGCGGACTTCACCGTGCTCGAGCACGTCGGCACCCCTCGCGACTTCGCCGCCGAGGGTTTTGCGCCCCGTGACCACGTCGACCTAGGCGAGCTCCTCGGTGCGATCGACATCGAGCGCGGCGCGAAGGTCTCCGGCTCGCGCTTCTACTACCTCACCGGCGTCGGTGCGCTGCTCGAGCTCGCGCTGATCAACCACGCGGTCGCGCTCGCCACGGCCAACGGGTTCACGCCCGTCATCCCGCCGGCGCTGGTCAATCCGCGAGCCATGGAGGGCACTGGGTTCCTGGGCCAGGCGGCCGAGAACGTCTATCGCCTCGAGGCAGACGACATGTATCTCGTCGGCACCGCGGAGGTCCCGCTCGCGGCGTACCACTCCGAGGAGATCCTCGATGCCGACACCCTCCCGAGACGCTACGTCGGCTGGTCCCCGAGCTACCGCCGTGAGGCCGGCTCCGGCGGTCGCGACACTCGTGGCATCTGGCGCGTCCACTGGTTCGACAAGGTCGAGATGTTCTCCTACTGCCACCCCGACGACGCCGTGAACGAGCACGCGCGGCTCCTCGGCTTCGAGCGCCAGTTCCTCGACAGCCTCGAGCTGCCGTACCGGGTCATCGACGTCGCCTCCGGCGACCTCGGCGCGTCGGCCGCGCGCAAGTTCGACATCGAGGCGTGGATCCCGTCGCACGTGGACTACCGCGAGGTCACCTCGACGTCGAACTGCACGGAGTTCCAGGCCCGGCGCCTGCGCGTCCGCATGCGCGACGCCGACGGCGTCCGACCGCTTGCGACCCTCAACGGCACGCTGGTCGCCGTCACGCGCATCATCGTGGCGCTCTTGGAGAACCACCAGCAGCCCGACGGATCCGTCCGCGTCCCCGCGGCCCTGCGGCCCTACCTCGGCGGCCGGGAACTCCTCACCCCGCTGTAGTGGAAGCCCTCCTTGCCAATGCGAGGGGAGGGCGGGTCGGAGATCCGGGGAGGCCGCGTCGGCGGGGTCAGTGCTCGAGGTCGCGGACCTCGAACGCAGTGACCGTGACCTTGTTCACGACCGCGGTCTGGCTCGCGACGTCGATGGAGGAGAGCCACCCGCCGCCGACCACCGGCGTCGTCCTCACGACGTCGGCCACCTTCACCCCGCCGATGAACATCGTGAGACGCGTCGACCGGTTGTCGGCCGTGGTCTGGCAGACGCCGGTGACGGTCGCGACCCGGCCCTGGGGCATGGCCGGGCTTCGACCGCTCGTGACCGGGTAGGTCACCGCCGTGCGCAGGGGTCCGGAGCTCTCCTCGACGAACCAGCCGCTACCGGCGAGGAGCAGGAACTCATAGCGGACGGCGTTCGCACCCGTGCCGCGGTCGCACATGACGCCGCCGCCATCGCCCACGGCTGCCTTCGCCGGCTGGGTCAGGGTCACCGCCGCGCTCATCCGCTGCACCGGGACGTCCCAGGGCGCGAACGCGTAGTGGTGCAGGAGTCCCTTCGCCGAGATGACGTAGCGGCCGCGGTCATAGGCGAAGGAGGTGCCCGAGGGCAGCGTCTTGGTCGGCCAGCCCGAGTCGGTCGCGCGGAAGTCGGCGGTGAACACGGCGGTCCCCTGGGTCGCGAGGACCGGAGCGGTCACCGGCCCTGGATCGGCCGTCGCGGTGGGGCTGGGCGTCGCGGTGCTCGAGGGGCCACCGGAGTCCGGGGTGGCGTTGGTGCGGCTGTGCGTCACGGTCGTGGGTCCCGACGCATTCCGCCCGACGGCGACCAGCGCGGCGACCCCGCCGCCCACCAGCACGAGCACGCCGAGGACGCCCGCGACCAGCCACGCGACCCAGTGGCTGCGGCCCGAGTTGGGAGCGCCGGTCGTCATCGCGTACGGAGCACCGCCGGGGGCGGCACCGCCGTACGCGCCAGGCGGGTAGCCCGCCGGGGCGGCGTACGGCGAGGACGCGGGCTGCAGCGGATCCACCGGTGCGGTCCAGGAGACAGCACCGGGTTGGTCCCGAGCGGTCGACGTCGCAGCCGCAGCCGCGGGCGCGACGTGCTCGGTCCAGGCGGTGCCGTCCAACCAGCGCAGCGTGCCGGCGCTGTCGGCGTACCAGCCCGCCGGCGCAGCGCCGGCGCCTGCCCCTGCGCCTGCCCCTGACTCGCTCACGCGTCCCCCTCGTTGTGATCGCCGCGCTCTCGCTGGCCAGACGCTACCGCCGCGGCAGGTCAGCGGACCGCGGCGTACCGCCGCTCGGCCGAACGGGGGTGCGGCCGGTGCACCGCAGCACCCATCATCGTGGGGTGCCCGACTCCTCCAGCCCTCCCGCCGTCGCCGTCGGCCTCCCGCTGGTGCTGTCGGGGCCGCGGCTCGACCTCGTGCTCGTCTCGGTCGAGCAGGTCCTCAGCCGCGACAGCGACGCCGGTGGCGACAGCGGCACCAGGCCCGTCCCGCTGGACTACGACGACCCCGAGGACGTCCTGCACCCGGACCGCTCCCCGCTGGCGTTCCGCATCGCCCAGCTGCGCGAGGACGCGTCGGTCAACCCCTGGCTGATCCGGCTCGCCGTCGCACGGGAGACGCGCACGATCGTCGGGCTGATCAACTTCCACGGCCCGCCCGACGAGAACGGCATGGTCGAGATCGGCTACCGCGTCCTGCCGGCCCACCGCCGTCAGGGGTATGCCCGCGAGATGGCCGAGACGATGTGGGCGCGCGCCGCGAGGCTTCCCGGAGTGCGTGTCCTCCGCGCCACCGTGAGCCCCGGCAACAGCGCGTCCATCGCCATCATCGAAGCGGCCGGGCTCGTCCACGTCGGGGAGCAGGACGACCCCGAGGACGGCCTCGAGCTGATCTATGAGATCACCGCCGCCGCGTACCGGGCCCGGTCCACGCAGGAGCGGCCGTGACGACGAGGCACGCCCCGAATCCCGTTGCGCTGCGGGCAGTCCCACGACGCGTCACAGGGACCGGAGGAACTCCTCCGCTGCGTCGGCCTGGGCGATGACCTTCTGGGCGTGACGGCGCAGCACGTCGGCCACGCCGTCGCCGACGGGGATCCGGAACGGCGCGTCGGGACGCGTGACCGCACCGACGATCGCGTCGACGCACACCCGCGGATCGGCGCTCGCCGCGGCGTGCCAGGCGAGCCACTGGTCGACGCCGCCCCACTGCTCGGCGTAGACGCCGTGGGGGTCCTTGGCTGCGGCCTGAGGGCTCGCGTCCGAGATCGGCGTCCGGAACGGGCCCGGCTCCACCAGCACCACGCGGACGCCGAAGGGCCGCACCTCCGCCCGGAGCGCCTCGCTGGCACCCTCGAGCCCGAACTTCGAGGCGTTGTAGGGCCCCATCAGCGCATCCCCCGCCTGGCCCGAGACGCTCGACACCTGGACGACGACACCGCGCGCCTCCCGTAGTGCGGGCAGGCACGAGCCGGTGACGGCCATGGCACCGACGAGGTTGACGTCGAGCTGACGGCGCAGCTCCGTCGGCGTCAGCTCCTCCCACGGCCCGGCCATCGCGATCCCGGCGTTGTTGACGAGCGCGTCGAGGCCGCCCCAGCGCTCGCGCACCAGCGCGCCGAGCGCCACGACGGCAGCATCGTCCGTCACGTCGGTGACGACGGTCTCGAAGGGGAGGCCCACCGCGAGCGACGCGTCGAGAACCGTGCCCAGCACGTCCCACCCGAGCGCCATGAGCCGCTCCGCCACCCCTCGGCCCAGACCCGACGACGTCCCCGTGATCACTGCAGTCGACATGTGCGGAGGCTAGGCCACTCCCGCGCCGCCGTGTGCCCGGGACCGGTTCGCGTGGTGGGTCACCGAACATTCTGCGACGCTCCCCCGGTGACCCTCCCGAGCAACGACCCGCACCCGCCGACCGAGCACCTCGCGGCGGCCACCGCCACCGAGCTCGCCGCCGACCTCGACGCCGGACGCACGACCTCGGTCGCGCTGACGCGCGCGCTGCTCGACCGCATCGCCGCCGTCGACGACGCCGGCCCACAGCTGCGCGCAGTGCTCGGGCTCAGCGCCGACGCGATCGAGCGGGCCACCCGGCTCGACGCCGAGCGCGCGGCCGGCCGCGTGCGTGGGCCGCTGCACGGCGTCCCCATCCTCATCAAGGACAACCTCGAGGCGGTCGGCCTGCCGGGGACCGCGGGGTCCCTCGCCCTGCTCGGGCGGATCGTCGCCACCGACTCCCCGCTCGTCGCAGCCCTGCGCGCCGGAGGTCTCCTCGTCCTGGGTGCGACCAACCTCTCCGAGTGGGCCAACATGCGCTCGCCGATGTCGACCAGCGGGTGGTCGGGGATCGGCGGTCTCACCGGCAACCCGTGGGCGCTCGACCGCAGCGCCGGCGGGTCCTCGTCGGGGTCGGGTGCCGCGATCGCAGCCGGTCTCGCGCCCCTCGCGATCGGTACCGAGACTGACGGCTCGATCACCTGCCCCAGCTCGCTCAACGGGTGTGTCGGCCTCAAACCGACGGTCGGCCTCGTGCCCACCGAGGGCGTCGTGCCGCTGTCGGGCAGCCAGGACGCGCCGGGACCGATGGCGCGCAGCGTGGGTGACGCCGCCTTCCTGCTCGACGTCCTCACCGGTTCCTCGGCGTACGCAGCCTGTCTCGGGTCGATCGCCCTCGCGGACCTGACGCTCGGCGTCGCGACCGGCTGGCTGAGCGGCCACGCCGGCACCGACGCCCTGTTCGCCCAGACCCTGGACTCCCTGGGCGCGGCCGGAGCCACGCTCGTCGAGTCCCACGTCACCGCCGTCGCGGGCACCGGTGCCGCCGAGCTGACGGTTCTGCTGTGCGAGCTCAAGGACGACCTCGGCTCCTACCTCGCCGCCCGCGCCGGCGACGGAGTCCGCTCGGTGGCCGACGTCGTCGCCTTCAACCGCTCGCACCGCGACATCGAGCTGGCGCACTTCGGCCAGGAGTTCCTCGAGCAGGCCACCGAGACCGGCGGTCGGGAGGACCCGGCGTACGCCGAAGCGCGGGCGCGTTGCCTCGCCTGGGCCGTGGAGGAGTGCCTCCAGCCGGCGTTGGACGCCGAAGGTGCCCCCGAGTTCCTCATAGCACCGGCGTACGCCCCGGCGTGGAAGAGCGACCTCCACGCCGGCGACCACTTCCTCGGCGGCGGCCTCGCGAGCGCCGCGCCGTCGATCGCCGGCTGGCCGGTGCTGTGCGTCCCCATGGGCCTGGTCATGGGGCTCCCGGTCGGTCTCGTCCTGGTCGGCCGGCCGCACAGCGAGGCCCGGCTGCTCGCCGCGGGACACGCGATCGAGGAGCTTCTCGCGCTGCGCGCCGCAGGACACCTCACCCCGACCTGGACACCCCCCGCCCGAGGCTGACCCCCCCGAACTACCACGTTCTGCCCTTAAGGAGGAAAGAGGCAGTTCAACTGCGTTCTGGCTCCCAGAATCCTGATCTTCGTCGGCGAGCGCCGCCCGCTGCAGCGTGACCTCCTCCTCCCGTCCCACCCCGTGCGGGTCGTGGAACAACCGCGGGCCCCCCACGGTTCCAGAGGCCGGGGGGAGAAGGCGGACGGAGGATGTACTGATGAGTGGCTTCATGGCATCGACGAGAAGCCCGGTGACACCGGCCGTCGCACCCTCGGGCGAGGTGAGCGGCCTCGGGCGCCGTATCTGGGCTTTGTTCATGCCCTACAAGTGGCGGCTGGCCGGCGTCGCGGTCCTCGTCGTCCTCGGCTCGCTCATCGGCATCGTCAACCCGCTGCTCATCAAGCAGGTCTTCGACAACGCGCTGTTCGTCTCCGGCGGCCCGGACATGGCGCTGCTGTGGAAGTACGTCCTCGTCATGATCGCCGTCGCGGGCATCGGCGCCGGCATCTCGATCCTGCAGACGTGGTGGGCCAACGTCCTGGGCCAGAACGTCATGAGCGACCTGCGCTATCGCCTCTTCTCCCACCTGCAGACGCTGAGCATGCGCTTCTTCACCGGCACCCGCACGGGTGAGATCCAGAGCCGCCTCACCAACGACGTCACCGGCATCCAGACCGTCGTGACCTCGACGGTCACCGGCATCCTGGGCATCGCTGTCTCGTTCGTATCTGCGCTCATCGCGATGCTGGTCCTGTCCTGGCAGCTCACGATCGTCGCGCTGATCATGGTGCCGATCTTCTTCTGGCTCACCCGCAGCGTCGGCGAGAAGCGGCGCGCCGTCGCCAAGCAGACCCAGGAGACGGTAGCCGGACTCACTGCCATCACCGAGGAGTCGCTCTCGGTCAGCGGGGTCCTGCTCGCCAAGGTGTTCCACCGTCAGGACGCCGACCTCGCCGAGTTCGACGCCGACAACCGCCGCATGGCCGGACTGATGGTGCGGCAGAACATGATCGGCCAGAGCTTCTTCACGATCGTGCAGGCGTTCCTGTCGATCACACCGGCGTTCGTCTACCTCGTCGCGGGCTACCTCATGGGCACGCCGGGCGCGATCACCGCGGGCACCGTCGTCGCCTTCACGACGTTGCAGACGCGGCTCTACTTCCCGATCGGCCAGCTGCTGCAGACGCTCGTAGAGCTGCGCTCCTCACTCGCCTACTTCGAGCGCATCTTCGAGTACCTCGACCTCGAGCCGGACATCGTCGAGCGCGACGACGCCGTCAGCCTGGACCGCAGCAGGACCCGCGGCGAGGTCCGGTACGACGACGTCCACTTCCGGTACGACAGCGACGCTGGAACTGGGGCGACGGCGCGGCCCTGGACCCTCGACGGCATCGACCTCACCGTGCCGTCGGGGCGCCTTGCTGCCCTGGTGGGTCCCAGCGGCGCGGGAAAGACCACGCTCGGCTACCTCCTCCCGCGGCTCTATGACGTGGGGCAGGGATCGGTGTCGATCGACGGGGTCGACGTCCGCGACCTCACCTTCGACAGCCTCGCGGCAACGGTCGGGATGGTGACGCAGGAGTCCTACCTGTTCCACTCGACGATCCGGGAGAACCTGCGCTACGGCAAACCCGACGCCACCGACGACGAGATCGTCGTGGCGGCGATGTCGGCGGCGATCCACGACCGGATCATGAGCTTCCCCGAGGGCTATGACACCGTGGTCGGCGAACGCGGCTACCGGCTCTCCGGCGGGGAGAAACAGCGGGTCGCGATCGCGCGGGTGCTGCTCCACGACCCGAAGGTCCTGCTGCTCGATGAGGCAACCTCGGCGCTCGACACCGCGAGCGAGCGCCTCATCCAGCAGGCGCTCTCCACGGCGATGACCGGCCGTACGACACTCGCCATCGCCCACCGGCTCTCGACCATCGTCGCGGCCGACGTCATCTACGTGATCGACGCCGGTCGCGTGGCCGAGAGCGGGTCGCACGACGTCCTGCTCGCCCAGGGCGGGCTCTACGCGACGCTGTACCACGAGCAGTATGGCGACGGCACGATCGAGGCGCGCTGCGCTGACGGCGTCCTGTTGCGCGACGGTACGGTCGTGACCGTGCCCGACTCCCCAGACGAGCTCGCCGACTCACTCGGCTGAGCGACATGACACTGAGCGGCACGGCTCGAAGCGACATGACCCTGCCCTTGATCACGATTCCGGGAGCCAGAACGCAGTTGAACTGCCCTTTCCTTCCCCTAGGGAACAAGCGTGGAGTTGGGGTGGGGTGGTGAGGTCCGGGGGGTGGCGGGCAGTGGCTGGTGCGGCCGTCGACCTGGTGGCCACCGATCTTGACGGCACGTTGCTGCGGTCGGACGGTTCGGTGTCGGCGTTCACCGTCGAGACGTTCGCCCGCGCCCGGGCGGCGTCCTTCCCGATCGTGTTCGTCACCGGACGCCCGCCGCGGTGGCTGCCGGTCGTCACCGAGGTGACGGGGCACTCCGGCGTCGCGATCTGCGCCAACGGCGCTGTGCTCCTCGACCTGACCAGCAGGAAGATCATCACTGCCCATCCGATCGCGCCCGTCGCGCTCGAGGAGGTCGTAGCCACCCTGCGCGCCGAGGTGCCCGGCATCGGCTTCGCCGCCGAGTGGGTCGACGACGTCGCCGACGACGGCCCCCCACGCGACACCGAGTTCGCCCACGAGCTCGGGTTCGTCCCGCGCTACCCCGTACCCGCGGTCCGTCGCGGCGACGACATCGGCGAGATCGCCGCGGGGCACCAGGTCGTGAAGCTCCTCGCCCGCGTCACCGGGAGCGCGCACGACGCTGACAGCTTCCTCGACCATGCGCTCGCGCACGTGGCGCACCTCGTCACCGTGACCCACTCCAACGCCGACGACGTCCTGCTCGAGATGAGCGCGATCGGTGTCAGCAAGGGCTCGACCCTCGCGGCCCACGCGGCGACTCTGGGGTTGGCGTCCTGGTCGGTCGCCGCCGTCGGCGACATGCCCAACGACCTGCCGATGATCACCTGGGCCGGCGTCGGCCTCGGGGTCGAGGGGGCGCATCCACGAGTGATCGAGGCGGCGGACGCCGTGCTTCCTGGGCCGGCAGCGGACGGCGTCGCCCGTTTCGTCGCCGCGGTGCTCGACGCTCGCCGTGCATCCTGACCGCGACATTCCCTGACCGGGCCGCCGTCCACCCCGCTCCTGACCGGGGTCACTCCCCCACCGTGACCGGGGTCACCCCTGGGAGTGAGGCCCATCACACGTCGCGGCGGAACGTCCCCTCACCGGACATAGGGGACAACTCGACCGGGAGGATCTGCCTATCTTCTTTCGTCGTCCGCACCCGTGCGGGACCCCCGTACACGGGCGACGCGCTCAATCGCAGAGCCTGTGGGCTCCGCGAGCCGGGGAACCATTCTCTCGGGGCGAATCACCGCACGGTCACCACGACGTGCGGAGCAGGGCACCTCTCTTGCCCGAGCCCGTCAGCTAACCCGGTCGGCGTGGAGAGGAGTCTCTTTCGTGCTGTCCACCACCCGTCGCCGGGTCCTTCCGGCCTCGTTGATCCTGTCCGGCGCCCTGAGCGTCGGCGTCCTCGGGTCAACCGTCCCCGCCCAGGCCGCCCCGGTCTCCACCACCTCCACGGTGGCCTCGACCTCGGTCCTTCAGACCTCGGCCCTCAGCACCTCGGTCACCACTGGTGCTGTCACCCCCGCCTCCGTCGCGGTGCCCGCCGCGGTGCTCTCGCCCGCACAGGTCGCCAAGGCCGCCGCGGTCCGCGCCGCCACCCTGCGCCGGGCCGCCGTCCTTCGCGCCGCCGTGCGCGTGCTGAAGATCCGCAACGTCGCGGTGCACGTCGCCCGCACGAAGGTCGGCGCCCGCTACGTCGCCGGCCGTTCCGGCCCGACGAAGTTCGACTGCTCGGGCCTGGCCCTCTACGTCGTCAAGAAGGCGACCGGCCGCAGCCTCCCGCACTACTCGAAGGCGCAGTTCCGTTCCACCAAGCGCGTGTCCAAGAGCAACCTCCGCCCCGGCGACCTGGTGTTCTTCTTCCGTCACGGTGCCCACCACGTCGGCATCTACATCGGCCACGGACGGATGATCAGCGCCACGAACCCGCGCAGCGGCGTGAAGGTCGACTTGGTCTTCTCCGGGTGGTACGGCTCGCGCTACAGCGGCGCCGGTCGCCTCGTCTGACCGCAGCCCGACTCCTGCTCCACCCGAAGCCCGGTCCTCCTCGCGAGGGCCGGGCTTCGGCGTGTCCTGGATCACGGCTGCACGGCCGACGTCGGAATACCCCCTAGGGGTACCGTCGTTGCTGCGGAGAGGAGGCAGAGATGACCCAGGAACCCCACGACGAGGGCTCCCCGGCTGCAGGCCCGCAGGGCTACAGCGCCGACAAGGACGCCGTGCTCGCGCGGCTGCGCCGGATCGAGGGGCAGGTCCGCGGCATCGCGCGCATGGTCGAGGACGACACCTACTGCATCGACGTCCTCACCCAGGTGTCGGCGGCGACCCGCGCCCTCGAGAACGTCGCACTGCTGCTGCTCGAGGACCACCTCGGCCACTGTGTGCGCGGAGCCGCCGTACGCGGCGGCGTCGAGGCCGACGAGAAGCTCGCCGAGGCCTCTGCCGCCATCGCCCGGCTCGTCCGGTCCTGACCAGCGCCACCGAAGCGCCCGACCAGCACCACCAGCACCACCAGCAGCACGACCGAGAGCACGACCCGAGCCTCCAGGAGGGGAACGCCATGAGCACCACCGTGTGGACCGTGTCCGGGATGACCTGCGGTCACTGCGTCGCAGCAGTGACCGAGGAGATCTCCACGATCGTCGGCGTCACCGATGTCGCGATCGACCTCGCCTCCGGCCAGGTCACCGTCACCGCCGAGGTCGACCCCACCGTCGCAGCCCTCGCGGCCGCCGTGGACGAGGCCGGCTACTCCCTCGTCGCCAGCTGAAGGACATCCCATGACCACGCCCGCGACCGTCGTGCCCGTCGACCTCCAGGTCACCGGGATGACCTGTGCGTCGTGCGCGGCCCGGATCGAGAAGAAGCTCAACCGGGTTCCCGGCGTCGTCGCCTCGGTCAACTACGCGACCGAGACCGCTCACGTGGAGTGCCCCGGCGATGTCACGATCAACGACCTCGTCGCGGTGGTCGAGGCCGCCGGCTACGGCGTCCTGGCACCGGAGGCGACGGCCGAGGACGACCCGGACGAGCTCGGACGACGGTGGCGGGTCAGCGCCGTGCTGACCGTCCCCGTCCTGCTCGTCTCGATGGTCCCGAGGCTGCAGTTCACCGGGTGGCAGTGGCTCGCGTTCCTCCTCGCGTCGATCGTCGTCCTGTGGGGCGGCAAGCCCTTCCACCGTGCCGCCTGGACGAACGCACAGCACCGCACCACCACGATGGACACCCTCGTGTCCCTGGGCACCCTGGCCGCGTACCTCTGGTCGGCGTTCGCGGTGCTGTTCACCAGCGCCGGCGAGCTGGGCATGACCATGACGGTCGCGTGGCTGCCGATGTCGGACTCGACCCAGCACGGGCAGCCGGGGCTGTACTTCGAGTCGGCCGCGGTCGTGACCACGTTCCTGCTGCTCGGCCGCTGGCTCGAGCAGCGCGCCAAGCGCCGCTCCGGTGAAGCACTGCGCGCCCTGCTCGATCTTGCACCGGCCACCGCCTGGCGCCGTTCGCCCGACGGCGACCACGAGGTGCCGACCTCTCACGTGGTTGTCGGCGACGTCATCGTCGTACGACCGGGGGAGCGGATCGCGACCGACGGCATCGTCGTCGAGGGCACCTCCGCGGTCGACGTCAGCATGTTGACGGGCGAGTCCGTGCCGGTCGATGTCGGACTCGGCGACGACGTATCGGGTGGCACCGTCGTGCAGGACGGCCTGCTCGTCGTCCGTGCCACCCGGGTCGGCGCCGACACCGCGCTCGCCCGCATCACCGCGCTCGTCACGGCCGCCCAGAGCGGCAAGGCACCCGTCCAGCGTCTGGCCGACCGCGTCGCCGCCGTCTTCGTACCGATCGTGCTCGTGATCGCCGCGGTCACCCTCCTCGCCTGGGGGTTCACGACAGGGTGGCAGCAGGGCTTCACCGCGGCGGTCTCCGTCCTGGTCATCGCCTGCCCCTGCGCCCTCGGCCTCGCCACCCCGACCGCCCTTCTCGTGGGGACGGGCCGTGGCGCGTCGCTCGGAATCCTGGTGCGCGGACCCGAGGTCCTCGAATCGACGAGACGGGTCGACACCGTGGTCCTGGACAAGACCGGCACCCTCACCACCGGCGTCATGACCGTCGTGCACCGTCGCGGCGACGACGACTCCGTCCGCCTTGCCGGCGTTCTCGAGTCCGGCTCCACGCACCCGCTGGCGCGCGCCGTCACGGCCTACGCCGCAGCCTGCGGCACCCTTCCCCTGCTGGGGCCGCACGAAGCCGTGCGCGGGTCCGGCGTGCTCGGCCTCGTCGAGGGTCGCGCCGTCCGGGTCGGACGCCCCGAGTGGATCGGCGTCGGTCAGGACTGGGCCGACGACGTGACCACGTGGCGCCACGCCGGTCTCACCGTCGTCGCGGTGTCCGTCGAGGGCGTCGTCAGCGCCCTGATGGCCATCGGCGACGAGATCCGTCCGACGACGCGCATCGCCGTCGCGCATCTGCGCGAGCTCGGGCTCGAGCCGGTGATGGTCACCGGGGATGCCGAGCCCGTCGCACTCGCGGTGGCACACGAGGTCGGTATCGACCGGGTGATCGCCGACGCACGGCCCGAGGACAAGGTGACCGAGGTGCAACGGCTGCGGGCCTCCGGCCGGGTCGTGGCAGTCGTCGGCGACGGCATCAACGACGCTGCTGCCCTCGCGGCAGCCGACCTCGGCATCGCGATGGGCGGTGGCACCGACGTCGCCATCGAGGCCGCCGACATCACCCTGCTGCGCGACGACCTGCGCACCGCAGGAGACGCGGTGCGCCTCTCGCGCTCGACCCTGCGGACGATCAAGCAGAACCTCGGCTGGGCCTTCGGCTACAACGTCGCAGCAATCCCGCTCGCGGCTGCTGGCCTCCTGACCCCCATGATCGCGGGCCTCGCCATGGCGATGTCCAGCGTCTGCGTGGTGGGCAACAGCCTGCGCCTACGCCGTTTCCGCTGATCCGGCGTCCCGACGCCCCTTCCCGTCCACGGCGGATGACCCGCCCCGCACCGGTCGCCACGCCCGGCCCGGGGGGAGACACTGGGACTGCGGCCCGAGGAGATCCCATGTCTGACAGTCCCGTCACGGCACCAGTCCCGACGACGACGCCGGAGACCACGTCGCCAGTGAGCACATCGCCGAGGGCCACCGGGCCACTCCCGGCCACCCGAGTGGCCGGTTCCGCCCTAGCCGACGTCCACATCGCCGACTGGACGATCGTTCACGTGCCCGGCCACCTGTACACCGTGACGACCCTGGCACTGGAGGAGCACGTCCGGACTCTCCTGACTCCCGACGCCCTCGTGGCCATCGACCTGCGACGCGGCACGGTCTCCCCCGAGGCCCTCGAGCGCCTGCTCGCCCTGGCGGCGACCGCTGTCGCCGTCGGTGCCCGTCTCGTGTTCGTCGAGCCCGACCCCGGCGCACTCACCGATCTCGTCGCCGGCGGACTCACGCACGTGCACGAGTCGCTGGACGCGGCGGTCCACTCCCACGCGCGGCTGATCCACGTCGGCACCGGGCACGGTGCCGACTGGCCCCTCGTGCCCGCCGCGTCCGACGCGACCCTGCTCGGCGCCGATGATCTCACTGGTCACGGTGCCGGGAGTCGTGGCTGACTCGCTGCACCCCTGACGCAGCACCGGCAGTCGGCGTGGTCGAGACGGTGTAGGCGCCCTCGGAAGTCCCGTGCCGAGGAGCGCCGGCTAGTTCATCGGCCTCAGCTGGGACAGCCGCACGGTGTTGCCGGACGGGTCACGGAAGCCGCAGTCGATGCCGTAGGGCTGGTCGGTCGGCTTGTCGATGAACTCCACACCGCGTGCGCTGAGCTCCTCGTAGGCTGTGACGCAGTCGTCGGTGTCGAGGAAGATCGCGCCGGCGAAGCCCTTGGCCATGAGCCGGGCCACATCCACCCGCGTGGCCTCGTCCATCACCGGCGGCCCGGGGATCGCCATGAGCACGATGTCGGTCCCAGGCTGGTCCTGGGGCCCGACGGTGAGCCAGCGGAAGTTGCCCATCTCCGCGACGGTCACGTCCTGCCGCAGCTCGAAGCCGACCTTGTCGGTCCAGAAGGCGAGGGCCTCGTCCTGGTCCTGTACCCAGAGCTGAGCCGTGGCGATCCTGATCATGAGTCCTCCTGAGTCGGGCGGCCGCATCGGCCGGTGAGGTCCTGAACCTAGGAGGACTCCTGCGCGGCGTCTTCTCCGATCGTGCTCACCACCGGGCGACCGTAGACGCGCAGGACGCACGACGGGATGCGGGCCAGGGACGCAGCCGGGGGGAAGGTCGAGCGATAGGCCGTGGGGGACCGGCCGTAGGAGCGGGTGAAGCTCGAGGTGAACGAGCCCACGCTGGTGAGCCCGACACTCATGCAGATGTCGGCCACCGTCCAGTCGGTGCTGCGCAGCAGCGACGCCGCGCGCTCGAGGCGGCGGGTGAGCAGGTAGGAGTACGGCGACTCTCCGAACGCACGACGGAACTCGCGGCTGAAGTGCGCCCGCGACAGGCACGCCACGGCCGCGAGGTCGTCCACGGTGAGCGGCTCGGCGTAGCGCGCGTCGGCGAGGTCGCGAGCCCGCACGAGGTAACGGACCGGCGACGCGTCGACGCGTGGGGACGGCACCGGCCCAGGCTAGGCCGCGCCGGCGACGGCCGGAGGCCGCTCGGTCTCGTCCGCTCGGAATCGTCGGTCCGGCCACGACCACCCGCGCGCCCGAGTCCCCAACGCGCAGAGTCCCGATCCCGCCTCCCGTTCAGGCAGAGCTGGCGACCAGCGCGGTGTTCCTCGACGTGGCGGCCGGGGCCTCGATCGGTCGTCGCTGTGGAGGAGCGAACCCGGACGCGAAGGACACCACCACCCCCCGGGACCGGACCCCCGACGAACCCGCGCACCACCCGACCCCCGAACACCGACCACCCACCACCGACCCGACCACCCGGGCCACCACCACCCAGCAGACCCGCGAGAGGAGCGCCGATGCACCGCCACCGCCAGCACCGACGCCACCGGCTCGCCACCGGCTCGCCACCCGAGGTATCGGCAGTGGTGGACAAGGTCCTGCCCTGGATGTACACGTGTAGGATCCCGGTCCACCCCCCAAACCCGTTCGCCCACAGCGGATTCCTCCGTTCGGGCTGTGCCTTCCGGTCGTCGCGGGCGAGGGGTCAGGAGACCTGGCGGGTCGTCGGCCTGTCGTCGCGGTCCTCGGCGTCACCGAGGTCCAGCGCGGGGAGCTGGTCGACGTCGGCCAGCGCGGCCGTACGACGGGCGCGAAGCGCCCAGACCGTGGCCCAGACCGCGACCGCGAGCCACGCCACCAGCACGAGAAGCCCCACCGCCATCCTCATGCGGGAAACCGTAGGCCTGACCAGCCGATCACCGAGTGCGACACTCCGGTAACAGGAATGTCTCAGGGAGGCCGTTCGGGTCACTCAGGGTCACCTTACCGACGGGGGAGTTCCACTCGGGCGGGCCGCGGAGGCCCACGGCACCGCCGCACCATCAGCTTCCGAGGGCCGCCCGCATCGGCCCCGCCGCGATCGCCACGTCGGTGCGGCGCGGGCGGGCACGTGCGTCGGGAGCGGGCGTCAGGACGAGGTGCCACGCAGAGCGAACGTCACGGCCTGGAGCTCCTCGGGGGAGAGGGTGGCCTCGCTGGTACCGGACTTCACGCCCTTGATGTAGGACCGGGTCTCAGACCTGCCGTGGATGGCGGTCAGGACGAGGCCGTCACCGCCGTCATCGAGCATGGCGGCCGAGAACGACAGCCGGCCGCCCATGTCCCCGAAGGCGTCGTAGCGCACGACGCTCACATGCCGGATGGCGTCGGCGAGCTCGGTACGGGTGCGTGACAGCAGGGCCGAGAGGTCGTCGACCTCGGTGCGGAGCCCCTGGACCTGCTCGGTCTTGCGCGCGACGGCCTCGATGAAGGAGGGCGCGTCGCCGTCGGCGGCGAGCAGCGACAGGTCACGCCGGATCCGTCGCAGCGCCAGGAGGGCGGCCGTGGCCAGTACCAGGGCGAGCACGCCCACGACGAGGCCGACGATCACAAGGATGTCGCGAGCGGAGGGGTCGAGGGACACGCCGTAAGGCTACTGGCGAATAGGGTCGGGCCCGTGCGCGCCTTCCCCTCACCGGTGTCCCCGTGACCACCTCGCTCCCGGTCTCCCTCCTGTGCTTCCTGATCGGCCTCGCGATCGTGCTGGCCGTCGGGTCCTCGATCCTGCGCACCCTGGTCGTCCCACGAGGCGTCCGCAGCAAGCTCTCGGCCATGGTCCTCGCCGTGACGCTCGCGCTCTTCCGCTCGGTGGCCCGGCGTACGCCGACCTACGAGGCGCGCGACGCCGTGCTCGCCTACGCCGCCCCGCTCTCGCTGATCGTCATGCTGATGACCTGGCTGGGTCTGCTGTTCGTGGGGTTCGCCTTCTTGCTCTTCGCCTTCTCGCCGCTGGACTGGACAGCGTCGTTCCGCGAGGCTGGCTCGAGCCTGTTCACGCTGGGCTTCGCGAGCACCGACCGCGGGCAGCTCACGGCGGTCGACTTCATCGCGGCCGCCACCGGTCCGGTCGTCGTCGGCCTCCTCGTCGGATACCTGCCCAGCCTCTACGCCTCCTACAACCGGCGCGAGGTGGACGTCGCCCTGCTGCACTCGCGTGCCGGCGAGCCCAACTGGGGCCCGGAGATCCTCGTGCGCCACGCCATCGTGAACTCCTCCGACGAGCTGATGACCCTCTGGCGCAGCTGGGAGCGCTGGGCGGCGGACGTCGCCGAGAGCCACGTCAACTACCCGGTGCTCATCCACGTCCGGTCCGCCCAGCCGATGCGCAACTGGCTCATCGCACTCGTGTCGGTCATGGACGCCGCCGCCTTCCAGATGTCGGTGAACCCGCAGGTGCCCCAGGGGCCGGCGCGAGTAGCGCTGCGGCAGGGCTTCGTGGCCGTTCGTGACATCGCCCGGGCGGAGGGGATCGCGGTCGACGACGACCCTGATCCCGACGCGACGATCACCCTGACGTTCGCCGACTTCGCGACGGGCTACGCCGATGTCGCGGCCGCCGGCTACGCGATGCAGCGCACGGCCGAGGAGGCGTGGCCGCACTTCCGCGGCTGGCGGGTCAACTACGAGGGGGCGGCGTACGCCCTCGCCGAGCGGATCGACGCGCCGCCCGCGGCGTGGAGCGGGCCGCGCAAGCCCCCCCTCCCGGTGATCCTGCCCGAGCGTCCGCAGAACCGGATGCCCGGTGGCCGCACTGGTCGCCCCGTCATCGGCGAGTGACGGAGTCCTGACACCGGTGAGCTTCGTGCTGGACATCGGCGTGCTCCTCGCCACCTTCGTGATCATCTTTCCCGCGGAGCTGCCCGACAAGTCGTTCATCGCCACCCTCGTCCTCGCGACGCGCTACCCGCGGCTGTGGGTGTGGCTCGGGGCATCGTTGGCCTTCGGCGTCCAGATGGTCATCGCCGTCGCCGCCGGTCAGCTGCTGTCGCTGCTCCCCCGGGGAATCGTCCTCGGCGTCACGGCAGCCCTGTTCGCCGCCGGTGCGGTGCTCCTCGTCCGCGGCGGCCTGCGGGCCCGGGCCGACGAGGAGGCCGAGGAGACCGAGGAAGCCGAGGAGATCGCGGCCCGGGCGGTGCCGGGAGAACACGGGCTGGGGGCCTTCGCGACGACGTTCGCGATCATCTTCACGGCCGAGTGGGGCGATCTCACCCAGCTCGTCACCGCCGGCCAGGCCGCTCGTACCGATGCCCCGCTGTCGGTGTTCCTCGGGGCGTGGGCCGCGCTCGTCACCGTCGCGGGGATCGGCACGCTCGTGGGGTCCTGGCTCCAGCAGCGCGTGCCGTTGTGGCGCATCCGGATCATCTCCGGCGGGCTCCTCGCCGTGCTGGCGGGAGTGACGCTCGTCGAGCTGGCACGGGGCTGAGCGTGACGACGCCGGGGCGCGGTCGAGTCGGGCGGCACCCCCGCGGACTCCCGACCGTCGACGGGATGGTGCTTCCCACGCGTCGGCCGGATGAGACGTTCCCAGACCAGCGGCGGCGGTGACACCGAGCAGGCAAGGTTCCTGATCCGGACACAAGAGTGATCGGACGCCACCGACGGGGGATGCAGCGGCGTCCGATCAGAGCCGAGGTTATGCGGTCCGGGCGCCACTCTCAACCGAACCCGCACAACTGACGGAAGAACTTGAGACAACCTTGACCATCAGGGATCTCGGGCGCCCGGCTTTCCGTATCGGTGTCATCGGTCTAGACCGAAACGCCTCTCCCGGACCAGCGTCGGAAGGCCCCTGACCACGGGGGGGCTCACCAATGTCGTTACGCAGCGCAGCCTGGAATCAGCGCAGCGTGACCTGTCGGTTGGTCAGGCCGGCCCGGGCCCGACGCTCCGGCTCGGAGAGGTCTCCGGTCTCCTCCAGGGCCACGGCAAGGCGTGCTGAGAAGGCCAGGGCCGGGGCCTCGACGTCGTCCGCCTCGCTCCCGGGGACGAGGTCCCAGACCGGTACGAGGAGGCCGTCGGCGCGGAAGGTCCCGATGAGCCGCGTACCCGCGCCGAGGCCGTCCTCGCCCCGGGCGTGCAGCCGGGCCAGGGCGTCGAGGAGGGGCTCCTCGTCGTGCGGCAGCACCCAGCGGAGGTGCTCCTTGCTGCCGATGCGGCACCAGTAGCCCGCCTCGACACCGGTGAGCCGCGCCGTCGGCACGACGTTGGCGTTGGCCCGCTCCAGCGAGGTGGTCATGTCCTCGGTGGGCTCGACTCCGCTGCCCTCGATCCAGAAGTCGAAACCGGCGTGCACCGTGACGTCGAGGGGGACGGTCGTGTCCAGGAGGTCCTGCAGGCGCGGGCCGGCACCCGGGCGGCCCGGGGGGACCGGTGAGCCGGGCGCGGCGTCGAGGGCACGCAGGAGGGAGTCGGCGATGTCGCGGCTGGTGTCGCCGGTGCTCGTCGCGGTCTGCAGGCCGAGGAGGATCTCGCCGTCCTTTCGCACCAGCGCCGGCCACGCCAGCGGCAGGACGGTCGCGAGGGTGACGGGACGGCCGTCGAGGCGGACGGCGTACTCCGGCGCGAGGGTCAGGGGCGAGGTGGCGGAGGGGACGATCTCGCGCAGCGCGACCCAGTCGGTCTCCCCGGCGAGCCCCACGAAGGGCCGCCGCACCAGCGTCTGGCCGGCCGCGGAGGCGGCCCGGCCGTGACAGGCCTTGTAGCGACGGCCGCTGCGGCAGGGGCACGGCTCACGCAGGCCGACGACAGGGACGTCGACGTCGACGGCAGGCGCGGACGACGACGCTGCGGACGGGCGGGAGTTCTTCGAGGAGGCCACGATCGGCGAGCGTACGCGATCCGGTGGTCCGCTCAGGCGCGAGCCCGCGCCCCTGCCGAGCGTGCGCCGCTCCGGGTGGACGGTGTCGGCGCGGCGATCACCGGGCGGAGGTCTGCCGCACGGCCGAGGTGGCCGAGGGCGGTCCGGGGGCGGTTGGTGATGATCGCGTCGACCCCGAGCTCGACGCAGAGATCGACGTCGGACGGCTCGTCGACGGTCCACACGTGCACCTCCGCGCCCGCCTGGTGGGCCCGTTCGACGTAGCGGGGGTGCTCGCGCACGATGTCCATCGACGGACCGGAGATCGAGGAACCGAACGGCAGCGACCCGTCCCGGAACCTCAGCGGGACACGGTCCATCAGGAACACCGTCGGCAGGCCCGGCGCCATCGCGCGCACCCGTCGCATCGAGAGCTGGGAGAAGCTCATGACGCGGATCCGGGAGTCGTGCTCGCTGCGCGGACGCGCGAGCCCGAAGCGGCGCAGGAGCTCGACCGTGCGCTCCTCGACGAGGCCGGCGTAGCGGGTGGGGTGCTTGGTCTCGATCGCCAGGCCGACCTCACGCTCGGAGTCGACCACGAGCTCGAGGAGACGCTCGAGGGTGAGCACCCGGCGTCGCGACTCGTCCATGACGAGCGGGTCGTCGTCGGCGAGCGCATCTCCGGACAGCGAGCCCCCGGTCAGCGCCCGGCCGACGAGGGACCGGCGCCGAGAAGCCGCGCCCGGCACGAAGGAGGCGCCACCACCCGCATCATCACTCACGACGGCATCGGTCCCGGCGTCGCGCCAGCGGCCGAAGTCGCGCCGATCGAGATCGGCGAGGGTCATCACCGAGACCGCGCCACGGCCGTCGGAGGTGCGGTCGATCCGGCGGTCGTGGACGCAGACGAGGTGACCGTCGGAGGTGAGCCGGACGTCGCACTCGAGGGCATCCGCGCCGTCGGCGACGGCCTGCTGGTAGGCGGCCAGCGTGTGCTCGGGCGCCTCGGCGCTCGAGCCCCGGTGCGCGACGACCTGGATCACGGTGGTCATCGTGGCACCCGAGGGGCGTCCCCCGCGAGACGTCTGGATGACGACACGGTGGACGTCCGACGACAGCTCGGCCCTCGCAGCCGCGAGCCGGCCCGCGGGGGCGAGGTCAGGCCAGGAGCACGCCAGGGTTGAACAGCCCGCGCGGGTCGAGCGCCGACTTCACCGCCCGCATGGCCGCGATCTCGGCGTAGGCCCGGGTGAGCCCGAGGTAGGCCGCCTTCGCCCGTCCCACGCCGTGCTCGGCGGAGATCGAGCCGCCGTGGTCCGCGACGCACCGCAGGACCACCCCGTCGGCCCGCTCGTCGGAGGGGTCCGGGCCGAGAACCTCGAGGTGGAGGTTGCCGTCAGCGAGGTGCCCGAACACGAGCAGGGTGGTGACCGCTGGCACGCCGAGGAGACGGCCCCGTACGTCGGCGACGAAGGCGTCCCAGCCACCGAGGGGGATGGAGACGTCGAACCGGTGCGGGACGCCGAGCGTGGACGCCGCCTCGGCGCACGCCTCGCGGTAGCGCCAGAAGGCGGCGTGGTCGGTCAGCACCGAGACGACGGCGTCCCGGTCCTCGGCGAGGTCGAAGGGGACGTCCCCGACGCGGTCGGACGGGCGCGACTCGACCTCGACCAGAAGCAGGTGCTCGTGCTGGTGTTCCAGGGGCCACGGGAGCCCCGTCAGCTCGCAGACGATACGCGTGATGGCGGCGTCCTGGAGCTCCGCGGCCAGCAGCCGTACCCCGTCGGGGACGCCGGTATGCAGGACCGCCCGCGCGTCCGCCGCGTCATGGACGCCGATGATCAGGACGGCGGACGCGCGGGCCGGCCGGACGAGGCGCAGGCGGGCCGCCGTCACGATCCCGAGCGTGCCCTCGCTCCCCACGAGCAGGCCGGTGAGGTCGTAGCCGGTGTTGTCCTTGGGGAGACCGGCGAGCCGGGAGATCACCGTGGCGTCCGGAAGCACCGCCTCGACGCCGAGGACCTGTCGACGCGTCATCCCGTGACAGCAGACGCGGATCCCGCCGGCGTTGGTCGCGATGGTCCCGCCGACCGTGGCACTGTCCCGCGCCGCGAGGTCGACGCCGTACTCCCACCCGGAGCGGCGGGCGTGGCGGTGCAGGTCGCCGAGCACCACGCCCGCGCCGACCGTCACCTGGCCGGAGAGCTCGTCGACGGGATCGAGCCGGGTGAGCCTGCGCGTCGAGACGATGACCGTGGCCGGGCCGTCGGCGCCGGGCACCGACCCCCCGACGAGCCCGGTGTTGCCGCCCTGGGGCAGTAGCGGCACACCGGCCACGGTGCAGGCTCGGACGACCGAGACCACGTCGGCGGTGCGGCCCGGGCGCACGACAGCGAGCACCGGTCCGGCGAAGCGCCGCGACCAGTCGACGCCGTAGGGCGCCACGACGCCGGCGTCGGTGAGGACGTGCGCGTCACCGACGGCGTCGATCAGCGCCGCGACGAGCGGAGAGGTGCGGGCGTCGGTCATGCGCCCATCCTGTCCTGCCGGCTACTTGAGGAACTTCGAGAGGCGGCGGTCCGCGAGGGGCGTGCCGCCGGTCTGGCAGGTGGCGCAGTACTGCAGCGAGGAGTCGGCGAAGCTCACCTCGCGGACGACGTCGCCGCACACCGGGCAGGGCTGGCCCGTGCGCCCGTGGACGCGCATCCCGAGCTTCTTCTCGGCCTTGAGATCACCGGCACCGAGCCCGTAGGACCGGGCCACGGCGTCGGTCAGGACATCGTGGATCGCCTGGTACAGCGTCGCGACCTCGTCAGGCGTGAGCTTGCCGGCGGCCTTGAACGGGCTCAGCCGCGCCGCGTGCAGGATGTCGTCGCTGTAGGCGTTACCGATGCCCGCGATCGTCGACTGGTCGCGGAGGACGCCCTTGAGCTGGCGGCCACCGGCCTCGGTGAGGATGGCGGCGAGGGTGTCGACGGTGAAGGCCGCTGCGAGCGGCTCCGGCCCGAGCCGGGCCACCCCCGCGATCGTCGCGGGGTCGCGGACGACGTAGACCGCCAGGCTCTTCTTCGTGCCGGCCTCGGTCAGATCGAAGGCGCCGGCCGGGACGCCGTCGTCGTCGACGAACACGGCACGGAACGCCAGCGGCCCCTTGCCCGGCTTCGGCGGTGCCGAGGAGACCTCCTTGCGCCAGTGCAGCCATCCGGCCCGCGCGAGGTGGGTGACCAGGTGCAGCACCTCGCCCTCCTCGTCGACCAGCACGAGGTCGAGGAACTTGCCGCGACGGGTCGCATCGACCACGCGGGCGCCGACGAGGTCGGTGACCGGCGGGTCGAAGGTCTTGAGCGCGCTGATCGCCGCGAGCTCCACGCGGGCGACGCGCAGGCCCGTGGCCGTCGCGCGCAGGTAGGAGGCGAGCGATTCCACCTCGGGCAGCTCGGGCACGGGCCGAGCCTGCCACGCCGGACGCGGCCCGGTCTGGGCGTGCCAACAATCATGGGTGACACTGGATGATGTGACAGAGGAGTTCTGGCCCCCGGTCGACGCCGTCCTGCCCGGACGCATCGGCCTGCTCGTCCGGGTCCCGGTGCTGCCCGGCCTTCGCGCCGCCGCCCTCGACGTCCTGCACCGCTACGTCGACGACCTCGACCAGGAGCCGGGCACCGAGGCCTTCCTGGTGTGCGTCGACCCCGACGACTCCGACGTCGTCTGGCTCTATGAGTGGTTCCGCAACGAGGAGGCGCTCGAGTCGCACCGCAGCTCGCCGCTGTTCGCCCGCCTCACCAGCGAGCTGCCCGGCCTCATCGCCGACGGCCCCGGCATCATGCGCCTCGATCCCTTGCGGCTGAGGATGTCCAGCGCCGTCACCGCCGAGTCGTTCTAACGGCTCCGGCGGCGGCGAACTGCGATCGCTCACTCCTCCAGCAGCGAGAGCACGTACTCGATGCCGCGGTGCATCGTCGGATAGGCCCAGACCATCCGACGCAGGTCGGCCACCGGGATGGCCCCCTGCACCGCGACCGACAGCGCACCGAGCACCTCGCCGCCGGTGGGCCCCGCGCTCGTCGCGCCGACGAGCACGCCGTCGCACTCGACCACGCAGATGAAGCCGTCGTTACCCGGGCCGTGGATCCAGCCACGGGTCGCTGCCGCGGCGAGCGACGCCGACGCCACCCGGACGTCGAGCCCACCGGCCCGCGCCTGCGCCGCCGTGAGCCCGACAGCGCCGATCTCCGGGTCGGTGAAGGTCACTCTGGGCAGCGCAGACACCGGGTTGCTCCCCAGCGCGGCCGACTCCGAGCGCAGCGACTCGACCACGACCCGGGCCTGGTGCACGGCGATGTGGGTGAACGCCCCCTGGCCGGTGACATCGCCGATCGCGAACAGTCCCTCGATCGGGCCGTCGGTCCCGACCACGCGCAGCTCGTCGTCCACCGTGAACGTGCGAGCCGTGACGTCGACCCCGACCGAGTCGGCACCGAGAGCCGCGAGGTCGACGCGGCGACCCGTCGCCACGAGCAGCCGTTCCCCCGACACCGTCGACCCGTCGGACAGGTGCACCACGAATCCGGCGGGGGAGTGCTCGACCCGTGCGGCGCCCACCCCGGTGCGCACGGCGATCCCCTCCCGCGCGAAGACCTCGGCGAGGAGGGCGCCAGCCTCGGGCTCCTCGAGCCCGAGCAGGCCCGGCGACGGCTCGACGAGTGTCACGGCGACGCCGAAGCGGCCCATCACCTGGGCCAGCTCGCACCCGATGGCGCCGCCACCGAGCACGACGACGGAGGCTGGCAACGCTGCCGCCTCCACTGCCTCGTGGTTGGTCCAGAACGGCGTGCCCGCCAGCCCCTCGATCGGTGGGACGGCCGGGGCCGAGCCCGTCGCGATCACGACGGCGCGTGAGGCGGTCACGGTGACCTCGGTGCCGTCGGGAGCCGTCACCACCACGGTGCGGCCACCGGTGAGCCGGCCGCGCCCGCGCAGGAACGTCGCACCCTTGCCGACGAGCCGGTCGACGGCGACGGTGTCGTCCCAGTGGTCGGTGGCGGAGTCGCGGATCCAGGCGTGCACCGGTGCCCAGTCCGGCGTCACGACGGCGTGCCCGGCGAGACCCTCGATACGCCGCGCCTCTGCGAGCGCCGACGCGGCCCGGGCCATCCGCTTGGTCGGGACGCACCCCCAGTAGGGGCACTCGCCGCCCACCAGGCCGGCGTCGATGGCGACCACCGCCACCCCGGCCGACGCGAGGTCCTCCGCGACCTGGCCCCCGCCAGGCCCGAGACCCACCACGACGACGTCCGTGCTCAGCCGCTGCATGACCGCCAGCCTGGGCCACGCAGCCCCGGCACGCCAGGGCACGCGACGGTGTTCAGTGAATCGTCAGATCCCAGGACAGCCACGGCGCCGAACGTCAGGCGGAGCTGGACCGGGTGCGGCGCAGGAAGTTCAGGCCGAGGACCGGCAGAACCAACGGCACGAACAGGTAGTCGAGCCCGAACCAGTACCAGACGCTGTGCACCCCCCTGCCCGTCACCGCGTTCTGGAACGTCTCAGGGTGCACGAGGCTCCACGTCCCGACGACGAGGACCCCGACGAGCTCGACGAGCATGCCCGCGAAGGCGACCCGGCGCCACGCCGGCGTGTCCTTCACCAGCGCGACAGTGATCACGCAGTAGACGACAGCGGCGAACGAGGACAGGAGGTAGGGCACCGGCGCCTGGCCGAACTTCGTGACCAGCTCGAAGAGCGACCGCGCCGTCGCGGCGATCGCGAGGACGGCGTACACGGTGATGAGGGCGCGCCCTGGCCCACGTCGGGTCGAGGCGGCGGGGACGGCCGTGCCCTCGGGGACGGCGTCAGGCATGACCGACACCGGCACCGGTCCAGACCTGCTGCAGCCGGACCACGAGCACGGGGATGACCACGCAGGCGATGCACACGACGCCGCTGCCCCATCGGCCCGGCTCGGCCGCACCCCACCAGACCGTTCCAGGGCCGGCGAGCAGGACGACGAGGAGATAGGCGAGGAACACGACGGGGTCGACGGGAGCTGTGCCGCCGATCCACGCCACCACGCACTGCACCGTGAGAACGACGAGGGCGATCTCGAGAAGGCCGACGAGCCAGAGCACCCAGTCCGGCAGCGCGCGGTCCAGCAGCGCGAGGACGCCCGTGATGAGGGCGACCAGGAGCGACAGGACGGTGACGACCAGGGTGACCGACGACGCGGGCCACTCGACCGAGGACAGGAGCGACGCGGTGGACACGGACCGATTCTGTCCTGCGTGAGGACGTCGCGGCGCATCAGGTCGGCTACCGGCCCCGCGCCTCGGCGATCTGGGCGGCGTGGGACTCGGCGTGGTCGGCGTAGATCTCGAGCCACTCCAGCAGCGTGTAGCCGCCGCTGCCGGTGTGGACGCCGGCGAGAGCAAGGTCGGCGTCGACGAGGGTGTCGAGGAGCTCCGAGCTCGCCGCGCGCACAGCACGGAAGACTGCGAGCGAGGCGGCGATCGGCCGGTCGTAGTGCAGCACCTGCGCCCAGGTGGCCTCGTCGTACCCCTGGATCGTCGTCGGTGCCGGCTCGGCGAGCAGGCGACGCAGGCGCACGTAGGAGTTGGTCTCGGAGTCGGCGAGGTGGTGCACCACCTGCCGGGCGCACCAGGCGTCGCTCGTCGCGCGACGGTCGAGTGCCGCGTCGTCGGCGTCCGCGAGGGCGGCATCGACGAGGTCGGCTCCGGCCCGGTAGCGGGCGAGGAGGCCGAGGGCGGCTGGGTCGGTGAGCATGCCCCGAGCCTGCCAGCACCCAGGCATCGGCGGCACGGGGATTCCTGCCGCATCCCACCGCACTCCGGCCACGTGCCGGCCAGATCGAGGGGTGTCGCGGCCGTCAGCCGCCGAGCGCGAGCAGCGCGGCCGCCACGATCGCGGTGACCATCCCGACCTTCTGCATCGGGCGCAGCCGCTCGGCCAGGACGAACCTGGCCAGGAGGACGGTGGCGGCGGGGTAGAGCGAGCCCAGGACGGCCACCACCGACAGCAGGCCGATCTGGGTGGCCAGGACGTAGAAGGCGTTCGCGGTGACGTCCAGGACACCTGCCGCCACGGCCTGGAGGCGCACCGGCCCCGACACGGGGATCAGGGGTGCCGAGGCCCGTACCGCCGCGATGGTGCCGAGCACGCCGATGAGCACGGTCGACGTCCCGCGGGCGAAGACGACGGCCCACAGCCCGGCGTCCTTCGGCGCGAGCGCGATGATCGCGAAGAAGGCGCCGATCCCCAGGCCCGCCCCGATCGAGAGGGCCAGCGCTCCCCGCGTGACCCGTTGGTGCCGCGCGTCGTCGGTCGGGGCCGACGGCTCGAGCCCGACCGTGACGATGGCCACGACCGCCAGCGCCATGCCGAGGTAGGCCGCCGTCGCGGGACGGTCACCGCGGAGGAGGCCGACCAGCACGGGGATCGCCGCGCCCAGGACGGCGGAGATCGGGGAGACGACCCCCATCGGGCCGATGGTGAGGGCGGCGTAGAGCAGCAGGATCCCGGCTGCGCCGAAGAGACCGGCACAGATTCCGGGGACGGCCGAGCCCGCGACGGTGCCGCCGAGGAGCATCGCGACCGGGACGACAGCGAGGAAGCCGGCGGGCGTGGTGAGGATGAGGGTCTGGAGCGGGGTCGAGCGACGTGATGCCAGCCCCCCGACGAAGTCGGCAACGCCCCACACGACGCTGGAGATCACGGCGAGGAGGGCGGGCACGGCCACATCCCAGCACACCCGACCGGGCTGGCTGGGATCGCGGCAGACGGGTGATGGTGGTCACCGCACGTGACCGTGCGTCACGGGGGTCGGCCGAGAGGTCTGACCCGCCTCCACCGAACGGGTGAAAGGGACTGCAATCAGGTGACCCGGCGTAGACGCTCCCGGGGAGCCAACGCAGAATGCAGGAGTCGCCGAGTCATCGGCGATCAGGGAAGGCGAAGACCCGGCAGCGTCCATTGGTCGCGTGGCTGCTGGCGAGCCAGTCGCGAAACCGGCCCTGAACGGGAAGCAGGTCCACTCGGTCCTGCTGCAGGGTGCGACATCTGCGTCGCAGGAAGAAGGTCCACGTGAGTGGCATGACCACCACCCCGAGCCAGCGTCCAGGACGTCGTGGTCGCCGTCTCATGGCCGGCACTGTCACCTTGGGCCTGGCAGCCTCGCTCCTCGCGGTCACGACCTCCGCCGAGGCCGTCAACCAGTTCACCACCCCTGTCGCCAACCCCGACCTCCCGGTCGCGTGCGGTCTCGATGTCGTGCTCGCCCTCGACCAGTCCAAGTCGATCGCCACCTCGAATGCGGCGGTTCAGGTGAAGTCGGCCGCAGCCACCTTCCTCGAGGCCTTCCAGGACACGAGCACCCGCGTGGGGCTGGTGAAGTTCAGCACCGGCGCCTCCGCCTCGGTCCCGCTGACCTACGTCACCACCGCGAGCAACGGTGCCGGCGGCGTCCACAAGGCCGCCCTCGACACCTACGCCCCGGCCACCACCCAGGGCACGAACTGGGAAGCCGCCATCAAGACCGCGCGGATCGAGTTCGCCACCGCACCGGCCCGTCCCGGCGTCCACCAGCTCCTCGTCATGATCACCGACGGCTCGGCCAACGTCGCGATCGACCCGGGCACCGGTCAGCCCACGCCCCTGTTCCCGAACGACCAGGACCCGGCCGCCATCAACCCGGCGATCGACCAGGCCAACACCTTCAAGCTCGCCGGCGGGCACGTCCTCGCCGTGGGTGTCGGTGCGGCTTTCGACAACAGCGCGCCCGGCCAGACGCGCCAGTCGCTCCTGCAGCACCTCTCGGAGTACCCCTTCGGCCAGATCTCGCCGACGACGGCGTTCTCGGCCACCACGACCGACACGGTGCTCGACCCCGCGCTCACCAACCTCAAGGCCAACCTCAAGGCCCTGGCCAGCCAGGTCTGTGACGGAAGCCTTTCGGTGACCCAGCTCGCGACGAGCCCCTCGGCCCCCAACACCTACGGCAACGGCGGCTCCGGGTGGAGCCTCACCACGACGGTCAGCCCCGTCGGTGACTGGACTGCGCCCACGGTCGATCCGACCGCGGCCTCCGAGGTCGCGGCGAGCAACTCCGCTGGCACCTCGCTGTTCCAGTGGAGCAACGCGGCGCCGAGCTGGACCAAGACCGCCGAGGTCGCCGTGGCGATGAAGGCCAACTACTCGCTCGACCACGTCACCTGCAACGTCAACAACGGTGCCAACGCGACCGCGACGGTGGTCGGCAGCTCCTTCACCGTCCCGGGCGGCGTCGGTGCCGGCAAGGTCGTGGCCTGCACGGTCTACACCAAGTACACCGGCCCGCTGGTCAGCCTGCTCACGCTCAACCCGCGTGCCAAGATCGCGACGTACGGCGCCACCACCACGGTGTTCACCGGGATCGCCCGCGACCCCATCGGCGCCCTCAAGGGCAAGACGATCACGCTGCAGGCGCTCCCGGCCGGCGGCAAGACGTGGCTCGCGCTCGGTCACCGCACCTCGACCACGCTCGGCGCCTACGCCTTCTCGGTCAAGCCGCTGAGCAACACCTACTACCGCGTGACCTACGCCGGTGACGCCGGACACCTGGTCGGCTACTCGGCCAACAGCGTGATCCGCGTCGCCGACAAGGTCGCGCTCAAGGTCAGCCGCAACGGCGTCGTCAAGGGCACGAAGGTCACCTTCACCGGTGCCGTCGCCCCCAACAAGCGCGGCGCGAAGGTCTACCTGCAGCGTCTGGTCTCCGGGCGCTGGAAGAACGTGACCACCGGCGTCCTCTCGGCCAGGAGCACCTTCGCCATCGTGTGGAAGACCGACTCCCGGGTCGACTTCAAGTGGCGCGTCGTCAAGGTCGCCGACGTCCGCAACTACACCGGTATCAGCAACGTGATCCTGCTCAAGGTCATCTGACCCGCCGCACGGACCTTCGCCTGATGACCACGGCACGTTGATCGACCTGATCGACCGACAGGCCCGCGTCCCCCGGACGCGGGCCTGTCGCACGTCCCGTGGTGCTGGACTGCGTGGGGTCGGCGTTGCGGTCGCGCGGACGCCGTTCTCCCCAGCCTGGTACCCGCTCGCCTCCGGCGCCCCCGGCGTCGGCAGGGCGTCCTTCCTCGACTGACCTCGCCGTTCCCTGTGGAGTCAGCTGTGAGCTTCGCCGTCGTCAACTCGTTGCCCGAGTCCGAGTTGCTGCTCATCGCAGAGACTCGGTCGGCGGCACTCGCCGAGCTGTCGGAGGACGAGCTGCTCGCCCTGGAGACCCGTGTCCGTCGGGCGCGCACCAGGTACGTCGAGAACTACCGCCGCGAGGCGAGCGCGCGCGTCGCGCCGTCCGGCGGCCGCGGAGAGGCGCGGCCACGAAACGCGCGCAACCGTCAACGGGCCGAGGTAGTCGAGGACGCCCTCGCTCGGGTGAGCCGTGCCGTGGCCACCGCGGCCAGGGCGACCGCGGCGGAGCTCAAGGCCGAGCGCCTCGAGGCGGCACGGGCCGCCAAGGGCGGACAGCCGACGCAGGCACGCGGCGCGAAGGCGGCCACGCCGAAGACCCCGATCCCGACGACCGCCGACACGGCTCCCGACCGAAAGGTCGGCGACCGCAGCACGGTCGCGACCCGTACCGTCCGCGCGACGGCGCAGACCCCGGCGGTCACTGCCCGCCGCCGAGCCAGGCGTGATGCTCGCTGAGGGGGCGCGGCCTCGACCAGCGGTCGAGAGCACTCCTGGGTGGACCCCGGCTGTCGGTGGGCCCGGCTAGCCTCGAGGTGGATCACGAAGCGCGACCACAAGCCCTCCGGCTGGTCGCCTGGCAACCGCGCAGCTCGCGCACGGTGCCCCTGGAGGAAGATCCGCCGACCGCGGTCGGAAGGGACGAGCACCCCGAAGGGCTTCCCCATGACCGACGCCGAGATCGACACCGCCCAGGACGCGCGCGTCCCCTACCTCGAGCCGAGATCCCTCGGCGACGCTGACGGTCGCCTGGTGCGCCTCCCCGCGCGGGTGCCCCTCGCGAGGTCGTACGCGACGCAGGAGCACACCACCCTGGTCGAGGGCGGGCGGCACGTCCTGTGCACAACCCGCGCCGTGGCCCGTCTGCCGATCCGGGAGCTCGACCGCACCACGAGATGGCTGGTGACGGCGTGGAACGCGCGAGGAGAGCGCTGCACCCTCCGCGAGAACGTCGCTGCGCACGAGCGACTCCGCGTCGACCTCGAGCACGCAGGCGCGCAGGTGCTCGGTGCCGTGGTCACGACACCGCCGGATCGCGCCTGGGCCGAGGACACCTGGCTGGTGGGCGACCTCGACGCCGACCTCGCCCGCGCCCTGGCCTGAGGCGCCGGCCAGCCCGCGCTCACAGTCTGGACGTCGGGGCGTTGACGATCCTGCCGACCGGCCTGGACGCTGCGCTGTCTCCCACCAGCCGTCCCTGGATCGAGGAGACCAGGTCACTGAGCTGCCCGATGCGTCGTGACGACATCCCCGGTGCGAGGTGCGAGGTGCGTGCTGCGCGGCGGCCGGTGGGTCTCGGCATCCATCCACGCCGCGTCGATCGCGAAGGTCCACCGCGCGCTCCTGCTCCCCCGGCTCGGATGCGCGCCCTGCGAGAACGGGAGGCAGCCCGAACTCGGGCCGCTCGGCGGCGGCAGCGGTGCCACCTCGACCTCCGACCATCTGCTCGCGAGTCGCTACGGCGGCTACTCCTGGCGCGGTCAGGTGTCCTGACCGGGCGCGGTCCCGGATGCGTCGCGGCCGGCGTTCGAGCCACGCCTCCCGGCCGTGCCGGGCGTTCCCGGCGACCCGCGCGGTAGTGACTGCTGTCGTGCCCCAGCCAGGCCGCGCTCGCGACCGGGCCAATCTCGAGCGGGTGGCCGAGGTCGCCGTGTCTCTCGTGCCACGGTGTTGCGCGTGGTCAACGGCTGGACCTCCGTCTCCCCGGCACTTCGCCAGCGGGTGGAGCGAGCGATCCAGGAGCTCGGCTACGCGCCCGACCTCGCGGCCCGCTCCCGGTGACCCGGCGCTCCGACACGCCGGCCCTCGTTGCCTCTGAGCCCGATGCTCGCGTCTTCGGGGACCCGTTGTCCGGCGGCATCGTGCAGGGGGTCGGCCAGGAGTGCATGGGAGCTGGGCTCCAGATGACTCTGCTCATGGCCCGGTCGGTGCCCGACCTCGAACGCATCGAGACCCTCCTGAGCGTCGCGCTGGTGGACGGCATGCTGCTGATCTCGGAGCACGCCCAGCACGACCCCTGCCCGACGCCCTCCGTCACCCCGGTGTCCCGTTCGTCATCGGGGGGCGGCTGTTGTTCGATGAGCCATCGGCCTCCTACGTCGACAACGACAACGTCGGCGGTGCGCGGCTGGCCGTCGAGCGGCTCACCGTCCCCGAGCCCGATGAGGCGCTGGCCAGCCTTGCCGGAGCCGACCATCTCGTGCTGCCGGTGAGCCTCGTCGTCCGTCAGTCGCGCTGAGCCTGGCCGAGGGCGACACGGACGGTCCTCGGCAGGCGGATTCGCCGGTATCCGTTGACGAGCAGGCAGTCGGCACCACGAAGAGCACCTGCGGCTGGCCGCGGCCCCATCGGGCACGAGGCCTCCGGTCACGGCGGCGGCTGTGACCGGCGGCGGTGCCCCTCTCGGGGGCGATTCGCCTCAGTCCGGTTCGCCGATGCTCCACATCGAAGAAGGTGGGTACCAACATGGTTGGGCACTCCCGTCGAGAGAGCGCTCTCTCGCCTGCCCCAGCCGCACGGGAACGACGTCCGGGACGGCGCCGACTCGCGGCGCTCGCGATCCTCGCGGCCGGGGCGCTCGGCCTCGCTGCCGTGACCGCGGCGGCACCCGCCACCGCGTCAGGCGTTCCTGCGCAGCCCGACCTGGGGCCGAACGTCCTGGTCTTCGACCCGAGCATGCCGACCAGCCAGATCCAGGCGGCCGTGGACGGGGTCTCCGCCCAGAAGCTCGCGAACCAGTTCGGGACGCAGCGCTAGGCGCTCCTGTTCAAGCCGGGCACCTACGGGTCCGTCGCTGAGCCGCTCGTGTCAGACCCAGCGGACCCGACCGGCATCCAGGACGTGTTCTTGCGCATCGGTGGCCCGCACGTGGGCAAGGCCACGGTCAGCCTCAAGGTCGACCGCGACAACGTCGTGCTGGACGACATCTGGGCCCGGCGGGCCGACCACGGCACCGGCGTCGGCTGGACGAGCAACACTGCCGCGACCGGCGAGGTCGTCAACGGCGAGCACGGCTCCACGATCTTCTTCCAGAACGAGATGCCCTACGACGTCCGGAGCCGGGCCGCCTGGACGAACCACGGCGTCAACGGCTCTGCGGCCCACCAGGTGTCGCGCAGGGTGAGGACCCACCGGGCCTGGGGACTGGGCAGCCACACGTTCGTCAACGAGGGAGTCGACATGGTCGCCGACCACGCGTTCGAGGTGCCAGTCACCTCCGGCGTGCGGATGCACGACATGGTGACGATCTTCCTCGACGCCAGCACCGGCAAGGGCGGGATCACCTACGTCATCAACGACACGGGCGTCAGCCGCGGACTACCCGCAAGAGTGCGGCGTAGAGGGTCAGGCCGGGCCCGAAAGCCATGGCTACCACGTGATCTCCCGGGTCGAGGCCCTCGCTCATCAGGCGATCGAGGACGAGCAGGACCGTGGCGCTCGAGCAGTTGCCGAAGTCCCGAAGGGTGTCCCGGGAGGCCCGCAGCAGAACCGGATCGAGCCCGAGGCGCTCCTCGACGACGTCGAGGATGCGGGGACCCCCGGGGTGCACCGCCCAGCCCGCGACGTCCTGGCGGCGGACACCGTGCCCCTCGAGCAGCTGGTCGACGACGTCGCGGACGTGGATCTCGAGCACATCGGGCACCCGCGGTGACAGCCCCATCTTGAAGCCGAGATCCGTGACGTCCCACGTCATGTGGCCGCTCGTGGATGCGTCGGTGAGCGCCACGACGTCGACCAGCTCGAGGCCAGGCCCGCCGGGCGTGAGGACGACAGCGGCAGCGGCGTCGCTGAACAACGCGTGGGCGACCATCTGCTGCACGTCGTCCTCGGATGCCGTATCACTGGTGGTCGTCGCGACTGCCGGCTGCGCGTGCAGGCTCGGCAGCTCGAGGCAGAGCAGCAACGAGGGTCGCGACCGGGCGACGGTGAAGTCACCGACGGCACCGAGGCCGGGCAGGGCGGCGTAGCAGCCCATGTGACCGACGAACAGTCGCTGCACGGTCGGTGCCATCCCCAGGTCGCGCGCAAGAAGAACGTCGAGCCCGGGTGTCCCGTAGCCGGTGCAGGAGACGACGGTGAACAGCCCGATGTCGGATGCGCTGAGCCCGGAGTCTGCCAGCGCCGTCGAGACCGCCTCCTTGCCCAGGGGCAGGGCCTCCTGGGCAAAGCGAGCCATCCGGGTGCCGGTCGACCAGGTGCTGACGTCCTCCACCCGCGGGTCGACGACCCCGTGCCGGGTCTCGACCCCGGACCGCGACCACACCCGACGTGCGAGGCGGTTGCCGGAGTAGTGGGCGTGGAAGAACTCATCCCAGAGCTGCTGCTGGTCCATCCCTCCCGGCACGGCGTGCCCCCTGCCCGCCAGGCGTGCGCTCACCACCGAGGCACCTCGCTGCCGGCATCAGGATCGAGGCCCATCGCGGCCATCCCCAGCCAGTCGGCGCACACATCGCTCGTCGCCGGCTGCAGCGACCCGCAGCGCGCGTCACGGTAGATGCGTTCGAGCGGGTTCCCCTTGCGCATCGCTGCCGTTCCGCACGCCTCGAGGACTGACGCCGCCACCGCCATCGCCGTCTCACCGGCCGTGAGCTTGGCCCGCCAGATCCACCTGTTCGTCTCAGGCGTCCCGGGGTCACGGTCGACCCGTCGTGCGGCCTCGAGCACCACGAGGCGAGCCGCGGCCACCGCGGCGTCGGCCCGGCCCAGGCGCGCTCGCACCGCGGGGAGCCGGGCGAGGTTCCGAGCCTCGGCGTAGGCGACGGCGTGGTCGACCGCGGACTGAGCGACCCCGACATAGACGGCGGCGTAGGAGGCGACCAGCCACTGCGGCATCACCTGCGCGAGGAGGAGCGTGAGCCCCTCCACCCCCCCGAGGAGGCTGTCGGCCGGCGTGTGGACGTCGAGGTGGAGGTCCTGGCTCCCGGTCGAGCGCATCCCGAGGGAGTCCCACGTGATGTCGACGGTGATGCCCGGTCCGGACGGGACGAGGAAGTAGCTCACGAGCTCGCCGTTGCGCGCGGCGACGAGGTAGGCGTCCGCGTGCCCGGCGCCGGAGCAGAACGTCTTCGACCCCCGGATCAGAAAGCCGTCGCTCCCCGTCGGTTCATACGTCGTGGTGACGCCGGAGAGGCGTGAGCCCGATCCCCGTTCGGACATCGCCACCGCGTAGAAGGCACCCTCGTTCGCCGCCGTCAGGACCCGGTCACGCATCGCGAAGTAGGACTCCGGGACACCGAGTGCTCGCGCGAGGTCCTCCGGGGTCGAGGCGAGAGCACCGGTCACGGAGCAGTGCATGTTGTAGACGAGGGCGGTGGCGCCGTTGCCCACGGCGAGCGCCATCGCCACCTCCGCATACTCGGCGAAGCTCGCACCCGGACCCCCGAGCCGTTCCGGCGTCATCAGGCCGAGGAGTCCTGCGGACCGCAGGTCCTCGAAGTCCGCGGCCGGGAACAGCCCGGCTCGGTCGTGGGCCTCGGCGCGTGCGGCGAGCGCGGGCGCGAGTGATCGCGCCGCGTCGAGGGCCTCAGCGGGGCTGGCGAGGACGGTCACGTCGCCTCCTTCGTGCCGTGCGCCTGGAACAGGCCGGCGGTGACGCCGGTCGGCACCATCCGTACGTCCTCACGAGCACCGGCGAGCCACCGGACGTAGTCGAGCGCCGACGGCCGTAGCCCCGTCAACGTCAGGTCGACGCCGTGCGCCCGGCATGCAGCCACGAGCTCGACCCGATCGACGAACAGGTCGCTGTCGTGCAGCCGAGGCGGCGGACCGGCGGGCATGCGCTCACCGATCGTGATCGAGGTGAACCGTCCCCACCACGTCGAGGCGATCGTGTCGATCACCAGCGTGCCCCCCGGACGCAGGATCCGCGTGACCTCCGCGACGACGCGAGGGACGTCGGTGACGTGCTCGAGAACTTCTCCCGCGACGACGACGTCCGCACAGGCATCCGACAGCGGGATACGTCGTGCATCGCCCAGCACCGGGGTGACACCGCGATCGCGCGCCTGGCCGAGCGATCCGGTGACGACGTCGACGCCGACGTGCCGGTGGCCGAGGTGCGCCACATGGGGGGCCAGGACGCCCGCTCCGCACCCGACGTCGACGAGGAGGGAGTCCTCGCGAACTGCGGCAGGCACCAGGCTCGCCCGTGCGGCTGCGATCCAGTGGAGCATCGCGAAGGCACCACGCGGCTTCCACCACTCCTCACGCAGGTCGTCGTACTGAGCCGTGTCGTTGCGGGGACGGACGGGGGTGACCCCCGTGCCCGAGCTACGTGGCGTCATCGCACCTCCCGGTCCCCGGGGCACCGCGGGGACGTCCGCACACAGTACGTCGGGGCCGTTGATCGCGCAGCGGGCCGCGTGGCCACCCGGACTCACCGGGCACCGAGGCTCAGGGCCACCCGGGAACGACGAAGGCCTCCATCCCATCGGGACGAAGGCCTGTCGCGCTGTGCTGCAGTGCTGGTCGTACGTGGTGCGCGAGAGGGGAGTTGAACCCCTACGCCCTTTCGGGCACACGGACCTGAACCGTGCGCGTCTGCCTATTCCGCCACTCGCGCGCGCCGGAGAAGGCTAACACGCAGGTCCGGTCGGCTCCGAACGCGAGGATCGCACCGGTTGGCGGTCGCCACCGGGCCTCGGCGGCGGGTGCGGAGCATCCGCCCGGTTACGATCAAGGGCCAGGTCGGACGCCCATCAGGTGCGGCTGCCCGTGGTCATGCCGGAGGAGGCACCGTGGGTCTGCTCGACCGCTTCGAGCAGCGGCTCGACCGCATGGTCAACGGTGCCTTCGCGCGCGCCTTCAAGGCGGAGGTGCAGCCGGTCGAGATCGCAGCCGCCCTCACGCGCGAGATCGACGACCGCGCCGCCGTCGTGAGCCGCGGGCGCACTGTCGTCCCGAACGTCTTCGTCGTCGACCTCAGCCCGCACGACCACGAGCGGCTCTCCGTCTATGCCGGCACCCTCACCGAGGAGCTGGCCGCCATGGTGCGCGAGTACGTCGAGGAGCAGCGCTACACCTTCCTCGGCGGGACCTCCGTCACCCTGACACGCGACGACGACCTCGAGACCGGGCTCTTCCGGGTGCACAGCGAGGCCAAGGCCGAGGTCGCCTCGACGCCGCAGGGCGGGCGGGTGCCCAGCGCCGCCCCGACCGGCGCCGGGCACCCGCGCCTGGTCGCCGACGACGTCGCGCACCCGCTGACCCGTGCCGTGACCCGGCTCGGACGCGGCACCGACGTCGACATCCGGGTCGACGACCCCGGCGTCTCGCGGCACCACGCCGAGATCCTGCTGGGACGCGAGGTCGTGCTGCGCGACCTCAACTCCACCAACGGCACCTACGTCGACGGCGTCCAGGTCGGCGAGTCCGTCCTCCATGACGGCGCCGTCGTCCAGCTCGGGGGCACGCGGCTGACCTTCCGGGCGGGGTGACCCTCCCGTGTCCGAGCTCGTCCTCACCCTGCTCCGTCTGGGGTTCCTGGCGCTGATCTGGGCGATGGTGCTCGTGACCGTCGTGGTGCTGCGACGCGACCTCCGGGCACCACGCGACGCCCGCCCGCTGGTCGCCGCCGCCGTCCCGAGGGCCAAGCCCGCGAAGGCGCCCCGGAGCGAGCGGCCGGCCCGCGCCCCCAAGTCCGGTGCACGGAGCCTCGTCGTCGTCGAGGGCCCCCTCGCCGGGACGGTGATCCCGCTCGGCACCGCCGACGTCACCCTCGGCCGTGCCGCTGACTCCACCCTCGTGCTCGACGACGACTACGCGAGCAACCAGCACTCCCGCATCACCGTGACCAACGGCACGTGGATCGTGAGCGACCTCGGCTCGACGAACGGCACCTGGATCGACCGCACCCGCATCACCGGACCCACGCCACTCGCGGTAGGCAACCAGCTCAAGGTCGGTCGCACCGTCCTCGAGCTGAGGAAGTGACGCGCATGCTCCGTCTCCGTTCCGCCGCCCGCTCCGACGTGGGCCTCGTTCGCCCCGGCAACGAGGACTCCGGCTACGCCGGCGACCAGCTCCTCGTCGTCGCCGACGGCATGGGCGGTCACGCCGCCGGCGAGCTCGCCTCGGCTGCGGCGATCGCGACGATGTCGGAGATGGAGACTGCCGGCCTCGGCGACGTCGAGGCCCTCGAGCGGCTGTCCGAGGCCGTCGTCACCACGAGCGAGCGCATCGCCGACGTCGTGTCGGCACACCCGGAGTTCGCCGGGATGGGCACCACTCTCACCGCCCTGGCCTGGCTCGGCGGCGAGCCCGCCCGGGTCGCCGTCCTGCACGTGGGGGACTCCCGCGCCTACCTGCTGCGCGACGACCTCTTCACCCAGGTCACGCGCGACCACACCTACGTCCAGACCCTCATCGACTCCGGGCGCATCACCGCCGCCGAGGCCCTCGTCCACCCGCGTCGCAACCTCCTCATGCGCGCCATCGACGGCGTCCACCCCGCCGAGCCCGACGTCTCCGTGCGTGAGGCCCGGGCCGGTGACCGCTACCTGGTCTGCAGCGACGGGCTATGCGGCTATGTCTCCGACGACCGCATCCACGAGCTCCTCGGGATCGCCGACCCGACCGCGGTCGTGACCGCGCTCGTCGACGCGGCGCTCGAGGCAGGTGCGCCCGACAACGTCACCTGCGTCGTCGCCGACGTCGTCGCGGCCGAGGAGTCCAAGGACGCCGACTCGCCCGTCGTCGTGGGTGCCGCGGGCGAGCCCCGCAACCGGGAACGCCTGCCCGGCTTCGCCTTTCCCGCCGACGCCCAGATCGACCCGAGGACCGTCGTGAGGGTGTCGACCAGCTCCGCCGGCGGCACCGGCGACGTCGCCAGCGACGTCGCCAGCGTCTACCACGAGGAGCAGCGCCAGCACGGGCGCCGAGTCCCGTGGGTGCTCGCCGTCGTCCTTGCGCTCGCCCTTGCCGTCGCGGCCGTCCTGGGCGTCACCTACGCCTGGGCCGGCGGCCAGTACTACGTCGGCAGCGATGGCGGCTACGTCGCGATCTTCCGCGGTGTCGCCGCCGACGTCGGCCCGATCAGCCTGCACAGCGTCGAGCAGCGCACGACGCTCACGGTCGACGCGCTGCCGGACTTCGAGGCCCAGCAGGTCCAGGGGAACATCCCCGCCGACTCCCTCGTCGCCGCCGAGCAGGTTGTTCAGCGCCTGACCGAGCGCGCCGCCCAGTGCACCTCGCTGCCGACCACGCCCGGCTGCCCCGACACCGGTGGGACTGGTGGCACGACCGGCCCCGGTGGGAGCACGACCGGCTCGCCCGCGGCCTCGCCGAGCGCGTCGAGCTCGGCGTGACCGCAGCCACCTCGGCACCCGCGGTCCCGACCTACCGTCAGCCCACTCGACGCTGGGCCGAGGCCGGGCTGTTCCTCGGAGCCTTCCTCGTCGGGGCCGCCGCCTACATCCAGGTCGACCTCGCGATCCTCGGACACCTCGCCTCGGACACGGTCCCGGTGCTCAGCGCGGTCGCGGCCCTGCTGCTCGTCGCGCACCTCGGCGTGCGCATCCTCGCGCGGTACTCCGACGTCATCCTGGTTCCCGCCGTCGCGACCCTGAACATCCTGGGCCTGGCCATGATCCACCGGCTCGACCTCGCCGAGATCCAGCGGGCCCAGCGCAACGGCGGCGAGGTCCCCAGCCCGGACGTGTACAGCCAGCTCACCTGGACGGCGCTCGGCGTCGTCCTGTGCGTGACGGTCCTCGTCGTCGTGCGCGACCACCGCACCCTGCAGCGCTACACCTACACCGCGATGTTCGTCGGCCTGGTGCTCCTGCTGTTGCCGCTCGCGCCGTTCATCGGGGCGAAGGTCAACGGCGCGATCCTGTGGGTCCGCTTCGCCGGCCTGTCCTTCCAGCCGAGCGAGCTCGCCAAGATCCTGCTCACGATCTTCTTCGCCGGCTACCTCACCGTCACACGCAATTCCCTGGCCCTCGTGCGCACCAAGGTGATGGGCCTGGAGTTCCCGCGCGGCCGCGACCTCGGCCCGCTGCTGGTGGCCTGGTTCGTGTCCCTCGCCGTCCTCGTCTTCGAGCGCGATCTCGGCACCTCCCTGCTGTTCTTCGGCCTGTTCGTCTCCCTGCTCTACATCGCGACCCAGCGGCGCAGCTGGCTGGTCCTGGGTGCCGTCCTGTTCATCAGCGGCGCGGTGCTCGCCTACCTGGCGTTCGGTCACGTACGCCTGCGCGTCGACGTGTGGCTGCACCCCTTCGCCGACGAGGCTGACACCAGCTACCAGATCGCGCAGTCGCTGTACGGGTTCGCGAGCGGAGGCATGTTCGGCTCCGGCCTCGGACAGGGATTCCCGCAGCTCGTTCCGTATGCGAAGAGCGACTTCATCATCGCCGCGTTCGGTGAGGAGCTCGGCCTCATCGGTCTCATGGCCATGCTCGTGCTCTACGGCGTCGTCGTCGAGCGTGGCCTGCGCACCGCCGTCGCCTGCCGCGACGTCTTCGGCACGCTGCTCGCCGCCGGCCTCTCGATCTCCCTGGGGCTGCAGGTGTTCGTGGTCGTCGGCGGCGTCAGCCGGCTCGTACCGCTGACCGGACTGACGACGCCGTTCCTCGCCCAGGGCGGCTCGTCCCTCGTCGCCAACTGGATCGCTGTCGGCCTGCTGATCCGCATCAGCGACACCGCCCGACGTCCCGACCAGAGCGGCGTCGGGCTCGAGGATGCCCCCACCCAGGTGGTGGCGCGATGATCCGGTCCGTACGCCGTCTGGCCGTGGTCCTCTCACTCCTGCTCGTCGCGATGCTGGCCAACCTCACCTACCTGCAGTACTTCAGCGCAGCCGAGGTCCGGGCCAAGCCGGGCAACAGCCGAGTGCTCCTCGAGGAGTACTCCCGCCAGCGTGGCCCGATCCTGCTGGGCTCCACGGCGATCGCGTCCTCGATCCCCACGGCCGACCAGCTCAAGTTCCTCCGCCAGTACACGAGCGGCCCGCTGTACGCGCCGGCCACCGGCTTCTACTCCGTCGTCTACGGCGCGACCGGCATCGAGCGCACGGAGAACTCGGTGCTCTCCGGCTCCGACGACCGCTTCTTCGTCGACCGCGTGCAGCAGCTGTTCGCCAACCGTGGCGTCAAGGGCGGCGCCGTCCGCCTGACCCTCGACCCAGCAGCGCAGAAGGCCGCCTACGACGGTCTCGCCGGACGCACCGGAGCCGTCGTCGCGATCGACCCTCGCACCGGCGCCATCCTGGCGATGGTGTCCTCACCCTCGTTCGACCCCAACCTGCTCTCCAGCCACGACCCCGCGACGATCCGCAAGACCTACGACGCCTACTCCGCCGATCCAGCGCAGCCCTTGCTCAACCGGCCGATCGCCATGACGCTGCCGCCCGGCTCGACGTTCAAGCTCGTCACCGCAGCGGCCGCCCTGGAGTCGGGTCGCTACACCGCGACGACGATCGTGCCGGGCCCTGCGTCACTCCCCCTGCCCACGAGCACGAAGGTGCTCAACAACTGGTCGGGCGCGGCCTGCGGGCCGGGTGGGAAGACGACGTTCGAGAACGCCCTGGCCATCTCCTGCAACACCGCCTTCGCCTCGATCGGCCTCGACCTCGGGGCCGACGCCTTGCTAGCGCAGGCCGAGAAGTTCGGCTTCAACGACTCCTTCGACATCCCGTTGCGCGCCGCCACGAGCCGCTTCCCCACCGACCTCGACCGGCCGCAGACCGCGATGGCAGCGATCGGACAGTTCGACGTCACGGCGACGGCGCTGCAGATGGCGATGGTCGGCGCCGGGATCGGCAACAACGGCCAGGTGATGTCGCCCTACCTCGTCGCCCAGACCCTCTCACCCGAGCTCGAGGTGCTGAAGAACGCCGAGCCGACGTCGTACTCCCAGGCGATGTCGCCCGCGAACGCTGCAACCCTGCTGGGCATGATGGTGACCGTCGTGGAGCAGGGGACCGGGTCCAACGGGCGGATCCCCGGCTACACGGTCGGAGGCAAGACGGGCACGGCACAGACCGCCCCCGGACAGCCTCCGCACGCGTGGTTCGTCGGCGTTGCCCCGGCCAACCGTCCGGGCGGGGCGTCGGTGGCGGTGGCCGTCGTGCTGCAGAACGGCGGCGGGGCTACCGAGATCAGCGGCAACAAGCTCGCCGCACCGATAGCGAAGACCGTGATGGAAGCGGTGCTGAAGCCATGATGGACCAGCACGCGGCGTCGGGCACGGGCCCGATGGCAGAGGAGGAACGGTGAGCGAGGACATCCGCCGGCTCGGCGAACGCTACGAGCTCGGAGAGGTCATCGGACGCGGCGGCATGGCCGAGGTGTTCGAGGGTCGTGACCTGCGCCTGGGACGGCGGGTGGCCGTGAAGATCCTGCGCCCCGACCTCGCCCGCGACCCCAGCTTCCAGGCCCGCTTCCGCCGCGAGGCGCAGAGTGCGGCCTCGCTCAACCACCCCAACGTCGTAGCGGTCTATGACACCGGCGAGGACGTCCTCGGCGACGGCGACGGCGCGACCGGCGAGATCGTGCCGTACATCGTCATGGAGTTCGTCGACGGCATGACGCTGCGGCAGCTGATGGCGAGCGGGCGACGCCTGCTCCCCGAGCGTGCCCTGGAGATCACCTCGGGCACCCTCGCAGCGCTCGACTACAGCCACCGCCACGGCATCGTGCACCGCGACATCAAGCCCGCCAACGTCATGCTCACGCGCGGCGGCGACGTCAAGGTCATGGACTTCGGGATCGCCCGCGCCATGGCCGACTCGGGCCAGACGATGACCCAGCAGTCGGCCGTGCTCGGCACGGCCCACTACCTCTCGCCGGAGCAGGCACGCGGTGAGATCGTCGACAGCCGGAGCGACATCTATTCCACCGGCTGCCTCCTCTACGAGCTGCTCACCGGCCGACCCCCGTTCACCGGCGAGTCGCCGGTCTCGATCGCCTACCAGCACGTGAGCGAGCAGCCGGTCCCCCCCTCGCAGCTCGACCCGTCGGTGACCCCGCAGATCGACACCATCGTGCTGACCGCGCTCGCGAAGAACCCCGTCGACCGCTACCAGTCCGCCGCGGAGATGCGCGCCGACGTCGAGCGCGCGATGGCCGGGCTGCCGGTCACCGCGCCCGTGCCGATGGTCATCCAGGACACCGCGGTGCTCGCACCGCTCGGCGCCCGCGCCGTCACCGGCGCCGTCGCGACCTCCGACGCCAAGGCCGGCCAGCGCAGCCCCGCGTTCTGGGTGCTGCTGACCCTCGGCGTCCTCGCCGTGGCCGTGGCCACGCTGCTCGTGGGCCGTGCGATCTTCGGGACGCCCGCCGTCGAGCAGGTCGCCGTCCCCAACCTCTCGGGCCTCACGGTCCCCGCTGCCCAGGCCGCGCTCGCCGCGCAGGGCCTCGTGCTCGGCCAGCAGACGCCACAGGCCTCCACGGACCGCCCGGCCGGCACGATCATCGCCCAGAACCCGCAGCAGTCCACGACGCTGGCCAAGGGTCAGCCGGTCGACATCACCGTGTCGACGGGCAAGGACTCCGCCACCGTTCCCCTCCTCAAGGGGCTGACCTCGGCCGATCTCGCCGCCCAGGCCCTCACCGACAACAAGCTCAAGCTCGGCACGGTCACTCCGGTGGAGTCCGACCAGCCCGTCGGCGTCGTGGTGGCCCAGTCACCGGCGCCCGCGACGGTCGTCGACGCCGGCAGCGCGGTGAACATCTCTGTCTCCAACGGCAAGGTCAAGGTTCCCAACGTCGTCGGGGTGAGCGAGGCGCAGGCACGCAGCGACCTCATCAACGCTGGCTTCGAGCCCAACGTCGTCCGCCAGCAGGACGGCACGGTCCCGGCCGGTCAGGTGCTCGCCCAGACACCCAAGGCGGGCATTCTCGCGGTCAAGGGGACACTCGTGACGATCACCGTCGCCACCGCGCCGCCCTCCCCGACCCCCACCCCGACCGCCACGCCGACGCCGACCGCGACGGCCCCCTCACCGTCGGTCACCTGAGGACGCCGCCCCACGCGGGCGGTAGCGCTGTCGTCGGCCCCGTCAGCGACCGACGACGGGGGCGAGACCGACGCTGCGTGCGACCGCGCCCGGGTCGCCGCACGTCCCGAGCCAGTTCGCCAGCATCCGGTGGCCGCCCTCGGTGAGGACGCTCTCCGGGTGGAACTGCACGCCCTCGACGGCGAGGGTGCGGTGCTTCACGGCCATGATGACGCCGGAGTCGGTGCGGGCGGTCACCTCCAGGACGTCGGGCACGGTCGCCGGGTCGATCGCCAGGGAGTGGTAGCGGGTCGCGGTGAACGGGTCGGGCAGGCCGGTGAGGACACCGACACCGTCGTGGTGCACGCGGCTGGTCTTGCCGTGCAGCAGCTCCGGGGCTCGCCCGACGACCGCGCCGTAGGCCTCCCCGATCGCCTGGTGCCCGAGGCACACACCGAAGATCGGGACGACGCCGGCGATCTCGCGCACCAGGTCCAGGCACACGCCGGCGTCGGCCGGGGTTCCCGGACCTGGCGAGAGCAGCACGCCGTCATAGCCGCGCGCCTCGTCGGGGGTCACCTCGTCGTTGCGGCGGACGTCGACCTCCGCGCCGAGCTGGCCGAGGTACTGCACGAGGTTGAAGACGAAGGAGTCGTAGTTGTCGACGACGAGGATCCGGGTGGGCACCGGGACATCATCGCCCACGAGGATCCGGAACCTCTCCTGCGTATCGGCCGCAGACGCGCGACTGCCTCAGGAGGCACCCGGTGACGGGGACGCCGAGGACCCCTCGTCGACGGTCACGTCGTTGAACGGGAGGCGCGGCTCGAGCCAGGGGAAGACCACCGTGAACAGCAGCAGGACGATCGCGGCGAGGGCGACCACGGCCTCGAACAGCTTGGCCGGCAGCGGTCCGGGCAGCTTGTGCCACATCCAGGCGTACACGCGGATCCTCGTCGCTCTCTGCGGGTCGATCTCGGGTCGAACGGTCTCGAGCGAACGGTCGTTCACATGCTCGGGGACGTGGCTCAGGCCGTGCCGGTGATCCCGTCCGGCGGCGGGCCGGATGTCGGGCTGGTGGCGGTGAGCTCCCCCCACCACGCCCAGCGACCGGTGGAGCCGTAGCGCGGCGTGCACGTCGTCATCGTCAGGAGCCGCCTCGTGGGGGTGGCGCCCGGCTGGCCCGGCACCGGATCGACCACCCAGACGTCGCTCGGGCTGAGGTTGGGGTCGTCCTTGCGCAGCGTGTAGACGTACCACGCGCTCTTGGTCTGGACGTAGACCTTGTCGCCGCTCTGCAGGTCGGGGAAGTTGGCGAAGGGCTCGTCGTGGGTCGAGCGGTGCGCCGCGATGGCGAAGTTGCCGATCTCGCCCGGCATCGCGGTGTCGCGGTAGTGCCCGGCGCCCTGGGCGAGCACCTCCTTGCCCGTGCCCTGCAGGATCGGCAAGCCCCAGACCTTGTCGCGCAGCCGTGGAATGTACAGCAGCGCGAAACCCTTGCCGTAACTGGGTTGTTCGACCGTCGCGGTCGCCGCACCCGACGGTGCCGCGGTCGGGGTCGGTCCGGCCTGCCGCCAGCCCTGGGTGATCTCCTCGCGTCCCGTCGCGATCGCCTGGGCGCTGACGACGTTGGTCCACCACAGCTGGTAGACGCACATGAGCAGCAGCAGGGCGCCGAGGGTGATGAGCACCTCGCCGATCCCGCGGACGACCGACCGCACGACGTCGCCCCGTCGCCGCGGCGGGGGCTGCGAGGGTGACGGGGACGACGGGGTCGGCGTCTCGAGGCTCACCGGCGTCCCACCGGCGGGTGAGACGAGCACCCTCGCGTGACGCCTGGGGGCGGGACCATGTGCACTCGATCACCGTAGACGGCGGACCGCCGCGCGGGCATCGGGGGATCAGCCGAGCTCGAGGCTGTGTCCTCCGGTGTCGGGCCTGAATCGTGCCGGCGTGCGGGGGAGCGGACTCCCTCTGGCGAGCAAGGCTCGCTAGGCTAGGGCGACATCGGTGCGGCAGCCGCCGCACCGGTCGACGGGCCTCACCGCCCGCTCGCGGCGTCCGCCGTGGCCCATCACCCGAAGGGGGAGGACCGTGCCCGAGTCCCGGCTCCGCAAGAAGAGGGGCTACACGGCCCCGACGACCGCGCCGACGCCGGTCAAGTACGGGTCCGCGTCCTGGTGGGCCCCCCTGATGGTCGCGTTCTTCATCCTGGGTCTGCTCTGGATCGTCGTCTACTACATCGCCGGTGCCGACCTCCCGGTGATGAAGACGCTTGGCTGGTTGAACGTCCTGATCGGATTCGGCCTCATCGGCGTCGGGTTCGGCATGTCCACCCGATGGCGCTGACACCGCCGTCCGGCAGTTCTGCTCGAGAAGGGCCCTCGTCCGCCAGGACGAGGGCCCTTCCCATCTGCCGAGCGGGCGGTGGAGCGCTCTCATGGCCCGAGTTATCCCCATTGTCCCCAGGCAGCCTGGGGACAATGACACCCGTGTGACTTACACGCCTGTCATTCATCCCCAGGTGTGGACAGACCTGTGGAGAACCCCGATATCCCCCAATGAATGCCTGTGGGTAGACGAGGCGGCGATCTTGTGCCCGTGGCCGGAGACGACGCTCAGAGCAGCTCGAGGATGGTCGCATTGGCCATCCCGCCGCCCTCGCACATGGTCTGGAGCCCGTAGTGGATGCCGGAGTGGCGCATGTGGTGGACGAGGGTGGTCATCAGTCGCGCACCGGACCCCCCGAGGGGGTGCCCGAGGGCGATCGCGCCACCGTTGGGGTTGGTGAGAGCGGGGTCGGCACCGGTCTCGGCGTACCACGCGGCAACGACGGCCGCGAACGCCTCGTTCACCTCGAAGGCGCCGATGTCGGAGAGCGCGAGACCCGAGCGCTCGAGAACCTTGGCGGTGGCCGGGATCGGGCCGGTCAGCATGATGACGGGGTCCACGCCGGCGAGCGCCACCGTGTGGATGCGCGCCAGGGGCGTCAGTCCGAGCTCGCGGGCCTTCTCGGAGGTCATCAGGAGCAGGGCAGCGGAGCCGTCGGAGATCTGGGAGGAGTTCCCCGCCGTGACGACGCCGTCCTCCCGGAAGGCCGGCCGCAGCCCCGCGAGCTTCTCCATCGAGGTCCCGCGGCGGATGCCCTCGTCGGCGACGACGTCGCCCACGGCCACGATCTCCTCGGAGAAGCGGCCCTCGTCGGTCGCCGCGGCGGCGCGGGCGTGCGACGCGAGCGCGATCTCGTCGAGCTGCTGGCGCGAGAGGCTCCACCGGGACGCGATCAGCTCCGCCGAGATCCCCTGTCCGACGAGGCCGTCGTCATAGCGCGCGAGCATCCGCGGCGGGAACGGGCCGTCCCCGCCGACCATGTTGGAGAACATCGGTACGCGTGACATCGACTCGACGCCACCGGCGATGACGACGTCGTAGTGCCCGGCGACCAGGCCGGCGGCGGCGAAGTGGACCGCCTGCTGGCTCGACCCGCACTGACGGTCGATCGTGGTTCCGGGCACGGACTCGGGGAACCCTGCCGCGAGAGCGGCGTTGCGTCCGATGTTGACACTCTGCTCGCCGACCTGGGAGACGCAGCCCCACAGGACGTCGTCGACCAGCACGGGGTCGACGCCCGCGCGGGCGACGAGGGTCTCGAGCACGAGGGCGGACAGGTCGCCGGGGTGCACCCCGGAGAGTGACTTCCCTGGTTTCCCGACGCCGACCGGCGTCCGGACCGCAGCAACGATGACGGCATCGCGTTGGCTCACGAGGCACTCCCGGGTTGGACTCGGCAGGTCGGGCGACCCGCACGCTCGAAGCGATGTTACCCGTGGGTAGTGCTGATCAGGCGGCCGGGGAGCACTCCGTCCCGCCCGGCTCCCCGACGGCCTCGCTCGGGGAGGAGCCGGTCAGGACGCGGGAGGTAGCACGTTGACGAGCCCGGAGTCGATCAGCTGCTGGGTGAGCACGTTGTCGCGGGCGACCACCAGCACGACGAGGACGGCCGCGACCGCGAGGATCCCGGCGACCTGGACCACGGTGCGCTGCTTGGGCGGCGCGAACGCCATGATCGCGCCGATGACGGCGCCGGTCACGAGCCCCCCGAGGTGCGCGCGCCAGTCCGTGCCGGGGATCACGAAGCCGATCAGCACGTTGAGGCCGATGAGCCCTGCCACCTGGGAGATGTCGGTCCGCAGCGCCTTGCCCACGACGACGTAAGCACCCATCAGGCCGAAGATCGCTCCGCTGGCCCCGCCCGCCTGGACGAACGGGTCGGAGAACCAGAACGACGCCACCGAGCCGCCGAGACCGGCGAGGAGGTAGAGGACCGCGAAGCGGGTGTGGCCGAGGGTGTACTCGAGGGTGGGTCCGAGCATCCACAGCACTAGCATGTTGAAGCCGATGTGCACCAGGCCGTAGTGCAGGAACATCGAGGAGAACAGCCGGTAGTACTCGTCGAACACCGCGACGTTGGCCGGCGACATCGACCAGTCGGCCGCCGCCTTGTCGACGCCGACAAGGTACTCATAGGCGAAGGCCACGACGTTGAGCGCGATGAGCACCAACGTGACCGTTGGCCGGCTCGGGACGGTGCTGCCCAGGCGCGAGCGCGCGGCAGGGACGGACGCCCGGCCCTCCGCCACGCACTCAGGACATTGGAAGCCGACCGACGCATTCGTCATGCAGTCCGGGCAGATCGGCCGCTCGCACCTTGCACAGCGAATGTAGGTCTCACGACCCGGGTGCCGGTAGCAGACCGGCACCGCGGTGGGTGCCGCGCCCGTCAGGTCAGGCGTCGACACTCTCGACCGTGATGTTCTCGATGACGACCGCGTCCTTCGGGCGGTCCATCGCGCCGACCGGCAGGGCCGCGATCGCGTCGACGACCGCGCGGCCCTCGGCGTCGGCGACCTCGCCGAAGATCGTGTGCTTGAAGTTCAGCCACGGCGTCGCGCCGACGGTGATGAAGAACTGCGAGCCGTTGGTGCCCGGTCCGGCGTTGGCCATCGCGAGCAGGTAGGGCTTGTCGAAGGACTTCTCGGGGTGGAACTCGTCGCCGAACTTGTAGCCGGGGCCACCGGTGCCGGTGCCGAGCGGGTCGCCGCCCTGGATCATGAACCCGGAGATCACCCGGTGGAAGACGACGCCGTCATAGAGCGGCTTGCTCGACTTGGCGCCGGTCTTGGGGTCGGTCCACTCCTGCGTACCGTCCGCGAGACCGATGAAGTTCCTCACGGTCTTGGGCGCGTGGTCCGGGTACAGCTCGATGCGGATGTTGCCGTGGTTGGTGTGGAGAGTCGCGTAAGTCGTCACGAGGGGAATCCTCCCACGTCACGTGTGCGGGCCGCATCCCATCGGGTGCTGGGCCGGTCAGACCCTCGTCACGACGCCGGACTTGAGCTGTGCCGGGTCGAACCCGTCCACTTTGGCGTCGATGTCGTGCTCGCCCACGCCGTCGAGGAGACGGATGGTGCGCACCGTGGTGCCCGCCTTGATGGAGGTGGCGCTTCCGGTGACCGTGAGGTCCTCGACGATGGTGACCGTGTCGCCGTCGGCACGGACGCTGCCGACCGCGTCACGCACCACCGACACGACCTCGGAGGGGTCGGCGTGGAGGCTAGGGGACTCGAACCCCTGACTTCTGCCTTGCAAAGGCAGCGCTCTACCAGCTGAGCTAAGCCCCCGGTGGCGGCCCCACGGGGCCCGTCGGGGTCAGCGCAGATCAGGTGCCGAGGTGGCCTCGGTCCAGAGGTCTTGCTCCGCCTGGCTCGCCGAGATCTGGCGATACACGACGAATCCCGCTGCTGCGAGCGCTGCGAGCACGATGAGCTTCTTCACGGTTCCTGCCTCCCGGGCTGGGTGTGCCTGGTGGTGGGCCTAGATGGACTTGAACCATCGACCTCTTCCTTATCAGGGAAGCGCTCTAACCGAGCTGAGCTATAGGCCCGTGCATGGTGCCGGTGAAGGCTACCTCAGCCGGTACAAGGCGCCCAAACTGCCGTCTGGTCCTCGCGACCCCGGCCGCTCACGCGTCCTCGGAGAGGGTGACCTCGAGCCCGCCGGTGAGACCGACGGAGAGGTTGTAGAGGAAGGCGAAGAGGGTGGCGAGGGCAGAGCCGAGCACGATCTCGATCGCCGTGAGGACGAGCGTGACTCCCATGACGCGGCTGAACCCGACGAGGGAGAGGAAGTCGAAGGACGTGGTGCCCGAGCCGGCGACGTCGTCGATCGTGCGCCCGACAGCAGCGAAGACGCCGGTGACGTCGAGGGTCCACCACAGCAGGGCGGTGGCCATCAGCAGCACGATCCCGATCGACACCGACAGCATGAAGGCCGTCTTCATGACCGACCAGGGGTCGAGCCGGGTCAGGAGCAGGCGCGCGCGGCGCGGCCCCACGGGCCGGGCAGCCGGGGCCGGGGCCGGGGTGGGCCTGGCTGCGCCCGACCCGATCCGGGGATCGATCGGGGGCGCCACGGTAAGCGGGGGCTCCACCCGCGCCGCGTGCGGCAGCGCCCCTGCCGCGGGCACGGACACGACACGCTCAGGAGCGGCGCTCTGGACCGGCACCGGGTTCGTCCGCGCGGAGTCGGGGCGTGGTGGGGACGGCATGGCCGTCCGGGCCTTCTCGGCGGGCACCGCGGGAGCTGCGTCGCGGGCCCCGGACCCCTTCGAGGAGGGGGTCGGCTTGCCGGGGGCCGCCTGGGCCGGTCGTGCTCCCGAGGTAGGGCGGGCGGGCGACTGGCCGGGCGGCGGGCCGGCCGGGGCGGCCTTGCCCGGCGCGGAACGACCCGGCGCAGCCGCGCTCGGAGCCGACGGACCGCTCGACGGTCTGCCCGCCGAGCCGGGGGACGCCGAGGGGCTCGACGGCCCAGAGGCTCCCTGGGGGGCCTGCGGCGTCGGGCGTGACGGCGTGCCGTCCGTGTCCACCGATCTCGCTCCTTAGCCCTGTGTCCCGGGATCCGCCCCGGGGTCCTGGTCGGAGTCGTCCTCGGTCACGGTAGCCGACTCCGAGGTGTTCGCCCCTTCGGACGCTCCCGAGACGCCGTCGGAATCGGTGCCGGGGTCGACACTCCCGCCCGCCGTGGCGGCCGTGGCGTCGTCGTCCGCGGGTCCGGCGCCGTCGATGTCGAGGTCGGTGAGGTCGTCCTCGTCGTCGTCGGCAGCTTCGCCACGGGCCACCGCCACGATCGCGTTGTCGCCGCTGATGTCCATGAGCGAGACACCCATGGTGTCGCGCCCGGTCGAACGGATCTCCGAGACGCGGGTGCGGATCACGACGCCGTCCGAGGCGATGGCGTACACCTCGTCGTCCTCCGCCGCGACGAGGGCGCCGACAAGCTGACCGCGTTCCTCGACGATCTTCATCGCGCGGACGCCGTAGATGCCCCGGCCCTTGGTCGCCCAGTCATCGACCGGCGTGCGCTTGGCGTAGCCGCCGTCGGTGACCGTGACGACGTAGGAGCCGGGCACGATCGCCTCCATCGCCAAGAGCTGGTCGCCCGTGCGGAAGCGCATGCCGATGACACCGCTCGTGGCACGACCCATCGGACGCAGCGTGTCGTCGTCCGCGGTGAAGCGGGCCGACATCCCCTTGCGGCTCACCAGGAGGAGGTCGGCGCCCTCATCGACGAGCTGCGCGCTGATGAGCTCGTCGTCGTCGCGCAGGTTGATCGCGATGACGCCTCCGCTGCGGTTGGAGTCGAACTCGTCGAGCCGCGTCTTCTTCACCATGCCGTCACGCGTGGCGAGGACGAGGTAGGGCGCCGCCTGGTAGTCGCGCACGTCGAGGACTTGCGCGATCTGCTCCTCCGGCTGGAAGGCCAGGAGGTTGGCCACGTGCTGCCCGCGGGCGTCGCGCCCGGTGTCGGGAAGCTCGTAGGCCTTGGCCCGGTAGACGCGTCCCTTGTTGGTGAAGAAGAGGAGGTAGTGGTGGGTCGTCGTGACGAAGAAGTGCTCGACGACGTCGTCGGTGCGCAGCGCCGCACCCCGAACTCCCTTGCCACCACGGCGTTGTGCGCGATAGAGGTCGCTGCGCGTGCGCTTGGCGTAGCCGCCGTGGGTGATCGTGACGACGACGTCCTCCTCGGCGATGAGATCCTCGTCGGTGACCTCGCCGTCCCAGGGAATCAGGATGCTACGTCGGTCGTCGGCGTACTTCGCGGTGATCTCGGCGAGCTCCTCGCTCACGATCGAACGCTGACGCGGCTCGTTGCTGAGGATCTCGTTGTAGTCGGCGATCTTGATCTGCAGGTCGTCGTACTCGTCGATGATCTTCTGCCGCTCGAGGGCGGCGAGACGACGCAGCTGCATGTCGAGGATGGCCGTGGCCTGCAGCTCGTCGACCTCGAGGAGGGCCATGAGCCCCGTACGTGCGTCGTCGACCGTGGCGCTCGCGCGGATGAGCGCGATGACGGCGTCGAGCGCGTCGAGCGCCTTGAGGTAACCGAGCAGGATGTGCGCGCGCTCCTCGGCCTTGCGCAGCCGGTAGCGGGTGCGCCGGACGATGACCTCGATCTGGTGGGTGATCCAGTGGCGCACGAAACCGTCGAGCGCCAGCGTGCGCGGAACACCGTCGACGAGCGCGATCATGTTGCAGGAGAAGTTGTCCTGGAGTGCCGTGTGCTTGAAGAGGTTGTTGAGCACGACCTTCGCGACGGCGTCGCGCTTGAGCTCGATCACCAGGCGCATGCCGGTACGCGACGAGGAGTCGTCGCGGACGTCGGAGATGCCCGAGATCTTGCCCTCGTTGGCCAGCTCGGCGATGCGCAGCAGCAGGTTGTCGGGGTTGACCTGGTAGGGCAGCTGGGTCACGACGAGCTGCGCGCGACCGCGGTTGTCCTCCTGCACCTCGACGACGGCGCGCATCATGACCGAGCCGCGGCCGGTGCGGTAGGCGTCCTCGATCCCCTTGCGCCCCACGATGAGTCCGCCGGTGGGGAAGTCCGGGCCCTTCACGACCGCGAGCAGCGCCTCGAGCAGCTCCTCACGCGTGGCCTCGGGGTGGGCGAGCGCCCACTGCGCTCCTTCGGCGACCTCGCCGAGGTTGTGCGGCGGGATGTTGGTGGCCATGCCGACCGCGATGCCGGCGCTGCCGTTGACGAGGAGGTTCGGGAAGCGGGCCGGCAGGATCACCGGCTCCTGCGTGCGGCCGTCGTAGTTGGGGATGAAGTCGACGGTCTCCTCGTCGATGTCGCGCACCATCTCCATGGCGAGCGGCGCCATCCGCGCCTCGGTGTACCGCATCGCGGCCGCCGGGTCGTTGCCGGGCGAGCCGAAGTTCCCCTGGCCGGACGCGAGCGGGTAGCGCAGCGACCACGGCTGCGCCAGGCGCACAAGGGTGTCATAGATGGAGGAGTCGCCGTGGGGGTGGTACTGACCCATGACGTCACCGACGATGCGCGAGCACTTGGAGAAGCCGCGGTCGGGACGGTAGCCGCCGTCGAACATCGCGTAGAGGACACGGCGGTGCACCGGCTTGAGCCCGTCGCGGACGTCGGGGAGCGCGCGGGACACGATGACCGACATCGCGTAGTCCATGTAGGACCGCTGCATCTCGACCTGGAGGTCGACAGCCTCGATCCGGTGGGCGAATCCGTCGGGGGCGTCGGTGGTGGTGTCGTCAGGCACGGTGTGGTCCTTCTGCGGTATCGACGCTGCGGGCGGCGGACGGTGACATCGGGGGCGCCGCGCCTCTAGATGTCGAGGAAGCGGGTGTCGCGTGCGTTGCGCTGGATGAAGTTGCGGCGGCTCTCGACGTCCTCGCCCATCAGGACGCTGAACATCTCATCGGCCTGTGCCGCGTCGTCGATCGTGATCTGGAGGAGCACGCGACGATCGGGATCCATCGTGGTCTCCCACAGCTCGTCGGCGTTCATCTCGCCGAGACCCTTGTAGCGCTGGGTCGCCTCCTCCTTCGGCAGCTTCTTCCCCGCCTCGAGACCGGCCTTGATGACGGCGTCGCGCTCGCGGTCGGAGTAGGCGTAGCCCGGCTCCTCGCGCGACCACTTGATCTTGTACAGCGGCGGCTGGGAGAGATAGACGTGGCCCTGCTCGACGAGCGGCTTCATGAAGCGGAACAGCAGGGTGAGCAGCAGCGTGGTGATGTGCTGGCCGTCGACGTCGGCATCAGCCATCAGGACGACCTTGTTGTAGCGAAGGCGCGCGATGTCGAAGTCGTCGTGGACGCCGGTGCCGAAGGCCGAGATCAGGGCCTGAACCTCGTTGTTCTGCAGCACGCGGTCGATGCGTGCCTTCTCGACGTTGAGGATCTTGCCGCGGATCGGGAGGATCGCCTGGGTGCGCGGGTCGCGGCCGCTGCGCGCCGAACCACCGGCTGAATCACCCTCGACGATGAACACCTCGCACTCGTCGGGGTTGGTCGAGGAGCAGTCGATGAGCTTGCCCGGCAGCCCGGCTCCGCCCATGAGTCCCTTGCGGTTACGGGCGAGGTCGCGGGCCTTGCGAGCGGCGATGCGTGCGGATGCCGCGGACACCGACTTACGCGCGATCTCCTTGCCCTCGGCGGGATTCGCCTCGAACCAGGCACCGAGCTGGTCGTTGACCAGCTTCTGCACGAATGTCTTCGCCTCGGTGTTGCCGAGCTTGGCCTTGGTCTGCCCCTCGAACTGCGGCTCGCCGAGCTTGACCGACACGATGGCCACGAGCCCCTCGCGGATGTCCTCGCCGGAGAGGTTGACGTCCTTCTCCTTGAGGATGTTCCACTCCCGCGCGAACTTGTTGACCAGGGTTGTGAGCGCCGAGCGGAAGCCCTCTTCGTGGGTGCCGCCCTCGGTGGTGTTGATGGTGTTGGCGAAGGTGTAGACCGACTCGGAGTAGCCCGAGTTCCACTGCATAGCCACCTCCGCGGAGATGCGGCGCTCCTCGTCCTCGTTCTCGACGTGGATGACGTTCTGATGTGCCGGACCCTTGGTGGCGTTGAGGTACTTCACGAAGTCGGCGATACCGCCCTCGTAGTGGTAGGTCACCTCGCGCAGCGGCGCGACGTCGGACGCGCCCTCGACGAGGTCGTCGTCGGGCAGTGCTGGTGCCCGCTCGTCGATGAGGCGCAGGGTGAGCCCCTTGTTGAGGAACGCCATCTCCTGGAAGCGACGGGCCAGCGTGGTGAAGTCGTGGACGGTGGTCTCGAAGATCCCGCCGTCGGGCCAGTAGGTGATGGTGGTGCCGGTGTGGTCGCTCTCCTCCTCCTCCGACAGCGGCGCGACGGGTGCGCCGTAGCGGTAGGACTGGCGGTAGACGCGGCCGTTGCGCCGGACCTCGACGTCGAGGTCGGTGGAGAGGGCGTTGACGACCGAGACGCCGACACCGTGGAGACCGCCGGAGACGGCGTAGCCCGTACCACCGAACTTGCCGCCGGCGTGCAGGACGGTGAGGACCACCTCGACACCCGGCTTGCCCTCGCTCGCCACGATGTCGACGGGGATGCCGCGCCCGTTGTCGATGACGCGGACCGCACCGTCGGCGAGGAGGGTGACGACGATGGTGTCGCAGTAACCGGCGAGAGCCTCATCGACGGAGTTGTCGACGACCTCGTAGACGAGGTGGTGGAGGCCCCGCTCACCGGTGGAGCCGATGTACATGCCGGGACGCTTGCGGACTGCGTCGAGGCCTTCGAGGACGGTGATGGCGCTCGCGTCGTAGGACACGGGTGGGTGATCCTCCTGCCGATGACTCCGGACGGGCGCCGTCGGGCGGCGCCTGTGGCGCCCGCCCGGTGCGTGGACCGTCCGGCCCGGGGCACGCCCCCACAACCTGTGGGGGACCCCGGAGAACTGGCCTCCAGTCTAGCGCCAGGGGACCCACGAACGCCGCGACGGCCCGCCTGTGACTGGGGATATGTCCGCGGGGGTCTCGTGGGTGTGGACACGTTCCAGACCGCGTACGTCGGCGGTCCGCCCCCTGCGAGATGTCGGCGTCGGGGTCAGACCGGGCCGAACCGGCCAGGGGGCAGCCCCGATCACCCGTACGTGTCGCGCGGCCCTCGACCGGGCACGTGGAAACGGCCGTGCTTCCACGACGGTGCGGCCGGGCCCAGGACGTTGATGTCGCGGACGGCGCCGGAGCCGAGCTCGGTGTCGATCCGGTGTCGCAGCGTCGGGAGCAGCAGGCGCATCGTCGTCGCCCAGGCGGTGGAGTCCGCCCGCAGCACGAGGATGAGACCGCGCCCGTCCGGGGCCGGCTCGAAGGTCTCGGGGCGGACGTGCTCGGCGACGTCGTCGCCGACGATCTCCGGCCATCGACCGGTGAGGCCCCCCACCGCTGTCGGCTCCTCCCACCCGCGCTCGCGCATGAGGCGGTCGACGGAGGAGCCCAGTGACTGCGGGTCGCGACGGTCGGGCCCGGGACCGCTGCGGGTGTCGGCGTCGGCCGCGCGTCGCTGGCGCGCCGCCCAGGAGGTGGGGCCGGCCCGTCCCCGCGAGGGCACGGGTGCGTTGCCGGCCGCGGCGCGCGCGCGGGCCAGCGCCTCCTTCGCGGCGTCGATGCCGCTCGGGACGGCCGCGTCCTCTTCGGTCGGTCCGGGTACCTGCGGGGAGTGGTCATCAGCGGGCACGGGACACCTGCCCGTCCCTGACATCGATGCGGTCACCGACGAGGAGTTCGGGGACGTCGGCCTCGACCGCGGCCGTGACGAGCACCTGCTCGGCCCCGCTCACCAGAGCGGCGAGACGGGTACGCCGCTCGACGTCGAGCTCGGCGAACACGTCGTCGAGCAGCAGCACCGGCTCACCGCTCTCGGAGCCGTCGTGACTGAGCAGCTCGTAGGAGGCGAGACGCAGCGCGAGGGCGAAGGACCACGACTCCCCGTGTGACGCATAGCCTTTCGCGGGTGCCGGACCGAGCCGAAGGAGGAGCTCGTCGCGGTGCGGACCCACGAGGGAGACGCCACGGTCGAGCTCGTCGCGGCGGCGGCGCTCGACGCCGGCGAGCAGGAGGTCGGCGAGGACCGCCCGGTCGGGCACCAGCTCGACATCGGGACCGAGGGAGGAGACGTAGCTCAGCGACGCCGGCCCGCCGCCGGAGCTGACGGTGTCATACGCACTCTCGACGAGCGGCAGCAGCGACGCGACGAGGTCGAGCCGTGCCGCGAGGATCTCGGCACCGACCGAGACGAGGTGGGTGTCCCAGACCTCGAGCGTGCGCAGGACCTCGCCGGCCCCCGAGCCGCCGCGCCGGGCCGCGGACGCCGTCTTCAGCAGGGCATTGCGCTGCTTGAGGACCCGGTCGTAGTCCGCGCGTACGGCGGCCATCCGCGGTGCGCGGGAGACCAGCAGGTCATCGAGGAAGCGTCGTCGTTCGCTGGGGTCGCCCTTGACGAGGGAGAGGTCCTCGGGGGCGAACAGCACGGCCCGCAGCAGGCCGAGAACCTCGCGGGGCCGGGGGACCGGTGAGCGGTTGATGCGGGCCCGGTTCGCCCGGCCCGGGTTGATCTCGATCTCGACGAGCGTCGTGCGGGCATCGCGCACCACCGCCGCGCGGACGACGGCCTGCTGCGCGCCGAGGCGAACGAGGGGAGCGTCGGTGGAGACGCGATGGCTGTCGAGGGTCGCGACGTAGCCGAGGGCCTCGACGAGGTTGGTCTTGCCCTGGCCGTTGCGGCCCAGGAACGAGGTCACCCCGGGGCGGAGCTCGAGATCGGCCCGGGCATAGGAGCGGAAGTCGGTGAGCGAGAGAGCGACGACGTGCACGAGGTGCTGCCGGTGGCCGGTGCTGGGCTGACGGGCGTCAGCCCGAGAGCCGCACCGGCATGAGGAGGTAGCGGTAGCTCGCGAGACCCTCGGTCGATCCGCCGGTGAGCACGGCCGGACGGGTCGAGGACGTGAACGACAGCCGGGTCGAGGCGTCATCGAGCGCGCTCAGGCCATCGAGGAGGTACTGGGGGTTGAACGCGATCTCGATGGCATCGCCGTCGACGACGCACTCGACCGCCTCGGTCGCCTGGGCCTCGTCGCCCGCACCGGCCCGCAGCTCGACCTCGCCGCCGGCGAAGGTGAGCCGCACCGGGGTGTTGCGCTCGGCCACCAGCGCCACGCGCTTGACGGCGTCGACCAGCGCGCTCGTGGCGACCGTGGCGACCGTGGCGCTCTCGCTGGGGAGCAGGGCGCGGTACTTGGGGAACTCCCCGTCGAGGAGGCGGCTGGTCGTGCGTCGTCCGTCACCCTCGAAACCCATGAGGCCGTCGCCGGCGCCCGAGGCGGAGAGCGCGAGGTGCACCACATCGCAGTGGGAGAGCGACTTCGCCGTCTCCGCGAGCGTCCGGGCCGGCACGAGGGCGTTGGTGTCGAGCCCGGAGTGCTCGGGGCTCCAGGCGAACTCGCGCACCGCGAGGCGGTAGCGGTCGGTGGCGGCGAGGGTGATCGTGGCATCGGCGATCTCGACCCGGATGCCGGTGAGGGTCGGGAGGGTGTCGTCGCGACCGGCCGCGATCGCGACCTGGGAGACGGCGCCGGCGAACGTGGGGCCGTCGATCGTGCCGGTGGAGCCCGGCATGTCCGGCAGCGTGGGGTAGTCATCGACCGGGAGGGTCGGCAAGGTGAACGACGAGCGGCCGCACCGGACCTCGACCCTGCTGCCCTCGGAGGTGATCGTCACCGGGGCGCCGGGGAGCGCGCGGGCGATGTCGGCAAGGAGGCGCCCGGAGACCAGGACGCGACCAGGCTCCTCGACGTCTGCAGCTACCGCGACACGGCCGGAGACCTCGTAGTCGAAGCTCGACAGCGTCAGCCCGCCGGGGGCGGCGTCGATCAGCAGGCCGGCCAGCATGGGCATCGACGGGCGGGAGGGCAGGGTACGGGCCGCCCACGCCACGGCATCGGCGAGGACGTCGCGCTCGAGCCGGAACTTCACGTCGGGTCACTCCTGTCGGGGCGGGCGAGCGGTGCTGTGGAGGCACCGCGGTGGGTCATGGTTCCACGGACCGCCCACGACCGTGCAGACGGCACCCCGGTGAGGGGGCGCCGAGCACTGCCTGGCCGGTCGCTCGCGCGCGGCCCGGCGGGGGTACGGAGGATCCCCAGCGTAGTGACGCCGGAGCCCGGGACGGTGCGGTTCAGCGCAGCGCAGCTCGTGGTGGGGGGGCGTTGTCCCCAGGGTGTCGGCTCCTGAAGGCTCGGGGAGTCACCCCTTCGAGTAACTCTGGGTTTGTCGTCATAGGGGGTGTGCACACTGGGGACAACGTGTATTCCCGCAGGTGGAGCCGCGTGTCGCCGTCCCCCGGTCCTGTGGACGGCGCCTTGGGACAACAGGGGCTTCCTGGGGACGACGGACCTCGGGCACCCGGTTGTCCTTCCTCGTCCACAGGATCGGACCCCGGTGGCACCAGTTGTCCCCCGGTACGTCCCCCGAGCCCACCCGGGGTTGTCCACAGAGTTATCCCCAGGGTGTGAATGCAGCGGGTGATCGCATCGGGGCATTCGATGACCGTCGGTAGCAGTCAGTACGGTGGCGAGCCGGTCGCGATGGCGCCGGCTCACGCTTGGCGCGCGGTGCTCTTGATCCGAGCCGTGAGGTCGGTGACCTGGTTGTAGAGCGACCGGCGCTCGGCCATGAGCTGGCGGATCTTACGGTCGGCGTGCATGACGGTCGTGTGGTCACGTCCACCGAACGCCTGGCCGATCTTGGGCAGGGAGAGGTCGGTGAGCTCGCGGCAGAGGTACATCGCGATCTGACGCGCCGTCACCAGCACGCGTGAGCGCGACGACCCGCAGAGGTCGTCCACCGACATCCCGAAGTACGCCGCTGTCTGCATCATGATGATCGACGACGTGATCTCGGGGCCGGCCTGGTCGGTGATGAGGTCCTTGAGGACCACCTCGGCGAGGGGGAGGTCGACCGGCTGGCGGTTCAGGCTGGCAAACGCCGTGACCCGGATGAGGGCACCCTCGAGCTCGCGGATGTTGGAGGAGATCTTCGAGGCGATGAACTCCAGCACCTCGGGAGGGGCCGAGAGCCGCTCCTGGGCGGACTTCTTGCGCAGGATCGCGATGCGGGTCTCGAGGTCGGGCGGCTGGACGTCGGTGATGAGGCCCCACTCGAACCGTGACCGCATCCGGTCCTCGAAGTCCTGCAGCTGCTTGGGGGGCAGGTCGCTCGTGACGACGATCTGCTTGTTGGCGTTGTGGAGGGTGTTGAACGTGTGGAAGAACTCCTCCTGCGTCTGCACCTTGCCCGAGAGGAACTGGATGTCGTCGACGAGGAGGACGTCGACATCCCTGTAACGGCGCTGGAAAGCGGCTGCCTTGTCGTCACGGATCGAGTTGATGAACTCGTTCGTGAACTCCTCCGAGCTGACGTAGCGGACCTTCGCGCCGGCGTACAGCGTGCGCGTGTAGTGGCCGATCGCGTGCAGGAGGTGGGTCTTGCCCAGACCGGACTCCCCGTAGACGAAGAGGGGGTTGTAGGCGCGGGCCGGCTGCTCGGCGACGGCGACCGCAGCGGCGTGCGCGAAGCGGTTGCTCGACCCGATGACGAAGGTGTCGAAGGTGTACTTGGGGTTGAGCCGGCTGGTCTCCTCGCCGCGTGTTCCCGGCGAGCCGGTACCCGGTCGGACCGGCTCGGGGAGGAAGGCGGCGGCGTTCGCGTTCGCGTTGGTGAGGCGGGCGTTCGCCGACACGGCGGGTGCGGAGGAGGAGACCGGGTCGGCGTAGGTGGAGTCGGCGAGGTCGTCGGTGGCGTCCTCGTCGAGCGCGGGTGCGATCGCGGGGTCGACGGTGACGGCGATGCGGACCTCACGTCCGAGGGTGCGGGAGAGCGCGGCCACGACGAGCGGGCGGAGCTTGCTCTCCAGGACGTCCTTGGTGAACTCGTTCGGGGCGGCGACCAGCGCGGTGTCCTCGATGATGGCCAGGGGACGGGTCAGGGAGACGAACGCCCGCTGCTGGGGGGTCATCCCCTCATCGCCCAGTGATGCGAGGGCTCGAGCCCACACCTCGGCCAGATCCAGGTCGTCGGCTGCCACGGTGCTCGCGCGTCCCCTCATGTTCGGTGCCGGAGTCTCCGGCGGGCGTCCACACGCTCGTCCACAGGTGTGGAACGGCTGGGCGGCGTGCGTGGGCCCGGGTGCGGGGTCGGAAGATCCCTGCGGTGAATCGGTTGTCGGCTGCCCGTCACCGCGCAGTGGCGTGACCGTAGTCGCGCCTCCACGGCCCCCGTCAAGGGGTTGTCCACAGGCAGGGCCGGAGTCTGCCACGCCCTCGGGGGTTTGTCCGCGTGTCGCTGCGGCGTCAGCCGACGTTCGGCCGAGAGGATGGGCGGTTCGGCGGCCGTCGCGGGACTGACAGCCTCGCGCGGCGTCGGCGGTTTGACCCCCCCGAGGGACTCCCCGTACCGTGGACGGGCCGACGACTGTTCAACCCGGGTGAGCCCGGGCCCGATGGTGCGTCAGCGGCCTCCGCCGCATGTCGACGCCTCGTGCGCCGGCGTCCGGTGGCGGCCGACCGGTCCGCTGCACCGAGCACGGCACTGCGCACGTCTGCACCGCACGTCCCGGATCGGGTCGCCCCGTTCCCCCTACGCCTGGCCAGGTCCTCTGGCCCACCACGGTTCGGAGCCGACCGATGAGCAAGCGCACGTACCAGCCGAACAACCGCCGGCGGGCCAAGACCCACGGCTTCCGCCTGCGCATGCGCACGCGGGCCGGCCGCTCGATCCTCTCGGCCCGTCGCCGCAAGGGTCGCACCGAGCTCTCGGCCTGACGGCACGACGACGCCGCGACCGTGCTCCCGAGCGCCGCGCGGTTGCGTCGTAGCCAGGACTTCAGCGAGACGGTACGACGAGGAACCCGGGCCGGACGGCCTCTTCTCGTCGTGCACCTCGATCTGGGGCCCGGCGCCGTCGGCACCGTCGCCCACGACTCCCGCCCCGGGTCTGACCCGAGGGCGGGATTCGTCGTGAGCAAGGCCGTCGGCGGTTCGGTGGTGCGGCACGCGGTCGCGCGGCGGCTGCGTCACCTCGTGCGCGGGCGCCTGGACCTGCTCCCTGCCGGGTCTCGCCTGGTCGTGCGGGCGCTGCCGCCCTCGGCCTCGGCGTCCTCGGCGGCGTTGGCCCTCGATCTCGATGCCGCTCTGCAGCGGGCCCTGCGCCGGGCGGGCTCCGCACAGGATGCGGCGGTTCCGGCATGACCTCGGCCGTGGCTGCGGTACGCCGGTCGCTCGGGGCCACCGTGGGTCGGGTGTTCCGACTCGCGCTCACCGGGCTCATCGTGGTGTACCGCCGCCTGCTCAGCCCGATGCTGGGGCCGCGGTGCCGGTTCCACCCCTCCTGCTCGACCTACGCACTCGAGGCCATCTCCGTCCATGGCGCGGCCAAAGGCACGGTCCTGGCGACCGTGCGGATCTGCCGGTGCAACCCCTGGAACGCCGGCGGCGTCGACAACGTCCCGGCACCCGGGCGCTGGAAGCCCGAGCCCTACCTCTCCCTCGAGTCAGGCTCCCGGGAGCCCCCCGCCCTGGCGGGCGAGCACATCCACCCCCGACCTACCCGATCCGCTGACGACCGGAGCTCCGCGTGACCCTCAATCCCCTGGCCTGGCTCGAAGACGCGGTGTCCTGGATCCTCATCCAGTTCCACACGCTCTTCGGCATCTTCTTCGGCGACGCCTCCGGGTGGTCGTGGGCCTTCGCGATCGTCGGGCTCGTGGTGGTCATCCGGATCGCCCTCATCCCGCTGTTCGTGCGGCAGATCAAGAGCCAGCGCAACCTGCAGATCCTGCAGCCCCAGATCAAGGAGATCCAGAAGAAGTACGCGGGTGACAAGGAGCGCCAGAGCCAGGAGATGATGGCGCTCTACAAGGACACGGGCACCAACCCGCTGGCCAGCTGCCTGCCGATCCTGGCTCAGGCACCGATCTTCTTCGCCCTCTTCCGTGTGCTGAACTATGGCGTCGCCGCTGGGGAGGCGTACGGCGTCATGACGACCGAGCAGGCCCAGCAGGCCAAGGGCGCACTCATCTTCGGCGTCCCCATCTACGCCAAGTTCACCGAGGCGTCGGTGACGCCGAACCCGACCGCCACGCACGTCCTCACCGCGATCCTCATCGTCCTCATGACGATCACGACTTTCACCACGCAGCGTCAGCTCATCGTGAAGAACACGGCGCGGGACAACCCGATGGCGCAGCAGCAGAAGATCCTGCTCTATGTCTTCCCGTTCTTCTTCATGGTGACCGGCATCAACTTCCCGGTCGGCGTGCTCATCTACTGGCTCACCACGAACCTGTGGTCGATGGGCCAGCAGTTCTACGTGATCCGCAACAACCCCCAGCCCGGCACCCCGGCGTTCGTCGCCTGGGAGGAGCGCGAGGCGCACAAGCGCAAGCGCAAGAACGGTGGGGTGGACCCCGAGGTCATCATTGCGCCGATCCTGCCGCCGGCGCCGCGTGAGCAGCCGAAGAAGCAGTCCCGCAGCGAGCGGCAGAAGAAGAAGCCGACCACCGCCGGTTCCGATTCGGGCCTGGGGATCCCTGGGACGCCCGACGGACCGCCCGCCGCTCCCGGGTCCTCCGGGTCGCCCGACTCCCCCCCCGAGGCTCCCGGAACGGCGTCCTCACCCACGGGGTGACCGACTGACCCGGGACCTGTTTCCCGTGAAACATCCCTGATCTCCGGGCGCCACCGCGGCGCCCCTATCCCCTGGAAGACGAGCCCCCATGAGCGACACGACCACCCCTGAGAACACCGAGTCCGAGACGACCGAGTCCGACACGACCACCCCTGAGAACACCGAGTCCGAGACGACCGAGTCCAACACGACCGAGTCCGACACGACCGAGACCGACGTGCTGGAGGTGGACGCCGACGCGACGGAGGCTGCTGAGCCCGCCGCGACCGACGGCGAGCCGGCCGAGAAGTCAGTGGCACCGGCCCGCGTTTCCCGTGAAACATCACGAGGGTCCGCTCCGGTGAACCACCTCGAGCGCGAGGGCGACATCGCCGCCGACTACCTCGAGGGCCTGCTCGACATCGCTGACCTCGACGGCGACATCGACATGGACGTCGAGGGCGATCGTGCCCTCGTGAGCATCGTCGGCGGCGACATCGAGCACCTCGTCGGCGAGGACGGCAAGGTGCTCGACGCCCTGCAGGAGCTCACCCGCCTCGCCGTCACCCGCGAGACGGGCGAGCGTTCGCGCCTCATGCTCGACGTCGCCGGCCACCGCGAGGCCCGTCGCCAGGCCCTCACCGCGCTGGGCACCGAGGCCGCGACGCGTGCCTCGAGCAGTGGAGAGCCGGTCCGGCTCGAGCCGATGACCCCGTTCGAACGCAAGGTCGTCCACGACGCCGTCGCTGCTGCCGGTCTCACCAGCGAGTCCGAGGGCGTCGAGCCGCGTCGCTTCGTCGTCGTCATCCCGCGCGCCTGATCCGTGACCACCCTGCGATGACCAACCACGACGGGCTGCCGGGGGAGACCTCGGTGCGCGAGTACGCCGACCTGCTCGTCGAACAGCGGCTGCGCGAGCGCTACCCCGAGGCCGCCGAGGCGCTCGAGCGCTACGTCGACCTGCTGGCCACCGACGGGGTCGTCCGCGGGCTCATCGGACCGCGCGAGATCTCCCGGTTGTGGAGTCGTCACGTGGCCAACTGCGCCGTCCTCGAGGAGCTCATCCCCGAAGGGTCCCGGGTCGCCGACGTCGGCTCGGGTGCCGGGCTCCCCGGTATCCCGCTCGCGCTCGTGCGGCCGGATCTCACCGTGGTGCTCGTGGAGCCGCTCCTACGGCGCGCGACGTTCCTCGGCGAGGCGGTCGCCGCCCTCGGCCTCGGGGACCGCGTCGAAGTGCTGCGTGGACGTGCGGAGGAGCAGCGGCTCGTCGTCGACGCGGTCACCGCACGGGCGGTGGCTCCGCTGGACAAGCTCGCCGGGTGGACGCTGCCGCTCGCCCGCGTGGGCGGAACCCTGTTGGCGTTGAAGGGGGAGGCCGCAGCCGATGAGGTGGCGGCGTCGCTGGCCGCGCTGGAACGCCTCGGGGGAGGCCATGCCGAGGTCGTGCTCTGCGGCGCTGGCGTGGTCGACCCGCCCACGACCGTGGTGCGGGTGGTCCGGCTCACCGCCGGGCGACGGAAGGGATCGCGATGAGCACCTCCTCGAGCGCCGGCTCGGCGACCCCCGCCGAGCCGACGCGGGCCGGGCTCGGCTGGCCCGATGTCGACGCTGCCCCGATGTCCGCACCTGCCGCCGACCGAGCGCCCGCGGGCCTCGGCTGGCCCACCGACCCGGCCCCGGCCGACCCCAGCCCGGAGGAGACGTCGTGACCATCGACGACACCCCGCTCGCCCGTGCCGCCGAGGTGGCGGTCCAGGTCCGTCACCGGCGCTTCGGGGAGGACCTGCCCCGGCCGGCCCGCACGCGCGTGCTCACCGTCGCCAACCAGAAGGGCGGCGTCGGCAAGACGACCTCGACGGTCAACCTCGGGGCGGCGCTCGCGCTGCAGGGCCTCGCCGTGCTCATCGTCGACCTCGACCCCCAGGGCAACGCCTCGACGGCCCTCTCGGTCGACCACCACAGCGACGTCCCCAGCGTGTACGACGTGATGATCGACGGGCGCCCGCTCGCCGAGGTCGTGGTTGCGGTTCCCGACATCGAGGGGCTCTGGTGTGCCCCCGCCACCCTCGACCTCGCCGGGGCCGAGATCGAGCTCGTCTCGATGGTCGCCCGCGAGCACAAGCTCCGCAAGGCCGTCTCGGCCTACCTCGCGGTGCACGAGCAGGCGCACGGCCGCCTCGACTACGTCCTCGTCGACTGCCCGCCGAGCCTGGGGCTGCTCACCCTCAACGCCCTCGTGTGCGCCGACGAGGTCCTCATCCCGATCCAGTGCGAGTACTACGCCCTCGAGGGGGTCACCCAGCTCCTGCGGACCGTCGGGCTCGTCACCGAGGAGCTCAACCCCCGATTGTCGGTCTCCACCATCCTGCTCACGATGTATGACGCCCGCACCCGGCTCTCGGCCCAGGTGGCGGAGGAGGCCCGGGCGCACTTCGGTGACCGGGTGCTCCCGACCGCGATCCCCCGGTCGGTGCGGGTCTCGGAGGCGCCGTCCTACGGGCAGACCGTGATGACCTACGACCCGGGCAGCTCCGGCGCGCTGTCCTACCTCGAGGCTGCCCGCGAACTGGCTCGCCAGGTGCTGGGCACGGGCCCGGCCCCGGCTGAGGTGGACCCGAATCGGCCGTACTGAAGGCACAGGGGACAAGGCTATGCCGCATCCGCGGTGACCCGACCGTGACCGGCCCAGCCCGCCAGCACCGGGGTAGGGTCGGCCGCGACGGAGCGACGGGCGGCACGGTCCACGGCGCGGCAGCAGACCCTCAGGAGCGAACACGGTGAACCAGCGACGTGGTCTCGGGCGTGGTCTCGGGGCCCTCATCCCGAGCAGCCCGCGCGAGGACGCCGTCGCGGCTGCGACCCCGCCCCTGGCGGTGGCCGTGTCGGACGGGGGAGAGAGCGCCCGGTCCGCCACCGCCGCGCCCGTCCCGAGCGACGTCGCGGCCGACCTCGAGCCGGTGTCCGGTGTCCGATACGCCGAGCTGGCGTTCGACGACGTCCGCCCCAACCCGCGGCAGCCGCGCACGGTGTTCGACGAGGACGCCCTCGCCGAGCTCGTCCACTCCATCCGTGAGATCGGCCTGCTCCAGCCGATCGTCGTGCGCCCGGTCGCCGAGCCCGACGACGGCGGGCCTCACTACGAGCTCGTCGCCGGGGAGCGTCGCTGGCGGGCCGGTCGCGAGGCCGGGCTCGAGCTGATCCCGGCCATCGTCCGCGAGACCGCCGACGACGTCCTGCTGCGCGACGCCCTGCTGGAGAACCTGCACCGCGCCCAGCTCAACGCCCTGGAGGAGGCGGCGGCCTACGCGCAGATGCTCGACGACTTCGGCTGCACCCAGGAGGAGCTCGCGGCGCGCATCGGCCGCAGCCGCCCGCAGGTCAGCAACACCCTGCGCCTGCTCCGCCTCCCGACCGCGGTCCAGCGCCGGGTCGCCGCCGGAGTGCTGTCAGCGGGCCACGCGCGCGCTCTGCTGTCGCTGGATGACCCCGAGGCGATGGACCGGCTCGCGACCCGCATCGTGGCCGAGGGGCTCTCGGTACGCCAGGTCGAGGAGATGGTGGCCGTCGGCGAGGCCGACGGCCGGGAGCGGGCGCGCGTCGCCCGGCCGCGTCGCCCGACGGCGCCCGGGCTCGTCGAGATCGCCGACCGGCTCTCCGACCGGCTCGAGACACGCGTGCGCATCGAGTCGGGCAAGTCCAAGGGCAAGGTGACGATCGAGTTCGCCACGCTCGACGACCTGCGCCGGATCGTCGACGTCATCGACCGGGATCGCCCCTAGATCAGCGATATCCCCTCCCAAGAAAGGGATATCAAGGGTCACCAGGAACCCCTCAGCCGCGCGCGACGGCGGCAGCGACGAGGCTCGCGGTGAGCTGACCGAGGTCCAGGCCCGCGGCCGCGACCGCCTGGGGGTAGGTCGAGGTCTCGGTCATGCCGGGTGCGACGTTGACCTCCAGGAACCACGGCGTGCCACTCGCGTCCACGATGAGGTCGCTCCGCGACCAGTCGCGCAGGCCGAGCACCTCGTGCACCGTCACCGCCGTAGCCGCGCACTGGGCCAGGACGTCCTCAGGGAGCCGTGCCGGAGTGAAGAACTCGGTGGCCCCGGCGGTGTAGCGCGCGCCGTAGTCATAGAAGCCGCCGTCGGGCACCACCTCGACGACCGGCAGCGCGCGAGCACCCGAGCCGTCGTCGAGGACGGAGACCGCCACCTCGGTGCCGACCACGAAGCGCTCGATGAGCACGGTGTCGCCGTAGGCGAACGCCGCCATCATCGCGGCCGGGAGGTCACCTGCCGCCCGCACCACCGAGGCACCGAGGGAGGACCCCCCACGCGTCGGCTTCACCATGAGCGGCAGGCCCACTCGGGAGATCACGGCGTCGAGCACCCCGGACGCGCCGAGCTCGCGGAAGGTCGAGTGCGGCAGCGCCACCGAGACGGGCACGACCACCCCCACCGCGCCGACGAGGGAGGAGGCCACCGGCTTGTCGAAGGCGGCGCGGCAGGCTGCGGGGCCGGACCCGACGTAGGGCAGGGCGAGAGCGCCGAGGACGTCGCGGATCGCGCCGTCCTCTCCCGCCGCACCGTGCAGCAGCGGGACGACGCACGACGGGCGCTCCGCCGCGAGGTCGGGGAGGAGGCCGGCGTCGACGTCGCGGATCTCGACCTCGACTCCCGCCAGACGCAGGGCGTCGGCGACTCTCCGCCCCGAACGCACCGAGACGTCGCGCTCCGGCGACAGTCCGCCGGCGAGCACCAGGACACGTCCGCTCATACTGCTGGTCATACGCTCAGATCCCCTTGTGCCGCTGCGGTTGTGGAGACTCGTCGAGTGCTCGTCGCGTTCATGCGAGGTCCGGCGACGGCGACGAGGGACCGATGCGCTCGGCCACCGCCCGTGGTGACCCGAACGTGTCCGCGACCTCGAGCTCGGCCTCGATGACCCCGGCGAGGCGGCGTACGCCCTCGCGGATGCGGTCGGGCTCGGGGTAGCAGTAGGACAGCCGGAGCGACTGCCGGCCCTGCCCGTCGGCGAAGAACCCGGTTCCGGGGACGTACGCCACCAGGGCGGCGACCGCGCGAGGGAGCATCGCCGTGGCGTCGAGGCCCTCGGGAAGCGTGACCCAGCTGTAGAAGCCCCCGGCGGGGACCGTCCAGCTCGTGCCCTCGGGCATGAGCGCCGTGAGGGACTCCAGGAGGGCGTCGCGCCGTGCCCGGTACACCTCGCGGAAGACCATCACCTGGTCGAACCAGGGCTGGGTGGCGAGGTACTCCGAGATGGTGAGCTGGGCGAAGTTCGAGGGGCACAGCGTGGCGGTCTCGTTGGCCAGGACGAGCTTCTCCCGGACGCCGTGGGGCGCGACCGCCCAGCCGACCCGCAGGCCTGCGGCGATCGTCTTGGAGAACGTGCCGAGGTAGACGACACCGTCGGCCTCGTCGGCGCGGATCGCACGGGGCACGGTGCCGTCGAACCCCAGCAGGCCGTAGGGGTCGTCCTCGAGCAGGAGGAGCCCGCTCGAGCGCACCACCTCGAGGACCTCCGCGCGCCGCCCCGGCCCCTGGGTCACTCCGGCGGGGTTGTGGAAGGAGGGGATCGTGTAGACGAGCTTCGCGCGCTTCCCGGCCGCCCGGACGGCGGAGATCGCCTCGCGCAGCGCATCGGGACGCATCCCCTCCTCGTCCATGGCCACGTGGACGACCTCGCACTGGTAGGAGGAGAAGACCCCCAGCGCCGTGACGTAGGTCGGCGCCTCGACGATCACGACGTCGCCGGGGTCGCAGAAGACGCGGACGACGAGGTCGAGGGCCAGCTGCGAGCCGGCGGTCACGACGATGTCGTCGGGGTGCGCGCGGATGCCGACGGGTGCCATCACCTCGAGGATCTGCTCGCGCAGCGTGACGTCGCCCTGCCCCGACCCGTACTGCAGGGCGACGGCGCCGCGCTCGCGGATGAGCCGGGCGACCGTGTCGGCGAGGGCGTCGAGGGGGAGCGCGGACACGAACGGCATGCCGCCGGCGAGCGAGACCACCTCGGGGCGGGACGCGACGGCGAACAGCGCCCGCACCTGAGAGGCGGTCAGGCCGCGCGTGCGGGCCGCGTAGGAGTCGACCCACGGGTCGAGCCGCGTGCCTGTGCTCACGTGCCGGTTCGGCTCCATGGCCGTCTACCACCGCTTTCGTCGGGTCGGGACCGCGCCCGGGCTGCGCGCACCACGCGCACCTGACAACGCTGTCGGGTGACGTGCCGACCACTCCTGCGCCTACGATGCCGCAAGGACGCTGGGAGGTCTCATGCGGGTTGTCCGATGGCTGGTCGCTCTGCTCACGATCGGCCTCGTGGTCGGGTTCGCGGTCGGCCTGATGCGGCCCCACCGCGACGAGCTGCCGCGTCCGGTCGTCGGCTGACGGCGACATGGCCGTACCGCGACGGCTCGCGTCGCTGACACGGGACTCCCTCGACGAGCTGCCCCTTCCGTGCCGGTCGTGCACGCACTGGGAGCTGGACCCCGTGCAGCGCGGTCGTGTCGAGGCCGACGGCACCAGCGCGGAGGCCAAGGCCTCCTGGCTGTCCTCCACCCTGCTGGACTGGGGCTCGTGCGGGCTCGTCGTGCGCGTGGACGGTGTGGTCGCGGGCTACGCCCTGTACGCGCCGCCGGCGTACCTCCCGGGCCTGGGCTCTTACGCCACGGCGCCGCTCTCGCCCGACGCCGTCGCCCTCGCCACCCTGCGGGTCGAGCCCGCGTTCGCCGGCCACGGGCTCGCCCGGATGCTCGTCCAGGGACTGGCGGCCGACCTGGTGCGCCGTGGGGTCAGGGCGGTGGAGGCAGTGGCCTCGGCTCGAGCCGACGCCTCCGCGGACGCCTCCTGCCTCGTGCCGGCGGACTTCCTGCTCGCCGTCGGGTTCACGACCGTGCGGCCACACCCACGCACGCCCCGGATGCGGCTGGACCTGCGGTCGACGGCGGCCAGGCGCGAGGACGTCGTCGAGGCGGCGCTGGAGCGCCTGCTCGGTCGCCGACGGATCCCCACGATGCACCGCGAGGACCCCACCGCCTGACCCGGGCGGGTCGGCTCAGACCTCGGCGGGGACCGGGGCGAAGAAGCGGACGACGGCCGCGGCGATGCCCTCCGCCACGGCGTCGCGGAACGCCGGGTCGACCAGGCGCCGAGCATCCCGCGGGCTGGAGAGGTAGCCGCACTCGATGCGGACCGCGGGCATCCGGGTCATCCGCAGGAGGTCCCAGGTCTTGGCGTGAGTGCGGCAGTCGGTGAGGTCGGTGCGCGAGCAGATCTCCTCCTGCACCATCTCCGCGAAGCGCTGGCCCAGGCTGGAGCCGGTGCCGGCCGCGGCGTCGCCGAAGTAGAAGGTGGCACAGCCTGCGGGCAGGGAGGAGGCGACCGAGTCGACGTGGAGGGAGAGCACGAGGTCGGCCGACGTGTCGTTGGCGAACGCGGCCCGCTCGGACTCCTCCGGTGCGCTGACACCGTCGCTCTCGGGTGAGCGGGTGAGCAGGACCTGGACGCCGATGGCAGCGAGACGACCCTCCACCCGCGTCGCGAGGTCGCCGGCGATCACGGCCTCGTCGAGGTCGCCGTGGCGCAGCCCGGAATCGGGGCCACCGTGGCCGGGATCGATGACGACGACCTTGTCGGCAACGCCGCTGCAGAGGGTCTCGAGCGCGTGGAGCTCGCGGAGGGTCGCGGCCGTGCCGCCCCCGCTCATCGTGCGCGCGAGCCGCACGATGGCGCGGAAGGTGTCCGGACCGCACGTGCCGTCGGGGTCGACCCCGACGCTGCGCTGGAACTCCCGCAGCGCGGCGTCGGTGCGGGTGCCGAACACGCCGTCGATGCGCCCGAGGTTGAACCCGAGGCCGGACAGGCGCTGCTGCAGGGCGAGGACGTCGTCGCCGATGACGACGTGGCCCGGGCTGTAGGACAGCACGCGGTCTCCGAGGGTCCAGCGGGCCTCCTCGAGGCGCCGGAAGGTCTGCACGCCGACGACACCGTCGATGGTGAGCCCGCGTTCCTGCTGGAACGTGCGGACCGCACGGTCGACGGCGTCGTCGAAGGCGTCGATGCCATCGTTCGAGGGGTCGGGCCCGGGCCCCCCCGGGAGGAGCAGTCCGAGCCGGCCGAGCCGGTCGCGGACCTCCGCGACCGCCGCGCCGGTGTCCCCGCGACGGATCACGGGAGGGGTCACCGGTCTAGAGGAACTCGGCGAGGTCCGCGAGGATCGCGGCCTTGGGTCGGGCCCCGACGATCTGCTTGACGACCTTGCCGCCCTGGTAGACGTTCATCGTGGGCAGCGACATGATCCGCTCGCTCGCCCCGACCTGCGGGTTCTCATCGACATTGAGCTTGACGACGGTGATCTTGTCGGAGTTCGCCGCGGCGATCTCCTCGAGGATCGGGCTGATCATCTTGCACGGCCCGCACCACTCTGCCCAGAAGTCGACGAGCACGGGCTTCTCCGACATCAGGACGTCGTCGGTGAACGTCGCGTCGGTCACGATCTTGGTGGCGCCCATGCGGCGCTCCTTCCTCGAGGGGACGTGCTTCGGTCGGGGCCGTGAGCCCGTCGGTCCACGGTACGGCGTGACACCGACCACGGCGCCACCCCGCGCACGAAAGCTCGGGCCGGGCTGAGGGCGGGCGGTGGGGCGTCGGTCAGACGAGGGCTTGGAGGGAGTCGTGCGTCCCCTGGGCCGCCTCGATCGCGGCGAGGAACTTCTCGGCGTCGAGGGCGGCGGCGCAGCCGGAGCCGGCTGCGGTGATGGCCTGGCGGTAGGTGTGGTCGACGAGATCGCCGCAGGCGAAGACGCCGGGGACGTTCGTGCGGGTGCTGCGACCCTCGACCAGGACGTAGCCCTCGCCGTCGAGGTCGACCTGGCCGCGGACGAGGTCGGAGCGGGGGTCGTGGCCGATGGCGACGAACAGGCCGGTGACCTCCTGCACCCGCGTCTCACCGGTGACGGTGTCACGCAGGACCACGGAGGTGAGCTTGTCCTCGCCCACGATCTCGGCGATCTCGCTGTTCCAGGCGTAGCGGATCTTCTCGTTGGCGAAGGCGCGCTCCTGCATGATCTTGCTGGCGCGCAGGCCGTCGCGGCGGTGGACGAGGGTGACGGTCTCGGCGAAGCGGGTGAGGAAGGTGGCCTCCTCGAGCGCGGAGTCGCCGCCGCCGACGACGACGATGTGCTGGTTGCGGAAGAAGAACCCGTCGCAGGTGGCGCACCAGGAGACACCGTGGCCGGAGAGGCGCTTCTCGCCGTCGACGCCGAGCTCGCGGTAGACCGAGCCCATCGCGAGGATGACGGCGTGGGCGCGATAGGTGACCCCGGAGGCGTCGGTGACCGACTTGATGGCGCCGGTGAGGTCGACCGAGGCGATGTCCTCGGTGATCAGCTCCGCACCGAAGCGCTCCGCCTGGCCGCGCATGTTCTCCATCAGCTCGGGGCCCTGGACGCCTTCGGTGAAGCCGGGAAAGTTCTCGACCTCGGTGGTGTTCATGAGGGCGCCGCCGGCGGTGATCTCGCCCTCGAACACCAGCGGGGCCAGCTGGGCCCGGGCGGCGTAGATCGCGGCGGTGTAGCCGGCAGGGCCGGAGCCGATGATGATCACGGTGCGGACGTCGCTCATGACGCTCTGGGCCTCTCGACGGCGGGACCTGTGTCCCGGAGGTGCTCGGTTGGTGCTGGTCGGTCGCCCAGCCGACCGCGTGACGCGGGTCGGAGGGTGCGATGACCTGATGCTGCCCCCGCGTCAACGATCCTAGGCCGGTCGGCATTCCGGTCAGGACCCGGTGGCGGCTCCGCTCAGGAGGCCGGGATGGGCCGGAACACGTACAGCGTGACGTCGGTCGCGGTGCACCCGGGCTTGATGACCCACACGTCGAGCGTGGACGGGTCTCCCGGTGTCGGCAGGACCACGACGTCGACCGGCTTGCCCTCATACGTCCCGCGGTCGACGGCGAGCGCGGTGACCCCGTCGACTCCGGTGAGCTGGCGCACGCACGCCGTGACCGTCTGCGCCGTGAAGGGCACCGCGCCGGTAGTGGGCCCGAGGGGCCGGCTCGTGGGTGGCGTCGCCGTGGGCGTCACCGCGCCGGGCACCACCTGGTCCGTGCCCTGGAGACTCTCCGGGGTGACCGAGGCCTCCGTGCCGCTGTAGGCCTTCGCGGCGGCGGCGAGGGCGCCCGCCTGCTGCTCGAGCGTGGCGGCCGTGTAGTTGGTGCCCGAGGCGCTGAGCACAGTGCGGGGTGGCGTGCCGTTCACGGCGTCGGCCGAGCGCTCACCAGCGGCCGCCGCGGGCGCGGCGGAGCTCGCGCTGGTGCTCGAACTGCCCCCGCGCAGGCCCAGCCCGCCCACGACGACGATTCCGCCCACGACCACGAGGGCAGCGGCCGCCACGCCTCCGACGATCTGAAGGGCGCGCAGCGAGGGACCGCGTCGGGACCCCGCGGCTCCGGCGGGAAGCACGGTGACGGTGGCCAGACGGGCGGGGGCAGTGGCGTCGTCCGGGTCGTGGTCGTCGTCCGCGTCGGGCTGTCCGGCCCAGGCAGCTCCGAGGGCCGAGACCCCGGACGAGGCCGGCTCCGCGACGGGGTGGCGCTCGAGCGCGAGGGCGGCACCGAGGCGGGCCACGAGGTCGTCCGGGATCGGGATGTCGTCGGCCCGCAGCAGCCCGAGCATCGAACGGGCGAAGGCGTCCTGCTCGGGGGTGGCCTCGGGGCCGGGGGTGTCGGGGAAGCCGCCGTCGGCGGTCGGGTCGGACGGGATCTCGGTCACGGGGTCACCTCCCGGTCGTGGCTGGTGGGTCCTGGCACTGGTCCGACGTCCCCGGCGGCGTCGGGGTTCCGCAGACCTGCGAGCGCGATCGCGAGGCGGGCCCGGCCGCGCGAGCACCGGCTCTTCACGGTTCCCTCAGGGATGCCGAGGATCTCGGCGGCCTCCACGACCGAGAGCCCCTCGACGTCGACGAGCACGATCGCCGCGCGCTGGTCGGTCGGGAGCGCGCGCAGCGCGCGGTCGATCTCCATCCGCAGCTCGAGGCGGTCGAGGTCGTCACGGGGATCGGCGATGCCGCGCCGGCCGCTGTCGCCGTCCTCCTCGGGCAGCGGCACCGCGGGCCGGGCCCGGCGTCGCCGCATCCGGTCCAGGCAGGCGTTGACCACGACCCGGTGCAGCCAGGTGGTGACGGCGGCCTCACCTCGGAAGGAGGCGGCGTTGCGGAATGCCGAGATCATCGCGTCCTGGAGGGCGTCGGAGGCCTCCTCCGGATCAGCGGTCGTCCGCAGCGCCACGGCCCAGAGCCGGTCGCGGTGGCGTCGGACGATCTCGCCGAACGCGTCGGGGTCCCCGGCGACGTGCGCCGCGAGCAGGTCGGCGTCGGAGGCGACCCGCTCACCGAGGCTCGCGGAGACCTTCGTCGGAAGGCCCCCCGGCGGCGTGGGCTGGTCGGTCGTCATGGCGGCGTCAGCCTACGGGTCGGGGCGGTGCGGGAGAGGCACGCGGCAGCGGCGCGCCTGGGGTCAGCCCAGGACGCGGACGTCGGCGACGCCGCCCTGGTAGGAGCCGTCGCTCGGGGGTAGCTGGGTGAGCCAGATGAGGAGGTAGCGCGTCGTGACCGGGCGCGGCACACGCAGGGTCAGGGCGTTGCCCGCTCCGGTGACCTCGGCCATCGACACGAAGGTGCCCACCGGCTTGGTCGGGTTGTCGGTGGCCAGCAGCGAGAGGTCGGTGCCGTTGCCGACGAGGCGCAGCACGACGGCCGAGACCGGCCGGGGCGCCCCGAGGTCGATGAGCAGCCCGACACCGGGCTTGCCCGAGAGGTCGGCCGCCTTGTAGTGCACCGTGTGCCACGCCGTCGCCGGGTTGTTGTCGATGGCGAGCCGGGCCTCCTGCGGGTTCTCCTGCTTGGTGTCGCCGTAGGGGTCGAAGTCCGTCGCGGACACGATCGGCAGCACCCGCTCGCCTGCGGTCGTGGTCGTGGCCGGCGCCGTGCTCGGGGTGGTCGCCGTGGGGCGCGCAGCGGCCGTCCGCGGCACGGTGAGCGGTGCCCCGCCGAGGCCCAGGGCCATGCGCAGGCCGAGCCCGCCGAGGCCGAGCGCGGCTGCCACGGCGACAGCGACCCCGAGAACCCGGACCCAGGTCCGGCGCGGACGGCGCGGCGCGACCGACGGCAGGGCCGGGGTGACGAGGGACGCGGAGAGGGCGGCCGCGACCTCGGCGACGTTGGTGTAGTGACCTCGGCCCTTGGGTGGCGCCGTGGTCTGCAGCGCTCGCGCAGCGATCTCGTCGAGGTCGGCGGGGACGTCGGCCACGACGCGGCTCGGCCAGGGCGTCCGTCCGCCTGCGAGCGGCGGTACACCGGGCAGGTCCTCGTTGCCCGCGGAGCCGGGCCAACGTCCGGTGAGTCCCGCGAAGAGCACCGCTCCCGCTCCGTGGACGTCGGCGAGACCGGGGTCGAGGGCGGGCTCGACGCCGTGGAGCGCCTGGTCGACCCCGAGACCGCGCACCCGCACCTCGCCGGAGTCGGTGATCATCACCGCGTGGGGACGCACGTGCGCGTGGGTGACGCCGACGTCCTCTGCGGCGGCGAGGAACCGGGCCACCTCGAGCGCGAGCGTTGCGGCCTCGCGAGCCGGGAGCGGCTCACCGCGTCGGGCCCGGAGGTAGTCGCCGAGGGTGGTGCCGACGAGCCACTCGGTCACGATGACCAGGTGGCCGCTCGTGGTGTCCTCGACGATGTCCAGGACGGGGACGGCGCGGCGGTCGGTGACGAGCGACGCCCGGACGGCGGCGTCGCGCAACGCGGGGGCGCCGGCGTGGTCCAGCGGCATGAAGCGCACGCTCACCGCGCGTCTGAGCCGCTGGTCGTAGCCGCGCCACAGGGTCGTCCCGCTGGAGTCGGCCACGCGGTCGACGAGCCGGTAGCGCCCGAGGAGGACGTCGTCGGGCATCGGCGAGGCGCCGGTCCCGGTCGTCGTCGTGTCAGTCACACGCCCAGGGTAGGCGGGCGACCGCCCGGATGTGCCCAGCCCCGGCGACGCGGGTGATCCGTGGGCGGTCTCGCACCTCCCCTCACGCGGCGTGATCGCGGGGGTCAGACCGGGCGGACCGCACCGATGAGGCCGTGCAGGTAGACCGACGCGACCTCGACGTGCCCGCCGGTGTGCGGTGCCTGGATCATCAGCCCGTGACCGATGTACATCGCCACGTGGTGGATCGACCCGGGGTTGCTCAGGTTGTTGGCCCAGAAGAGCAGGTCGCCCGGTGCCAGGCCGGACAGGGGAACGTGGACGCCGATCTTCCACTGCTGGCGCGATGTGCGCGGCAGGTCGCGCCCGGCGGTACTGAAGATTCGGACCATCAGGCTCGAGCAGTCGAAGCCGATCGTGCTCTGCGCCGCGCAGGCACCGCTGGCGGTGCGGCCGTCGTCGGGCGCCGAGCTGGAGCACCAGCCGGTGGAGGGGCCGTTACGGCCGCCGCCACCCGCGGAGTAGGGCGTCCCGAGCCAGCGCCGGGCGTCGGTGATCGCACCGACTGCGTACGGCGTGGCCGGCGCGGCGGCGGCCTCGGCGATGGCACGGTCGACCGCGGAGTAGGAGTCGGCGGGAACGGTGTTGGTGGTCCACGGGAGGTCGCCGGCCAGCGCGGTGGCGGCCGCCGCCTCCGCGGCGGCCACGGCGGCGGCGCGCTCCTGCTCGACGAGCTGCCGAACCAGGGTGTCGGCCCCGGCCAGGGCCGCGGCGGCCTCGGCCTCGAGCGCGGCTGCGCGAGCCGCTGCGGCGCTCCGCTGGTCCTCCAGGACCCGCCTCCGCGCCGTGAGCAGGGCGAGGTTGGCGTGGGTGGCCCGGGCCACAGAGGCACTCGCCTGGGCGCCGACAGTCGCGAGGATGTCACCGCGCACGACCGAGTTGACCGACGCGATCCGGTCCAGGACGTCGGAGATGTCGTGACCCTCGAGCACGCTCGCGTAGATCGCGCTGGGGCCGCCGCTCATGTACATCTGCGCGGCGGCGTTGTCGGTCTGGGCCGTGGCCTGCTGGGCGGCGGTCCTGGTGTCATCGACGCTCTGGTCCGCGAGCAGCAGCCGCGTGACGATGTCGCCGAGGGCGTCGTTGGCCGCCCCGTAGTCCTCCGCGGCTGCCTCGGACTCCGCCGTGAGCAGGTCGACCTTGTCGCGCAGGGCTGCGGCCGCGGCCCGTGCGTGGGCGAGGTCGGGATCGGCCTGGGCCGACGTCGTCGGGCTCAGCGCGACGAGCGTGAGGACCAGGACCGACGCCACGGCTCCCGCCATTCCCCGTCGGGCGCCCCGCGCGGTGATGGACATGTCTAGTGGATCGGATCGCTGGCGGTCGCGGTTGAGCTTGCGACCACGTAGGTGTTCACCTTCGGGAGGTAGCTCGCGGCGATGGTCTGGGCAGCTCGACGCAGCTCGACGGTCACCGTGTTCTTCTCGCCGGTCCGGAATCCGGAGGCGACGACGCTGTCGCCGCGGCTTCTGGCGTACTTCAGCACAGCAGCGAACGCCGTCGCAGGGGTGCCGCCGTCGCGCAGGGCCTGATGGCCGAGCTCGGCGGCGGTCTGGGCGTCGTCGCGGACCGCGAGGGTCGTGGACGCCATGGAGATCGTGTCGTACCCGACCGTGCCGAGGAGCGCGAGGGAGATCGCGACCTTCGTGAGCGTGCCGACCACGACGACCCCGTCGTCGGACATCGTCAGTCGCCGCGGTGACCGACACGACGTGCTCGGGGAGGGAGGAGGCACTCTGTCCATGTCGGCCCGCCGTGAGCCTCCCTTGAGGTTCGACCCCGGACCGGCGGGTCGCTGTCGCCCGAGCGGAGCAGTGCGGGGGCGCGGCCGGCAGTGCGGCCGAGGGTGCGGCCGGCGGAGCGACGCCGGTCAGCGCCCGATCGGGAGGCGCCGGCGGATGAGGGCGAGGGTGTCGGTGACCTCGCGGATCCGCATGGCGCGGGCGAGCACCAGATAGGTCGCGAGCCCGGCCGAGCCCACGACGACCACGTTGAGGAGGGCACCGGACCGGGAGCCGGTGCCCAAGGTCGATGCCAGGCCGATCCGGAGACCGGCCATGACGATGAAGGTCCCGAGCCCGGCAAGGGTCATCCGGACCAGCGCCCGCATCGTCCGGGATGTCTCGAGGCCACCGAGACGACGCGAGATCCGCCACCAGGCCAGCACCAGGGTGATCCAGTAGGCCAGGACGTAGCCGGTCGCGAGCGCGTACAGCGCCAGCGGGCCCTCACGCCGGGACAGGACGTACTCATACAGCGGCACGCCGATGGCCAGGTTGAGAACGTTCAGGACGACGGTGACCCAGAACGCGGTGCGGGTCAGCTCGAGGGCGTACCAGCCGCGAACGATGACGTAGTAGAGCGTGAAGGGCAGCAGGCCGAGTGCGAAGACCGCGGCGAGCTGACCGGTGACCTGAGCAGAGGCGGAGTTCGTCTGGCCGTAGTTGAACAGCAGGATCCCGGCCTGGGAGCCGAGCACGACGAGCGCCACGGCTGCCGGGACGATGAGGGCCGACGCCGAGCGCATCCCCGAGCCGATGTCAGCGGCGAGGGAGCGGTTGTCCAGGTCGTGCGCCGCACGGCTCATCCGCGGCAGCAGAGCGGCGACGATCGACACCGTGATCACCGAGTGGGGCAGCACGAACATGAGGTGCGCGTTGGTGTAGACGGTCAGGCCCGCCTCGGTGGCCCCGGTCTGCTCGGAGAGGGCGTTGACGCCCGTGGCCAGGCGCACGATGACGGCGTACGCGACCTGATTGACCAGGACGAGGCCGATCGTCCACGAGGCGAGGCTTCCGGCGGTGCCCAGCCCGGAGCCCCGCCAGGAGAAGCGAGGACGCCAGACGTACCGCGCCCGCCAGAGCACGGGCACCAGGACGAGTGCCTGGGCGGCGACACCGAGCGTGGTGCCGACGCCGAGCAGTGCGATCTGCTCCGGCGGCAACGTCCCGTTGGCCAGCCTCGACGGGCCGGCGACGACGATGAACAGCACGAACGTGGCGATGGCGATGATGTTGTTGATGATCGGGGCGAACATCGGCGCCCCGAAGCGACCGCGGGCGTTGAGGACCTGGGAGAGCATCGTGTAGACGCCGTAGAAGAAGATCTGCGGCAGGCAGAAACGGGCGAAGGCCGTGGCGAGGTCGAGCTGGCCCTGGGTGTAGCTCGGTGTCGCGTAGATCCGCACGATCCACGGCGCGATCACGACAGCGCCGACCGAGACCACCAGCAGCAGCGACCCGACGAGGGTGATGAGGCGGTCGGCGTAGCCGGTGCCGTCGTCGGGGTCGTCCTTCATGTGCCGGACGAGCTCGGGGATGAAGACGGCGTTCAGCGCGCCGCCGATGATCAGGATGTAGACGACGTTGGGCAGGGTGTTGCCCAGGGTGAAGGTGTCCGCGATGGTGCCCACGCCCAGGGCCGCGGCCAGGGCGACTCCGCGCAGCACGCCGCCGAAGCGGGAGAGCACAGTGCCCACCCCCATGACCAGGCTCGAGCGCATGACACTGGCGCTTGCCGTGCCGGTCGCGGGGGAGCCGCCGTCGGAGGCCGATGCCGACGGGTCGGTGACGACATCGCCGGCGAGCTCCTCGGCAAGATCACCGGTCAGCTCGCTCGTGCTCGTGATGAGGCCGTCGAGGGGATCGGTGGGACGCCGAGGTCGTCGCTCGCCGGGGCCGTTCGGCTCGGTCACGGTGCCCCACCCGTGGAGCCGTCGGGCCCGCCGGGGTCCCCACCCGGGGCCGTGGTGGTTCGGCGACGGCGGAGGATGGTGACCCCGAGCAGCACGATGAGGACGGCGAACAGCCCGCCGACGACCCACTGGGCCGCCCGCGCGTACGCCGCGGAGCGCACCTCGGTGCGGACCGGCTCGCCGAAGGCCCGGCCGTCCGGCGTCAGCAACCGGATGTCGACGGTCACGGGGCCGGTGCCGATCACCCGGGTCTGCACCTCGAGCGTGGACTTCTCCCCGGGTGCGAGCGTGACGGTCTCGACGTCGTCGGCGACGAAGCGGGTCGAGGGGGTGCCGATGAGGCGGACCCCGACGCGGGCCGGTCGGTCGAGGTCGTTGGCGACCGTGACGGGGATGACGCCGGAGTCGCCGGGGAGCGTCACCGCTGCGCGGGACAGAACGTGGACCCGTGCGACCTGCGCGTCGACGGCCCTGCCCACCGAGGCCAGCAGCCGGCGCCCGCCGACGGCGTCGGTGCGCCAGGCGGAGGACTCTGCGCGCGTGAGGCCGGACTCCAGGTCGCTGGTGCTCGTGCCGGAGATGTCCGGCGCCACGGCGCGCAGCCCGGACAGGCGGGAGCGCGCCAGCCCGACGGCGGCGAGGTAGGCCGGTGACAGCTCGACCCGGCGGGCGGACGGGGGGTAGTCGGTACGGGCGCGGGGGACGTCGCTGGGGGGTGCGGCCACGAGCGCGCTGAGCCGGGCCGGCCGGGCCCAGGGTGACGCCGCGATCGCCGTGACGAGGTCCCGCGTGGCGCCGGCGTACGCCGACCAGCGGGTGTCCGGCGCGATCACGATCGTTCGTGCCGTGGCGGGGAGCTCGAGGGTCGTCATCGCGAGCTCGGCGAGTGCCGTCTGACGCCGTACGACAGGGTCGAGCGTGGACGGGTCGGGGGCGCCGCGGGCGGGTGCCGCCGCCAGGCGGGACAGGATCGGGTCGGACACGGCCGCCCGCAGCGGCGACCCGCCGGTCGCGAGGTCGACGGACCCGCTCGGGGTGTAGGTGACGGCGGGCGACGGCGGCAGGGCGGTGGCGGAGAGCACGACGACCCGGGCTCCTGCCGCGCGCAGGACATCGAGCGTGCCGTCGTCGGACAGCTGGCCCGCCGGCCAGGCCAGACCTGACGCCACGGGTGCGACCAGGAGCTTCTGCGGGAGCTCGCGTGCCGTCGTCGAGGCCAGGGCGACGTCGACGTCGAGACCGGCGCGGTGCAGGGCAACGACGTCGGGGTCGCCGTAGGCCGACGCCGTGACCTCCGCGGACGCGGTGAGGGCGCGCAGGCGGAGCAGCCAGGCGCCGGCCGCCGCCGCCCCGGTGCCGGGAACGGTCAGACCGTCGGGCGGCCGCACGACGTAGCCGTCGGACATGTCCTGCAGGGACTGCAGCAGGGCCGGGTCCAGGACCCAGCTGACCACGCTGGGGGCGCCCTCGGCAGCGTCGAGCAGGCGGGTCAGCCGTCCTCGGGGGCCGACCTCGGTGGCGAGGTGGTCATCGAGGAACACCCCGTTGCCGGCGCGGGACGGCGCGGTCGTGAGCGGATACAGCCACACGACCGGGGTGGGCGCGACCTGGCTGGGCACCGGGAACCACGGGAGGAACGTGCGGGTGAGGCCGGTCTGGATCGTGCCCTGCCCGTCGTTGTCGACGTCGCCGAGGGACTCGACACCGAGAACGACCACCTCGGCCGTAGCCGCCGGCAGGCGCAGGGCGTCCAGCGGGACCCGGAGGGTGAACGAGGCGTGCGCGCCGGGGGCGAGGGTGTCGATGACCCGCACCCGGCTGGTCTCGACGGCAACTCCGGTGCGCCCGGCGCTGCCGCCGAGGATGTCGGTGATCTCCGAGCGGTTGCGCACCGGTGTGGGTGACTGGCGCAGCCGGACGTCGAGGTTGCGAACGGCGGTGGCGGCCGTGTTGGTGACAGTGCCGGTGATCACGAGGGTGTCGCCGGGCATCGGCACCACCGGCGTCATCGTCGTCAGCGTGACCGGGACGACCCCGCCGGCGATGTCGGCGGCGCGGGTGGCGGCCGGGTCCGACACGCGTGTCGCTGCCGTCGCGCCGGGGACCGTGCTCAGGCCGATGCCCAGCGCGAGCAGCACCGCTGCGGCGGCCGCGAACCGGGCGGTGCGGGTGCGTCGGGCCACGCCGCGCCCCGTGGGGGACGGCGTCATCCGATGGCGCTGCTGCCGGAGGCCCGATCACCGTCAGCTGGCAGGTGCGCCACCGGCGCCACGTCGGCGTCGGACCGGGCGAGGATCTCCTCGACGCGGACCAGGAGCCGGCGCTCGTCGGCGTAGGCGAGGGTCGAGGCGATGTCCTCGAAGGGCACCCACGCCACCTCGACCACCTCGACATCCGCGTCGGACAGCTCCCCGCCGGTCGCGTCGAGGAGGAAGTGGTGCACCGTCTTGTGCACCCGCCGCTGCTCCGCGACGAACCAGAAGTCGATCGTGCCCAGCGGTGCCAGAACCGTCCCCCTGATCCCGGTCTCCTCCTCGACCTCCCGCACGGCGGCATCCTCGGCCGTCTCGCCGGCTTCGACGTGACCCTTCGGGAGCGACCAGACCAGGCGCCCTCGGCGGTCGTGCCGGGCGATGAGGGCGGCTCGCAGGCCCGGCCCGCGACGGTCGAGCACCAGGCCGCCGGCGCTGGTCTCATCGACCCGCGCGAGGCGCGAGACGCTCACGCGGGGCGCCGGTCGTCCGCTCGTGGGGGGAGCGGGACGGGGGGGACCGGGCATAGGGCGAGGATAGCCGCGCCCCGGGACGCCTAGGCTGTCGCGACGTGCCTACCGATCTCTCCGCGCCCGACCCGCTCCTGCCCGGCCCCGGATCCACCGACGGGTCGGCCGACGGGCGGCCGGGCGTGCCCGAGGTCGGTCCGATGAGCGCGGACCTGGTCGGCCAGGCGGTCGAGGCCCTCGCCGCGCACGCCGCAGTGGCCGTCGACCTCGGGCGCCGGTTCGCGTCGGCCGGTCACGAGCTCGCGCTGGTGGGTGGGCCGGTCCGCGACATCCTGCTCGGCCGCCTCGGCGACGACCTCGACCTCGCCACCGACGCGCACCCCGAGCAGGTCCTCGACCTCGTCCGTGGCTGGGCCGACGCCGTGTGGGACGTCGGCATCGCCTTCGGGACCGTCGGGGTGCGCAAGGGCGAGCACAAGATCGAGATCACGACCTACCGTGCCGAGGCCTATGACCGCGACTCGCGCAAGCCCGAGGTGAGCTACGGCTCGTCGCTGGCGGAGGACCTCGTCCGCCGTGACTTCACCGTCAACGCGATGGCGGTGCGCCTGCCGTCGCTGGAGTTCCTCGACCTCCACGGGGGGCTCGAGGACCTGCGGGCCGGCGTCCTGCGCACGCCGGGCACCCCGGAGGAGTCCTTCAGCGACGACCCGCTGCGGATGATGCGGGCGGCCCGCTTCGCCTCCACCCTCGGCTTCGAGGTGGCACCTGAGGTGGTGGCGGCGATGACGGCGATGTGCGGCCGGCTGGCGATCGTGTCGGCCGAGCGGGTGCGCGATGAGCTCGTGAAGCTCGTGCTCGGCGACCACCCGCGTGCCGGCCTTGCCCTGCTGGTGTCGACGGGCCTCGCCCACCTCGTGCTGCCCGAGCTCCCCGCCCTTGCCCTCGAGGTCGACGAGCACCACCGGCACAAGGACGTCTACGAGCACACGCTGACCGTGCTTGAGCAGGCGATCGAGCTCGAGACCTCGCACGAGCCGATCACCGGGCCGGACTTCGTGCTCCGCTTCGCCGCGCTGATGCACGACGTCGGAAAGCCGCGGACCCGCCGCTTCGAGACCGACGGCCGGGTGTCCTTCCACCACCACGAGATGGTGGGCGCGAGGATCACCCGCAAGCGCATGCAGGCACTGCGGTTCTCCGGTGCCCTCGTCGATGAGGTGTCCCAGCTCGTGGAGCTGCACCTGCGCTTCCACGGCTACGGCGACGGCGAGTGGACCGACAGCGCCGTGCGTCGCTACGTCCGCGACGCCGGCGACCAGCTCGACCGGCTGCACAAGCTGACGCGCGCCGACTGCACCACGCGCAACAAGCGCAAGGCCGACAAGCTCGCGCGCACCTACGACAGCCTCGAGGAGCGCATCGCCCGCCTCTCGGAGGAGGAGGAGCTAGCCGCCCTGCGCCCGCCGCTCGACGGCAACGCGATCATGGCGATCCTCGGCATCGCGCCGGGCCGCGACGTCGGCGCCGCCTACGCCTTCCTGCTCGAGCGCAGGCTCGACCAGGGACCGATGAGGCAGGACGACGCCGAGGCTGAGCTGCGCGCCTGGTGGGACCAGCGGGAGCAGCCGGACGGGGCCTAGAGGTGGGGCGATGGTCCGGCGAGGCCCAGCTCGACCAAGGCGGCGCGCACGCGCCGTGAGTCGCGCTGGCGGAACACCAGGCTTGGGCGTGGGCCCCGCCGAAGCTCGGCCGTGGTGAGGCCGCTCACGGTCACCTCGATCCCGTCGGCGCGCAGCCGGTCGGCGACGGCGACGACCTCCGCGGCATCGTCGGTCCATGACCACGAGGTGCTCATGGCCGACCAGCGGCGTCGGTCCAGCACCAGCACCGTCGTGGGGAGGGCGAGGAGCCCCGCCACCGTCACGGTGACCGCGGGGCCGGCACCGAGCCCGGACAGTTCTCCGATCAGGTGGGCCGCCGCGCCCGCGACGCAGGTCGCCGCGACGAGGGCGGAACAGCCGACGCGGTTGAGCCGCGCGGTCCGAAGGGGCTGGGGAAAGGGGCGGGTCAACTCGAGGAGGCGTCCACGGATCAGACAGCGGTGTCCGCTGTCCGGGCGTCCTCGGTCTCCTCGATGTCATCCGCCGGGGCCTCCGAGCCTCCGCCCGCTGCCGCGAGGAACTCCACCACGACGAGGCACACCACCGCGATCACGGCGGTCCAGAGGATCGCCGAGCCGGTGAGCGGGCTCGTGGTGAGGACCACGAGCGCCGCGACGGCGGAGATGGCGATGCGCCAGAAGACGCGCGTGCGGGCGAACCACGCACCGACCGGGCCGATGGCGGACCCGGAGGCCTTCGAGCCGGCGCCGGAGATCGCACCGGCGAAGAACTCGCGGGTCGACCTGGCTGCTGACGAGCCGGACAGGAGCCAGCCGACGAGGGCGAGGACCAAGCCGAGGGCGAAGGCGGCGCGGACCGCGGTGAGCAGGAACGACGTCAGGATCGTGAAGAAGGCGTCCTGCGCGACGGCGAAGCTGGTGTTGACCAGGGTGAGGTCGAGCTGGCTCTGCCCGTAGGCCATGCCCAGGCGCATCACGACGGCCCCCAGGATGAGCGAGACCCCGACGGCCAGGGTCATTCGGGCGCGACGCCGCGAGATCAGGATCGCGATGACGAACACGAGCAGGACGACGTAGATCAGCCACTGCGCCACCGGCTGCCCGAGCTGGTAGGCGGCGCGCGCGGTCGTGAGCTGGGGAGAGGTGAGCAGCACGATGTCTCGGTCGGCCGCCGCGGGCACCGGGATGTTGGCTGCGAAGGACAGGCCGCGGTCGACCAGCCGCTGCTTGACGAGCTCGATGAGGTCACCGGTGTCGAGGACCACCTGGTCGCCCTGGATCGTCACCGCGCCCGTCCCGTCCCCGGTCAGGGCCTTGATCAGCCCTTCTTGCAGCCTGGTGTTGATGGTGACCCAGATGCTGTCGAACTCCGGGCTCGCCAGGATCTTCGCGACCTCGTTGCCGATGACGGTGTTGACGCCGGTGGCGATGGCGCCGGACAACGGCTGCAGGCGCGGGGAGTCGCTGAGCAGCTCCTTGACCCGTGACCCGGCGTCGATCTGGGTGACCAGCACGGAGGTGATCTTGTCCCCGATGGCCAGCTGGACGGTGGGGTCCTGCGACAGCGGTGCGACGGTGGCGACGTAGCGAGCAGTGTCGCTCAACGTGCGCTGACCCCAGTACGCCGTGAGGGCGATGGGGAAGATGATCGCGGCCACGACGACGAGCACCCAGGCCGTCACACCTCGGCCGTCGATGCGTCGCCTGGTCTTCTGAGTCTCCAGCTCGGCGATGCGCGCCTGCAGCGCCGCGACGTCCTCGGTTGCCATCGTCGTCTCCCACGCTCGGTTAGCGCGAGCCTAGGGGAGTTGGTCCTCCGATGAGAGCGCGATCGGGTCGACGGCGTACCGGCTCGCCGGATCGCGCCGCTCGGCACTGAGCGCCCACCAGGCACCGACCACGGCGAGGGCCACCATCCACACCGAGGCGAAGGGCGCGCGGCCGTCGCTGGGTGCGGTGAAGGCTGCGGCGGTGAGGCCGGTGACGATCGCGACGTTGACGGCAACGTCGTAGAGCGCGAAGACGCGACCGCGGCGGTCGTCGTCGATGTCCTCCTGCACGATCGTGTCCGAGCACACCTTCACGGCCTGGCCGGCGAAGCCGACGAAGAGGCCTTCGACCAGGAGCCCGGGCAGCGTCGCCATCGCGGTGCCGACCGCGCCGATCGAGACGCCGACGACGAGGGCGAACGCCGACCACCGCACCGCACCGAGGCGGCGCGAGAGGCGCGGGGTGACCACCGCGCCGAGGAACGCGCCGAGCCCCGCGGCGGCGGTGGTCACGGTGAGGGCGACGACGGCCGCCTCCGGGTCGTCGGGGTGCAGGGCACCCCGCACCTGGCGGACGGTGAGGGCGATGACGATGCCGAAGATGACCCGGTGCACCATGACCAGGCCGATGGCCCGCGCGGCCGGACGGCGCTCCGCGAGGTGACGCACGCCCGCGACCATCCCGGCGGCGACGCCGCGGAAGGTCTCGCGGGCGCTGAGGTCGTCGGGGCCGAGCTGGTCGCGCCCGAGCCGGCTCGCGACGGCCGAGGCGAGGACGTAGGCCGCGATCGCGCAGGCGAGCACCACGACCGATCCGGAGTCCCCACCGCCGGCCGCCTTGCCGATCGCGACGCCGCCCACGCCCCCGATCACCGAGGCGACGGTGCCGGCCGTGGGGGCGAGCGCGTTGCCGGTGACGAGGTAGCGGTCGGCGACGACGTGCGGGAGGCCCGCGGACAGCGCCGCCAGGATGAAGCGGTTGACGCCCAGGACGCACAGGACCGAGAGGGCGAGCACGACGTCGTCGTGGCCGGCCGCGACCACGGCTGCCAGCCCGACGACCAGCACGGCGCGCAGCAGGTTCGCCCAGACCAGCACGCTGCGGCGGCGCCAGCGGTCCAGCAGGACGCCGACGAAGGGCCCGATCAGCGAGTACGGCAGCAGCAGGATCGCGAACGCCACAGCGACCTTCGCAGCGGTGGGCTGGCGCTCCGGGGAGAACAGGACGAACGTCGCCAGGGACGCCTGGAGGAGGCCGTCACCGGTCTGACCGGACAGCCTCGCACCCAGCAGCAGCCGGAACCCGCGGACCCGGAGGATCTCGCCCAGCCCGACGCCCGTGTCACTCACGGAGGGACCGTACCGCCCTGAGAGGTGGCCTCAGCGCCGGCCGTGCACCGCGCTGTTGTCACGCCCCGAGGCCAGGAACGCGCGGAAGGCCGGACCTGGGGGGTCCGGCCTTCCGGGGGGTCGTCATACGGGGTCGTACTGGGTCGGACGGGTCAGCGCTCGACCTCGCCGGCGATGAACGCCGCGACGGCCATGCGTGCCTCGTCGTCGCTGTACTGCACGGGCGGGCTCTTCATGAAGTACGACGACGCCGACAGGATCGGGCCGCCGATGCCTCGGTCCTTGGCGATCTTCGCCGCGCGGAGCGCGTCGATGATGATGCCGGCGGAGTTCGGGGAGTCCCACACCTCGAGCTTGTACTCGAGCGACAGCGGGATGTCGCCGAAGTTGCGGCCCTCGAGGCGCACGAACGCCCACTTGCGGTCATCGAGCCATGCGACGTAGTCCGACGGGCCGATGTGCACGTTGCGCGCGGGCATGTCGCCGACGATCTGCGAGGTGACCGACTGGGTCTTGGAGATCTTCTTCGACTCCAGGCGCGTGCGCTCGAGCATGTTCATGAAGTCCATGTTGCCGCCGACGTTGAGCTGGTAGGTACGGTCGACGGTGACGCCGCGGTCCTCGAACAGCTTCGCGAGCACGCGGTGGGTGATGGTCGCGCCGATCTGGCTCTTGATGTCGTCGCCGACGATCGCGACGCCGGCGTCCTCGAACTTCTTCGCCCACTCCGGGGTGCCGGCGATGAAGACGGGGAGCGCGTTGACGAAGGCGACCTTGGCGTCGATGGCGCACTGGGCGTAGAACTTCGCCGCCTGCTCCGAGCCGACGGGCAGGTAGCAGATGAGGACGTCGACCTGGGCGTCGCGCAGGGCGGCGACGACGTCGACGGGCTGCTCGTCGGACTCGGTGATCATCTCGCGGTAGTACTTGCCGAGACCGTCGAGGGTGTGGCCGCGCTGGACGGTGACGCCGGTCGGCGGCACGTCGCAGATCTTGATGGTGTTGTTCTCGCTGGCGAGGATCGCGTGCGAGAGGTCCTGGCCGACCTTCTTGGCGTCGACGTCGAACGCGGCGACGAACTCGATGTCGCGGATGTGGTACTCGCCGAACTGGACGTGCATGAGACCGGGGACCTTGACGTTCGGGTCCGCGTCCTTGTAGTACTCGACGCCCTGGACGAGCGACGATGAACAGTTACCGACGCCAACGATGGCTACTCGTACCGAACCCATCGGGATTCCTCTCTCAAACACCGTGGGCGGTCGGGTGGACCCCGGCCCCGGGCGTGGTGGTCATCGGTCGCCCCGACGGGGAACCGGTTCTCTGGTCTTCGTCGTGCGGATGATCGTCCTGCGGTTGGTCGCGCTCGGTGGCGATGAGCTCGTCGAGCCACCGCACCTCGCGCTCGACGCTCTCGAGCCCGTGGTTCTGCAGCTCGAGGGTGTAGCTGTCGAGCCGCTCACGGGTGCGCGCAAGCGACGATCGGAGCGCGTCGAGACGCTCCTCCAGCCGCGACCGGCGTCCTTCCAGGATGCGCAGTCGGACCGAAGCTTCGGTGCGGCCGAAGAACGCGAGGCGGACGCCGAAGCGCTCGTCCTCCCACGTGTCCGGGCCAGCTTCACCGATGAGAGCGTGGAAGTGCTCCTTGCCCTCGGCGGTGAGGCGGTAGACGATCCGGGCCCGCTTGCCCGACAGGGACGACGTCGCACTGACTCCGGTGGTGGCGTCGGTGTCGTCCTCGACGAGCCAGCCACGGGCCAGGAGGTCCTTGAGGCAGGGGTAGAGCGAGCCGTAGGAGATCGCGTGGAACGTGCCCAGGACGCCGGACAGGCGCTTGCGCAGCTCATAGCCGTGCATCGGGGACTCGTGCAGCAGGCCGAGGACGGCGAGCTCGAGCAGCTCGGTGCGCTTGGCGGGACGCGGTGACATGCTCGGAGACCTCCCTCGGACGCTCGGGCCGATCGCTCGGCCTCGTGTTCTGGGTATCGCCCGATGTATCGGTGCGATATAGCGGGGACACTACGACGAAGATGAACGCAAGGCAAACCCGGCGCGTCGGGGCCCGGGTCAGCCGCCGCGCTGCACCCCGTCAGCGGCCGGCCGGGCACGCCAGCGCGTGCGGGGGCCGGACAGGGCCGTCGACCGTAGGCTCGTCCCCGTGGCCACCCCCCGACGCTCGAGCACCCGGGCCAGCCGGATCCGGGGCTCGCGCCCGTCCGAGCCCGCACACGCGGCGCTGCCGGCCGCGGAGGACGTCGCCGACCCGGCGCGTCCGCGCGCGGTCGTCGACCACGCGCTCACCCGGCGCAACGTGCTCGACCGCATCCGCGCCGGCGACGCCTTCGCCCGCGAGGACCACTGCGACGCCGACCCCTACCTCATCCGGGCCGCCCGCCACCACGGTGAGGCCACCGAGCGCCCGTGCCCGCTGTGCCGCACCCACGACCTCGTCCACGTCACCTACGTGTTCGGCGACGAGCTCGGCCCCTACTCCGGCCGGGTCAAGTCCTCCCCCGAGCTGCCGGTGATGGCCTATGAGCACGGCCAGTTCCGCGTCTACGTCGTCGAGGTCTGCACCGAGTGCGGGTGGAACCATGTCACGATGAGCTACGTGCTCGGCGACGGCGTCCCGCGGCGCCCGCTGCGCAAGCCCGCCGACCTCCTCGACTGAGTCCCCCGTCACAGCCGGTCAGGGGTTCACGCCCGGTCGAGCCGGGCATGAGACACGCGCCACAGGACGTCGATTGCGGTCTCGGGCACGAAACCTGCGACCGTCGTCATTCGTCGCACCATCAGGCGGGCCGCGAGCCGTGCGCCCCGGTGATGCCGCCCCGAGGGCGGCCCCAGCCAGAGGATGACCACGTGAGGATCGACTACCCGCGCCGCGCGCGCACCGGGGTGCGGCACTGGCTGCCCTCGTGGCGCCAGCTGCTCTCGATCGTCGTCCTCGGGATCGTGGCCGTCGTCGGCACGTTCGCGATCCTCGTCGCGCGCACGACCGTCCCCCTCCCCAACGATGTCGCGACGGCGCAGACCTCGATCGTCTACTGGAACAACGGTCGGACCGAGCTCGGTCGTCTCGGGGACGCCAACCGCATCAACGTCACGCTCGACCAGGTGCCCCTGACCGTGCAGCACGCCGTGCTCTCGGCGGAGGACCGGTCCTTCTATGAGGAGGGTGGGTTCTCCCCGACGGGCATCGGCCGCGCCATCTGGAACAACGTCTCCGGCGGCGACGTCCAGGGCGGCTCGACGATCACCCAGCAGTACGCGAAGAACGCGTTCCTCACCCAGGACCGCACGTTCACGCGCAAGTTCAAGGAGCTGATCCTCGCGGTCAAGCTCGACACGAGCGTGTCGAAGGACCAGATCCTCGAGGACTACCTCAACACGATCTACTTCGGCCGCGGTGCTTACGGGATCCAGACCGCGTCGCAGCAGTACTTCGGGCGCCCCGTCAGCAAGCTCGACCTCGGACAGTCGGCGGCGCTCGCGGCGATCATCCGCTCGCCCGGGGGCTACAACCCCGACACCAACCTCGAGAAGCTCCGCGGTCGGTGGAACTACGTGCTGGCCGGCATGGTCGACAAGGGCTGGATCACCCAGGCCGAGCGCGACGCGGCGGTCTTCCCGACGTTCGTCGCCAAGAGGGCGGCCAACCGCTTCGCCGGCAGCAACGGGTTCCTCCTCGACGCCGTCCGCTCAGCCCTGCTCGCCAGGGGGATCACCGAGGACGAGATCAACCGTGGTGGGCTCCGGGTGATCTCGACGTTCGACATCAAGGCCCAGAGCGCGGCCATCCTGGCCGTGCGCAACGAAGGCCCGACCACGGGCTCGAAGGGCCTGCGCATCGGGCTCGCGGCGGTCCGGCCGGGCACCGGCGAGGTCATCGCGATGTACGGCGGCGCGGACTTCCTGACCAACTCCGTCAACAACGCGACCCAGGCGATCGGTCAGGCGGGATCGACGTTCAAGCCCTTCGCCCTCGCCGCGGCGGTCGAGCAGGGCGTCAGCCTGGACTCGATGTGGAACGGCAACAACGGCGTCACCATCGACGGCTTCAAGGTCAACAACTACGCCAATGAGAACCTCGGCCAGATCTCGCTGCTCACCGGCACCGAGAAGTCGGTCAACTCCGTCTACGTCGCGCTGTCCTCGCAGATCGGCTACGACAAGGTCGTGGCCGCGGCGACCGCGGCCGGCATCCCGGCGAGCACGCCGGCGCTGCGCGCCTACCGCACCGTCGCCCTCGGCGTCGCCTCGCCTCACGTCATCGACGTCGCGAGCGCGTACTCCACGTTCGCCGCGCGGGGCCAGCAGGTCGACACCACGGTGCTCAAGGAGGTGCGCGGCGGCAACGGCGGGGTCCTGTTCAAGCTCGACCCCTCGCCCAAGCAGGCCTTCGCCTCCGACATCGCCGACACGGTGAACTTCGCCCTGCAGAAGGTGGTCACCGACGGGACCGGCTTCGCCGCGATGGGCCTCGGCCGGCCGGCCGCCGGCAAGACCGGCACGACCAACGGGAACCTCTCCGCCTGGTTCGCCGGCTACACGCCGGAACTTGCTGCGGCGGTCATGCTCGTCAAGGACGGGTCCGACGGCCTTCCGGTGTCCCTGTCGGGCGTCGGCGGGCTCTCGAGCGTGACCGGCGGCTCCTTCCCCGCGCGCATCTGGACGGCGTTCATGAAGGGTGCGCTCCAGGGCGACCCGGTGCAGCAGTTCACGGCGCCGACGAACCTCCCCACCGCCACGCCGACGCCGTCGGTCACGCCGAGCGTCACCCCGTCGGTCAGCCCGAGCGTGACTCCCTCGGTGACGCCGTCGGTGACGCCGTCCGTCACCCCGTCCGCGACGCCGTCGGCCACTCCGAGCTCCACGACGAGCCCGTCGGTGACGGCCGGTGGCGGGCCTTCGGGCGCGGCACCGTCGGCGTCGCCCTAGACGCTCGGCTCGGCTCCTCCAGCCGTGCCCGGCTGGGGTGCGCCGCGCCGTGCTGAGCGACTGATCGCCCGGAACGGGAACGGAGCGACGGTTCCGAGACGTCGTACGGCACGATGTCGACCGTGCCCATGAGCGAACCCGTCGTCCTGCCGGCCGACGGCGACCCCATCGTGGCCTCGGCCACCGAGCGGATCGGCGGGCCCTCCGGTGCCCACCGTGGTCGGTTCGTGGGGTTCTGGACGCCGCTGCGCGCCCTGGTCGTGCTGGCCACCGTCGCGTACACGGTCGGCTACCTCACCAAGCTGCCGTGCCACGCCGAGGCGTTCGCGGGCGACGCGAGGTACACGCGCCTGTGCTACTCCGACATCCCGTTCCTCTACCAGCTGCGCGGCTTCGCCGACGGCTGGCTGCCCTACCTCCAGACCGGCAGCGGCCAGGGCCCGGCACTGGAGTACCCGGTGCTCACGGGCGGTTTCATGCAGATCGCCTCCTGGCTCACCGGTCACGGCGGCGGCGCGCAGGCCCGCTCGATCACCTTCTACGACTGGAACGTGATACTGCTCTTCGCCTGCCTCATCGTCACGGTCGTCTGCACCGCCCTCACCGTGCGGCGCCGCCCCTGGGATGCCGCCCTCGTCGCCCTCGCCCCCGGCGTCATCCTCGACTCGGTCATCAACTGGGACCTCCTCGCCGTCGCGCTCACCGCGGGCTCCATGCTCGCCTGGTCGCGCTCGCGCCTCGGCTGGGCGGGAGCCCTGCTCGGGCTCGCGATCGCGGCGAAGTTCTACCCGATCCTGCTGCTCGGCCCGCTGTTCCTGCTGTGCCTGCGGGCAGGTCGGATGCGGGCGTTCTGGGTCACCTCGGGTGCGGCGCTCGCCGCGTGGGCGGCGGTGAACCTGCCCGTGTACCTCATCAACCACGAGGGCTGGTCGGAGTTCTACACGTTCTCCTCCTCGCGCGGCGCCGACTGGGGGTCGCTCTGGTATGTCCTGCAGGCTGCTGGGCACGCGGTGCCGCCGGAGTCCCTGAACCTCGTGGCCATGGGTCTGCTGATCCTGCTCTGCGCGGGCATCGGCTGGCTGATCCTCGGAGCCGAGCGCCGTCCCCGCTACGCGCAGGTGGCGTTCCTCGCGGTCGCGGCGTTCTGCCTGACCAACAAGGTCTACTCGCCTCAGTACGTCCTGTGGCTGATCCCGCTCGCTGCGCTGGCGCGGCCGCGGTGGCGTGACTTCCTCATCTGGCAGGCTGGTGAAGCGCTGTACTTCGGCGCGATCTGGTGGTTCCTCCAGCAATACGGCTCGAGCAACAAGGGCCTCCCCGAGGGCTGGTACATCGCCGCGATCCTCGTGCATGTCGCGGCGACGTCGTACTTCGCCGGGATGATCGTGCGCGACATCCTGCGGCCCCACCACGACCCGATCCGCAGCGACGGCCATCCCGATGACTCCGACGACCCTGGTGGCGGCGTCCTCGACCACGCTCCCGACGCCTGGTCGCTCGTGCGGGCGCCGCGCCGCTACGCCGACGACGACCTCATCGACGCGGCCCCCCGGCACGGCCGGCCGGCGCCGGACTGACGCCGGCTGCTTCTCGCGCCGGTCGGGAACCGCTGGGCCGTTCCACCCCGGCGAGGTCGCTCCCGCTGGGTCCACCGGTCATGGCTCGTACGGTGCCGCGCCTGGTCGTTGCGATTCACGGCAGCGCGGCGGTGGTGGCCGTCGGGGTGACGGCCGCGACGGCCTCGAGGGTGTGCCGGCGGCCGATCGCCCTAGCACGGACGCGGACCCGGGCGAGGTCGATCGAGGTCGGTGCCGCGTCGGCGTTGCGAGGCAGGGACTCGCGGATGGCGTCATCGATGTCGTGGGTCATGACAGCGCTCCCGAGGTGTCGGAGTCGACGAGTCGGGCACGCAGCGTGGCGATGCCGCGCGAGGTGTGGGCCTGGACGGCGGAGGCGCTGATGCCGAGGATCGCCGCGATCTGCGCGTCGGACTGGTCGTCGTAGAACTGCAGCGAGAGGATCGGGCGCTGGCGGCGGGGCCGGGTTGCGAGCAGGTGCCAGACGGCGTCGTCGCTGGCGTACCGCGCCGCGGAGTCGGGTGCCGACCTGGTCCGCGCCCGTGTCCGGGAGTACCTCGGTCGGCCGTTCGCCCCACGTCCGGCGACGCCGCCACGACAGGAGCTGCCGTGTGACGCTCGTGCGGACGCAGGCATGACCTAGCAGGGCGGTGCCTCGCGCGGCGAGAGACTCGTCGAACGACGGCTGGTCGAGCGACATCCGTGCATCCCCCGACGTGGTCCTGCTGCTAGGACGCCCTGGGCCGCCTCAGACGCTGCGTCCCTCGCGGGGAGTCAGTCCAGTCCGACGAGGCGATCGGGGTGCACCGTGGTCATCCGGACGTCGACGTCGACCTCGTCGCCGACGGCGGGCAGGGTGACGCCGTCGGGCACGCGCACCAGCGAGACCTGCATGTGCGGTGGCTCGGCGAACCAGCGCTGCTTCCCGGCGACGGTGAACGGCGACAGCGAACGTCCGACCGCCTCGAGCACGCCGGTGCCCGCTGCGACCGTGCGCTGGCGGGCCGACGACGCGGGCGACGGTGCCTCGAGGGCGACGCCGTGCGCGGTGCCGCCGCCGATGACCAGGACCGCGCCGGCACGCGAGGCGCGGCGCTGGCGGTAGCCGCTGGCCTCGCCGCGCGCCACCGGGTGCACCGCAAGCACAGTGCCGCGCGTGCGCAGCGCGCCGCGGTCGCCGAGCCACACCCGGGTGCCGATGCGCGCGTAGATCGCGATGTCGGGCAGTGCGCGCCGCAGCGACGCGAGCTCCACGTCGTCAAGGTGGCTGACCCACAGCGCCGCCGCCGAGGTGATCGCGGTGACGACCTCCTCGGCGCGTGCCTCATCGACGCTCGTTCGTGCGCTGCTGCCGGCGTCGACCACGGCCGCGACGACGCGGTCGGAGAGGTCGCCGATCTCGCGCTGCCAGCCCAGGCCCCACACCAGCGACTCGACCACCCGGGCGCTGGCACCAGCCGGCGGTGCGGGAGCGACAGCGGCGTCGTGCCAGCGCGCGCCGGGGACCGTCTTGTGGTCGCCGTGCGGCTGGGTGAGCGGGAGGTGGAGGGCGAGGCCCTCGAGCCGGACGCGGCCGCTGAGCAGCGCATCACGCGTGGCATCGGAAGCCAGGACGTCGGCGAGCTCGTCGGCGGTGAGGCCGAAACGGTTCATCGACGTCAGCGCCTCGAGCACCACTCGTGCGGGGCCGGGCCCGGTGGCGACGGTGTCCCAGGCGGGTCGGGAGGAGATCGTGCGCACGATGCGGTCGGAGTGGGGGCCGTGGGCGAGCTCGACCCAGGCCGTTGCGGCGATCGTGTCGGCCGGCTCGAAGGGAGTCAGAACGAGGATGTCGCCGTCGTACTCCGGTGCGAGCGCCGCGGCCTCGAAGACGGTGCCGACCGCGAGGCGGGTCAGCCCGAGGCGGGTGGCCTCACCGGCGAGGCGGTGGTTGCCGAAGCCGTAGCCGTTGCCCTTCGCGACGGGCACGAGATCACCGTCGGCGTGGTTGTGCACCCCGGCACTGATGGCCGAGCGGACGGCGTCGCGGGCAGCGGCGGTGTGGGTGCGCCAGCGGTCGCCGTCGACATGCAGCGTGAACGTCATGCCCTCAACCTACGGCGCGTGCGGAACCGAACGGGTCAGCGACGGGAGAGGTAGGCGTCGAACGCCTTTGAGAGCATGGGGCGAAGGCGGAGGTCCCACTCGCCGAGGTACTCCTGGGCGTAGCCGCCGGTGCCGAGCTTGAACTGGATCAGGCCGAAGAGGTGGTCGTCGGGATCGAGGGTGTCGCTGATGCCGCGCATGTCGTAGACGGCGCAGCCGGCGGCGAGGGCGTCGCGGATCATCGCCCACTGGATCGCGTTGGAAGGCCGGACGTCGCGGCCGGCGTTGGCAGAGGCGCCGTAGGAGTACCAGGCGTGACGCCCCACGCGCACCATGGTCGTGGCGGCGAGCACGTGGCCCTCGTGACGGGCGAGGTAGAGCGTGATGCGCTCGGGGTCCTCGGCCTCCATCGCGCGCCACATCCGCTGGAAGTACGCCAGGCCGCGCGGGGTGAACCGGTCGCGCTCGGCGGTCTCGACGTAGACCTCGTGGAACGCCGCGAGGTCCTCGAAGCTGCCGTGGGTGACCTCGACGCCGGCCTTCTCGGCCTTCTTGATGTTGCGGCGCCAGAGCTGGTTGAAGCCGGTGAGAAGGTCGGCCTCGGCGCGTCCCTCGAGCGGGACCTGGAAGACGTAGCGGGGCTGGACGTCGCCGAAGCCGGCTCCGGTGTCGGCCTTCTGGGTCCAGCCGATCTCCCGGAGGCGGTCGCCGACGGCGTGCGCCTCGGGCCAGGACTCGTCGGGCTCGACGTCGCGCAGGCGCCTGGCCGTGCCCTCGGCTATGGCGGCCTTGAGGGTGTCGGCGTGCCAGCGCCGGACGACGACGGCGGGGCCCATCTTCACGGCGAACGCGCCGATGGCACGGAGGAACGTGGCGAGGGGGTCGAGCCAGTCGGCGAGCCCGAGGCCGGTGCGCGCGCCGGTCCAGTCGATGTCGGGACCCTCGGGGAGGTAGGCGAGGAAGCGCTTGACGCGGGGCACCTGGCGCAGCAGGACGAGGCCGGCGCCGACCATCTCGTCGTCGGCGAACCAGCCCAGGGAGGCGTGGGACCACTCGGCCTTGGCCCCGGCCCAGCTCGGCACCTGGAGGAAGGAGATCGAGGTGTCCGCCGAGCGGGCCCGCACGTAGGCCAGATGCTCGTCCGCCGTGATGCGGCGGACGGTCAGCGGGGGCTCGGGGGGCACGATCATCCAGCCTACGTCGCTCCCGGGTGCCTGCCGTCCGCGTCAGGCCCGCTGTGCGGCGCGTCACCAGGCTCCGGCGCTGTTAGCGTCCTGCCTGCCCACGGATCCTCTCTCGCAGGAGGCCTGCCATGCCGGAACTGTCGCGTCGCCAGTTCCTCTCGGGCGTCACGGCGCTCGCGCTCGGCTGGCGCCTCCCGGTGAGCCTGCTCGGGGACACCGCCGCCGCCCCGCTGGTCCTGGGTCGGGGCCGCTCGACGCTCGACTCCACCATCCGGCTCGGGCCGGTCTCCACCGGCAGCTTCCGCCCGCTCGTCGCCGGTCCGGGTGAGCCGTACGTCCGGCGCTTCGACGTGCTCGGCAGCGTCCCCGTCGTTCGGCCGGTTCCGGCGTCCGCACGGTCGCTGGCCTATCTCGGGCACTTCTCCGACCTGCACGTGATGGATGCGCAGTCGCCCGCTCGGCTGGAACCGATGGCCGCGATGGACCACACGCTCTGGGCCGGCGCGATGCGACCGCAGGACGCGCTGACCGTCCAGGTGGGTGCCGCGATGGTCGGGTCGATGTCCGCGGCCCGGGTGAGCCCGGTGACGGGTGCGCCGATGACAGCGGCGTTCGTCACCGGTGACAGCGCCGACATGATGTCGAGCCTCGAGCTGCGCTGGGTCGTGGACCTGCTCGACGGCGCGACGATCACGCCGAACAGCGGTGCCGCCGGCGTCTATGAGGGAGTGCAGGCCTGGCCCGGGCTGACGTACGCCTACCACCCGGACGACCCGACCGGCGACCAGTTCGGCGACCACGGCTTCCCGGCCGTGCCCGGCCTGTTGACCGCGGCGGTGAGCAGACCCGTGCTCTCACCCGGCCTCCCCGTGCCGTGGTTCTCCGTCTACGGCAACCACGACACGCTCTACCTGGGCACCATCCCGGTCTCGGCGAGCCTGCGCGCGAGCGCGGTCGGCGGCACGAAGGTGGTGAACTGGGAGCACCTCACCGGTGACGTGCTCGGCGGTTTCGCCGCCGAGTCCAGCCCGCTGCAGCGCTTCCTGCAGACCTGGATCTCCGGGAACAGCAGGGGATCCGGCGTGCGGTCGGTGACTCCGGACCCGGCGCGCAAGCTGCTCGAGCAGCTCGACTTCATCCGCATGCATCTCCAGAGTCCTGCCGTGCCCGGACCTGTGGGGCATGGCTTCACCCCGGACGACCTCGAGTCGGGGCGCACCTGGTGGAGCACCGACGCCGGCCCTGCCGTCCGTCTCTTCGGTCTCGACACCTGCAACCAGATCACCGGTGCAGACGGGGCCGTGCCCCAGGACCAGTACGACTGGCTGGTCGGCGAGCTCGAGCGTTGTGCGAGTGAGAACCGCCTCGCCGTCGTGCTGAGCCATCACAACAGCGAGACTCTGGAGAACGACGCGCAGCCGGCGCTCGGCGGCGGCCAGCGGCTCGTCCACGCCGAGGAGTTCGTGGCCATGCTGGCCGCCCACCCGGTGTGCATCGCCTGGGTCAACGGCCACACCCACGTCAACACGGTGACCGCCCACCCGCGGCGGGGCGGGTCGGGCACCGGTGCGGGCTCTGCGGGCTCTGGCGGCTTCTGGGAGATCACTACGGCCTCCTGCATCGACTTCCCGCAGCAGCAGCAGACGATCGACGTCGTGGACAACCGCGACGGCACGTTGTCGATCTTCACGACCGTGCTCGACCACGACTCCCAGGTGCAGCCGTCGGTCGAGGACTTCTCCCCGCAGGGCCTCGCGGCCTGGAGCCGCGAGCTGGCGGCCAACGACTGGGCCGCGACCCCGACGATGCTCATGGGCTCGGTGCTCGACCGCAACACCGAGCTGCTGCTGCCGGCGCCGTTCGACCTGTCGGTGATCACCGCCGCCGACCTCGATCGCTCGCACGTGGCCGCGCGCGCGGCGTTCCTCGCCTACGACAACCGGGTGCCCCGGTGACCTCCCGAGCCTCGCTGGCCGCGGTCGCTTCGGTGGCCGGTGTGGCACTCGTCGGTGCGCTGAGCGGCTGCTCGCAGGTTGCGTCCCTCGTCCCGGTGAGCGGGGTGCAGGAAGCGACCGTGCGAATCGCGGCGATCGACGTCCTCGCGCGCGACAGGGTGGGCGTGCTCGTCGCTCCCGTGTGCACGTCGCAGGCCGACGCGATCAGCTGTGCCGGAACCACCGTCGCGAAGGAGCCGATCGTGGTGACCTCCGCGGCGAAGGCGCCGTACGCCATGACCGTGACGGTCGCCGGTCGCCAGATCTACGCCGGCACGGCGCAGGACGTCATCGACGCCGCGGGGCAGGGGACCCCGTGAGCGCGTCCGCGGTTGAGGTGCCGCCGCGTCGCCACGGCCGGTCGCCGCTGGTGGCCGGCGCGCGGGTGGCCCTGCGCACGTGGCGAGTGTCGCTGCCGGTGGTCGTGCTCGCGGCGGTGGCGCAGGCGTTGCTGGTCGTGCCCGACGCCGTCCCGGGTGAGTCGGCGGCGGCCGCGATCCTCGCGGTGGTCTCCTTCCTCGCCTTCGCGGCGGCGCTCGTCCTGGCCGTCGCCGGGGTCCTCGAGTCGGTCGACGGACCGGTCCGCTGGGCGGACGTGCTGGCCCGGGCCCGGCGGCGGGGGTGGGTCCTCGCCCTGTGGTTCCTCGGCTGGCTCGTCGCGGTGTCGGTGGGCCTCGCGCTGTGGATCGTCCCGGGCGTGCTCGTCGTGCTGGTGACGCCGTACCTCTTCCTCGCCGCGATGGACCGGGGCGGTAACGCGCTGGCCGCGGACCTCGCCGCGATCCGCGCGCGCGTCGGGCGGTGGCTCGTGACGTCGATCCTGACCGGGATGCTGGTCGGGCTCGCGTGGCTGGTCGCGGTTGTGGGCGGCTTCTTCCTGCCCGGCCCGGCGGCGGCCCTGCTCACCTGGGTGTGGTCCGGTCTGCTCGCGGTCTGGCTGCTCGCGACCTGGGCGGTGGTCTACCGCAGCACCGCTCCCGGGGTCAGGCCGTGAGGTCGACGTCGACGACGAGAGGGGCGTGGTCGCTGGGCGGGGTGCTGCCTTTGGGACCGGGCTTGCGGGCGTCGCGGTCGACGTAGGCGTCGGTGACGGCGGAGGCGAAGGCCGGTGAGCCGTACACGAGGTCGATGCGCATCCCGGTGTTCTTGGGGAAGGCGAGCTGGCGGTAGTCCCAGAAGGTGAAGGGGACGTCGTACTTCAAGGCCCGTGGCACGACCTCGACGAGCCCGGCCGCCTCGAGCGCCGTGAGAGCCGCGCGCTCCAGCGCCGTCACGTGGGTGGAACCGGCGAACGCCGCGATGTCCCAGACGTCTGCGTCGGTCGGGGCGACGTTGAAGTCGCCGAGGATCGCCAGCGGCGTCCCGGTGGCGAGCTCGGTCACCGCGACGTCGCGCAGCGCGGCCAGCCAGTCGAGCTTGTAGGCGTAGTGCGGGTCCTCGACGGTGCGGCCGTTGGGGACGTAGCACGACCAGACGCGCACACCGCCGCAGGTCGCCCCGATCGCCCGCGTCTCGAGGGTGCCGTCGAACGCCGGCTGCTCGGGAAGGTCGCGGACGACGTCGTCGAGTCCCACCCGCGACAGGATCGCGACGCCGTTCCACCGCCCGTCGCCGTGCGCGGCGACCTCGTAGCCCGCGGCCCGGACCTCCGCCACGGGGAACTGGTCGGCGGGCACCTTCAGCTCCTGCAGGCACACGACGTCGGGAGACGCCGTCCCCAGCCACGCCACGAGGCGGTCGGTACGGACGGTGACGGAGTTGATGTTCCAGGTGGCGATGCGCACTCCCCGATCCTGCCACCGTGTCCGCCAACCCCGGGTCGCGGACGAACGATGAAGGCCCGGATTGTTGCGCTCTTAGCACCGAAGGCCACCTTCATCGCGAAGCGCTGGAGGGTGGTTTGGGGTGGTGGCTTGGGGCCGGTACCCTGGTCGGACGTGCCCGGCCATCAACGGCGCCTCACCTGGGGTTCCGCGCGCCGGGCGTCGTGACGCTCAAACCCTCCTGCCACGGAGAGACCGTGGCCGTTCTAGTCCAGAGGAGGTGGGTACGCATGCGTCATTACGAGGTCATGGTGATCCTCGACCCCGATCTTGAGGAGCGCACCGTCGCTCCGAGCCTCGACACGTTTCTCAACGTCGTCAAGGTCGAAGGCGGGACCGTCGACAAGGTCGAGATCTGGGGCCGTCGACGCCTCTCCTTCGAGATCAACAAGAAGGCCGAAGGCATCTACGCCGTCATCGACATGACCTGTACTCCTGCCGCCGTGCAGGAGCTGGACCGTCAGCTCAACCTCAACGAGGCTGTTCTGCGGACCAAGGTCATGCGGCCCGACGCTCACTGAGCGCCCGGACCCCGCACCACGTCCGGACGCGCACGAGGCCCCGGCTCCGCGCGCCGTCCACAGTCCGCGCCCCGCACTCCTTCTCCGGAGCCGGTGCGCACCCGTAAGGTCCGGCTGAAACGTCCTAACCACTCCTTCCACACGAGGCGGTCAGCACCATGGCTCAAGGCGACATCATCATCACCGTCGTCGGGAATCTCACCAACGATCCCGAGCTGAGGTTCACCCCGAGCGGGGCGGCGGTCGCGAGCTTCACCGTCGCGTCCAACTCCCGCTTCCTGGACAAGACCACGAACGAGTGGAAGGACGGCGAGCCCGTCTACATGCGGTGCTCGGTGTGGCGCCAGTACGCCGAGAACGTCGCCGAGTCGCTCACGCGGGGTACCCGCGTGATCGTCACCGGCCGTCTCAAGCAGCGCAGCTACGACACCCGCGAGGGCGAGAAGCGCACTGTCATGGAGATGGAGGTCGACGACGTCGGCCCGGCGCTCCGCACGGCGACCGCCAAGGTCACGAAGGTGGCCCGGGCGGGCGGTAGCGACTTCGGTGGCGGCGGCGGTGCTGGCAGCTTCGGCGGCCAGACCGGCGGCGGCAACGACGACCCGTGGGCCAACCAGTCCGGTGGAGGCGCGCCCTCGGGCGGACAGTCCTCCGGCGGACAGTCCTCCGGCGGACAGTCCTCGGGCGGCAGCGGCAATGCCGGCGGCGGCTCGTGGGGCGGCGGCGCGTCCTACGACGAGCCCCCGTTCTAGGCGCCACCTCCCGACCGGATCTTCCCAGCACGATCGCACCGCACCCCGTGCGGCGGCGAGTCCCAAGCCCCACCCCATCCCGGCCTGACGCCGGGCTCCCGAGCTAAGGAGCACCACGATGGCTAAGCCTGTTCTTCGCAAGGTGAAGAAGAAGGTCTGCATCTTCTGCAAGGAAAAGGTCTCGAGCGTCGACTACAAGGACACCCCCCTGCTGCGGAAGTACATCTCCGACCGCGGCAAGATCCGTGCCCGTCGCGTGAGCGGCAACTGCACCCAGCACCAGCGCGACGTCGCTGTGGCCGTCAAGAACGCCCGCGAGATGGCGCTTCTCCCCTACACCTCGACCGCACGCTGACGAAGGAGGCGACTACACCATGAAGCTCATCCTGACTCAGGACGTGAACGGTCTCGGCGCCCCTGGCGACGTCGTCGAGGTCAAGGACGGCTACGGCCGCAACTACCTGCTCCCGCGCGGTCTTGCGACCGGGTGGACCAAGGGCGGGGAGAAGCAGGTCGAGCAGATCAAGGCCGCGCGCAACCGTCGCGAGGTCCGCGACCTCGACGAGGTCGCATCGATCAAGAAGTCCCTCGAGGGCCTCAAAGTCACCCTGTCCGCGCGCACCGGTGACACCGGGCGGCTCTTCGGTGCCGTCACGGTCGCCGACGTCGTCGAGGCCATCACCGCCGCGGGCGGCCCGTCGGTCGACAAGCGCAAGGTCACGATCGTGAACCCCATCAAGACCGTGGGCGCTCACAAGGTCGAGGTCCGCGTGCACCCCGAGGCCCTGGCCTCGCTGACCGTCGATGTCGTCAGCGCCTGAGGCGCGAGCGACGCAGCACGACCACGAACGGGCCGTCCTCTCACGGGGACGGCCCGTTCGCGCGTCCGCACCCGACGGCGCTCGCACCGCAGCGGTGCTCAGAGCTGGGAGCGCAGGTGGGCGACCACGCCCGGCGTCGCCGCCTCGATCATCTCCAGCACGTCCTCGAACTCCGCGAGATCGCCGTGGTACGGGTCGGGGACGTCGAGGTCCACCTCGTCGCGTCCGAGGCCGAAGAGCACCGGGTCGAACGAGCGGTACATCCAGACCTCGACCCCGGGCGCCAGGCGGCGCAGCGCGTCGTAGTGGCTGGTGTCCATGGCGAGCAGGAGGCCCGGTGCCGGCAGCGCCCCGGGGTCGCGGCCGTGGGGGCGGCGTCCGTCCTGGAACCAGGCGGGGGTGATCTGCGCGACGACGTGGTCGGAGGCGTCGTAGCCGTGTGCGGCGAGCACGATCTCGGCGCGGCGGTCCGCTCCGCCGCCGACGTGCCACGCCCCGATCCCGGCGGAGTCGACGTGCACGGCATCGCGGAGGCCGGCGCGCTGCACGGCATCGCGCAGCACCGCCTCACCGATCGGCGAGCGGCAGATGTTCCCGGTGCACACGACGGTGACGCGCAGCAGTGGACTCACCTCGTCGAGTCTGCCGTGCGGGGCACGCTCGGCGTGCGCCGAGGGCCCCCTGTCCGCGGTGCCGCGCGGCTGCCGGGCCGCGAAGCAGGCATGCCACCTGCTCAGTGAGCCGGTTGCCCAGCGCGCCGGGTGCCCGGTGCCCGGTGCCCGTGGTGCCTAGTGCGCCGGGGAGCCACTGGCGCGGAGCCAGGTGGAACCACGTGCCCGCCAACCCAGCAGCGCGCCGCGCACGAGCATGAACCACGTCAGTGCCCACCACAGGCCGACGACGCCGAGATCGTGGGAGAGCACGACGTAGGCCATCGGGACGAACGCCAGCAGCATCACCGTGCCGGCGACCGCGAGCCAGCGGCCGTCGCCGGCACCGATGAGGACACCGTCGAGGACGAACACCGGCGAGGACAGCGGCTGCTGGATCGCCGCGACGACCAGGGCCGCGGTGATGAGATCGCGTACGAGCGGGTCGGCGGAGAATGCGCGGGGCAGCCACGGCAGGGTCGCGAGGACGAGGAGCGCGAGCACCACCCCGAGTGCGACGCCGAGGCGGACGAGGCGTGCGGTGACGGCTCTCGCGCCGGCGACGTCGCCCTGGCCGAGGTAGCGCCCCAGCAGCGCCATGCCGGCGATCGCGAGGGCGTCGGCGGCCAGCGCGAGGAGGAGCCACACCTGGAAGCTCACGTGGAACGCGGCGAGGTCGGCGTCGCCGAGGCGTGCGGCGACCGTGGCGGCGACGAGGAACACCGCGCGGAGCACCACCGTGCGCCAGAACAGCGGGACGCCGGTGCGCGCCGCGGCCAGCATGCCGAGGCCCGACGGCCGGGCGGTGACGCCGTGGCTCCTCGCGACCCGAGCCACGACCACGACGTAGGCGAGCGCCTGGACCCACTCTGCGACGGCGGTGGCGGCCGCGGAGCCGCCGATCCCGCGCGTGAGCACCAGCACGAGGGTGACCGCGAGCACGGTGTTGACGCTCACCGCGAGCAGCGTGACGAGCAACGTCGTGCGGGTGTCCTGCAGGCCCCGGAGCACGCCTACCCCCGCCATCGCGACGAGCGCGGCGGGAAAGCCGAGCGCGATCACGCGCAGGTAGACCACGGCGTACGGCGTGACCGTGTCGGAGGCACCGAAGGCGTGGACGAGGGGCTCGGCGGCGGCGATCGTGACGGCGGCGAGCACGAGTCCGAGGCCGAAACCGAGGGCCATCCCCTCCACGCCCTCGGAGACGGCGTCGCCCCACCTGCCCTCGCCGAGGCGCCGCGCCACCGAGGCGGTGGTGGCGTAGGCCAGGAAGATGCACAGCCCCAGGACGAGGCCCACGAGGGTGGCAGCCGCCCCGAGGCCGGCCAGCGGGGCGGTACCCAGGGTGCCCACGATCGCGGCGTCGACGAGGACGAAGAGCGGCTGGGCGACCAGGGCCCCGAGGGCGGGGACGGCCAGGCGCATGATCTCCCGCAGCGACCCGTCCTCCCCGGCTCCCGAGGAGGTCGGCGCCGAGTGGCCGGCGGGGTGTCTGGCAGGGTGGCCGGGCGCGGCCTGCTCGCTCGTGCCGGCGTCGTCCACGACGCCATCCTGCCGAGTGCTCCGCCGGTGGTTGGCAGGAGGGCCGAGATGTGCATCGATGGCGCGGTGTTCACCAGTCGGACACCTGCCAGATGTTTCTTCCCTCCCCAGGCAAGCGTTTGTATCACCGCAGGTCACAGGCCTGTCTGAGCAAGATCGAGAAGGTTATCCCAGGGTTGTCCACAGGCTTGTCACCCGACTCGCCGAGGCTTGTCAACATCTCGTCCCCAGGTCGTCCACAGGGCACGTTGTGGCGCGGGCGGCACCCCCCTAACGTCGCGCGTGCAGTGTCGGTCCCCCGGCGTAGAACTGGGGGTGAGGCACTGCCCGCGATCGCAGAATCCTGCGTCACCGGATCTCTGCCCCGCCGGTTTCTCCCGTCGCCGGTAGTCCGCCCTGAGGAGCTGCCCTGTGAGCGTCGTCGACATCTCCTCCCGTGAGGACACCGGCGCTCCCGACCGCACCCCGCCCCAGGACATCCCGGCCGAGCAGTCCGTCATCGGCGCGATGATGCTCTCGAAGGATGCGATCGCCGACGTCGTTGAGACCCTCCGCGAGAGCGACTTCTACCGCCCGGCGCACACCCTGATCTACGCCTCGATCCTCGACCTCTACGGCCGCGGCGAGCCGGCCGACGCCATCACGGTGTCGGCCGAGCTGGCGAAGATCGGTGAGCTCGGACGCGTCGGTGGCGCCCCCTACCTCCACACCCTGGTCGCCTCGGTGCCCACCGCGGCCAACGCCGGCTACTACGCCCGGATCGTGCAGGAGCGGGCCGTGCTGCGCCGCCTCGTCGAGGCCGGCACGCGCATCGTCCAGATGGGCTACGCCGGCGACGGCGACGTCGACATGCTCGTCGACCGCGCCCAGGCGGCGGTCTATGACGTCACCGACCGCCGCACGAGCGAGGACTACCTGCCCCTCGCCGAGATCATGCCGGGCACCCTCGAGGAGATCGACGCGCTCGCCTCGCGCGGCGGCGTGCTCGCCGGCGTCCCGACCGGCTTCGCCGACCTCGACGCCGTCACCAACGGTCTGCACCCCGGCCAGATGATCGTCGTGGCCGCCCGCCCCGCGATCGGCAAGTCCACCCTCGGCCTCGACCTCGCGCGGTCGGCGTCGATCCGGCACGGGCTCTCCAGCGTCATCTTCAGCCTGGAGATGAGCCGCAACGAGATCGCGATGCGCCTGCTCTCGGCCGAGGCCTCGATCGCGCTCAACCACCTGCGCAGCGGCACGATGTCCGACGCCGACTGGCAGAAGCTCGCGCGCAAGATGAGCGCGGTGTCGGAGGCCCCGCTGTTCATCGACGACTCCCCGAACATGACGATGATGGAGATCCGGGCGAAGTGCCGCCGGCTCAAGCAGCGCCACGACCTCCGTCTCGTCGTCATCGACTACCTCCAGCTGATGAGCTCGGGCAAGAAGGTCGAGAGCCGCCAGCAGGAGGTCTCGGAGTTCTCCCGTTCGCTCAAGCTCCTCGCCAAGGAGCTCGAGGTGCCGGTCGTCGCGATCTCCCAGCTCAACCGTGGCCCGGAGCAGCGCACCGACAAGCGCCCGATGGTCAGCGACCTCCGTGAGTCGGGCTGCCTCACCGCTGACACCCGCATCCTGCGTGCCGACACCGGCGCCGAGACCACCATCGGCCAGCTGTACACCGAAGGTGCCCGCGACGTCCCGGTGTGGGCTCTCGACGACTCGCTGCGCTACGTCCGCTCGGCCATGACGCACGTGTTCCCCACCGGCACGCGCGAGGTGTTCCGCCTGCGTCTCGCCTCCGGCAAGGAGGTGCGCGCCACCGCCAACCACCCGTTCCTGACGTACGACGGCTGGAAGGCGCTCGGCGACATCGCCCCGGGCACACGCCTCGCCGCCCCGCGGCACGTGTGCGCCCCGAGCGACGAGAGCACCTGGGCCGACTCCGAGGTCGTGATGCTCGCCCACCTGCTCGGCGACGGCTCCTTCGTGAAGCGCCAGCCGATCCGCTACGCCAGCATCGACGAGGCCAACCTCGCCGCGGTCTCTGACGCCGCGCAGCACTTCGGCATCACGCCCAAGCGCGACGACTACGCCGCCGCACGTGTCACCACGTTGCGCCTGCCGTCGCCGTACCACCTCACCCACGGCCGCCGGAACCCGATCGCGGCCTGGCTCGACGGTCTCGGCCTGTTCGGCGCGCGGTCGCACGAGAAGTTCGTGCCCGCCGTGATCCCGTCGCTGCCCAAGCGCCAGATCGCGCTCTTCCTGCACCACCTGTGGGCCACCGACGGCTCGGTCACGGTCAACAAGGCCGGCACCGGCGGCCGCGTCTACTACTCCTCAACGAGCCGTCGCCTGATCGACGACGTCTCGCTGCTCCTGCTGCGCTTCGGCATCTCGTGCCGCATCCGCGAGGTCCGCAAGGCCGGCTACCGGCCGTCGTACACCCTCGACATCAGCGGCGGCGACGACCAGCGCCGCTTCCTCCGCGAGATCGGCGTCCACGGTGCCCGCGGCGTCGCAGCAGCCCAGCTGCTCGAGATCGTGCGCGAGAAGACCAAGAACACCAACGTCGACACCGTGCCCGTGCAGGTGTGGGACACCGTCAGGGGTGTGCTGGCCGACAAGGGCATGTCGCACCGCGAGTTCGCCGCCGCGATGGGCACGTCGTTCAACGGCTCGGCGGCCTGGAAGCACGCGCCGAGCCGCGAGCGCCTCGGCCGCGTGGCCACCGTTCTCGACTCCGCCGACCTCGAGATCCTCGCGACCAACGACGTGTTCTGGGACGAGATCGTCTCCATCACGCCCGACGGCGAGGAGCCGGTGTACGACGCGACCGTGCTGAACCGCCACAACTTCATCGCCAACGGCATCGCGGTGCACAACTCGATCGAGCAGGACGCCGACATGGTGATCCTGCTGCACCGCGAGGACGCGTACGAGCGCGAGTCGCCGCGCGCGGGCGAGGCCGACTTCATCGTGGCCAAGCACCGCAACGGCCCCACGGCCACTGTGACCGTCGCCTTCCAGGGCCACTACTCGCGCTTCGTCGACATGGCCCAGACCTGATGGTCCGGGCGAGCTGGTTCGAGATCCCGGTCGCCGACCTCGACCGCGCCGTCGACTTCTACGAGCGCGTGTTCCTCGTCGAGCTCGAGCGCGACACGATCGACGGCAACGACGCGGCGTACTTCCCTGCGGCCGATGGCCCCATCGGAGCCGCCGGCGCCCTCATGCACGGCGACTCGTACGTGCCGTCGGTCGACGGCACCCGCATCTACCTCGGCGTCGACGACGTCGAGGCGGTCGTCGCACGAGCGGTCGAGGCCGGCGCCCAGGTGCTCTACCCGGCCACGACCGTCGACGACACCGTGGTCGCGGAGATCTCCGACTCCGAGGGCAACCGCATCGCCCTCCAGGGCGACGCCGACTGACGAGCCCAGGAGCTCAGCTGCGCTGCGGCGGCAGCTTGGACTGGATCCAGGCGACGAGGTCGCTGCTGCTGCGGGTCTGCAGCCACACCCGGCCCGGCCCGGTGAAGTCGGTGACGAGGCCCTCGGCACCGAGGATCGTCGACTTCCACGAGCCCGCCTTGCGTACGGCGTAGTTCACGGTCTCGTCGAACGCGACCACATGGCCGGTGTCGAGCGTGAGCACCTCGCCGGCGGCGAGCGTGTACGGGCGCAAGGCGCCGTACGCCGAGACGAGCAGATCGCCGGCTCCCGTGCAGCGCAGCAGGAGCAGGCCCTCGCCGCTGAAGAACGTCTTGCCGCCGCCCCACTTCGTGTCGACGTCGATCGAGGGGTCGGACGCGATCCACGACCCGCTCTGCACCATGAGCGCGCGCGATCCGTCGAGCATGATGTGGTCGAGATCGCCGGGCAACGCCGCTGCAACGCCGACGACGCCGCCGGACCCTGAGCTGAAGTCGTTGACGAAGAAGCTCTCGCCGCCGAGCGTGCGCTTGAGCCCCTTCATGAAGCCGCCCTGGGTGGACGTCGCCATCTGGATGTCGCCGCGCGTCATGGCCATGGCGCCGGCCTCGACCCGGACAGAGCCGCCCGGGGGCAGCGTGATCTCACCGAACGCGAACGCGGGGCCTGAGCTGATCTCTACCTGCATGGAGCCAACGCTAGCGAGCAACCCCCGTCGAACCCAGGCAGCGAGGCACGAGGGTGAAGGCCCCCGCCGGGTGGGCCGGGTCGAGCGGCCCGATGTTGCATGAATGCTATGTGAGCATTTATGCTACGACCCATGGGACGACGACCGAAGGCCGACGAGCCGGTGTTCAGCCGCATCGAGCTGCTGCGCGCCGACAGGGGGCTGAGCCGCCAGGAGCTCGCGGATGCGGTCGGAGTCCACTACCAGACGGTCGGCTACCTCGAGCGTGGCGAGTACAGCCCGAGCCTCTCGCTCGCGCTGCGCCTGGCCGAGGTGCTCGAGGCACCCGTCGAGCAGCTCTTCTCCCTCACTCCCTTCCCCGACACGCAGGAGCCCTCATGAACCTCAAGGAGCGCTGGGCCGCCGGCAAGGAGCGCAACGCTGCCGCCGTCGCGGCCAACGCCGACAAGCTCATGGCCGACACGGCGTACGACCGCATTCGCACGAGGCCTGCTCGGATCGCCCTCGTGGCCGGCTTCGCCGCCTGCCTCGTGCTGATCGCGGTCGCCTACCTCACCCTCGGTCAGCTCGCGGGCCTCGTGATGGTGATCCTCACGGCCGTCGTCTGGGGTCTGCTGCGGGTGTCGGTGCGCACCATCGCCGACCTTCCCGACGACTACCTCGACGAGCGCCAGCTCGCGGTGCGCAACGCGTCGTACGTCGAGTCGTACCGCTACCTCGGCACGGCGGTCGCGCTGGCGCTCACCGTGGGCCTCATCGCCTTCGTGGTCTATGGATCCGAGCTCGACACGTGGGACGTCACGCTCACCTGGGAGGGCGTCATGGCGACGTTCTGGGTGTTCCTCGGGCTCTCACTGGGCCTGCCCTCGATGGTCCTGGCGCTCAACGACCGGGTGTGACGTCGCTGGTCGTGCTCTCACGCGCCGGCAGGTCAAGGACACGTCGTACGACGGCAACAGGCCCGCCGAACGGCGCGTTCAGCCGCGCGAGAGTCTCGGCGGAGAGCACCCGGGGCAGCGCGACGAGGTAGCCGAAGGCGTAGGCGAGCACGAGCGGCGAGCACAGCACGAGAGCGCAGAGGACGAGCCACGGCCGATCGGTGCGGCCGGCCCACCAGATCAGGGCGGCGGCGGCCACCGCCCGCGGCAGCGTGCCGCGGCCGTCGACGCTGACGAGCAGCTCGACGTACGCCCGCCACATGTCCGGCGACACCGCGAACGAGACGGCCAGCACTGCAGCGCCCACACCGGCGGCGACGCCGAGCGCACGCCAGTCGCGACGGCCGGCGAACCACAGGACGCCGAGCCCCGACACGACCTTCACGTACGCCGACGGCACCCACGCCGACGAGACGCGCAGCCCGGCGACCGCGAGCAGTGCGAGCAGCCAGGTGGTGTTGCCGAGCGCGACGTCCTCGATCGCGAGGGCCAGCAGCGGCACGGCGAAGACCCAGCGCAGCGGTCGCACCAGCCAGAGGTACGTCGCCACCGCAGCGGTGGTCCAGAGCGTCACGAACACCGGCCACGGCAGCCACGTGACGAGCTGGGCCACCTGCGCGAAGGCCGGCGAGTAGAGGAACGCATCCGGCTGGCCGGGCAGGCGGCTGTACGCGTCGGGCCCGAGCTGCACGAGCCAGTAGGCATGGGCGTCGTGCCCCCATCGCCGGGTCGTGGCCGCGTCGAGGGCCAACCACGCGACGACGGCTGCGAGCGCCCAGGCCACGACGAGACCCCGGTCGCGGGTCGGCTCGAACAGCGGCCAGCGACGACGCATCCGACCTCCTCCGCGGCCACCGCCGCTCGGACGGGTGGTCGCATTCTGCTCGACCTCGCCGGCCGGAGCAGCGAACCGGCCGAGGGGAACCCCCGCCGACCTCGCTACGTCGAGCATGCGAGGGCGCATCCGGCCGCCGGCACCCGTACCCTCCCCGCAGGAGGATCGATGGCATCACGACTCATGTCGGTCGCGGACTGGCGCACCTCGCCGACCGACCGACCCCCGCGCGCGGCTGTGCTGCTGCTCGGCGGGGCGCAGGTCCTGGCTGCCCTGTTCCTCCTGTCGTTCGCGCTGCTGCCCGGCCCCGGGGCTGATGCCGAGCGCGGCTTCAACGCATCCATGGCGGGGCTCTCGGCCGTCGTGGCGCTGCTGACCTTCACGGTCGTCGGACGCGTCGCGTTTTGGTTGTGGGACCTCTCCTTGGCGTTCAGCTCGACCGTCCTCGGCTTCGTGATCACCTCGCACACCGACGCCGTGGGCCAGATGCTCAACGGCACCGGCCTGGTGCTCCTGGCCCTGCTGGCCGCGCTGTTCGCCACGAAGGCACGCCTCGCGTTCCATCTCGCGCTGATGATCGGCCTCTACCTCGCGGCGGTCACGATCCAGAGCGTGCTGCCCACCATCCTGTTCGCGGTCGTCGCCTGCGTGATGGTGGCCACGGTCGGGATCGCGACCTACGGGCTCGTCGCCCAGCTGCACCGGCTCAGCCACGTCGACCCGCTCACCGGCGCGCTCAACCGGCGCGGGCTCGAGCACCAGGCTGGCGGCGTCCGGTCTGTGGCCTCCCGCGCCTCGCAGCCCACGGCGGTGGCGATCGTCGACCTCGACAGGTTCAAGGATTTCAACGACGCCCACGGCCACATCGCCGGCGACGTCCTGCTCTGCTCGGTCGTGAACGACCTGCACGCGCGCCTGCGCCCGCACGACCTCGTCGCCCTGCTCCCCGGCAGCACCGAGGCCGAGGCCTACGCCGCCATCCATCGTGCCGCCGTCGCGAGCGACCATCCCTGGACGTGGGGCCTCGCCTCCTGGAAGGACGACGAGACCCTCTGGGACGCCATCGACCGGGCCGACCGTGTGCTGTACGACGCCAAGCGCAACCGCGCGGCGGCCGAGCCCGGCGCGGTTCCGGCGCCGAGGACGCAGCAGCCTGGACCGATGACCTCCGCGGCTGCCGCGACGCCGGAGTCCGAGGGCCGGGACGCGGACTGACCGACCCGGCGCCCAGGAGCGGTGCAACCGCTTGCAGGGGGGCGACCTAGGCTGGCGTGATGATCACGCTTCCCGAGTCCGAGGCCGTGGCGGGCACCTGGACGGTGCGCGACGTGCGCCTCGTCGTACGCCGTCTCCTCGACACCGCCGGCAACACCGGCAACCGTCCGGTCGTGGTTGCCGTGGACGGCCGCTCGGGCAGCGGCAAGTCGACCATCGCCGAGCGCATCGCCGCCCTCGTCCCGGGCTCGGTCGTCGTGCACACCGACGACGTGGCCTGGGAGGAGTCGTTCTTCGACTGGGACGCCGTGCTCTCGCACCACGTGCTGGGCCCGGCGCGCGAGGGCACTGCTGTCAGCTACCGACCGGCGGCATGGGAACGGCACGGGCGTCCGAGCTCCATCGACGTACCGTCCGGGACGACGCTGCTGCTGGTCGAGGGCGTGGGCGCGAGTCGTGCCAGCCTGGTCGACCGCTACGACGCCACCGTCTGGGTCAGCTCGGACGAGCAGGAGCGCCGTCGCCGCGGCGTCGCGCGCGACGTCGTGCTCGGCCGCACCGAGGCCGAGGCCGAGGAGTTCTGGGACCTGTGGCAGAGCGAGGAGTACCCGTTCCTGGCCGACGACCGACCATGGGAGCGGGCGACCGTGGTGTCGTGCGGAACGCCTGGCCTCACGGGCCTCGCGCCGGGCGAGGAGGACGTCGTCGTCCTCACGGGCAGGTCGTGACCGCGCACAGCCGTCAGCGCCGCCGACCGACCCGCTCGCCGCTGACGACGAGCGCGACCCCGCCGATGATCACGGCGCCTCCGACGACAACGCCGCTCGTGAGGCTCTCGCCGAGGACCAACGTGCCCAGTGCAACCGCGACCACCGGGTTGACGTAGGCGTACGTGGACACCAGCGAGATGGGTGCGTGGTCGACCAGCCACACGAACGCTGAGAACGCCACGAGCGAACCGAGGAACACGAGGTAGAGCCACCCCGCCCACGACGCCGCCGTCGCGTCGAGCACGTCGCCCATGCGCTCTCCGCGCAGAGTGCCGACCAGCACGAGGGCGAGGCCGCCCGCGACCATCTCGTACGTCGACATGACGAGCGCGTCCTTCGGGGTCGCGATGCGCTGCTGCAGGAAGGCGCCGGCAGCCCAGCTGGCTGAGCCGACGACGATGACGAGCGACCACAGGGCTCGCTGCTGCGGGGTCGCGCCGCCTACGGAGGCGACGTCGCTGCCGGGCAGGACCAGCAGCGCCACACCCACGAGGCCGATGCCGATGCCGAGCCAGGTGACGAGCGGCGGCCGATCGCCGGAGCCGAAGCGCAGCAGCACGATCCAGAGCGGCGTCACCGCGACCAGCAGCGCCGCGACCCCGGTAGGCACGTAGTCCTGCCCGAGACCCACGGTGCTCATGCCGACTCCGAGCAGCATGACGCCCACCAGCGCGGCACCCCCGAGCTCGGCCCGGGTGACCCGAAGTGTGGCCGGCCCCCGGCGCACCGCGACGATGCCGGCGAGGATCGCCGCGGCCACGAGGAAGCGAAGCCCGAGGGCGAGCTGGGTGGGCATCGACTCGGTGGCGACCTTGATGCCGAGGTACGTCGATCCCCACACCACGTAGACGATGACCAGCGCCGCCCAGATGCGGCCAGGTGACGCCGGCTTCGGTGCGTGCGCAGGAGCGGCGAGCTCCTCGTACTCCGGCAGCGAGGTCACGGGCGGTCATCATCCTCGCTGGACAGCCTGCGCAGTTCGTCAGGGGAGCGCCCGGTGCGAATCGCGCCAGAGATGGGTCGTCTGCGACCACGCCGAGTGACGAGCAAGGGCACCCTCAGCGTGGTGGGCGCAATGTGTGCACGCGAGGCCGTCCGACCGGATAGGTGTGCCTGCCCTGCGCGACTCACCTCACAGCCGATTGCCCGCAGACCGGGTGCGGGCAGCGGCAAAGTGACCACTGCACATCCGCGTGCGTCCAATGTCCGTGAGGGGATACCTCTATGAGCGCGCTAGACCTCGCTCGGTGGCAGTTCGGCATCACGACCGTCTACCACTTCCTGTTCGTGCCGCTGACCATCGGAACCTCGATGCTCGTCGCGATCATGCAGACCATGTGGGTCCGCACCGGCGACGAGAAGTGGCTCAAGGCCACGAAGTTCTTCGGCAAGCTCTTCCTCATCAACTTCGCCATGGGTGTCGTCACCGGCATCGTGCAGGAGTTCCAGTTCGGCATGAACTGGTCCACCTACTCGCGGTTCGTCGGCGACGTCTTCGGAGCGCCGCTCGCCTTTGAGGGCATCGTGGCGTTCTTCCTCGAGGCCACCTTCATCGGACTGTGGATCTTCGGCTGGGACAAGCTTCCCCGGGGGCTCCACCTCGCCACGATCTGGCTCACCGCGGTGGGGTCGATCGCGTCGGCCTACTTCATCCTGGCCGCCAACGCGTTCATGCAGAACCCGATCGCATTCCGGATCAACGAGGCCAGGGGGCGGGCCGAGCTCACCGACATCGGTGAGCTGCTCACGAACCCGATCGCCCTCGCGTCCTTCCCGCACACGATCTTCGCCTGCTTCATGGTGTCGTCCGGGCTGATCATCTCCGTGGCGGCCTGGCACCTCTACCGCAAGCAGCACGCCGACACCATGCGCCCCGCACTCAAGTTCGGGATGTGGATGATGGTCGTCTCCGGCGCGCTCACCACGTTCTTCGGCGACTCCCTGAGCCTGGCCATGACCGCCGCCCAGCCGATGAAGATGGCCGCGGCCGAGGCGATGTACAAGACGGCGACCGGTGCGAACGCATCCTTCTCGATCTTCACCCTCGGCACGCCGGACGGTGTGAGCGAACTGTTCTCGGTGCGGATCCCGTACCTGCTCTCCTTCCTGTCGACGCACACCCTCGATGGCACCGTCGAGGGCATCAACAACCTCCAGGCGCAGTACGTGCAGCTGTACGGTCCCGGCGACTACACCCCGACCATCTGGGCCGCGGCGATCGGCACGATGCTCTCGGCGTACTACATCCTCGCCGCGAACTCGTTCATGCAGCACCCGGTGGCCTACGAGTTCAACCCGGAGACCAACC